>NZ_JAKFFU010000015.1:0-206516 GCF_021502625.1 Dyadobacter sp. CY351 | reverse complement strand
TTGCCAGAATCCAATTCTTTTAGGATTTTGACGATCTGAGTTTCTGTGAATGTGTTCCGTTTCATAGCAGATTAAAATTAGAAAATTTGTCTAATTCATCACCACTCTGTTTTTAGGGAAGCGTACAGTTGGATACGCTCATTATAACGGTGAGCAAGGTAGGGACACCTCGCCTTAATTGTGTACGAAACTTGATAGAATCAAGTTTCGTACACTTAGATTAATTACATGACAATATAAATAATGATTTGATACAGGTTTGGTTGATTTTGGATTGTGTAAAAATTTGTTCGTTTTAATACATACCTGATGGGCGTGGAATCAGATATCCGATGCAAAATTCAAGACTCTTTTGCACTAAAATTTTAGAATTAAATTGCCCTCATTTAGGTACCAATATTCAGGAGAGGTCCGAGGGTCGAAGTATACGAAAAATCACCCGTTTTTGCGTACGCTGATAAAATGACAAATGGGAAAAGATCCCCGGACCCGGGTTTACTACCGGCTCGGCCATGCAAATCTAAATGAATCAAAGATTTATCTTCATTGACTCGTTATGGTGTTTGTAGGGTCCGCTTTTGGCCATTACACTTTAATCTATTTCTCACATTGCAGGCTTCTTAGAGCCGGAGTAAATCAAAAACTTACTGCTCTACATAAACAGTTTTTAAAGTGTCGTTCATCTCATTATATCCCCCCTGCATAATTGAACCTAAGATTAAGTTGCCTTTATTATCCTTTGGATTGACAATTTCTAATAAAAAGGATTTCCGACCATCTTTTGTCAATCCTTCAAATATTATTTTACCGTTTTTTCTATTTCCAAGCCACTCTTTTGAATCGTAACTTATCAGTTTTTCAACGATAGTATCATTTCTTATAATCTTCATGGTATCTAAATCAAATACCAACAACTGTTGTATCTGAGATGACACCTGCATTTCGAGGTTGGTTTTTACATCGATAGTTTTCTGTGCGATATAGGTACTTTGCCTTGTCCGACTCGACATAACCTCATGGTAATCGAATTCGCAGGATACTAAAAAAGCAAGTAAAATAACGACCATTGTTGGTTTAAACACATGTTTGTTCATAGCCTTCTGTCTTGATGAGATGATATTTACAATCTAACATGTAACCGTAGTATGCAATTTAATCTTGATATATAAATGTAATTTTCAGGTATCAGTCAGTCTTTGATATATGTGAGTATGTGTCTAAATATCCGATGATATATACGACATCAAATACGTAATCAGTTATCTAAGAAGGTTGACCCATCCCTTAATGCTTTGGTTTAAATGATCACTCGATAGGCGATAGTAGTATTGTCCACTTGCTAATTTCCCTCCATTCCAAGAGTTGTCATAGCTAGGATGATGGTAAACTCTTTTTCCCCACCTGTTATAGACTTCGAAAATCCATGGCGTTATTGTCACATTATCAATGACGAAATAATCATTTTTATTATCTCCATTTGGAGTGAAGACATTCGGCACCAGGCCGGGACAGGGAAAAAATTCAACCCGGATAGTATCAGAGGATGGGCACTGAAGAGATGGTGAAACGGCTATGTATTCTCCTGATTGGTTGACAATACGATCTTGTTTCTCATAACCATCTTGCCATCGGATGTCTTTTGCTCCGGTGGGTAATAGTGTAATACTGGTAGATGCACATGCTTTAATGTCTGGGCCGAGCTGTACGGGCATTTGTACATTGATAGCAGCTGTATCTCTAAATGCACACTCTTTGTAGGTTAGTTCAAGCCAGTAATTACCAGACTGGTTTGCAATATATGTACTATTAGTGCTTCCATCCTGCCATAAAAATGAGTACGGCTTTAAGCTGGCCATATCAAATGAATGGGATTCTCCCTGACATAGTGCTATGTCCTTGCCTAAAAATTCTGGTTCGGGTACAAATCCTATATCTACTTCTTCTACAAGAACATCGTCTATCAGATAATAAGGAGGTAGCCCTTTATAATACATCGGCACCAGACTGGTTGCCGCATCATTGGAAAAATTACCAATTGTCAGATATTCATAATTATCTTCTGCTATGAAACATCCGGAAATCTTTGTCCATCTTGCTGTATCAGTGACAACCTCACTGGATTTAATCTGTGGATTATAATTAAGAGCCGGGTATTTTTTGGGTATGATAGATCCAATTGCACTATTGCTAAAAACAGCTCCAAAGTTATTAGTGGCAATAGAGCTACTAAAAATTCTAAATACGTAATACTCGGCATAGTATAATTTTCCTTTTTTTAGAGGTTTAGCAAGGCGTGTTTGTGCATACTCTCTGTACTCTTCGACCTGAGACAGGTCTTTATAATTCTCACTAGTTGCAAGAGAAGTGTAAAGCCCAATGCAAAACTTGCCTGTACGTGGGACAGGGTATACACCAATAAAACTATTGGCATAACACTCCCTCGTTGTATCAGCGTACCAAAGATCACTACTCCCTGATGTAGGTGTGCGCCAGTCGAATAAGAAGTCTTGAAGCCCAATCGGATCGTCGGTCCCTATAATGCCACAGGGCTTTTGGCGAAATTTTTCAAACCCTGGATTGGGCACCAAGTTTTGCCCATAGGAATTAAGTAAAGCGAATGCCAACAACCCTGTTAAAATGCACGTCCGAATGAAATTGCAGGCCATGGAACGAGAATATTTTGGTATTTAAACTGGACTCTATATTCTTTGCCTGTATCATCGCCTGCTTTTCTTAGGAAAGGCAATAAAATTCCTATCCTGAAAAGCCACTTGCCATCCGGGCGTTGATATCGGTAGCCACCCCTGGCGGCCAAATACCATGGCGGAGATTTGGTTCCAATTATGCGATCATCATTCATGTAACTTTTCTTGTCCTGAAACATTGTGAAAATGCCAAGTTCCCAATGGTGTTTGCTACTTAAGCTTACCATCCCAAGCTCAAAGGTGGCGGCCTTTTGCGGGCTATTTCCCCAAGGTTTGTATATCCCACCGACCTTACTGTTCCATGCTATCTTGCTAGACATGAGAATAAGCCGTTCATAGTTAATCGAAATAGGGATAAAAGAGGCATCCCCACCGCTAAGTTCAAGCTGTAAAGAATTGCGTCGAAGAAACATATTCGAATCCTGACCGATTGCGCAGGTTTGTATAAGGAGAAACAAGAAAAGTATAACAGCTTTTTTCATGGGTGTATGCTAAGTCACCATAAATATAATTATACTATATAAATTATTTTTATGATTTGATATAGTTAAAATTCTTATTGATGACCGCAACTATTGTTGTCCTTGCACTATCCCAAGAACTTTCCTAAAACGCCTCTGACCCTCTTGTTCTATGTTTTGTTGTTTAACATAAAATGGGTTATAAAGACTCAAAGAGCCAGTTCTAGGTTTTGTCATGGTTTTGAGAACAAAAGGGTGAAGTAATGGATTGCATTTTCTAACAACGGCTGGTTATGCTCTTTTTGCTTACAACGCTTCGCTGTTTGAAGGTGTCATTATCAATATATTCAAATAATAGTTTTCTATGAAATATTTGCACATTGTCGCCTATTTGTAACCATATAGTTAAAGGCCTTATTTCAAGTTAGTCAACTATTTTATAAAAACTCAAACAATCAAACCCATGAAAACACTAGGAATCTTAATATGCATTATTGGAATGAGTTTAACTAGTTGTAATGAGCAATCTGTTTCGGGTCAGGACCTAATTAAGAATGAAATACCGTGCAATCTGAATAATGAAGTACGCCGAGAAGTAACGAGTGAAAATGGGGTAATTGAATATCGTAAGACATTGGACAAATACTTTATTAAAGTGGTACCCGCTGGTCACATTGATACAGTCATTTTCGGATCTGTTTGCAATTTACCAGAGGAGTTAAAGTTGAATAATTTGAAAGTGACATTTAGTGGACAATATTTTGAACAGCCAGAAAAGATGCCTACAACTTTTGTTGGCCATGAGTATTACGACCTAAACTTGACAGCATACAAAGTGACAGAGCCTAATTAATATTACTAGAAAATCCCACGAATTTAATTTAGAAAAGCAGCACACAGATTAATGTATCGATCATTGAGTAATGTTTATGACACCCTGTACTGCCTACATTCCAAATCCAAAACTTCTCTTTTTGTGCTGTTCGTGGTGTAGCTTGATTTCAGGTTGCTGCGCCAGATCCTTCTCTTGGGTTGGATTAAAAGATCGTACATCAAGTACCGTCACCCTTATTATGAAGCTTGAATGGCACATTTTATAAAAATTAAGTTTTGGCAAAATGTCTTGTAGGCCTATCTACAGCACTTTAATTGTAGAATCTTGATACATTTTCAAAGATGGCGCTGAGATTTACACGTAGCACACGTCTCACCAGAAAAAGAGCTGGACCGAACCCGCGGGTACTTTTCGTTCAATCTTTTAATTTAACCCCAGTCCTACTTATCAGCAACGTTTGATATTTTTTATTGTAATTCACAAAAAAACAGGGACCAAAGTCCGAGATGGTTTCAACCTCATAATACTCACGATTAAGAAAATTCTCATGTACAAGCCCACTCAATTTCTGAATCGCAATTACACCACCGCTGTCGCTCTGAGGCAATCTCACATAGACCGTATTGCTTCGGCTAAGTATTGAGGCTGTAAAAAGTGCTCCAACAATGATCAGAGAATATGCAAGACGCTTCATTTTCAAGAAAATAAACTACCACCAACTTACGGAAAATTGATCTACTTCAAGCACATTACTCTAAGCGAAGAAATAGTTGCTCAGCAACTAAGTGTAGACAGGTTGAATTTTTGAATATATCGCTCGAAAATGAAAATGCTACCTATTCTGGAGTAACAGATTAATCTTTTTACAAACAGCCCCAGGAAAAATAGTATAGATATCCTGCTGATGATTGTTGATTTCTTTAATGCTTACAAAATCTGTTATATCAAATTTTGTCTTCTCAATTGCAGCAACACGAACAGCGCCCTCTTTCAGCAATTTACCGTCCTTATAGATTTTTGTCCATAAATAATATTTGGGATATGCAACACCGCTTTGGGTTGGCCCTTCCCCTAAAAGCTCCCACTTTACCACTACTTGCTTAGATTTTGTAGAAAAGTATTTTTCAAGGTCTCGCTTTAATAAACTATCAAATTGAACTTCATCTGGAATGTTAGCTTCTAAGTACGATCTTTGAACATCTTGAAACATTTTTTGTTCAAGGGAATCTTTTTGGCTTTGTTCGAGAGAATCTTTTTGACTTTGCCCATAGCAACTATAAAAATAAGACATAAACAGGATAAGAGGAATAAAGAATAAACATTTGATTTTCATCGATCTAGTATTATTGTTTTGGATATCTTACTGATTTTCACACTTTCGTTCGAAAATCAAATTTTACGTACCAAAGCCAAAACCATACTTTTTCTGCTGTTCCTGTCGGGGTTTGATTTCCGGCTGCTTCGCCAGCTCTTGCTTTTCTCGTTTGTTCTGTTAGACAACCTGGCTCTACGGCTTGGCTTGCTTAACCTCGTAGCTTCGCTGGCCCACAATTATATCGGCCCGCTGCATAGCAGTCCCGTTGAGCATTACCTTCCAGTATTGAAACGTTTCAGATTGCTCACGTTCATAGCCAATCGTTCGGTCAAAAAACTTTCTCGCAGCGCTCTGTAAAAACAAACCGATCCACCGCTCAATTTTGCTATGACAGCAAGCTTCCTTGGTGAGACTAAGTGTAAATTATTATAAAATAAACGTTCATATAAACAGTAAGAATATTTAGCAAAAAGACTTTAATATCACACTGTTATTATTATAAAATAATTACCTTATTTGGGTTTTCGTCTAATCGATCAAAAATGCCCCGGAATATCGCCTATTTACGTGTCTCCACCATAGACCAAGACCTGGAAAAGAACAAAGCTGATATACTTCACCTGGCTAATGAGGAAAATTTAGGAAAAGTCGAGTTTGTCCAAGAAAAGATTTACGGAAAAGTTTCCTGGCGTAACCGCAAAATTGGCCCGATCTTGGACGAACTCAAAAAAGGAGATGTCATTTTACTTAGTGAGTTTTCCCGACTTGGAAGATCCATGCTTGAAGTAATGGAGATCATTTCCATCGCCATGCAGAAAGGAATCCGGATCTACACGGTGAAAGGACCAAAAGGCTGTTAAAAAAAGGGGGGCATTGACAATTAATTGACAACAAATGGAAGGAAATATTAATGGAATATTAGAATCGGCACTATACTTCCCGGATCTGGAAAGTGCCAGCGAATTCTACAAGGATTTGTTTGGATTTGAAGTTTTAATTAGCTCAGAACGGTTAGTGGCATTAAGTGTTGCAGGGAAACAAGTGTTACTACTGTTTCAAGAGGAAGGCTCTCTCAAAGAGGTTCAGCTCCCGACAGGGGGCTTTATACCAGCACACGATGGAAAGGGGCCGGTTCACATAGCATTTTCAATTGATAGTGGCTCGATTGGTTACTGGAAAGAACGTCTGACTAGCCGCAACATCGATATAGAAAGTGAAATTTCCTTCAATCAGGGATATAGTCTGTATTTCTACGATACCAATAAACATTTAGTTGAACTTGCGACACCGGGTATTTGGAATGGATTAGGGGAGACGTTTTAAACGGAAGTACAATATATCATTATACGAAAATATGGCTTGAAACGGCTAGGAATAGTCGTGCAGAAGGCTTCTATACCAAGCTTGCCTGGATTGCCACTGAAAGCTTACCAAATGGAGATATACGTTTCGAAAAATATGGAAAGTAAAATTTGCCTAACAGTTCATTTTTACCACCGAATTTTAGACAGACACAAGCGGTTACATATTCTTGATAAAAAAGGGATAAAATACCAGCGTCTCGATTTGGCTTTGCCGACCAACGCGCCGTGGTAAAACCAAGCTTGATCAATTCAACCCAGAGAATGAAGCATTATTACTGAGCGGTCTTACCGTTTAATCTAATCACTCTTCAACACCTTCGCTGGATTACTCCTGGCAGCGAGCAATGTCTGGCTTCCAATCATGACAAAAGCGATGAACATGACCACCGAAATCCCTGCCAGCATTATATTTAGGTTGATCGGAGCATGGTACGCAAAATTTGTCAGCACTATTTTATCAAAGAATAAATAGGTTGCAGGAACTGCAAGCAGCGTGGCAATTACGAGCAGAAATAAAAATCCTTTGCTCAATAAAAAGACCAGTCCGCCTTCACTGGCTCCAAGCACTTTTCGGATACTTATTTCCTTAAGCCGGGTTTCAGTTGTAAACACTACCATGCCGAATAGACCCATGGAAGCAATGCAAATGGCCAGAAAGGTAATGAACCCAATAATTTTGACCATCATTAGAAACTGGCTATAAGCGAGTTCAATTTGTTCATTATAAAATTTAGCATCCAACGGATGAACCTTATCAATTTTCCGCCAGGCCTGTTCAATACGGGCACGGGTTTCACTCCAATCCGCAGACTTAACGGCAACATTCAGGTAGCCCCCGGTAGACTCTTCATCGTAGTAACGGAAAGCAGTCGGTTCAATTTCTTTTTCAACAGTTCCATAATGAAAGTCCTTCAGTACGCCTACAATGGCTAATTTTTTACCATCCATTTGCAACACTTCTCCTAATGCTTTTTGCGGGTTTCGGTTTGCAATATTAAAACGTTTCAATACCTGTTGATTCACAATGATCTGCGTTTCATTTCCTTTTAACGGCTTTGTAGTAAAATTTCCCCCAGCCAGGAACCTATGTCCGTGCAGGGGCAGGTGACCAGCATCGACAAAATTTTGGTACAGCGTAGCCGAATCCCTGGGATCTTTATACTTCATTGATGTACCGTATAAACTACCTAGGCTGGTAATCATGTTCGATCTGGCTATCATTCCAACTTCCGGGATTTCTGCCAGTTCTTTTTTCAATAGTTCGCTTTTGTTACCCTGCATTCTAATGTTCAGAATATTTTCAGTATTAAAACCCAGATCAAAAGCTAGAAACCCTTTGTATTGATGATACCCAATCATAGTGGCCGTAATAAACATCAGCGAAAAGGTATACTGGACTAATATCAAAACTTTTCGCAAATTGACCTGGCGAAAAACTTTGAGCCCGGAAGCATCTTTTAGAACCTGTATTGCCTTCATGCGGGAAAAGAATATTGCAGGCAAAAAACCAGCAGAAATGCCTACCACAACGGCCAAAATGATAAAATAAAAAACGATCCTGGGAGAAAGTTCAAGCGCTACCAGGTTTTCAGGGAATTGATCCAGTAACATAAATTGTTCCCTAAGCACCAAAAACAGCAGAAAGGAAAATATCAGTGCCAGAAGTGCAATAAGGACAGATTCTGTCACAAACTGGCCCAGAACATGACTTCTGAGCGCCCCTACAATTTTGCGGACTCCCACTTCCTTAGAGCGCCTTAGCGAACGTGCGATAGAAAGATTGGTATAATTAAAACATGCCGAAAGAATTACAACAAAAGCAAGTCCTACCAAAATCCACGCAACTGCCACCGGAAAACTGTGACCGATCTCATTGGAATAATGCCTACCAAGCGTTATTGTTGAAAGCGGCTGAACTGATAGGCTGATCTTCCTGTTTTTTAATCCTTTATTTTCACTTGCAGACAGCTGGTCCAGATTTCTTTGCAAACTGTTAGTATTCCCGTTTTTAGGTAGAGTGAAATAAGCATAATTGGAATAAATGTGGTCCCAACTTTCTTTTTCGCCTTTCACCAACCATTCTGCATTCTCAACACTGGAAAATGAAACCAACGCTTCAAACCGCAGGTGTGAAAGATTTGGAATATCCTTGATAATTCCCGTCACGGTATAATTCAGTGTATCAAACTGTACGGATTTGCCCAGTGCACCTGATTCTCCAAATAGTTTTTTGGCCGTTTTTTCAGTCAATACCAGGGAATAAGGCTCCTGCAATGCGGTTAAAGGATCACCTTCCAGCATCGGAAAAGTAAAAACCTTGAAAAAAGAATCATCCGCCCACCAGGCAGAAAAAGGCAAAACCGTTGTTTTATTGACCTTTGCGTCGGTGGAAAATCCCGGTCGCAGCAGCGTAATGTCCTCAAATCCTGTAAAAGACTCCTTGATTTTTTTGCCGGCTTTCAATGACATGGAGGCAAAATTCATAGCTGGCTGTTCATCCACTTCATTTTTAGTGACCACCCGGTAAATACGGTCTTTTTTTACATGAAAATTATCGTAAGAAAGCAGGTCTGTTAAAAACGCAATAACCAGAAGGCCCACAGACATGCTGATTGCCAGTCCGATAATATTGATAAAAGAAAACAGTTTGTTACGCACCAGACTGCGCCGGGAAGTTTTGAGATAGCTGCCAATCATGATGTAGTGTATAAAAAGGTTGAGAAAATCAGGTTTTTTTACCGTATAGAATCTGAAAAATTTAAGGACATCAAGTATATAGATCAGGCGTGCATATCTAACACCCTTCGATTGCAAGTTTCTG
The DNA here is from genome assembly GCF_021502625.1 of Dyadobacter sp. CY351. Lineage (NCBI taxonomy): Bacteria > Pseudomonadati > Bacteroidota > Cytophagia > Cytophagales > Spirosomataceae > Dyadobacter > Dyadobacter sp. CY351. The sequence continues at coordinate 197,015 of NZ_JAKFFU010000015.1, read as the reverse complement.
TCAAAGTATTCATTCAAATCCCCCTGAAGATCTTCCAGTATCCTGGGACGGCAATACCAGGCTAGAAAGTTCTCAGCCCAACGCGGTGGCTGTGCTTTTTCGTTACTTGTTTTATTTGAAGTTGTTTTCATCAGGCAGGCTCGATGTTAAATCCTGGAATAATTCTCCATAAACCATCACGTACTTCTTTGGACCGCATCAATCCGATCTTGCCAGCTTGTGTCACTTCATAATACCGTTTGCGTTTACCGCCTCTCGCGCTGGTGGCCTCTCCCAGCCGGCTTTTAACAAGGCCTTTTTCTTCCAACCGGTTTAGTACCGCATGCACCACACCAAGTTTTGAAACCCTGCCGGTATGCTTTTCCAGTTCATCACAAATGGCAACACTGTAGGCATCTTGCACTAATGCAGCAATTGTCAGCAACACCAATTCTTCAAATTCTCCCAGATTTGTGCCTTTCATCAGGTCAGTTTTTGGATTGCAAATATTAATTGTGTAAATGTATGTATTATGAATATATTAATTCATAGTTTGTATGTAAAATGTTTTAAGGATCAAAGGCTATAATATGAGACAAAGACTAATTCCTGCATTTGCTCGAGGTTACCATTGAGGTCGATAAGGAAGAGACTGTTGGGCCGCATCTGCTTTATACCCGGAAAAGGAAGAAAATAGGCAGCAAGCGTACCATGATGTGGCGTTGCAATTGTGATAAACCGGTCCGTTTTAGCCAACCCGCCCAGGCGTTGAAGATAGTATCGTGATATTAGACCTCCCATACTGAAAGCAATGAGGTCAATTCGATCAGATCGCCAGAGAGTCATGAAACAAACTGCGAACATTGCCGAATAACACCATCAGCCTCCATTCGCTTGATCCGACGATTAACTGCCGCCGCTGAAAGGTTGACTTGCTCTCCTATGGTCCGCTGGCGAGTAAGATTCCCTTCCTGAAGAATCGCTAAAATTTCAATATCAAAGTGATCCAAAGACATAGTCTAATAATAGTGGTCGAAATGAAGGCTCGTATGAAACAAAATTGCGACTTTATATCAATTACAGAGGAAATGTTTCACATAAATCGCAATATTTTTGCAGATATTTTAACTCGAATCAAAGGGGGAGATTTTAATGAGCGGCTGGAAAAATTCTTTCTGACGGGAAAATAATTCAGAATAGGTAAGATCAAACCAGCCATTAATTTAATTAGCTATAAGCCATGAAAATTCTATTGCTTCTTTTAAGTTGCATCCTTGCATTAGATGTCACTGCACAAAATCAAGAAACTCCTTTTCAGTCATGTAATGTGAAAGGGAGCACGACCATTTACGATTATAACAACCGTAAATGGACTACCACCGACGAATTTGATTCCCGTGAAGGTAGCCAGCCAGCTTCTACCTTTAAAGTAATTAATCTACTGATTGCCCTTGAAACAGGTGTAATCGAAAATGAAAACGACATCATCAAGTGGCCTGGGACAACAGATACCACACTGTATGGCTATCGTCCGGATATTTACCGAGACATCTCTGTAAAGGAAGCATTTGAATTATCAGCCGGGTGGGCCTTTATTGAGCTCGCTAAACAGGTCGGACGGGAAAAATACAAAGCGTTTTTGCGGAAGTCAAAATATGGAAACGGAGACCTTTCAGAACAAGGAGACGATTTCTGGAATTTTGGAAAATTCGCTATATCTCCTCGTAATCAGATTGAGTTTTTGATCGATGTATATGAGAATAAGACTCCCTTTTCGGAACAGAACATCGCTATCTTAAAGAAAGTGATGGTTACAGAGCATACGGACAGCCATACTTTAAGATCCAAAACAGGATGGACAAGGGTCGGAGAAAAGGATATTGGCTGGTGGGTTGGTTACTTAGAATCAAAGGGAAACGTATATTTTTTTGCTACCCGGCTTACTAAGCTACGCTCAGTATCAAATCCCGGCTTTGGGGAATGCCGTAAGACAATTACGAAGGAATTTCTAACGCAACTAATGGCAAACCAGGATTGATATAGAATGCGGGAAGAGCTAACCTTCCATAAGGGATCAAAATAAAGTCTGCGAGACTTAGTAGAAGTATTTATTCGATTCCAAAAAACGACGGCACGGTAGAAAAAGCCATGCACCCGGCCGAAATTATTGGGGATAGGCTGTTATAATAGAAATTAGACTTGCCAGGTTTTGAAAACCCGGCAAGTCTAATTTCTATATCCCGGCAATAAATGGCGCTTTTCGGATATAGGTGTCGTCAGTCAATTGCACGAACATAAAGCCGGCAATATCCGCAGCACTGATTTTGCTTCCGAGACAATCTTCCAGGCTCACCTTCATCGCGCTTCGTTCTTCGCTAAATTCAATAAAAGTAACGCGAACAAGTGTCCATTTCACCTAGCTGCTTTGTAGGATTAAATAGGATTTCTGCCGATCTGCATGAATTTCGGGAAAAGTCATTTTCATCCAATCCGTAGCTTTTTGCGTGCTTCTGCATCCGACACATCATTCCACGTCGGGGAAACTGCGTATTAGAGTGAAAATTTAATATACAACCATATTCTTCTTATGCGCAGAATCTGGTATGGCTATACCAAAGAGAAAGCATCTTTAACAGTGGCCCTCAACTGCCAAAAGGAAAAGGAATAAGCGCCGCAGGCTGGCGGCCTAGATTATTGGTATCTAACCAATGGAAAAATCCGCCACTATGCCGGAAGCTTTGGCGGCTTTAATTAAATATCTGGAAATAGGGCCACTTATTTAGCTGCGCTTTTGCCGAGTTTTATCGTCAGACATATTGCCAATTATTACAATGGTTTACATATCTGACATCCATCAATAACTTCCGACCTTTTCAATTTCTGAACGTCTACTTAAGACAGCCCGGTGTAACAGCAAAAAATGAAAATGTCCCGAACTTTCCGCAGATGTTCATTCGTAGACTTCTTTTTCGCAAGTGCTGCAAGTTCAGTGTCATCTAGCGGTCGCCGATCCACTTCAAGTTTTGCCATACTAAAAGCAAAAAACGGGTCGCGGGCAACCCATTCATTCTTAACGCAGAGCAGTTACTTACAAGCAGTTTGGTGAGCACTTTTTTATATAATACTCAAGCCTCGATTTGCTCACCAAAGGTTTGTTAAAAATTGCATATTTTGACATCTTTCGAAAAAACAATAAACCCTGTAAATCACTGATTTGCAGGGTTTTGATTGTTTTTGGTAAGCTATCTGGTGCACCCAACGAGATTCGAACTCATATCGTCGGTACCGGAAACCGAAATTCTATCCATTGAACTATGGGTGCTTCTGGTGGCTTGGGGCCGGTAATGGGGTGCAAATATAGCCCCTATTTTGAATTATGACCAATTGACGAAGGAAATGTTTTGTAAAAATCCTTCGTTATCGCCATTTAAAGCTGTATTAAAAGATCCCAATCCCCGACGCCTTTGAGATACAGGTAATTAAGTAAAATGCCATTCACGTTTGTTATCAGCTTGTGGCCTTCTGCAAACGGGACAACCTGGGTGTTGATATATTCATGATCCGAAAGTAATCCTTGCGTCTGATTATGATAAGACTGGATGGCTTCGGAGCTAAGTTCGAGCTCGCAGTAGAACATGTACATTGCCTCGTCGCTGGTGCCCGTGGATGGGTAAAAGGGTTGGTCATTTACTTTTACGAGCTGCTCCTTATCAACCTGTATGCCAGTTTCCTCGAAAACTTCCCTTGCTGCAACAGCCGCCGCATCGCTTTCGCTGTCGAGCATTCCGGCCGGATGTTCAAATGTCATAGAGCCGTCGCAAATTCTCCGCTGCTGAACGAGCAACAGGTATTTTTCCCGGCTTGCAATGTCAATAAAACAAATCAGGACGCTAACCACTTCGCCTTTCAGGAAGCATATCGGTGGAATTTTATTGCCTTCGGGCGTTGTTGCGTCGGTGTAGAGCAATGAGAACAGAACTTCTCCTTTGCCGTTTCTGCGGCTGTATAGCTCGTCTACGCGGTGAATGTCAAGACCGTTCGTTTCGAGCTTGCCTTTCCAAAGCTTGTATTTATGAGAATCTGTAAGCCTTTCGCTCATAGGGTGACGAATGCGTGCGTTGATTAATTATACAATGGAAATGACAACGCAAAATAGGGAACGCCGTAGGTTTTACTGAAACGTTTCTGTCCGTTGTCCAGCTTGGCTTCGGTTGCGTAGGTAATGCGTCCGACGGTGTAACCGAGCTTCACGCCGAAACGGTCGGTGATCCAGTAGCGTAAAAATATTTCCGACTGACCATTCTGCTTGTCCAGCGCGAGCGGCAGGAAGTTGAGTGTGGCCGGATTGCTTCTCACATAGGCATTGTAATATTTCGCGCCCTCTCCTTCTGAAAAACCAGGTTTTGTATATAATCCCTTTCTCCTCAGCCCGATTGCTATTCCGAAAATATCTGTATTTGCACCAATGTCAAACCGCCATAACTTAACATTTGCACCCAGTACAAAGCTCGCTCCGTTGGCAGTTAGCCGGCCAAATTCCAGCGTATCACGTGATAATGCATTGTCTTTTGGAGTCAAATTGGTTCTGCCGGCGTAATATCCCCATGTCCTGACACCCCAGCCTACTCTGAACCATTTAAAATTGGCCAGACTTAGTTCCTGGTGATATAAAGCTGCCGGCACCCATTCGTCTTTTTGATATCCCACTCCCAGATCAATACCTGACGTCACACGGGAAAGACTTTGTGTAAACCCCGGGATTGAACCAACAAGAATAAAAAGTACTATTAATCGGAAGCTTTTCATTGATTTCTAAATGATGTGATGGGCAAAGGTAAAAAAATGTACAAAAAAATAAGGCAGAGATCTGCTTCTCTGCCTAAGTAATCTACAATTTATGTAAACGGTTAAATACTACTTATATGCTTCGTGCGGGTGCACTTTTTTTGAGAACGATGGCTCCCATAGGCGGCAGATCCAGGATGACGGAATTGCTTTTGCCATGCCATTGATGTGCTTCTGAGGTTACAGGACCTACATTAACAACCCCACTGCCCTGAAATTCCGCCTGATCAGAGTTGAATATTTCCTGCCAGCTGCCTGCTGTGAGCACGCCTACGCGGTAACCTTTGCGTGGAATGGGTGTCAGATTCAGCACTACAACCAGGTTTTGACTCGGATCTGTGCCTTTTCTGGCAAACACAAGCACTGAATTTTCCCTGTCCTGCGTATCGATCCACTCGAACCCGTCGTGCGAGAAAGAGAAATCATACATGGCCGGTTCGGTTCTGTACAGCTTGTTTAGCGCTGTTACGCACAGTTTCATGCCGTTATGATTTGGATTATCGAGCAAATGCCAGTCAAGGCTTTGTTCAAAATTCCACTCGGATGTCTGACCGAATTCGCACCCCATGAACATGAGTTTTGTTCCCGGATGCGTGAACATATAGGTGAACATCAGTCTCAGATTCGCAAACTTCTGCCATTCGTCGCCGGGCATTTTATTAATCAGCGATTTCTTGCCATAAACCACCTCATCATGAGAAAACGGCAGCATATAGTTTTCAGAAAAAGCATACACCAGGCTGAATGTCAGCTGGTCCTGGTGCCATCTGCGGAATGCGGAGTCCTTTTCAAAATACTTTAATGTATCGTTCATCCAGCCCATCATCCATTTCATCCCAAAACCAAGTCCGCCAACAAAAACAGGACGGGAAACGCCCGGAAATGCGGTTGACTCTTCTGCTATGGTCTGAATGTCAGGGAACTCCGTGTAGGCGGCAACATTCATTTCTCTTAGTAATGCAATAGCTTCCAGGTTTTCCCTTCCGCCAAATTCGTTCGGGATCCATTCGCCGTGCTTTCTTGAATAATCGAGATAAAGCATTGATGCCACGGCATCCACCCGCAAGCCGTCGGTATGATAACGATCCAGCCAAAAAATGGCATTACTGATCAGAAACGACTTTACTTCATTGCGTCCGTAATTGAAAATGTAGCTTTTCCAGTCAGGATGATAGCCTTTTCGCGGATCTTCGTGCTCATAAAGAGATGTGCCATCGAAACGGAAAAGTCCGTGCGCGTCGCCTGGAAAATGGGAAGGGACCCAATCCACGTAAACGCCGATTCCAGCCTGGTGAAGCTGGTCGATCAGATACATCAGTTCCTGGGGCGTTCCCATCCGGGATGCGCATGAAAAGTAACCGGTAATCTGATAGCCCCAGGAAGGCGGATAAGGATGCTCCATAATCGGCATCAGTTCCACGTGCGTGAAGCCCATTTCCTTTACATAAGGAACCAGCGTTACCGCAATCTCCTTATAGGTCAAATATCTTTCAGGATCCGAAGGGTCACGTTGCCAGGAACCCAAATGCACTTCATATACTGAAATTGGCGCATTCAGCTTATTTTTTTCCTTGCGGACTTTCATCCAGTCCGAATCTCCCCATTCATACCAGGTGTCCCAGACTATAGATGCCGTCCGCGGCGCAACTTCGCACCATAGGGCAAACGGATCTGATTTTTCCTGTGCGCCGCCGTTTTGGGAAACTATATAATATTTGTAAACCTCTCCTACGCCAACGTCCGGGATCCAGCCTTCCCAAATCCCCGAGCTGTCCCATCGGGGTGCCAGCACATGCGTGGCATTATTCCAGCCATTAAAATTCCCGATAACCGATATATTAGCGGCATTAGGCGCCCAGACTGCGAAATAGGTTCCGGTTACGCCCTTATAATCCATTACGTGAGAGCCCAGCTTCTCGTAGAGCTTGAAGTGCTTGCCCTGCCGAAAAAGGTGAATATCGAAGTCAGTAAAACGGCTAACAGTTTCTACTGCGTTCAGCCCGTGATCCCGTGCGACGTCCACCTTATTTTCAGTGGGGTCAGTAGTCGAGTCTGTCTTTTTTTTATCAGTTAACTTAGCCATCTGCAATACACAATTTTAAAATCTCAATGAACATGTAAGATTTACAATTTTATTAAACTATTTCTCAAAATGTATATATTTTTTTAGTCTAAAATGGTAAATCCATCAATTACAGCGGCATATTACAATATAGTAGAAGGAATTGTATCGGGCATACAGAAATTAATTTTGCACTTTTGCTGAATGGAAAGGCCTTAAATTTAACGATCACTGTATTCCTTCATGATGAACATTTTTACCAGACGCAGTATACTATCCCTTCTGTCCGCGTGCATTCTTTCCGTTTTTTTGAGCTGCTGTCAATCTGCCAGAAAGGCTGGTTCGCGAGCTCATTCCGAGCAGGATTTTATGTATCAATACTCTATTATTGATGCGCTGATGGCCGGTGTGTTTGATGGCGACCTTACCATTGGAAACCTGAAACCGAAAGGCGATTTTGGCGTGGGTACATTTAATAAAGTGGATGGCGAGTTAATTATGCTCAAAGGTAAAGTTTACAAAATGAGCTCAGACGGCAGTGTGAAAGAGGTTCCCGACAGCGACAGCACCTCTGCCGCATTTGTCAAATTTTTCAAAGCAGATACGACGATCTATCTGAAAGAACCGAATCTGACTTACGAAAAATTGCAGGAGCGTCTCATAGAGAAATTGAACGCCAACACCATTTACGCAATTAAAATCACCGGAACATTCTCGAAAATGACCACCCGGGCCGCCAGTCCGGCGAAACCACCCTATACTACGCTGCCGGCCCATTTGGGTGAGCATCAGAAACTTTTCAACTACAATAACACAACCGGCACATGCGTTGGATTCCTGCTCCCGCCCTATCTGGCCAGAACCAATGTTCCGGGATTTCATTTGCATTATATTGCGGACGATCTCAAAGCGGGGGGACATATTTTCAAATTTGATACAGACGCAGTAATCGTTGAAATTGATTTTGCCAAAGGATTTACAATTGAAAATAACACCAATGCGGAGTTCTTGAATGTAAACCTACAACCCGACCGCGGTGCTGAACTTAAAAAAATCGAGTAATTGATGCATTCTTTATCAAAAACCCTGCTCTTCTATCTAACCCTGACCATCGTCGGTATCGGTTCCGCACACGCACAGGTCACCTATTTTGCTGATATACTGGGCAATGGATTCAAACAGGCGACCATTGTGCAACTTGCTGATTACGAGGGCAGTGTAACGTGCACCATTATTAAGAAACAAACCCCTGAAAAAAGCAACAAGGCCGTGCTTTACGTGCATGGTTTCAACGACTATTTTTTCCAGGAAGAAATGGCGGAGCGCTACATTCAGGAAGGCTACAACTTTTACGCCGTTGATCTACGCAAATACGGGCGCTCTTTTCTGGCCAATCAAAAGTTCAACAATGTCCGCGACCTGTCCGAGTATTTTGCTGATATCGACACCGTTTTAAGTGTTATGAAGGCCGAAGGATCGGAGAAAATTCTCCTCAGCGGCCATTCAACGGGTGGATTGATCATTTCGCTATACGCAGCAGAGCGGAATGGGAAAGAAATGTTCGACGCGATTTTATTAAACAGTCCGTTTTTTGATTTAAATGTAAAATCCGTTTTAAAGAAAACCGCAATTCCTGTCATTGTAAAACGCGCGGAAAAGCACCCCGAAACAACCATTAGCGCAGGGCTAAGTCCCTTATATGGAGAAAGTTTGCATAAAGACGCACATGGTGAATGGACTTACAATCTGGGCTGGAAACCACATATTGCCCCACCTGTTAATTTCGGCTGGATAAGGGCTATACATTTGGGCCAGCTCAAATTATCTCAGGGACTGCAGATCGACAAACCCGTTCTGGTTCTTCACTCGGCAAAATCGATTGACGAGAAAAAATGGAGCGACGTCATGTTTACCGGCGACGCAGTGCTGAATGTGGAGGAAATCGCACGGCAGGCGCAAAATATTGTGGGTCAATACAGCATTCAGGCGATCCAGGGCGGCATGCATGACCTCATTCTCTCGCGGAAACCCGTGCGGGAGGAAGTGTATTCCACCATTTTCAATTGGGCAAAACGCAATGTGAAATAGCATATTTTATATATTGCAGGCGTGACTAACTGTTAACGGCAAATTCCTTTCGCAATGCAAATCAGTGATCTAAAAATTCTCTTCTTCGATATTGGCGGCGTATTACTCAGCAATGGCTGGGGGCATGAATCCCGCATCCTGGCCGCAGAGAAATTCGGGCTGGATTACAAGGAAATGGACCAGCTTCATAATTTCATTTTCAATGTCTACGAAGTCGGCAGCATTAATCTGGATCAATATCTGGACACGGTGATCTTCAATCATCCCAGGGACTTTGTACGCGAAGATTTTAAGGAATTTATGTATTCGCAATCCGTGGAGCTTCCCGGAATGCTCGCTTGGCTGAAAGAATGGAAAAAGGACTGCGGCTTTCGCATTATTTCAATCAATAACGAAGGCAAGGAATTGAATGATTACCGCGTCCAGAAATTCAAACTGCACACCTGTTTCGACGCTTTCATTTCATCCTGTGAAGTAAAAATGCGCAAACCCGACCCACGGATATTCGAACTGGCCATGGGCATAGCGCAAGCCACGCCGAGTCAATGTGTGTATTTCGACGACCGGATCATGTTCGCTAATATGGCAAAAAAGCTCGGGTTACGAGCTTTTCACCATACGGGTTTTGAATCAACCAAAGAGATTCTGGAAGATTTAAAAAAAGAACGTTTTGAACGCGTTTAACCAAAGTTCTTGTCATCCGCAGACGGTCCGTAAATCGAGGGAACTGCAATGTCGTTCAACCGCATGTATACCGTGAGCTGGCCGCGGTGATGTACCCAATGGTTGATCGTCGATCCGATGGCTTCAATCATGGGCTGCGCATATAAAAGGTGGCCATTGTTCATCAGCCGGAATTCTTTCGCCAGACTTTCCTCCGTAGCATTTTGGAGCGCGGTTTTTGCGCGCTCAATGCTTTCGTCGTAATGCCTTACCACGGCATTTCTTTCCCTGGTTTCAAGATGTTTGAAGGTTACGAAATCAATTTCGCCCTCTTCCACCATCACCGCCACCCACAAAGGAATTTCGGCTACCAACAGCGTCAGGTAACCCATTTCCATCGACTTGGGATGCGGTTTGAAACCATAAGCTGATTCAGGAATTCTTTCCAGGCACTTTTTAGTGGAAGTGTACTCTGCCTCCAACTCCCGGATGTAGGCAGTCGCAAAAAGTTTGTTTTCCATAGCGTCTATTTTTTTACTTTAAATGCAAAAAAATAGTGCCCGGTTTATGTGAGGTTATGCATAATGATGCCCCAACTTGTTAAGTACGCTCCGGCTGAGGGAAATGATTGTGCATAGGGCTTGCCATTGCATCCCTCCGGGATTTTATTCAGGCCGTCACTGCTTTTTTCTACCAATATTCCATCGCTCCGCGATTTACATAATCCCGGAGGGATGACATATTGGTAGCAACAGGTCATCCGTATTAAACAAATCCCGGAGGGATGATATATTGGTAAAAACAGGTCATCCGCATCAACCGAAATCCCGGAGGGATGACATATTGGTAATAACACGTCATCCGCATTAAACAAATCCCGGAGGGATGACATATTGGTAGCAACAAGTTATCCGCATTAAACAAAATCCCAGAGGGCTGACATATTGGTAGCAAGAAGTTATCCGAATTAAACAAAATCCCGGAGGGATGACATATTGGTAAAAACAGGTCATCCGCATCAACCGAAATCCCGGAGGGATGACATATTGGTAGCAAGAAGTTATCCGCATTAAACAAAATCCCAGAGGGATGACATATTGGTAGAAACACGTCATCCGCATTAAACAAATCCCGGAGGGATGTCATATTGGTAGCAACAGGCCATCCGCATTAACCGAAATCCCGGAGGGATGACATATTGGTAGCAACCGGCCATCCGCATTAAACAAAATCCCGGAGGGATTACATATTGGTAGCAACACGTCATCCGCATTAAACAAATCCCGGAGGGATGACATGTTGGTAGCAACAGGTCATCCGTATGAAACAAATCCCGGAGGGATGATATATTGGTAACAACAGGTCATCCGCATTAAATCAAAATCCCGGAGGATGACATATTGGTAGCAACACGTCATACGCATTAAACAAAATCCCGGAGGGATGTAACGTTGTGCATAACGCCTTTATTACTGCTTCAACCTCGCAGCTCTTTGCGGCATATCAATGGCCTGCAGCACCTTGTTTTTGAGGAAGTAAGGGTAATTCGGATGTTCATTAAGGAATTTTGCGGCAATGTCGGTCGCCTCCCTAGACGAATGTCCTGAAAACGTGGTGTTAGTCCAGCGCGTAGGGAAGAAAATATCGCCTGTGAGCTGGATTTCCTGCAACAGATCCAGCGACGGCCGCAAGTATTTGATAGCGCTGGCGGATCGCAATGGATGATGCAGATTTGATAGCCCATCCAGCACCCAGGCTTCTTTTTCACGGTTTTCCGGCTTTTTCAAAGATTCAAAAAACGCATCACGCTCAGCTTCACTTTGACTCAACGAAGGAATGACAAACTGCATTTTCGTTTTTCGGTCGGGATTTTTGGTGCTATCGAGTTGCGTCTGCATAATCGCCTTTACATCTCCCTTTCCCCTGATAGCCAGCTCATAAGCCAGTGAAATATTGTCTTCCTCCGACAATGTTAGGTTTTCAATTACCAAATTTTTAGTCCATAGCGACTCCATTTTTCGATAGGCGTCATCACTGAGCGCAATACGTTTGAATGTGCGGAAATATGACTTTTTGATTCCCTTATCCTTTGTCGAATTGAGTAAATCCCAGGTCACTTTTTCAACCTCCGACTGATATCTGTTTCTACTTTCATCGGTTAAGAATGACCACCATAGGCTTTGCAACCGCCCCAGCAAATAATCGGTGAGCAACGGATCTTTTTCCCTGGGTAATGTGTGCAGCACATTACGCAAAAGCTGATTAGCTGCCGGGCCTTCGCCACGTACAAAGCCTTCCCAAATGTTCACAAGCATTGCTCCGCGGAAAACGGGCTTTGACAAAACAGAATCACCGGATTGGTTATAATGCCGAAAAAAGTAATCGGTGCTCGCACTATCCATCTTGAAATAACCATATGCAGTGCCATCCGGATTCGGGAAGCGGTAATGTTGGCCCCTAATCTCAAAATCTTTCAGTCCAACCGGCTGCTGCCAAGTGCGGTTCGAGACAGAATCTTGTTTTTGAATGTACTTCCCGGCTCCTTCGCTGGAAGCATATTGATACTCGGGCATACCCGGCGTTTTTACCCACACCTGGCTCCAATCCGCAATGTTGAGCGGCGTTTTTTTATCAATAATCTGTATCAGATCATCCCAATGGGCGTTTCCAAATGAGTAGGTTTTCAGATATTCCCCAAGGCTCTCGCGCATGAGCTTCGCTCCTATTTTCCGTTCAAGCTGGCGCATTACGATGGGTGCTTTCATATAAATAATGGCTCCGTATAATGTCCCTGCATTTTTAAGATTACCCAAATACTGCAAAATGGGGTTTGTGCCGGCCGTCCGGTCCACTTCATATGCGCCCGGATAATGTGCCAGCAGGAAACGTAATTCGTGGTTGATCTCAGGGAAGCTTGGATGGACGATTTTTGCAGCCATAAAATTGGCAAAAACCTCTTTCAGCCACACATCATTGAACCAGTCCATCGTTACCAGATCGCCAAACCACATATGCGCCGACTCGTGCGCAATGACACTCGCCCGCGCCATTTTCTCATTCACCGACGCATTTTCATCCAGGATCAGCGCCGGCTCATTGTAAAATATAGAACCCGGATGCTCCATCCCGCCATATTGAAATGAGGGAATCAGGACAAAATCAAATTTTCCAAAAGGGTAATGAATGTTCGTATAATCTTCCAGCCAGGAAAGCGACTTGGCGTGCAGATCGAAAATTTCATCCTTATTCCGGTTCACTTTGGCAGCATCCGTTTCTCGGTAATACATGGTCATTGCCCTGCCCTTTACTGTTTTTTCGGTTTTAAAAAACTTGCCGGCTGCAAAGGCAAACAGATAGGAACTGATGGGCTTGGTTTGCGCAAATTGAAAAACACATTTGCCGCTTCTCGACGTTCTGGACTTCAAACTTCCGTTCGAAACCGCTTCCCAGCCGTCGGGCACACTTAATGTTAAACTGTATGTGGCCTTTAAATTGGGCTGATCAAACAACGGAAAACAGGTCGAAGCGCGGTCGGGAACGAAAAGCGTGTAGAGATATTCGTCGCTCCTGTTCAGGGAAAGGTTACCGGCGATGAAGCCGATCGTCAATGTATTTCTTCCTTTTTTTAATCCTTCGGGGTGAATGATAATGTGCTGGTTGGCCACTTCAAACTCGATTTCGTCGCCCTCGGATTGGACAGAAATAATGTGTGTGCTATCGGAATTAAAATCCAAAACCAGCGCCGAATCGAGCGCATTCAGGTTGAAAGAAATTGTTTCAATGCCTTTTATCTGCTCACTTTTCTTACTTGGAATATCAAGCTGAATGTTATAATCAATGCTGTCAATCGTACTTTTCCGCCACTCATTGAGCTGATAACTAACGCCTTTATCCGGTAATTTCGACTTCTGATCCGAGCACCCAAACTGAAACAAAACAACAATCAATAAAGCAATCCAGCCAGAAATTTTCATACGTGAGTGAATGGTAATCGCCAAAAATAGCATTTGTAGCCTTAACTTTGAGTGCCTTTCTTCAATGTATCATAACAACATTATCTTTAAGCTGCAATTCCCAAAGTCCAATTTCATATGCTGCCATTTTTTCGCTTTACCTTACTAGCTGTTTGTTTATTTACAGGATTATCAAAAGCCCAAACCCTCGGGCCGCTTACGGTTGAGAAGATTATGCGGGATCCTAAGACATGGATCGGAACATCTCCGAGCGACATTAGCTGGTCTGAGGATAGCAAGACGATTTATTTCAATTGGAATCCGGATAAGCATGCGGCTGACTCGCTGTATGGATATGATCTGACCTCGAAAAAAATCGGCAAGATAGCCCCAGCTATTCGCAAAACATTGCCCGGTAAAAGTGATGTTTTTAACAAGCAAAAAACGCAGCGGCTCTACGAAAAGAATGGGGACATTTATCTGATCTCAACTACAGATTACAAAATCAGACAGCTTACTAACACTGTCGAGCGGGAAAGTAATCCAGCTTTCAGTGGCGATGACCAGCGCGTGGTTTTTATACGTGGAATGAACCTGTTCAGCATTGCACCAGACAGCGGGCTTCTGAGCCAACTTACTGATTTTAAGAGCGGCACAAAGAAAGCCGATAGCAAACCAGAAGGCCACGAAAAATTTTTGAAAGACGATCAGCTCGCAATGTTCGAGGTTTTGAAGGAAAGAAAAGAGAAGAAAGATGCGGGCAAAAAAATAACCGATGCCGAAAAGGCAGCTTATCCGAAAGAAATTTACCTGGGCGAAAAGAACGTTTCCAGCCAGCAAATCAGTCCGGATGGGCAGTTCATTACTTACCGGTTGATGCAACCCAACAATTCCGCAAAGTCGACCATTGTCCCCAATTACGTCACTGAATCCGGTTTTACAGAAGATATCGATGCCAGAACCAAAGTCGGCGCGCCGGCTTCGCAATCCGAATTCTGGGTTTATAATATTAAAAAAGATACAACATTAAAAGTTGCAGTAAAGAACATTCCCGGCATCGGTGACAAGCCTGATTATCTGAAAGATTATCCCAAACTGGATTCCGCCTGGAAAAAAGGTAAAGAGCGGGACGTGATCATTAACGGGCCGTTCTGGTCGGATAATAGCAAAAATGCAGTGGTGGTTGTCCGTTCGCTGGACGGCAAGGACCGCTGGATCATGGCGCTTGATCCCGAAACTGCAACATTGAAATTGCTGGATCGCCAGCGGGATGAGGCCTGGATCGGCGGGCCGGGCATTGGCGGTTATCCGATGAGTTCGGGAGAAATTGGCTTTATTGATGATAACAACATTTACTTCCAGAGTGAGGAAACGGGTTACTCGCATCTTTACAGTCTGGATGTTGTCAGCGGCAAGAAAACGGCGCTTACCAGTGGGAAATTTGAAATACAAAATGTCGTTTTATCAAAAAACAAAAAATCGTTTTACCTCATAACCAACGAAGTACATCCGGGAGAGCAGCACTTTTATAAAATGTCTGTAACGGGCGGACCGCGCACCCGCATTACGCAGCAGACCGGCGCGCACGAAGTAACGTTATCGCCTGACGAGACCAAACTCGCTGTTCGCTCTTCGCAGAGCAATGTTCCCTGGGAACTGTTTGTAATGGATAATCCAGACGCAAATACGAAAAGCGTTAACTCAGAGCAGGTTACCAGATCCACATCTCCCGAATTCCTGTCTTACCCATGGCGCAAAGCAAAAGTGGTCACTATTAAGGCAACCGACGGACAGGACATTTATGCAAGGGTTTACGAACCTAAAAAATCAAATGGCAAAGCGGTCATTTTTGTACATGGAGCCGGTTATTTGCAAAACGCGCACAAATGGTGGAGCCAGTATTTCAGGGAATATATGTTCAATAACATGCTGGTGGATAAGGGTTATACCGTGCTTGACCTCGATTACCGGGCAAGCTCGGGTTACGGTCGCGACTGGCGCACTGGCATTTACCGCTTTATGGGAGGTAAAGATCTCACAGACAACACGGATGGTGCTAAATGGCTGGTTAAAAATTATGGGGTTAATCCAAAGAAAATAGGAATCTATGGCGGTTCCTACGGGGGTTTTATAACATTAATGGGCCTTTTTACAACGCCCGATATTTTCGCTGCCGGTGCAGCATTGCGCCCGGTTACGGACTGGGCTGCATACAATCATCCCTACACAGCCAACATTCTCAACGAACCGCAATCCGACAGCCTCGCTTACCGAAAAAGCTCACCGATATACCACGCAGCCGGTCTTAAAAACCACTTGCTCATGTGCCACGGAATGGTGGATGTAAATGTCCATTATCAGGATGTTGTCAGACTTTCACAACGGCTTATCGAACTGGGTAAAAACAATTGGGAACTAGCCTCCTACCCCATGGAAGACCACGCTTTTGTAGAAGCGTCGTCCTGGACGGATGAATATAAGCGGATATTAAAGCTTTTTGAGGAGAAACTATAAGACAAAAAGCCGTGCAGGAAATCCTGCACGGCTTTTCAATTTGAAAACACCCTTATGCTGCGTTGTTGACCCTGCGGACCAGCGAATAACCGCCGTAATTTTCCCAAAGGTTCATAATCAGGTTGCGTTCCTTAATATTATGTAAGCCAAAATCGATCAGGATTTCGCCTTCCTGAATGCGTTTCTGGAAATAGGTCGCATATTCGTCCGACAAAACAGTGCTTGCAATAGCTCGCTGACCTCTTTCGTCCAATTTCCCTGCCACTACAAGTGCCAGTCCCGGAATCGCCACAAACCTACCTAACACATCCAATGCATCCGAGATCCTGGTTACCTGTAGCTTTTTACCTTTTCCTAAACCCGATTCTCTTTTATCGTCATAGTCTTTATCATGATAATGATAAAGTCTTTCGCTCGTTTCTTCTGACATGATCAGCGTAATTTCCTCCGCTTCATAGCCAAGTTTTAACAATGCCTTATATGCGTTTTCCGCATCTGTTCTGGTCGCAAATACACTCGTTACGGTATTGACGCTTCTTTTGGTATGTGTGCTGTTCATCATCTCTCTCCTCGTAATAGTTCAACATCTACTTAAATAATTTATGCGCTCAGAGTAAAGAACCGTTCCATCAGCGAAATGCGTGATTATATTCCTGAAAGAGCTGTGAGTGTGGAACCGACTGATTTTTACGTTATTATACGTCAGGTTACATGTGGCTTTTGTTCTACATCGTAACAAAAGACATCGCAAAAAGAGTATTTACAAATTCAGTAAGCCTTATCAACAATGCCAGACTAAAACTGGCACGAACCGATTTCAATCACTAACATCTTCTATATGAAGCAGATTTTTTCCAGACTAAAAATGGCTGTTACAGTCCAGGGCTTACTTGCCTTTGCATTTGTGGCGGTGTCTCATGCACAGGTGGGCGTTGGGACGAAGGCGCCGAAAGGTGCGGAGGTTTTCATGGACGGCAGCCGCAAAATGCTGGATGAGAAGTGGATTTACTGGGAAGGCCCGCGCTTTTCGGCCAAGCCTCCTATCAAATGGACCGTAGTAAACGATCCGGTGGACAAAGGAACGGTTATCAACTGCAACGATCCAGCATCTGCTGGCGGAAAGTATGGCTCCGCGGACATTGTTACCAAAAAGCAGTTTAAGGATTTTCGCGCTCATGTAGAATTCCTTATTACTAAAGAAGGCGGCAATAGCGGCGTTTATTTACAAAACCGTTACGAAATCCAGGTTTTGGATGGCGATACCACGTCTCACGGAATGGCTGCGGTCATCAATGAGTCCAGGTCACCTTATGCCGCTTATAATGGCATAGGCAAGTGGAATTCCTATGACATTCTGTTCCGGGCGGCTCGTTTTAAGGAAGGCAAGCTGGTTGAAAAGCCTATGGTAACATTGTATTTCAATGGTAAAAAGGTTCATACCAATCAGCAGATCAGCCAGGTTTGGGGTGGTCCTAATTCCGGAATCGATGGTGGAAATGATGGAGGAAAAGGCATTACAGACACACCGGGCGGGTTGAAACTGCAATCCGAAGGTCATGATGTTTACTATCGGAATATCTGGATAAAAGAGGAATCCCTGGATAAGCCAAATACGGATTTTTAAAGAAAACAACCGTTGTTAGAGCCTGCCTGATTTTTCGGGCAGGCATTTTTTTGGCCAATTTGCAGGGCATGGGCCAGCAACATTGGCATGAAAATATTGTTTTCGGGAGTTTTTAAACACGAACGTCTTAATACACGAACGTTATGATTTCTGAAAACTTCAACTTAAAAGGAAAAACTGCGCTGGTAACCGGTTCAAGCCAGGGAATCGGCGAAGGCATTGCACTGGCCCTGGCCGAATACGGCGCAAATGTCATTCTGCATTGCAGGAGCGACGAAGATGAGGCCGAAAAAGTGGCAGAAAGAATCAGGGAATTGGGGGTCAAATGTTCCGTTGTCCAGTCGGACCTTGCAAAGGCCAATGTTGCTTCTGAAATTTTTGATCATGCTAAACAAAATGGACAGCATGTGGACATTCTCGTACTGAATGCTTCTGTCCAGATTCCGAAGAACTGGGATGAAATTCGTTTCGAGGACTTTGACACACAGATTAATGCCAACTTCCGGTCTACGCTCTTGCTTATCCAGCAATTCGCTCCGCTGATGATCCAGAATGGCTGGGGACGCATTGTGACATTAGGCAGCGTACAGCAAACAAGGCCGCATCCTTCCATGCTCGTTTATGCTGCTACAAAATCGGCTGTTCTTAATATGGTGCAAAATCTGGCCATGCAGTTCGCAGACAAAGGCGTGACCGTTAATAATCTGGCCCCTGGCGTCATCGGAACGCCACGGCTCGAACAGGATGTTCCGGAGGTCGAAGAAAGGATTAACAAGCGGTTGGAAACGCCTTCGGGCCAGATTGGTGACCCGAAGGATTGTGCTGCCATGGCCGTTTTATTGTGTTCCGAAGCCGGGCGCTTCATCACGGGCCAGAATATTAATGTTGATGGCGGGTTAAGCCTCTGACTTATTTTTTCTTGTAATCAATTTTAAAAATAGTGCCGTTCAGGTCATCGGTGACGTAAAGTGCGCCGTCCGGCCCTTGTGCGAGACCGCATGGGCGATGCTGGATCGGGCCGGTTGGTTTAGCCAGGTCCGTTCCGGCAAAATTATCCGCAAAAATTTCCCATTTGCCAGGCTTACCATTCACAAATGGCACAAATGCAACCAAATAGCCTTTTTTCAGCTCAGCAGACTGGCTGTGAAATGCAATGAATGCGCCATTTTTATATCTCGCCGGGAACTGGTTACCAGTGTAAAACATGATCGCATTAGGACCGAGATGCGCTGGAAATGCAACCAGAGGATTGATCGCTTTTTCACCCGCCGTCTTCTTGCCATCACCGCCATATTCCGGTGCGAGGATTTTTTTGTTCTGGAAATGGTCGTAGTAAATGTAGGGCCAGCCCGCATCGTCGCCTTCTTTTAATCTGTAAAGGGTTTCAGCAGGAAGTTCAGCACTTTGTTTTGGAGTGTAGTATTGAGGGTAAAAATCATCAAACTTTCCACGCCCGTGCACGGTTGCGTACAATGCATTTGTTTTTTGATCCCAGTCAATTCCAACTGCATTCTTTACACCCGTCGCGAAACGTACGCCGTCCGAAAAAGTCTGTCCGGCTTTATCCGCCTTGAATTTCCAGACCCCACCCGCAGAATCCAGGATCGTGCAGGGCGACATTCCCTTCCCCGACCCGGTTTCACGGCAATTATCACTGTATGAACCCACTGTAACATAAATGTTACCCGCATTATCCAGCGTGATCGGCTTGGCATTGTCGCGGCCATGATCGGTCAGTCCTTCGATGATCTTTTCCGGTTTTTCAAAATCTACAACTTCCTCCTTATCATTCAGTTTATAACGAAAGACCCCTTTGTTGGAAGAGCTGTATAAATAACCGTTTTTGATTGCAATGCCCGTTCCCTGGTAATCCCCGAAAAGCGTTTTGCTCTCAATTTCACCATCGCCGTTTGTGTCTTTGATGTGGTAAATCCCTTTCCCGTCTTTCAGCTTGGAAAGCTTCACATACATGTCACCATTTTTCCCGATCACCATGTGGCGGGTTGCGCCGAGGTCGGTTGCCAGGATTTTTGCTGAAAAGCCGGCGGGCAGTTTAAGTTCAGCTGCTTCAATCGGGAATTTTTTGTTACCGGATGTAGGAGGATTAGCCGGAACATTTGTGTAAGCAAACAAGCCGGTGGCGCCTGCTAATGCCAGAAATGCCCCTGTGATTTTTGATAATTTTTTGCTCATGCAATGAGTAATAATGAGTTAAATAAATAAAAAGCTGACCGCCGTGCGGACAAATTCCGTGTCTATATTAGAAAGCATTTCACCGAAACTTTATTACTTGTTGTGCCCGCTCAATTTTCCTTATATAAATGTAAATTGGAATGATTTTTTTTAACATATTTGAACCGTAGAACTAGAAAAACCTCGCTTACAACCAGCAAACCAATAAATTTTGAGCTATGAATCCATATGACGATGATGACGATGAATTGTTTGACGACGATTTGCCAGGAAATTATCCCGCGGAGGAAGACATTTTTCGTCAGGGCCTGATTGATCCGGATATTGATCCTGAGGACATTTCAAAAGTAAAGAGTGAAATAGAACTGGAATCGGATGACTGGAATGAAAAATCCTTCGACGATGATCTGATCGGCGACGACCTGGACGTTCCGGGATCAGAGGACGATGACGAGGACGAAATGATCGGCAGAGAAGACGAAGAAAACAACTATTACAGCCTCGGCGGAGACAATCACGATAACCTGGAAGAAAACCAGGGCGACTAGTCTCTTCAAACATATTCATAAAACCGGACAACTCCCTTGCCCGGTTTTTTTATGTCCGGATTCGCCATAAGTATGATCAGCCGGCCGTATACTTTTGCTAAAAAAGAATTGGAACATGGCCGAATTTACTCCCGAAGCTTTCAAGAAAGAATTGATCAGCATCCTTACTTATTGGGAAAAACACGGCCCCGACCCAGAAAAAGGCGGATTTTATGGTCGGGTGAATTATGAAAATCAGCCTGTTAAAGATGCTGATCGCTCCGTTGTATTGACAGGCCGTATTTTATGGACTTATTCACTCGCACACCGGCTGTTCAAAGAAGCCAAATATCTGACATTGGCCGACCGCGCTTACCAGCAACTGGTAAAGCATTTTTTTGATCCTGAGCATGGTGGCGTTTATTGGTCTGTGAAAGCGGATGGAACGCCTTTGGAAACCAAAAAACAGATCTACGGCAATGCATTTGCCATGTACGGACTTAGCGAATATTTCCGCGTTACACATTTTCAGCCTGCATTGGATAAGGCCAAAGAACTGTTTAATGTCATCGAAAAACACGCATTCGACCCGGTTAATGGCGGCTACCGCGAAGCATTTGCCCGCGACTGGTCCGGCACAGACGATTACATTCTGAGCAAAAGTCCCTGGATCAAAAGTATGAACACGCATTTGCACCTGGTGGAGGCTTATGCCAATTTATACAGCGTGTGGCCGGATCCGAAATTGAAAAAACAAACTGCTAACATGCTGGAAGCGATCATTACCAGGATCGTGAACCCGAAAACGAACAGTATGGAGCTGTTTTTTGACGAAAAATGGAAATCGAAAGACCACATTGTTTCCTATGGGCACGACATTGAAGCTTCCTGGCTTTTATTTGAAACTGCTGAAATCCTGCACGATGAGCGCCTGATTGGCAAACTCAGAAAAGTGGCGATCGCGATGGCCGATTCCGCTAGTAAGGGACTGGCAGCGGACGGCGCGCTGAATTACGAATTTGATCCTGAAACAAAACATTTGCAAACGGATCGTTCCTGGTGGGTTTTGGCGGAACAAATGGTTGGATTTTACAATGCTTACCAGCTGACCAAAGAGGAACAATATAAAGTTAAGGCTGAACGCAGCTGGGATTACATCGTAGAGAAGTTCGTAGATCACGAAAAAGGTGAATGGCACGGCACCGTCAAGGCCGACGGCACGCTCGTGAAAGGAGACAAGATCAACTTCTGGAAATGTCCTTATCACAATGCGCGCGCATGTGCGGAAATGTTAAGACGCGTCTCTAAAAGCTAGAATGCAGTTAATTAAGGAACATTTCATCCACCAGCAGCAGTGCTTTATTGCCTTTGCTTCTGTGCCAGTCAGGAATTTTGTTTAATGGTTTCGCGATGATTTTCAGGTAAGAAACACTCTGTGGCTTGAATGTTCCTTCCACGGTTTGTAAACTGGGTCTATCGCCTTTTTTCGGCATTTTCGCCTTGAACCTCGTCAGCAATTTCAGATTTTGCGCATTATCACCACCCCATATTTCGATCGATTCGGGAGGGAAAATGCCGGTATCCTCTTCTACCATATAATGCACACCGAGAGACGATAAAAGGATCGGTGTTTTGAATTCTGAAATAAATGCCATGTCATTGTCCTTCACACCCGCCCAGTTGTTGGCCCAGGCGGGATTGTTTGCTCCGATAGCGCCCAGTTTATGATCGAAAAACGTCTTCGCTCCTTCTGCCTGGTGAACGCGGTTTAGCGGCGCTAACAAGTTGACGCTGTCTGGGTTATAGGCACTTTTGAAAAACTCAAAAATAGCCAGATCGCTTCCATACCAGCCATCTTTATATGCTTTGGCTTTAATAGTCCCGCTTTTGGTAACCAGCATTTTATCAAACAACGGCGACTTAATGCTGTCCGGCTCCGAACCATCGGTCGTGTAACGAATGTCTACATTCTTGATCGTGTGCCTGAGCTCCAAATCAAGCGATTTTGCAAAAATCGTGGAGCTGTTTTTCACCTGTGGCGGGTTGAGTTTCAAAGGACTTTTGCCATCGTCTTTGAACCCGCCGATGATTTCAATGTTCTTATTCGCCTTTTGTAGGTTTTGCACGTCCGCCGCAGTCAGCTTCGTGTCCCAGACTGAAACTGTTTTTAGTGGTTTAAGATTTGGCAATAATGCTTTCAGATCATTGAAATTAACTTTTGTACCGGACAATGTTAGGTTTTCCAGTTGTTTCAATGATGATAATGTCTTTAAACCATCGGCCGTAACATCTGTAAAGTTCAGGTCGAGCCGGCGTAGGTTTTCAAATTTTGTAATGCTCTTTAAATCCGCATCTTTTACAGGCATTTTATTGAGATTCAATGATATAACTTGCTGTTTGATCTCGCTTAGTTCATCCAGTTGCTTCACATCATATGTTGCGCTGTTGTAAATGTTCACAGCGAGTGCGGGGGATTCCCGGGCAAGCGGCAAAATCGTGCGGTAATCTGTATTCAGTTTCGCAATAGTTTCTTCATCAGCAGCATCAAATTGGTAGTCTGTCTCCTGTTCAACCGGCTTCAAGTAGGCAGTGGAAAATATCCTAAGTGAATCGTTTGCAGGCAATTCGGTGAGTTTTTTCTTAAAATCCGCATTCTTTTTAACCCAAAGTGTAAGCAAAGAAATCTCCTGCAATGTCAGTTGCGCCTTGCCCGTCGGAGGCATATGTTTTTTATCATCCAGGGGCAAATGCACGCGTTTCATCAGCAAGCTCATCTCGGGATTTCCAGCCACAAACAACTTTCCGGATTTGCCGCCTTTCAGCAAAGATGCAGCATCCGTCATATTCAGCTGGCCTTTCAGCTTATCCGGATTATGGCAGCTGGTGCATTTTTGTTCTAAAATCGGCTGGATCACGTGGGTAAATACAACGGCCTGCTCCAAAGGAACCGCCGCGATGGTTTTCTGACTATCGATCGGTTCCCAGATAAAGTTGCTGCCATGCGTTAATGCAGCACCATAATGTCCCGTCATCACCAATACCGCGACCGTCAGAAAAGCGCCCGCCCTG
This sequence comes from Dyadobacter sp. CY351, assembly GCF_021502625.1. Taxonomy (NCBI): domain Bacteria; kingdom Pseudomonadati; phylum Bacteroidota; class Cytophagia; order Cytophagales; family Spirosomataceae; genus Dyadobacter; species Dyadobacter sp. CY351. The sequence continues at coordinate 173,498 of NZ_JAKFFU010000015.1, read as the reverse complement.
GCAATAGGAGCCTTATACCAGGTTGTGTTCCGTACAAAATAAATGAGTGATGCGAAAAAGAAAATGCCCGCGCCGGTCCATTTGTGGTAATCAAGAATATCGCCGGAGTAACCTTCCTCCTGCGACAAAAAAAGCCCCATCACCACCGTAACAGCAGCGAAAAGCGAGCCCACCAGCAGCATATTTTGCAGAAAATTTTTGTAAAAAAGATTGGTCGCGTACTCAGGCCGGAACCGGAAAAATTCCAGTAACATGGCAATGAGCAAGATCACAATCGGGAAATGCAGGATTAGCGGATGCATGCGCCCGACGGTTTGTAACCACGCCGGGATAACCAGTTTGTCTTCGAAGATCAGTAAAAATAGGATGACAATATTAGAGGCAACTAATAGCTGTTCTGCAAAAATCCTGAATCTTAAATGCATTAAAATTTAGCCGATAAATTGATCAATCGTTTACTGCCAGATATTTTAGCTGATAATGTCTTTCACCACTTTGCCGGAAACATCCGTGAGCCGGTATCTTCTTCCTAAGTGTTTGAAGATCAGTTTTTCGTGGTTCAGGCCCAGCTGATGCAGGATAGTTGCCTGGAAATCATGCACATGCACGGGATCTTTGGCAATGTTGTAGCCCAGCTCATCCGTTTCACCGTACACCATTCCTGGTTTGATGCCACCGCCAGCCATCCATATCGTAAAGCATCTGGGATGGTGGTCCCGGCCATAATTATCAGCAGTTAATTTGCCTTGCGTGTAACTGGTCCGCCCAAATTCGCCGCCCCAGATTACAAGTGTTTCATCCAGTAATCCACGCTGTTTCAGGTCAGTAACCAATGCTGCGGATGCCTGATCTACGTCCATGGCCTGTTTGGTAATCTCAAAAGGCAGGTTACCATGCTGGTCCCAGCCCTGGTGGTAAAGCTGCACAAAGCGTACGCCATTTTCGGATAGTTTCCTCGCCAGCAGACAATTCGCCGCATAAGTGCCTGGGACCAGACATTCGGGTCCGTATAATTTGATAATGTCGTCCGATTCCTTGGACAAATCCATCACCTCCGGCACGGCAGTCTGCATGCGGTAAGCCATTTCATACTGCTTGATTTTGGCTGTAATTTCGGGATCGCCAAATTCCTGGTATGAAAGCTCGTTCAGTTGCGAAAGATTGTCGAGCATATCCCGGCGATCGTGACGGTCCATTCCTTCCGGGTCGCGTAGATACAGAACCGGGTCCTCGCCTTTACTGAACTGAACGCCCTGATGCACCGAATCGAGGAAGCCATTGGACCATAATTTGGAATAAACCCCTTGTCCATTCCCAACGCCGCGTGAGAGCAGAACCGTGAAGTTGGGCAGGTTTTTGTTCTCATTACCAAGCCCGTAGCTCAGCCAGGAACCCATACTTGGCCGGTTTCCCTGCTGCGAGCCCGTTTGCAGGAAAGTTAAAGCAGGGTCATGGTTAATCGCCTCCGTGTACATGGATTTCACAAAACAGAGATCATTCACAATCTTGGCCGTATAAGGCATCAGATCACTCACCCAGGCACGCGAATCGCCATATTGCTTAAAATCCACAAACGATCCGACCAGCGGAAACGACGCCTGGTTGGCTGTCATGCCGGTCAACCGCTGCGTCCCGCGAACCGATGGCGGAATTTCCTTTCCGAGCATTTCGCGCAATTTCGGCTTATAATCAAACAGTTCCTGCTGCGAAGGAGCGCCGTTCTGGAACATATAAATAACCCTTTTGGCTTTCGGTGCAAAATGCGGAATGCCGGGCGCTAAACCGTCTTCCTCAAATCCTCCGCCTTTCAACAGATCGGGCATAAGCAAAGAGCCTAATGCCACACCGCCAATCCCGAGGCTCATGGAAGACAAAAAACGTCTCCTGTTGAAGTTGAACCCGTGCTCTAATATTTCCTTTTCCATATTGTTTCAAACTTTGGCTTTCAGTTTTTGCTGTCGGCTTCAAGATTTTGTTATGGTTTCTTCCAAATTATAGATCGTTGAAATGACGCGCATTAATGCTGCCTGTGCTTTTTTATCCACCTTTTTGGTAAGGGGATACTCTCCTACCGTCACCATTTTCTCCGCCTTTTCAGGCTTAATGGATTGCAATTGCTTGTCGTAATACGCGCTCAGCACTTCCAGTTCCTTGTCACTCGGCTTGCGGCAAACGATCAGCCGGAATGCTTTTGTGATCTTCTCTTTTGCCTCACTTTTTTCCTGCAACAGCTTGGCCGCCAGCACACGCGAAGCTTCCAGCACAGCCGGATCGTTCATCATTACGAGCGCCTGCAATGGTGTGTTTGTTTTTAACCTTTTTACTTCGCACAAGTCGCGGTTACTCGCATCGAAAATGCTCATGGTTGGCGGCGGAACCGTCCTTTTGATTAATGTATACATCCCGCGGCGATACAATGCACCGCCATGATCCTGATTATAAACGGATAGCAACCCGCGTCCTGACGTCGCGCCTTCCCAGAGTCCGGCGGGCTGATAGGGTTTCACGCTGGGTCCGCCAATGGTTTTGTTGAGCAGGCCGCTGCTGGCAAGCACGAGATCTTTGATAAATTCCGCATGTATGCGGTACCGCGGCCCGCGGGCGAGGAGAATGTTGTCCGGGTCAGTGGCTAGCTTTTCTTTCGTCACAACAGCGGATTGCTTGTAAGTGGCAGACGTAACCATTTGTTTTACAAGCCGTTTAATGTCCCACCCGTGGTCTATAAAATCGGTCGCGAGCCAGTCCAGCAATGCCGGATGGGAAGGAAGCTCGCCTTGCATGCCGAAATCTCCGGACGTTTTGACAATGCCTTTTCCGAAAAATTCCTGCCAGAGAATGTTCACATAAACCCGCGAAGTCAAAGGATTTCTCTTATCAAAAAGCCATTTGGAAAGCCCTAACCTATTTTTTGGATAACTTTTATCAAATGGCAAAATCGAAGTGGGCGTTGCAGGCTGCACTTCATCGCCCAGCGCATCGTAAACACCACGTTCCAAAATATGCGTCTTCCGCAAGGTGTCCAGATCGCCCATTACCGAGACGATCAACCGGTTCGTGTCAGGTTTGTTGATAAATGTCAGAATGTTCTTCACGTCGTCATTACTGATCTCCATCAACGGCTTTTTCGCATAAGTTTCCGGCCCGCCGATCACGGATTCTATCCCCACTTCTTTCACATTATTGAAGAACGCGAACATCTGGTAATATTCCTTTTGGGAAAAAGGATCGTATTTATGGTCATGGCAATGCGCACATTCCAGCGTAACGCCGAGTAACCCCTTACCAAACAAGTCATTACGGTCCGTTACATACATAATGCGATATTCTTCGGGGATAACGCCGCCTTCTTCTGTGATTTTATGGTTTCGGTTAAAACCTGTCGCCAGTAATTGTTCCTTTGAACTGTTCGGCAACAAATCGCCTGCTAACTGCCACGTTACGAAGTCATTGTAATGCATGTTTTTGTTAAATGCATGGATCACCCAGTCGCGCCATGGCCACTGTGTGCGGTAACCGTCATCCTGGTAACCATGCGAGTCCGCGTAACGCGCCAGATCCAGCCAGTGAATGGCCATTTTCTCGCCATATGCAGGGTTTTTCAAGAGCTGGTCTACCATTTTTTCATAGGCGTTTGCGCTATTATCGGCCATGAACTCGTCCATCATTTTCAATGTCGGCGGCAATCCGGTAATGTCCAGGCTGAGGCGTTTAAGCAGTCGCTCCTTATCGGCTTCTTCATTGGGTTTAACCCCCTTTTGTTCCTGTTTTTGTAAAATGAAATAGTCAATCTCATTTTTAGGCCAATCCTTATCGTCGACTTCCGGCAACGCAGGTTTTTTCGGCGCCACAAAAGCCCAGTGCTTTTCATACTTCGCACCTTGTTTAATCCATTTTTCGATGAGGTCAACTTCGCGTTGTGTTAATTTGAGATTGGAGCCTGTGGGAGGCATGCGAAGTGCTGTGTCGGCGGTGGTAATGCGCAGATAGACCTGTGAAAGTTCGGGCTTACCAGCGACCAATGCGTGCGCTTTTGGATTTTCCTGCAAAGCTTTAAACGCATCTTCGGCCACATCAAGCCGTAATCCCGCCTCGCGCTTGTTGGCATCGGGACCATGGCAGGCGAGGCATTTGTCAGACAGGATAGGCCGGATGTCAAAGTTATAGCTGACTTCCTTTGGAATATCTTCTTCAACAGCCTGGTTATCCGACGATTTGTTGCAGGACTGGAAACAGAGCGCCGATCCAGCCAGCAGGATGGTCAAAATCAATCTTCCTATAAAAATCATAACTGTGGGTTCAGGAAAAAACGCGCAATTTTTATTTAATATAATCAATTAACTAAAAAAATACACATTTATTGATACAATAATGCCAATTCAAATGTCTTAACTATCCTGCTCTGTACTGTTTTGCCACGGATATGCGTTTGGTTCGGCTTAGAAGTTTGCAACGTGCTCGATCCGGAAAGCTTTTCCATCGTTTTGCTCCATGTTTTGATAAAATCAGTTGTCCGTGTCTGAATTTTTTATTCTAGGTTTGTAATAACTATATGCGACATGCCATGGGATTAAGAACTTACATTCGTGAGAATTTTATTGCGGATATCAAACCATATAAGCCGAAGAATTTTCGCAAGCCTGAAAAAATGCTGGAAATTGTTTCAGCTTGGAAAGGTCTGGAAATGATCGTGGAGGACATTATCGATCAATTTGACTTAAAACGGGATCGCTGCATTGAATTTGGTGTAGAGTTTGGATATTCGACGGTGGTTTTTTCCAATTATTTCGAGAGTGTCACCGGCGTGGACACCTTCGAGGGGGATGTTCATACGGTCAATAAAAATGAGCATTTTGAAGAAACGAGTAAGCGGCTTGCTGGCTATGCTAACATTCAGCTGGTAAAATCAGACTACAAAGATTGGATTGCTACTGATAATCAACATTATAATCTGGCCCACGTGGACATTGTCCATAATTACGCAGAAACATTTGAATGTGGCCTCTGGGCGGCACAACATAGCGATTGCACGATTTTTCACGACACAGAAAGTTTCCCCGAGGTGCGGAGGGCTGTGAAGGATCTGGCCAAAAAAACGGGTCACAAACTCTATAACTATCCGCAACATTACGGATTAGGGATTTTAGTTGCCAGAAAACGTTGAGGAATGAGAAATAAGGTGCTCGTGATCGGAAGCTCCAATACGGACATGGTTGTGCGAACGGCTGAATTTCCAAAACCCGGTGAGACTGTTCTCGGTGGAAAATTTATGATGAATGCAGGTGGAAAGGGTGCTAATCAGGCCGTTGCAGCTGCGCGGCTGGGTGCTGACGTTCGCTTTGTGGCTAAAATCGGTCGGGATATTTTTGGGGACGAGGCAAAAAAAGGTTTTTTGAAAGAAGGCCTTGACATTCAATATCTGCTCGAAACCGCTGATTATGCTTCCGGCGTCGCGCTTATTACCGTCAATGCAAATGGTGAAAACGAGATTGTCGTGGCATCCGGCGCAAATATGGATCTGCGCCCGGCAGACCTACCGGATGAGATTTTCAATGATGTGGCTTTTGTGCTGATCCAGCTTGAAATTCCTTTGGAAACCGTTGCATACATTATTGATAAATGTCTGCGTTCCAACATTAAAGTTATCCTCAACCCCGCTCCTGCAGTAGCGTTAAGCAAGCAACTGCTCGAAGGTATTTTTCTCATTACACCTAATGAAACGGAAACCGGGATCCTGACCGGCATTTATCCTGATAATGAAGTCTCTATGCATCAAGCTGCCAACTTCTTTCACCGAGCTGGCATTGAGCATGTTATCATTACACTAGGCAGTGCAGGAGTTTATTTATCCAATCAACAATTTGCTGAAATTATACCTTCTAAAAAAGTGAAAGCGCTGGACTCGACGGCTGCGGGGGATGTTTTTAACGGGGCTCTACTCACCGCCCTTTCTTCCGGCAAAGACTGGCCGGATGCTTGCCGTTTTGCCTGCGACGCGGCTGCCATATCCGTAACCCGTGCGGGTGCGCAAAATTCTGCGCCGTATAGCAGTGAGCTCGATTAAAGCAAAACCGAAACTTCGTCTTCCACTTCTTTTCTGCTTACCTGATGTTTTACAACTGCATTACCAGCATGTAAAATAACCAGCCCACCCAAAGAACAGGCCGCCATCATACCGACCATCGGCAAGGCTGTATTGTTGTGCAGAATACTCACAATAGCAGAAATTATTGCCCCGGCACCCATTCTCCAGCTCCCCATCAACGCCGAAGCGCTGCCCGTATGTTTGCGGAATGGCGCAAGTGACAATGCGGAACTGTTCGGGCTCGTCAGGCCTTGTCCGGTGAGGAAAACAAACATCATCCCAATCAGTGAATACAGACCAAACCAGTTGTTATAAACACCTGCTATAAGCAAAATGCCCACAATGCTTTGGTAAAACAAAGTGACTTTTATGATTTGCTCGCTCTTGAATTTTTTAAGCAAAATGTGGTTCAGTTGCGTGGAACCGATCATGGCAACCGCGAGAAACGCAAAAATCCAACCGTACTGCTGCTCGGAAACTTTGTAAATGTTCATGAAAACATCTGACGAACCAGCGATATAAGCAAATGGAGCCGCTGTTGCCAGGCCGCCCGCCAATGTGTAGATCAGGAACTGAGGCTGTCTGATAACCGTCACGAAACCATTCATAACCGCCTTCGGGCGCAATGAAACCGAAGTATCGGCCGCTCTGCCTGTTGGAAGAAAGAAATAAATGGCGCCAATAATCATGGAAACAATTCCGGCCAGAATGATGAATATCCACTGCCATGCGATGGAAGCAGTCACATAACCGCCAATCGTAGGGGCGATCATGGGTGAAACGGCAATAACGAGGGTAATCAGGGAGAAAACTTCGGCGCGTTTTTCAGATGGAAAAAGGTCACTAACAAGCGCTTGCGAAGCCACCAGACCCACACATCCGCCCATGGCCTGAAAGAAACGCATTACAATCAGTGAATCCACAGAAGATGTAAGCGCACATCCGAAAGATGCCACCACGTATAAGGCTAACCCAGCATACAGTGGTTTTTTCCTACCAAAACGATCCAAGAGCGGACCATACAATATCTGCCCAAGACAGATCCCGATAAGATAGCTCGTCAGGGACAACTGCACCTGATCGATTGTAGTCCCCAGATCCGACGCAATCCGCGGAAAACCAGGAAGATACATATCAATGGAAAAAGGGCTGACTGTGGCCAGGAAGCCAAGGATGAGAATGATGAAAAAATACTGCTTGCGACTCATGAATTTCTAAAAACTTACTAATTATGAACGGGTGTTTCAGGCAATTAAGTTCCTGTTTATCAATAAGTACAATATTTTCACCATTGATGAATATCTAAAAGTGGGTTCTTTGTAAAATACAAATGCCCATCAAAACGGGAATGTTCTGATGGGCATGCAAATCAACTGGGTATCCGTTAGTTATCTACTTTTTCTTTAATGTCTTCTTTGGCTTCTTTGGCCTCTCTTTTGGTCGCTTTGTAAGCTTTTTTGCTTCCTTTTTCAACCTTGTCAGCGCCTCTTTCTACACCATCACCCACTGCCTCTGCGCCTTCTTTGGTTTTTTCACCAACCACCTTAGCGTCTTTCTTAATCTCTTTACCAGCTTTTTTGCCAGCAGCTTTCGTATTATCGACAGCCTTTTCCGTTTTTGTCCTCGAGTCGTCCTGTTGTGCAAATGCTGCCGTCGACAATCCGATCATTGCAGCTAAAACAAATACTTTTTTCATGATCATTCTTTTTGATGAGATAAATCGCCCCGCACCAACCGCCTTATCAGCAATCCAAGCAAAAGCAAAATATCTCAACAAAAATCGTTCCGGGGGAAGTTAATGGTCGGCTGATATGATTTCTTCTACCTGAATTTTTATAACGGGGATAATATTTTTCGCGACATCCCAGACGATAGCATAATTAACTCCCATATAATCATGAATCAGCCGGTCGCGCATTCCCGCCATATTTTTCCATGCAATTTTGCTCCATTTAACTTTCACGTCAGCCGGAATTTTCTTGGTTGCTTCTCCGATGATCTCCAAACTGCGAACTACGGCCCTTTTTAGGGTTTCGTCACGCATGAATTCATCCTTGCTCGTATTTGCAGATATGACCGAAGCAATGTATTCGCATTCCAGTAAAATATGGCGTAAATATTCAATGTATGTCTTAGACATATTCAACCTCATTAAGAATATGAGGGCCTATAAACGGGCTCAGCCCTTTCAATGAAACGACCTCAACTTTCTCCTCTTGGAACATTGATTCCAAAAAGTCGCACGTAGCAATAAAATTGAGATACGTCTCCATATCATTATCAAAGTCTACCAAGATGTCTATATCGCTGTCCTCATTTCTTTCATTTCTCCGTGCTGAACCAAACAAGCCGATCTTACTGACACCCATTTTACTTAACTGGGGTTTCGAAGACTTCAAGCGCTGCTGTATTACAGATTTACTCAACATTGGTTCTTGATCGAAGTTATTAATGATCAAAAGATGCAATTTTATTGACTAAAAAACAAAAAAACCGCCCGACAAACTGACGCCGGGCGGTTTTGAATAATAATAAGCAACTATTCCACAATCTTCTTTAAAGGATAAACCGCAACATTCGCCTCAGTTTCAATAGTTGAAACCTGAGCCGTAGTAACTTGAATTTCTTTTTGTTTCAAACTTCCTTCCAGATCGTCCTTATCCACAGCGATGTGCGGGGCGATTACCAGGGAGACGATGGACATTAGCTTAATCAGGATGTTCATGGATGGGCCCGATGTGTCTTTGAATGGGTCCCCAACTGTATCTCCCGTCACGGCTGCCTTGTGCGGCTCTGACTTTTTGTAGAAGGTTTCGCCATTGATGACAGCACCTTTTTCAAAGGATTTTTTCGCATTATCCCAGGCGCCGCCGGCATTGTTCTGGAAAATACCCATTAACACACCCGACACGGTCACACCCGCCAATGTTCCACCAAGTACTTCCGGCCCGAAAAGAAAACCGACCAGGACAGGAACGATAAGTGCGATCAAGCCCGGCGCAACCATTTCACGGATAGAAGCCTGCGTAGAAATAGCCACACATTTGTCATATTCGGGCTTTGCGGTGCCTTCCATAATGCCAGGGATTTCGCGGAACTGTCTGCGCACTTCTTCAACCATTTTCATGGCAGCACGACCAACGGCCGCAATGGCCAGCGATGAGAAAATGAACGGGATCATGGCCCCTACAAATAAGCCGGCCAGCACATTGGCTTTATAAATATCAATAGAACTAATGCCTGCTACACCGCAGAAAGCAGCAAAAAGCGCCAGCGAAGTAAGGGCGGCGGAAGCGATGGCAAAGCCTTTTCCGGAAGCAGCAGTTGTGTTACCAACGGCATCCAAAATGTCCGTACGGCCACGAACTTCTTCCGGCAAATGTGCCATTTCGGCGATTCCACCTGCATTGTCCGCGATTGGTCCAAAAGCATCGATAGCCAATTGCATGGCTGTGGTGGCCATCATTCCGGCTGCGGCAATCGCAACACCATACAAGCCTGCAAATTCATAACTGATAAAAATACCGGCTGCCAGCACCAATGTTGGGATAACCGTAGATTCCATACCCACGGAAAGTCCGCCGATAATGTTCGTAGCGTGACCAGTGGAAGATTGATTTACAATGGATTGAACAGGTCTTTTTCCCATAGCCGTGTAATATTCCGTCACCATAGACATGATTGCACCTACAATTGATCCCAGCAAAATAGCCCAGAAAACGTCCAGCGCAGTGAAATCGACACCGCGAATGGTTAATGTTCCTTCGGGCAGCATCCACAGGGTGAGCGGATAGCTGACGATCAGAACAAGAATGATTGAGGCCCAGTTACCCAAATTCAAAGCGGCCTGCACATTTCCCTGATCATTTTTAACCCGAACCAGCAGCATACCAATGATGGAAGCGATAAGGCCCATTCCGGCAATGACCATAGGAAGCAAAATCGGAGCTATCCCGCCAAAATTATCCGTTCCCTCAGCAATGATCTCGCGGCCAAGAACCATCGTTGCTAAAATTGTTGCCACATACGACCCGAACAAATCCGCTCCCATACCTGCTACGTCGCCCACGTTATCACCTACGTTATCTGCAATGGTTGCAGGGTTTCTCGGATCATCCTCCGGGATTCCGGCTTCTACCTTTCCTACAAGGTCGGCGCCAACATCAGCAGCTTTTGTATAAATACCACCGCCTACGCGTGCAAAAAGCGCGATAGACTCCGCGCCAAGTGAAAATCCGGCAAGCACTTCAAGCACTTTTTCCATGCCCAGACCATTAACGTCCGTGCTGTCACCAACAAAAAAATGATATAAAATGATGAACAATCCGCCCAAACCAATTACGGCGAGGCTCGCCACCCCGATGCCCATTACGGAACCGCCGGTGAATGACACTTCCAATGCTTTGGTAAGGCTTGTGCGTGCCGCCTGCGTGGTGCGGACGTTGGATTTTGTAGCAATATTCATCCCGATATAGCCCGCAAATGCTGAAATGAACGCACCAATCAGGAACGAAATACCAATGAAGGCACTGGAATTCTCAACCAATGTGCCCGAGTAACCGAGTAAAATACTAACAATGATACCAAATACTATGAGTACACGCCATTCGGCTTTCAGGAAGGCAAGGGCACCATCTGCAATTGCGTCCGCGATCTCTTTCATCTCAGGACTTCCACCATCCTGCCGGACGACCCAGCCTCTTTTGAAGAACATAACCAGCAAGCCAACAAGGCCTAAAGCCGGCACTAAATAGGTAATGTTACTCATGCGATAAACAAATTAGGTTATAGGTTTTAAAATCTCGTAAATATAGAGAATGGGACCTCATAACAAAATGCGAAACCGCTAATTTTTGATCAATTCGTATAGATTTTATAAAAATTTGTAGAATTCAGTAATTAGGGAAGCGCCGGGCCAGCGCCGTTACTTGCGAAAAATAGCCAGTAAAAGATAGGTTATAAGGAAGCCTGCCAGTCCGGCTGCGACTGCGAGCAATGTGCCGCCTATAAAATATTGTACGAAATTTACATGGATCGAGCTGAGCGTAAGATTCTCAAATGAAGTGAGTTGTACACCGTTCTGATAAAACAGGCCGCCGAATTTGTAGCTTCCAAAAATGATGAAAGGAATAAAAGGCGGGATGCTAATGTTAGCGGCAGTAAGAAAAAGGACCTTGTTCATCTTGAAATAAATCGACAATGGAATGCCAATAAGCAACTGAAAGCCCCAAACCGGAACAATGCCCATAAAAAATCCGAAACCAATGGATTTTGCCTTGCTTAAATTGGACTCATCCGATTTTACAGCCTCGTCCCTGATAATCTTCCAAACGCCCTTCTTATTAATTTGTCGGATCAGTCTTTTGGGCAAATAGTAAAGTAAAGTGAGGATGACCAGGAATGTGTTCAGGACGCTGATCCGGGTAAAATCCTTGAACGGCCGAAAGTGCGTGACACGCTCGTTTTTGTCATAAATCACATGTATTTTCACGGGGACGATCGGGACATTGCGCCAGGCCAGCCTTACCAGCACTTCAGTTTCCGTTTCAAACTTCATAGTAAAAAGCCTGATCTTCCCGATTTCCCGCAAAGGATAGAGCCGGAAGCCAGTCTGCGTATCGGGCAGCGAGATGCCCGTTTCAAATTTGAACCAGAAGTTGGAAAATTTATTTCCAAAAGAACTTTTGCCCGGCACGCCCTCCTGCTCCATGTCCCTCGAACCCATAATCACAGCGCCAGGATTTTGTTTTGCTGCTTCCAGAAACAACGGAATGTCGGATGCAAGGTGCTGGCCGTCGGAATCAATGCTGATCGCGTTGTCGTAATGCTGTCTTAATGCTTCTGCAAACCCGGCGCGAAGTGCGTAGCCTTTCCCGCGGTTGACGCCATTGTCCAGAATAGTTAGTTGATCGCCATATTGAGCCAGCAAAGCGGCTGTTCCGTCCGTAGAACCGTCGTTGATGACAATGATATCCCGGTTTCGAGAGTAAGGAAGAAGGGAGTCAATGACACGGCCCAGTGTGTTGATATTGTTGTAAGTAGGAACAATGATGCAGCAATTGAGGTCCTGTAAGGTCATTATGAAACGGACTTTCTGTTAAAGATAGCTTGCCTGCATTTTGAAAAAAACTTTCCCATTGTCCTCCCCTGAGGCGTAGACTTCCCAAAATTCTGACTGCTTGAATTTGATAGTAATACGAACATTTGGATTTTCCCGGGGATCAAGCACTTCAAGAAATTTGCATGTCCGCATAGATTTCATGGCCAGCTTTTGGCTCAAATGTGTTTCCAGTAGCTCCTTCACGATCTGCATCTGTACAACACCCGGAGTAACCGGCGCACCCGGAAAGTGGCCGGCAAAGACGGCATGCTGAGCGTTGATAGCAATATCCGAAACAAGGCTTTCGGGAGTTGCTTCGGTTTTGGTTACAACGTAAAGACTTTTCGCAAACATGCTGAAATTGGAATACTATAAATTGATAAAAAGGTTGTCGTCTATCGGTTGATTGAACTTCTCATTCTGAAATTTCATCACGCTTTTATCGCCGCCTTTTTCATAAAAAGACAATTCTTTCAAATGCATCGTGCTCTTCGGGAAGACCATGGTTATCTTAGAATAAATGTTTTTCAGCCGACGGTTAACAGGAGTTAACACGACCATATACTGATCTGCGCTTTCCATAGCACTTTGCGAAAATGCTTTATTTTGCTGAAAATCACCGTTGACCAAGCCTATCATAAGCTCTTTGATCTGCGCCGCCATTCTACCAGCCTGACCAACACTTTTTTCCTTTCCAGCCTCCTGGACGCGTATTCTATCACCGTTAATTAATATTACATATTTAACTGGCGATTTTTGCTCCCACCGCATCTTGTCATTTTTTTTGTAATAAAAATTTCCGGATGAATGCTCCGGCTCTTTCAAAACAGCTAGAAATTTCTCCTCGGTAAACGCAGCCTGAATCGAATTCACCTCTTGTGAAGTCTTGCGTAGTTCCTGGAAAAGCTTTTCCGGGTTTGCTGATGGTTTGAATGTCTGTCCTTGCGCCCAGGCAATAGTCAGACAGAATGCGATCAATATAGCACTAATTTTCTTCATAGGGCTCACGTTGAATTAGCTTGGAAAGCGGCTCAATTTTTAGTCCTTTCTGTAAACAATGTTCGATCAAATCTTCCATTGAATCGGCTGTGACTTTCCGGTTATCATGCAGCAAAACAATGTCCCTGGCTCTTACTTTTGACATGACGCGATTGATAATCTCGTATTTATTTTGAGCTTTTGTATCAAAGCTTCGAACAGACCAGCCCACAGAATCCAGTTTTTGCTCACGCAAGACACGCGCGTAACGCGGGTTGGTCACGCCAAAGGGTGGACGGTAGAATTTTGGTGTTTTTCCAAGAATTCCACTGATAATGCTGGTGCAATGTTCCAGGTCCTTTGCCAGCTTGTCTTTCGAGAAGAAAGCGATCATTGTATGATGGCTGTATGAATGGTTGCCGATGATATGCCCCTCCTCATCAATGCGGCGAAGCAGCTCCGGAAATTTTTCTGCCCGTTTTCCAATGACAAAAAACGTGGCCTTCACTCCTTTTTCCTTTAAAATGTCAAGAATCTTTGGTGTGGTGTCAGGATCCGGGCCATCATCGAACGTTAGGGCGATGGATTTTCTTTTACCTGTGTTTATTGATTTCAGGAAATAATTGGCCTGAATGTTGAACGAACCGTAGGCGGTAAGGGCAAGATATGCAAGGGCAATGAAGATGAAAATCAGCCATGCGAAGCCTGTCTCCCAGAAGATAATCCCGCTGAGCGCAAAAATGGTGATGGCGGTTCCTGTGACAATGTTATGCTTCAATCGATTGCAGGAGTGTTAACCCCAGGTTACTTTGAATTAATGTATTGCAAACCAGCACATTTCTGAGTGACTTGTCAGCTTTCATTCTATCCACAGCCAAATGTACAGCGAATGCGGAAGTCGTTGGATAAATGCCAGAGTAGGTTAAGTAATCCACACATTTACTTTTGTCTATCCCCAGGTTCTGAATTAGGGATAATACGCCATCCGAATCGTGCCTATGCACATCCGAAACCAGCACCAGATCCAGCTCCGCTGCACTCAGCTCATTTTCTCTCAGAAAATCGTTAATCTCACTCGTAATATCTTTCACCAGACCAATGGCACGAGAGTCTTTGATACCAGCAACTGATTCTTCATTTCGGTTACTCGAAAGCATAAAAAAGGATGCCCCGGAAGTGATGGGATTAGCAATGTTCAAATGCAGGTTTTCCGAAATGTTTGTTAAAAAATCAATGGCCTCATCCGCAGCACCAACCAGAATGTTCCCTTCATTTTCATCCAAAAGCAACATAGCATCCACAAGTGCATTCTCGAATGAAATGGTGTTTTGCGTATGCGTCATATTATACCCATGGTTTCCAATGCTCAGTGAGATTTGACCTGCCATTGTATTATGGGTAGACTGGATAAAGGCAGTGGGTGGAAGCAGTCCTTCAATAGTTATAACATTGTTAAGAAATTTTTCAGTGTCCAAAAGACAGCCTAATCCCGTCCCAATGATGATTCCATCCGGTTGCTCAATCTTTGCCTGCCCTATGCAATCCTTCGCGCAAGCCACCGACATCCTTAAAATCTTGCTCATTCTCCGCAAGAGTCCGGCGTCAATAAAGCCTTTGTAATCCGGACTTAACAGTGCAGACGACTCTTGCAGCGGCTCAATACTGGCAGAAAAGCCAACATTCCGGAATGTTGGCTGATGCGAAATGGTCGATGCGGCGGAAATGTAATACACCTAGGATATCTTGAATTTATGTAATCTACTTAATTATGGCTTGAAAAAACCAGCGATGAATTGTTCCCACCGAAACCAAATGAATTGGACAAAACAGCTTTAATAGCCTTCTCGCTTTGCAGGGAAGTGACTGGATTTAGCCCGGTCTCTGTAATGGGCGTTTTATAATTCAGGTTTGGAAAAATCAGGTTGCGCTGAATGGCAAGAACCGAAAAGACGGCTTCAATAGCACCGGCAGCAGCAAGGGTATGCCCCGTATATGGTTTTGTTGAGCTGAATGCCGGAATATCATTCCCAAAAACATTCATCAGCGCCACTGACTCGGATAGATCGTTATTTTTCGTCCCGGTCCCGTGTGCATTAATGTAAGAAATGTCAGACAACGCAACACCGGATTTGGTCAAAGCATTTTTTATCGCCAGGGTTGCCCCTTTTCCTTCCGGTGATGATGCAGTTTGATGATATGCGTCAGCCGCATTCGCCCAACCACTCACATATCCGATTGTCTTGTTCCCTGAAATCTGCACACTCTTTTCATTTTCCAGCAGCAAGAACGCAGCGCCCTCCCCCAGATTCAACCCACTTCTGCTTTCATCAAACGGCCTGCACCATGCATCGTCGTAGATCATTAATGAGCGAAAACCGTTGATTGTAAACCTGGTTATTGCATCCGAACCACCAACCAGGACCCGGTCGAGCTTACCATTTAGAAGCAGCCGCGCGCCTAGCATAATGGCATTAGCGCCTGAGGAACAAGCTGTTGAAAGTGTATTAATATAACCGGAAATGCCCAGTTCAGCAGCGATTCGTTCTGTCGTGCTGCCACTGTCGTGGGTTTTGAGGATATTGAAATCGGGATTAGTACCGGCGAGATAGCTTTTATAAAAGTCCTCTGTCCGATCCATTCCGCCAACGGAAGTTGCCGAGATAATGCCTGTTCGAAGTCCGCTTACGTGCTTGTTATCGCCCCATGCTTCTTTCGCGGCTTTTAACCCCAACAATGAGGTGCGGGAAATGCCTTTTGGACCTGTATCAAGCGCTTGCTGCAATGCTTCGTTGGACATTTTCACTTCTCCGACCAACAGCCCTTCTGCCTCTTTCAGAAACTGCACGGGCTCAATGCCCGACCTGCTTTCCATCAGCGCCTGCAAATTTTCTGCAACAGTCAGCCCAATTGCAGATACAATGCCCATACCGGTTATTCGGACGCCCATTTCGTAGTTTTTATTCGACTGCCCTGTTACGGATGTACTCTGCCATTGAATTGATTGACTTGAAAGCCACCTTGCCTTCATCCGGGTTGACCACCTGAATCCCATGGTATTTTTCCAGCAACACGATCAGTTCCAGCGCGTCAATGGAATCCAGGCCGAGACCTCCTTCATCAAAAAGCAACGCATCGTCCGCAATGTCAGCCGGCGTGATATCTTCAAGGTTCAACTGCTCTATTATCTGTTTTTTAAGGTCTTCCTTTAAATTATCCATTGTCAATTAATGTGTATACTTTGATTTTCGGATTGTTATGCGTGGCTCAAACCGGCGAGCTTTGAAAGATTGTGCTTATTGAAATCCATGCCGCCTTCTGATTCGCTTTCTACCAGTGCAACGAAAACTTCGATCTGATCGCCCATCACTTCGAGCCATCCGACCAGAACTGCTTTGGCGCCGGTGGACAGGAAAATCTGCCCGTAATCGACGAAAAAACCGGGGGCGAATTTAGGTAAAACAGCGAACATATTCTCGCCAAACCACTTGTTTCTGATCGCTATTTCACCCAAAACAATGTTAGGCAATGTGTAAACAAATAAAGATGGACTTGGTGCACCATTTTGTTCATAGGAGTGTAAAAATCGCAGATCTGTGTCCGCGCTGGACGATTGGTTTGCGAACAGCATTGCAATTTCATCGTCCTGATACTTGCTCGCCAAACCCTTGTTAACACGTTTTATCACTTCCGAAGCCAAAAATCCTGCTTGCGACAGCGCGTCCATTTTATAAAACTTAGGATATACGATTTCCTGCTCCTTATAAATCTGTTTGAACCAACTGTCCGCAGCATCTTTTTCACGCGTTGCCACCAACTCGCCATTCACCGAAAAATGATCGGCCGACAAATGACAATATGTTGTAATCAAACTCATAAACTCTTGATAATCAAAGATGCATTACCGCCGCCAAAGCCTGATGCTGTTTTCAGAACAGTTACCGGCTTGCTAGGAATATTTTCTGCAATGACATTTAATTTTATTGAGGTGCCGCTTTCCTTATAACCGAGGCTTTTTAACAAAACTCCGTGGCGCATCATTTGCATGGAGGCTGCTGTTTCTATCACACCCGCCGCACCCAGCGTATGTCCGAAATAGCCTTTCAAACTGCTCAGCGGCACATTCGTCAAGCCAATCCGGTCGAAGGCAATGGATTCCATTTCATCATTAAAGACCGTCGCCGTGCCATGCGCGCAGATAAAATCGATTTCTTCCGGTGCTACGTCATTGGATTCCAATGTCTTTTTCACACTTCGAAACAATCCCTCACCCGTTCGGGAAGGGCCTGAAATGTGATTGGCATCATTGGCACTCGTGCCGGAAAGAAGCTGTAAAGCGCCATTTTTGAATATTTCCCTTGTCTCAGAAACAACCACTGCACCGCACCCCTCGCCCATTGTTATGCCCTTGCGCGACGCATCGAAAGGGGCACAGGGCTGATCACTGATTGCAAAGAGAGACTGAAATCCAAAAACGACAAAACCCGAAATCAGGTCACAGCCTATGACAATGGCATGGTCGTATACTTTCGCTTGAATAAGATTGCTAGCCGCATTAATTGCCAACACGCCTGATATGCAAGCATTTGAAAGCACGATGGGCTGATTGGCCAGGCGAAACCTGGAAACCAGCGTTTCTATGCTCTTACCAAACTGATCGGTGATATTTTTATCAAGTTCACCTTTTGTCGAACTCACAATCACAATGGTCCTTTCAGAGGTCAGGATTGCGGGATCTATATTTTCAGAAACAGCCGAAAGTGCGTCCGAAATCAGCTTTTCAAATTTGAAATCAGCGACGAGATCCAGCATTTTAGACAAATAAAGGTCTGCATTGTCGAATCCGGCTTGCTTTACCAAAGAAATTCCCGATCGATTGGCCTGCATAGCAGCCCAGTTCTCAGCTGTGGTCCCACCCAAGGGACTTATGATTACTTCGGCACCAATGTAGGTCATTCCAGATTCAATAAACCTTGTTTTGTTCTTTCCAATCCCGGTAAAAATCGGGAGTAATCAGTTCCAATGTGCGTGTTTCCTTGTTCAAAAAAACCTGCATGGTTTTGCCCACAGCGCACAATTCGCCAGTTGTAAGGTTCACAACCTCATATTCAAACTGGATTTTGGCTGATTTTGCAGGCACATATTTCGTTATTACTTTAATGATCTGCCCGTAATAAACCGGAGCCTTATGGTCAATTTCAGATTTTACGATGGGTGTAAAGTAGCCTTTGTCGAAAATTGTCAGGTATTCCAATCCGTAGGCTTTACCAAAAGCTTCTCTCCCGTCTTCGAAAAATTTCAGGTAATTGCCATGCCAAACAACGCCCATTGCGTCAGTTTCACTAAAACGTATATCAATTTCGATTTCCGAAGCAATCATAATATGCTATCTCATTAAGGGTTAGTGTGTCACCACAATCTTCATTTCACAGCCGAGCAATATACGCCCTTCCCAGAAACTTTCCCCTTTAACCAGGTAAATATTTCCTAGTTGATGTAGTGGTTCTACGATTGTCCGGATCGTTGCGGAGGCCGTTGGCAGCTCATGCACTTCCACTTTTGTAATGGCTCCTATGAAGCCAATTTTAGGCTCCCCGTCTTCCTCACGGTCCAGATAACCGAATGATGCAGCACAAGTCTGCGCAATGTTTTCCAATAACCCCGACTCCTGAAAATGCCCGTCTTCAACCAGCACATTATCTTGTTCTATATAAAAATCCGATTCAAATCTTTCCGCTGAAACGCTTACCAGATTATCAATCATGATAAAGGGTTCTCGGTGTGGAATGTATTGATTTATAGCGCTTTTGGGTACGATCATTAAACAAAAAAGTTGAAATAATTAAACCATTGCTCAGGATATTCCTTCACTTTTCGTTCCAGTTCAGCAACATACAAGGCGGCGATCTCTTCGGGCTTGCGTTTTCCCGTTAACGGCAATGTTGCGCTGAGATGATAACTGTACCTTCCATCTTTGGCAGCAAAAACGAATGTTACCGGCGCATCAAACTTGGAGGCGATAATGAACGGTCCGTAAGGAAACTTCGCCTTCCTGCCGAAAAAATCCAACTCTATAAACTTGGCGCCATCCATATAGCGATCTGAATGAATGGCCACAAACTCGTTGTTAACCAATGCGTTGCGAATTGCGATAATGTGTGAAAGATCGTTTCTGATCGCGATAACCTTAAACCTGGAACCGCCTGTGGAACTGTCCATAAACTGTTTAATGCTTTCCACCTCCGCGTCCAGCATTACAATGTTAATGGTCGGTGTAATGCGCCCTTTCAGCAGGTTACCGGCCGTTTCCCAGTTACCCAAATGCGCGCTCAGCAGTATCCCGCCTTTTCGACCTTCCCGTATATCAATCAGATATTGCTCATTTTCAAACACATGCGTAAACTTTTCCGTTTTCCCAAGCAGGAATGCGGCGCGGTCTACCAAAGTTTGTCCGAAAATGTAAAAGTTTTTCCTGGCCAGCTTTTTGGCCTCTGAAACTGGAAGATGGAGGGTATTTTGGTAAAAATCCAGTAACGCGCTTTTTTGCTTCGCTGCAAAAAGATAGTAATAATACGTTACCAGCTTCAACAAGCGGTAGGCAAAATCCAGCCCAAGCTTGTTAATGAAATAGAGAAAGATTTTGTACCCGACTAATGATCCTTTGGTTTTACCATCCCAACGGCTCATTCTTATAGATTTAGTTTCTTACGAACAAGCCGGTAAAAATCACCGAATGTTACGATCTCCTTGAAGTCTTCGCCTGTAATTTTAATGTTGAGATTTTCTTCGATGAGCACCACAAGATCCACATAGTCAAGGCTGTCCAGATCGAGCGTATCTTTGAGACTGTTTTCAGGAAGAATCAGATTCCGGTCCACCTCAAACTCCTCCGATAAAAAATCCCTCGTTTCTTCGATAACTTCTTCCCAACTCATTTTTACGTCGTTAGCATACATGGCTACAAAATTAATTTATTCTTGCTGATAGTTTAAAGATATTGCTCTTTTTTAAATTAAACTCTGCGACTCACACAATAATTTAATACAAAAACCATTGCATGCGCGCATCCCTTTGGAGCAGAACAAAAATACAAATTTACGGTTGCCGCGAACCGCCGCTTACGAAGTTGAAACTCCGCAAATCGTCCTGATCAGGAGATTTTTTTGATGATTAATGTTGAATTTGTTCCGCCAAAACCAAACGAATTGGAAAGGAAACAATTGATTTCCTGCTCCTTAGTTTCAGCAATAACGTTGATCCGCGCCGAGTCTTCGTCCGGGTTTTCGAAGTTGATATTGGGTGCTACAAAAGAATTCTGCATCATTAGTAAAGAGTAAACGATCTCGCTGGCACCCGCCATCCAGCACTCATGCCCCGTCATTGATTTGGTTGAACTTACTGGTGTTTCAGGCCCGAAAACTTCAAAAATCGCTCGTGCTTCACTCCCATCGCCGACTGGCGTCGACGTGGCGTGCGCATTAATGTAATCCACCTCATCCGCAGCAATTCCCGCCTGGGTCATGGCCATTTTAAGTGAGCGGACCTGCCCGTCGATGCTGGGATTGGATATGTGATCGCCGTTGGAAGAAAATCCGTAGCCGATGAGTTCTGCCAGTATAGGAGCACCGCGCTTCACGGCGGACTCGTATGATTCGAGAATTACTGTTGCCGCGCCGCCGCTGGGGATCAGCCCGTCGCGATCGCGATCGAATGGCCGGGAAGCTTTTGCAGGCTCCGATTCTCGTATGGAGAATGTTCCCAGCCCGTCAAAACTGGCCATGGCAGCAATGTTAATTTCCTGCGCACCACCGCAAATGATCCTGTCCTGCAATCCCTGCCGGATCATCATGTAACCCATCCCGATAGAATGGGAGCCGGATGCGCAAGCCGCGCTGAGTGTAAAATTGATTCCTTTTAACTTAAAAATCGTCGAAAGGTTCATATTAACCGTGCTATTCATGTTTTGAAAAATAGCGCCGCTTCCAATTAATGTGGTGTCGTGTTTTTCTTTGGCTTTGTCAACCGCTTCCACCACCGATGAGGCAGTGCTGTCGTTACCATAAATGATGCCGGTTTCTGTGGTTTCGAGAAAGTCCACATCCAATCCCGAGAGTTCAAGCGCCTGACGCGTAGCCATATATGCATAAATAGCGGGCTGGTGCATACCCAGGCGCTGCCTTCTGGACAGGTAGTTTTTCAGGTCGGGCTCCTGAACCATGCCCGTTAGCGCAGAACGAAAGCCAAAATCCTTCCTAACCTGATCAAAAACAACCCCGCTTTTCCCGGCATACAAAGATTTTGTGACCTCGTCCAGGTTTTCGCCTAAACAAGAGTAAATCCCAATTCCGGTTACGACAACTCTGTGATCCATTAATTATGAATAAATTCCTCCGTTGATATTAATCACCTCGCCCGTAATGTAGGCGGCCTTATCCGAGACCAGAAAACTAACCAGATGTGCAACTTCCTCCGCTTGGCCGAAACGGTTCATCGGTATCATTTGCTTTAATTCTGCTTCGTTCAGGTCTTTGGTCATATCGCTCGTGATAAAACCCGGCGCAACTGCATTTACCGTGATCTTGCGCTTAGCAACTTCCTGTGCCAACGCTTTTGTGGCTGCAATAATTGCCCCCTTGGCTGCCGAATAATTCGTTTGCCCGGCCACGCCCTTCATTCCGGACACCGATGCAATGTTAACAATCCGGCCCGAACGCTTGCGCAGCATTTGCTGAATGGCATTTTGCGTAACATTAAATAGGCCTTTCGCGGAAATGTTCATCACATCGTCCCAATCCTGTTCCGGCATCCACATAAACAGGCCGTCACGCGTAATGCCGGCATTATTCACCAACACACTGATATGCTTTTCTTCGTTCCTCTCTCTCCATTTGTTCAGGGCCTCGTCCACCTCCGTTTTTGTCTGAACATTGAATTGCAACAATTCCCCGGCCCCACCGGCAGCCACAATTGCTGCTAACGTTTCCTCTGCCGCGGCCTGATTGGAAGAATAATTGACCAGAATATATAGCCCGTGATCTTTTGCAAGCTGCACCGCTATGGCACGGCCCAGTCCTCTTGACGCGCCTGTTACCAATGCACAGCTCATAATTTAAAGGGGGTTTCTTTGATATATTCGAATACTGCTGCAATGCTTTCGGATTGCGGAATATCCTCTTTCACGAAATGCGCATGCTGCCTGATCTGGCTGTAAATGGATTTTGCATTAGGCGATAACCGCTCCTGCTCACCCGGTTCCAGCAAATCAATGGCCTGGCAAATGGCCATAATGTGAATTGACATTACCTGGAATGAGTTTTCCAGAACCTGCTTGGCAAGCACCGCACTATTGGTCCCCATGCTTACAATGTCCTGATTATCATTATTATTAGGAATGCTATGCACGTAAACTGAACCGGATAGCGCCTGGTTTTCTGCTGTTGTGGAAGTCGCTGTAAACTGCACGCCCTGGAAGCCGAAATTCAATCCCCATGTTCCGGCGTTCAGGAATGGCGGAAACTTGCCATTTAATTTACTGTTCATCAGGAAGTTGAGCTGCCTTTCCATTAGCATTGAAAGCTTGGTAAGGACAATTTTAACTTTATCCATTTCCAGCGAAATGTAGTCGCCGTGGAAATTGCCTCCGTGGAAAACATTATCGTCCTCCGGGCTTACAATAGGGTTATCATTGGTTGAATTAAGCTCATTTTCAACCACTTCCTGCGCATACTGCAATGTATCAAGGATTGGCCCCAGGATCTGCGGAACGCATCTTACCGAATAATATTCCTGGATCTTCCGCTCAAATTCCTTCCGTTGCAGCGCCGTATCATCTTTAAATAACTCTTCACGACTGCGTATCAACTGACTGCCAGCCACAAAATCACGCATTTGCTGCGCTATAATTTGCTGGCCTTTATGGTGTTTAACCGCATTCAGTTGCTTGGAAAACGAATCATCAAATGCTTCAATAACCTCATTCAGCATGGCCGACGCCGCAACCGCCCATTGCACCAGCCTTTTTGCATAAATAATATTGATCGCCGCAATGCCCGTCATGCAGGACGTTCCGTTGATCAGCCCTAGGCCGTCGCGCAATTCCATTTTAAGCGGCTCAATGTTATTTTTTGCTAAAACATCGGCCGTTTTTGTCCTGATCCCGCCTTCATAAACGTGCCCTTCGCCGATCAGGTTAAGGCCTAGATGGGAAAGCTGAACAAGGTCACCGCTCGCGCCGACGCTTCCATGCTCGAAGATTTCAGGTACAATCCCTTTATTTAAAAATGCGACAAGCTGCTTGATAACACCCGTGCTGACACCCGAGTTGGCCTGCAAAAATGAATTCAGGCGCGCTACCATCACACTGCGGGCATAAATTTCGTTGAGTGGCCTGCCTATACCGCTGGAATGGCTGCGGATGAGGTTGTATTGCAGGTTACTCAGCTTATCAGTCTCAATCCGGTATTGAGCCATCGGGCCAAAACCGGTATTGATTCCGTATATAATTTTATCTTTGGAGAAATTCGTAAGAAATGTAAAGGACTTAGAAACTTTATTGAGGGCGTCTTCGGCTAAGATAAATTCCTTCTTTTCAAAAGCATACTGCTCGATATGAGCTAAGGAAATACTATTCATTTAGAGATTGCATAATTAATATTACGTAAAATAAATCTTTTTTTGCGGTTTTGACAAACATGCCGCAATCGGCAAACGTGCCACCGGAAGTTGCCGGAATTTTACATTTGCTTACTTTTGTCTGACATTCACGTTCCCCTTTCAATGATCGGAGATTTACTTTTAAGGTTACATCAGTTCCTTTCCAGACACAAGCCCGCATTTTTCCTCAGTCTGGTTGTCCTTACAAGTTTTCTGATCCTGGGAATCTCGCGGTTAAAGGTAACGGAAAGCATTTTTGCAACCTTACCGAAGGGTAAGAGCTTCGAAGAATTCAACCGGCTCATTGAAAGCAAGAACATTATCAACCAGATCGTCTTTTCGATTGACGTCCCAGAAGAAACAACATCTGATGAAGCTAAATTGCTCGGAGAAGCGTTTTCCGACTCGCTGACAAGATATACCAACGGTGCCATCCGGAACATTCAGATCGAACGGCCGTTCGCTCAGGAAGATGTTTACCAGTTTGTTTACGGCCGTTTTCCGGAGCTCATTGATTCTTCCTATTATTCACACATTGCCAGCCGATTAAATGCGGATACGGTTAAAGCTTCGGTTAACTCGGCTTATAATCAGCTTACTACGCCCGGGGGGACATTTCTCAAACAGTTCATTGTCAATGATCCGCTTGGGATAACCGGCCCGTATTTCCGGAAATTAAATGCCAGTAGCAATGCGAACGGCATGATGCTCGAAGATGGCGTCATGTTCACGGGCGATCGCAAGAAAATGATCATTTTTGCCGCAACGAGTTTTGATTCAGGCGATTCCGAGAAAAATGTGGAGCTCTATGAGGATGTTGAAGCATTCAAATCCCGCTGGAATAAGCGGCAGAAATACCATCATTTCTCGTATTTCGGCACTTTCGAAATCGCTGCGCGCAATGCCATTCAAGTCAAAAAAGATTCCTATTTAACATCTTTCATCGCGTTGGGGGGCATTTTGCTGTTGCTAATCCTCTACTATCGCAAATTCCTCATTCCGCTATACATTATATTACCCGGCGTGTTCGGGGCGATTTTCGCGCTGGGCATTATCGGTTATATCCGGCCCGAAATATCGGGGATTTCCCTGGCAACCGGCGCTGTTGTTTTTGGCATCTTGCTGGATTATGCATTTCACTTCTTCACCCATTTAAGGCATACCAATTCTATTTCCGCTGCCATCAAGGAAGTAAGCGCGCCTTTGCTGACCGGCAGTTTCACGACCGTAATGGCTTTCAGTGCGTTGCATTTTGCCAATTCGGCAGTTTTGCAGGATTTTGGCCTGTTTTCGTCCCTTAGCTTGCTGGGCGCTGCGCTTTTTACACTGATCGCGCTGCCCGTTATCCTGTCATCTGTTGCATTTGAGAAAAAGCAGATGCCCGCAGAAAGTCGCGCGTTTCGGTTTCCGCAAATTCAGGAAAAGTCCAGGCCGATGATTCTGGCATTTATTGCTGTTATGACCCTGGTCTTCCTCTATTTTGCCAGGTTTACGGAGTTTGACAGCAGCTTTGAAAACCTTAGCATTCAGGATAAGGATCTGCAAAAACGCGAGGAAGCGCTCACAGGCATTGACCCAAAGGCAGAAAAAAGGATCTATATCTTCGCCAGCAATCCGGTCAGGGCTAAGGCCGAATCAATCAATTACCGGGTTTACCAAAACCTGGTCCAGCTGCGTGATCAGGGAAAAATAAACAGCTTCGTTTCTTCCGGCTCATTCCTTATCCCGCATGAACTCCGGCTGGAACGCAACCGCAAATGGCATGATTTCTGGGATTTGCGCCGGAAAGAGGCCACCTATAATGCGTTGGATCTGGCGGCGGCAAAGAAAGGATTTAGCACCAATGCATTCAGTGATTTCAAATCATGGGTCGCAGGTCAGCAGCCAGGCGCTGTCCCCGTGGATACATTGCTGGCAGAACTTGGCCTGGATAATCTGATCGAGGCGAATGTCAGCGGCACGACATTCATCACCACATTGATCGTCCCGCAGAATCAGCTGCCTTTTGTTAAAGATGAACTTAGAGCGATCCCGGGAATTGCGTTATTTGATCGCGGTGAACTGGCCGGTGATCTGCTCAAACTGGTAAAGGACGACTTCAATTATCTCTTGCTTATCTCCGCGTCGATCGTCTTCCTTACATTACTCGTCGTTTACGGACGGATCGAATTAACACTGTTAACTTTCCTGCCAATGGTGATCAGCTGGATCTGGATATTGGGTATAGCGGCCATTTTGGGCATAAAATTCAACTTTGTCAATGTAATCGTCACCACATTCATTTTCGGACTTGGCGACGATTTCAGCATTTTTGTCACGGACGGCTTGCTAAATAAATACAAATACGGCAAGGATTCACTTCGCTCCTACCAGTCAGCCATTGCCTTATCAGCCACCACCACGATCATCGGAACGGGTGTCCTCATCTTTGCCAAACATCCCGCCATTCAATCCATTGCACTGATCAGTGTGTTGGGCATTGTCTGCATCCTGTTCATATCCTTTGTTTTTCAACCTGTCCTTTTTGGTTTTTTTGTCCAAAACAGAATAGCAAAAAAGAAGGCGCCGGTAACATTAGTGCCATTCCTGATCAGCGTTTCCAGTTTCACCTACTTCCTTTCGGGCTGCCTGTTTTTGCATTCCAAACTGGTTACGATTCTGTTGCTGCCCATTTCAAAGTTGCGGAAGAAGGCAATGCTCAACCGTTCGCTTTCTTTTTATGCCAAAACCGTGATCTATTCGGGACCACATGTAAAAAAGAATTTTTCAGGACTGGAAAATTTGCAGCCCGAGAAACCGGTCATTTTCATTGCGAACCACACTTCGTTTCTGGACATTTTGCTGGCCATTATGCTTAATCCGAAAATCGTTCTAATGGTCAAAGGCTGGGTGTACAATTCGCCGTTTTTCGGACCCATTATTCGTCATGCGGGTTACGTGTATACGGATGACGGCCCCGAGGAGAACATTAACAAGGTTAAAGAACTCGTTGCAGACGGTTATTCACTCCTCATCTTTCCCGAAGGAACACGGTCGGAAGACGGGCAGATCACCCGGTTCCATAAGGGCGCTTTTCACCTCGCCGAGCAGCTTGGCCTCGACATTCAGCCCATACTGATCCACGGCGCTTCTGATGTTTTGCCTAAAAACGATTTTCTGATCCGACCCGGCGCACTCAATGTTCGCGTGCTCCCGCGCATACGCCTGTCCGATCCGGAATGGGGCAGCCAGCTGCGGGATAAGACCAAGAACATTGCTGCATATTTTAAAACTGCATTTGCTTCCTATAAAAATGAAATGGAAGACACGGCGTATCTGAAACATAAAATTTTTACCAATTATGTATTTAAAGGCCCTGTCCTCGAATGGTATTTCAAGATCAAGTGGCGGCTGGAAAGTAAGAATTTCGCCTACTATAATGAGCTGATCGGCGATCGGAAGAACATTCTGGACATTGGCTGCGGATACGGCTACTTGTCCTTTTATCTGCATTATAAGAACGAGGACCGCCTGATCACAGGCATTGATTATGATGAGGAAAAGATCAGCGTTGCGCAAAACAGTTATCGCAAAACGGCTCATCTGAACTTCGTCTGCAGCGATATTATGCAGGCCGATCTCGGCAGTCAGGATGTGATATTTTTAAATGATGTGCTTCACTATTTATCAAAAGAAAAACAGCTTAAATTGCTCGAAAGGTGTGCATTAGCGCTGCAACCGGACGGCATTCTTTTCATCCGCGACGGCATTACCGATAATCAGGAAAAGCACCGGAATACGCAGAAAACCGAAGCATTATCAACAAAATTTTTCTCTTTTAACCGCAAAGAAGATGAATTTCACTTCTTTTCATCCGTCGATATCCAAGACTTCGCCGCCAGGCACCATATGCATGTCGAGATGCAGGAACATTCGAGCAATACGTCGAATGTGCTGTTCATTTTGCGGCCAGTGACCAGATAATAATTGGTGTATTATAAACTTTTTCAATAACCATTTTAATGCAATCTTCCGCCTTGCAAAAAGAATATGACTTTGTGATTGTAGGCAGTGGCCTGGGCGGCCTTGCTTGTGCGAACATTCTGGCTTTGGAAGGTTACAGCGTGGTTGTACTCGAAAAAAACCACCAGATCGGCGGTCATTTACAGGTATATAGCCGGGGAAAAAGCATTTTCGATACGGGCGTACATTATGTAGGAAGCCTGGACGAGGGCGAGAATTTGTATCAGTTCTTCAAATATTTCGGCATACTGGATAAGCTGAAAATGAAACGGATGGACGATGACAAATTTGACGTTATCCGCTTTCAGGACGGCTCGGAATATGCTTATGCCCAGGGATTTGATCATTACAAAGAAGGGTTGATCGAATATTTCCCGGAAGAGAAGGCTGCTATTGAAACCTATTGCGACAAGATATTGGAAGTCTGTGAAAAATTCCCACTCTATAACCTCAGAGTTTCAGGAGAAAATTACCAGATGGACGGCGACGTTGTAGGACTGAACGCTCACGATTTCATTGCATCAATCACTGATAATGAATGGCTTAGGAATGTTCTGGCGGGCTCAAATCTGCTATATGCAGGCGTTCGGGACAAGACACCATTTTACGTGCATGCCCTGATTATGAAAAGCTATTTATCGGGCTCCTACAAATTCATCGATGGCGGTTCTCAAATCGCGATTCAGATGAGTAAGGTCATCAGGGCGCAGGGTGGAGAAATTTACAAGCATAAGAAGGTAGTTTCGGCCAATTATGATGCAGATGGCAAGATTACCGAGGTGGTTTTGAAAAATGGAGAAACGGTTAAAGGCAAACAGTTTATCTCAAATGTGCATCCGTCGGTGACGATTGATATTTTTGGCGCGGAAAGATTTCTTAATGTGTACAAAAGCCGAGTTCAGGGGCTGGAAAATAGCATTTCAACCTTTCTTGTACATGTTACTTTCAAGCCGGAGAGCTTTGAATATTTGAACTACAACATTTATCAGCACCATATCGAGGACGTTTGGGGAGGCATTGACTATGATAAGGAAACCTGGCCGCAAACTTATTTTATCTGCACGCCATACATTTCCAAAACTGGCCAATACGCTGATTCTATGTCCATTATGACCTACATGAATGCTTCCGAAACTGAAAAGTGGAGCGGGACTTTTAGCACGGTGGCTGAGCCGGGAACCCGCGATGCAGAATATGAACAGTTCAAGAAGGACAAAGAAGCAAAAGTGCTGGCGCGGCTCGAAGAAGTTTTCCCCGGAATTTCAGGAAAAATCAAGGCCGTTCACAGTGCTACGCCGCTGACATTCAGGGATTACATTGGCAATAAAGATGGTTCCTTATACGGCGTGCTGAAAAACTCCCATTCACCGACACGGACGCAGATCAATACAAAAACAAGAATCCCTAACCTGCATTTGACAGGTCAAAATATTTCGATGCATGGCATACTGGGCGTCACGGTAAGCGCTTTTGTAACATGCTTTCCATTTGTAGACAAAGAGAAACTCATCCAAAAAGTTAAAAATGCCTAATCATGCAAACAGTTGATGTTGTGGTCATTGGTGCCGGGCCAGCCGGGACAGTTGCAGCTTCGTATCTCAAAAACCAGGGCTACAATGTCACAATTTTAGAAAAAGAGAAATTTCCCCGCTTCCAGATCGGCGAAAGCCTGCTGCCCTGCTGCATGGAGCATCTGGAAGAATCCGGTCTGCTTGAAGCAGTTAAGTCCAGGAATTTTCAGAAGAAAACCGGTGCAGCCTTCATGCGCGGTCAAAAAAGATGCGAATTCCTGTTTTCCGAACAATTCACCAAAGGCTGGGAATGGACGTGGCAGGTAAAACGCGCCGATTTCGACCTCACGCTAGCCGAAGCAACCCAGGCAAAAGGTGTTGATGTTAAGTTTGAATGTGAAGTGTTGAAAGTGACGTGCAGCGCTGATAGTCAGCACATTGAATACAAAGATATAGACGGCAATCTTTACGAAATCCAGTCCAGGTTTATCATTGATTCCAGTGGCTACGGCCGCGTGCTTCCGCGGCTGTTTAATTTGAGCAAACCCTCTGCATTCAGTCCGAGAGGCGCAATTTTCTCACATTTGGAAGATAAAAACCGCACGGAAACGACCAGTAACAACATCTTCGTGCATTCTTTTGACAACAACAAATCGTGGATATGGGCCATTCCGTTCTCCGATGGCTCCACTTCGGTAGGCATTGTTGGCGACAGGGAAAAGATTACGGAAATGGCTGAGAACGGTGGAGAAGCTTATAAGACTTTCATTCGTGAATTTGAGGATCTTGCAGGCCGCTTTAAGGATTCGGAATTGAAATTTGAGCCGCGGCACATCCTGGGCTATTCCATTGGCGTCACCAAAATGTTCGGGGAAGGATTTGTGCTTTCCGGAAACAGCACCGAATTTCTCGACCCGATCTTTTCATCCGGCGTAACATTCGCAACTGCTTCGGGATTGCTTTCTGCAAAAATGACGCACAAGCATCTGCAGGGTGAAACGGTGGATTGGGAAAATGAATACGAAAAAGTGATCCAACGCGGGATCAACGTTTTCAGAAGCTATGTTACCGGCTGGTACAGTGGTCATTTTCAAACCATTGTATTCACAGACCAAATTAATAACGACATTAAAAAACAGATTTGCTCGGTGCTTGCAGGTTATGTCTGGGACCAGTCCAATCCTTTTGTAAAAAAGCATGATACAATTCTACCTACGCTTGCCAAAGTGATTAAAATGGAGGAGAAAAATCTAAAATCCAAATTGAAAGGCGCTACGGAGTGAGCAGAATAAAACTGTGCTGAACGGCCTTATAATGATTGTAAATCAGCACATTATTCGCTTTTTCGACTTTTGGATTTTGGTGAATACATTGTGAAGGAACTGGGTGGCCTGAAAGCATTTTTACGGCCATCCAGGTTGCAAAAGCCGAAGCAGTTGGATAGTCCCCAACCATATTCTTATAAGTGTAGCTGCTGCTGTCCGGGAAAAATTTCTTACGAAAATCTGCGTACAAATGGTCTGTGCGGTTATCCCCGCTGATGCCCAGCATCAAAGTATCGATATCGTGACGTGCGAGCCCGTTTCGTTCCAGAAAGTGATCCAGCTTCTCTTCCAGGTCGCTATTTTTTGGGTTATTGATCTGATCCACATCCACAATCCGCGCCAGTGTTCCTTCGCTTCTTGAAGACTCCACCACGAACATCGTCGCCCCTTCCCCATTAACGGACCCGGGAGAATCGGCTGTCAGCAAATCAGTTGACGTAATGTCTTCCGTTTTAAAATGACCGTTTAAGAAATCAATGTTATGGTTATAATCAGAAATCTCCTCCACACTGCCGACCAGCACGCGCCGCAGTTTTTTTTCTTCCAAAACCATCATTGCATCCAATAACGCAGCTTCGAAAGCCAATCCTTTGTGCACATGCGTTGTATTATAGCCCGTTACCTTGCTCATTAAAGCAAGATTGCCTGCGACTGCGTTAGGCGTGCTCTGGACAAAATGAGTGGGTGTTAATGTGCCTTCATCGTAGTCAACGATCTGGTTCAGGAATTTAAGGCAATCGCCCAACCCGCCATTCGCTGTGCCGAGAATAATCCCGTCCATATCGGATTTCCGGATCAGCGGCAAGCCCGCCCCTACGCCCATCCGAACGGCTTTGCCCATTCTGCGCAGCAAGCTTGCGGGGATTAATTGCCCGTAATCCGGTTCAATGGCCGCGTAACGATTGCCGTGATGCACTTTTATCTTTTCCTCAAAGAAGGCATTGTCAAAGGTAAACTGAGGTGAGATGCAGGCTAAGTCGGTTACGTACATTCGGGATTTAATGTGAGTTAGTTGCCGGCGTCGGCAATGAATTGTTTGAGCTGAAACGCATAGTCATCGATTTGTCTTTGCGTTTCGCTTTCATCCCAATTCAATTCCCGTGCCATCAGGTTTGCAACAACAGGTAAGCAGTTTAAGGTTTCTTTCCAATCGGTAATTTCCAGCCTTACCCTGCGCGCCAGAAAGTCGCGCGGCGTGATGACCATTTCATTCCGGACCGTGTAAGTTACTTCCGCCCTGATGTAGGGATAGGAAGCGCTGAGCCTTTCTTTTGAGGAAATGTCAGTCGCTGTTAACTCCGCAACCAATGTTGCCCGGGAACCGTATTTTCTAACCAGATGCAAGGACACGTCTTCCGGTAATGCGTATTTAGTGGTAAGCACTCCGGATAAGGAAGCATCATAATGCTCCCCGCCGGCAAGCGTATGGTTAGCAGTAAGACATTCATTTCTTTTGGAAAAGATCGCGTCAGCTTCATCGATCGTATCCTTGGCCATTAACCGGTAAGTCGTCCATTTTCCACCCAGCAGACTCAGCAACCCGCTTGTAGCATCCACTTCAACTTCATGGTCTCTGACGAGGCTTTTTGTGGATTTGGAAGGATCAGCTGCGAGCAGCGGGCGCAGTCCGCCAAAACCCGCTTTCAATGTTGTGATGTCAATGGGAGTCGCCAGGAATGGGTTCAGCGTGTCAACCAGATATTTTTTTTCCGATTCATTCAATGTAGCCTCAGAATCAATACTATCCGATTCCGTATCCGTGGTCCCGATCATCATGGCGCCTTCAAAGGGAATAGCAAAAACTACGCGTCCGTCCGATGTTTTGGGAATGAGCATGGCATACTCGCTATTCAATGTGTCATAGGGCAGCACTACGTGAACGCCTTTGCTGGGACGAAGCCGCTCTGGCAATGCGGGGTTGGCCAGTAACCTGATCTTGTCCGAAAACGGCCCAGTGCAATTGATAACGAGCTTTGATTTGATAATAAATTCAGCTCCTTGCTGCGTATCCTTAACCTGAACACCAACAAGCTTGCCCAAATCATTTTTTGTGAAACCTGTAACATCCAGGTAATTAGCCGCAACACCGCCCGCTTCCGAAGCCGACTGCACCAGAGCGAGACAATAACGCGCATCGTCGAGCTGGCCATCGTAATACAGCACGCCGCTGTGGAGCTTCTTGCTGTTCAGGGTTGGAATTTTATTGAGCACTTCCTTTTTTGAAAGCCATTTGCTTTTAGGAAGCGAATCGTTGGTGGCAAATGTATCATAAAGTTGCAGCCCAATTTTAAAATACAAACCCTCAAACCAAGAACTCACAGGCGTCATTAATGCCAATGGGCGCGCCAGATGCGGTGCATTTTTAAGAACGGTATGACGCTCTTCCAAGCCGTGACGGACCTGTTTGAGCTGCGCAAAATCTAATTTTTTAAATGCCTGTTCGAGATAACGGACACCGCCGTGGATCAGCTTGGTGGAACGGGATGAGGTCTCTGATGCGAAATCCTTTTTATCGATAATAGCGACTTTATAACCCCGTAAAACGGCATCCAATGCACAACCAGCCCCGCTTGCCCCTGCTCCGATGATACAAATATCAAATTCTTCACTTCTTAATTTATCCAGCGATGCGTTACGATCCATTGATTGGCAGTATATCCAGCATTTGATTGACCTGTTGCAAAAGTACAAAGTCAGGCATTAAAACTGGCCGGTGCCGGACGGTCTTTTGAAGTTTGCTTTGAAAAAGTTTGGTATAATAATTGCAACATCAGCATTATAATGTGCGTCAACGACCGCATTACAGTTATCTGTTCACATAAACCAACTAAAACATGGGCTTACTATCGTTTCTTAAAGGCGTAGGAGAAAAAGTTTTCAAAAAAGAAGAAACTGCTGTTCCCACGCCGGAAGCAGAACCATTACGCGCCAGCGCGCTCCTAGCGCACGTAAAAGCACTCGGGCTCGTGTATAACAATTTGACAGTCAAAACATCCGGTGACACGGTGACCATAGAAGGCGAAGTGGCTCAGCAGGAAGATGCAGAAAAGATAGCCCTTGCAGTAGGGAATGTTGAAGGCGTGGAAGTGGTGGACAACCGCTTGAAAGTGGCAACGCCGGCTCCCGAAGCAACTTATCACACTGTGGAAAAAGGCGACACGCTCTCCAAAATAGCGAAGGAAGTGTATGGCGATATGATGAAGTATCCGATCATTTTTGAAGCAAACAAACCTATGCTGACCCATCCGGATAAGATATATCCAGGCCAGGTTTTGAGAATCCCGGCACCCTGATGCAGATCAGACATAAAAAAAGCAGCCTTTTGGGGCTGCTTTTTTTATGTCTTGTTGAAGTGATTAATCTTCCTGCGCGATAACGTTCAGGGCGATTTTGTGTTTCACTTCTTTATGCAAATCGATTGTTGCAGAGTAAGTTCCGATGGATTTAACATCATCCAAAGTAATTTTCTTGCGGTCGATATTGAAACCTTTTGCTTTAAGGACATCAGCAACTTGTGTGTTGGTAACACGTCCGAAGATACGGCCGCTTTCTCCTACCACAGTTTTGATATCGATTGTAAGATCGCCGATTGCTGCTGCAATTTCTTCTGCGTCCTTTTTCAGCTTTTCAGCTTTGTGCGAAGCCTGACGCACGTTTTCAGCAACGATTTTGCGGTTAGAGGCATTCGCCAATAATGCAAAACCCTGAGGGATAAGGTAGTTACGACCGTAACCTGCTTTCACAGTAACGATGTCGTTTTTATAACCTACACCTGCGATATCCGTTATAAGTATGATTTCCATTGTTTGTAGCTCTTTCTATATTATTTCAATTGATCAGCAACAAAAGGCAATAAAGCCAAGTGACGCGCTCTTTTAATTGCCTGAGAAACTTTGCGTTGATATTTCAAGCTTGTTCCTGTAAGGCGGCGTGGCAAGATCTTACCTTGCTCATTCACCAGTTTCAATAAGAAATCCGGATTCTTGTAGTCGATATATTTAATGCCTGCTTTCTTAAAACGGCAATATTTCTTACGGTTATTGTTTTTTTCAACCGGTTCGTTTACTAGTGACATAGCTTATGCGTTTTCGGTTTTAGACTCAGTTGACTCTTCTCTTTTTCTTCCAACCAGACCCTTACGTTTTTTCTCGTTGTAAGCAATTGAATGCTTATCCAGGGCGATTGTCATAAAACGCAAGATGCGCTCGTCACGACGGAATTCGGTCTCCAAAACGTCAACCACGTTTCCTTCATTTGCTGTATATTCTACAACATGATAGAAACCTGAGTTTTTCTTTTGGATGGGGTAGGCCAGCTTGCGCAATCCCCAATTTTCTTCATGTACAATCGATCCACCATTTGCGGTGATGATTGTCGTGAATTTTTCAACGGCGTCCTTTGCCTGGGCCTCAGACAAAATGGGAGTTAGAATGAACACCGTTTCATATTGCTTAGACATACGGTAATTGATTAATTATATAATGTAAAATAAAAACCCTCACTTTGGGTCATACCAAAATGAGGGTGCAAAAATAGGGCTTGAAATCCATAATTCCAAGCCCTGATCTTACTTAAATTCAAGTTATTCAGCCTCGTTACTTCACTTCGAAGTCGCCCTGCCCTATTTTAAATCCTTCACTGTAAACCTCGATAGCATATTTGCCATCTTTCAAAGGAATGCCGCCGCGTCCGTATAAAATATCCACCGACTGGCCGCTGTTTGTGAAATTGACAGTCTGGCGTGAGCTGTAAATCAACTCTTTACCGTCGTGGATAAACGATCCCGAACCTGTGGCCATATCGGATAAAACCGCTCCGTCCGGATCCAGGATACGCAGATACATTTCTTTTTCATTCTGCTTGGCAACAGCATTTGGCGCCAGTGAGAAATTTACACGCAGCTTATCAATGCGTTTTGCCTTGTATTTTCCGCCTTCGCGCTCTTTTCCTCTTGCCGAAACTGCATTAACCGTCAGATTTTCAGCCCTTAATGCGGAAGCAATGCTCACTTTCTCAGCCAGTTCCCTATTTTGAACAGAATAATTAGTCACAGAATCTGCAAGCAACTGCTTCTCGGATTCCAGCCCGGTTACCTTCTCATTCAACTCCTGATTTTTCGTTGTTGCAATTCCTAATTCCTGCCTTAGCTGGGCGATTTCCGTGTCTTTTTCGTTCAACACATTTTCGTAACCCTTGATCTTCTTGTTATAACCAGAAGCAGAATAACTGCTCATATTCTTTAATTCCTGCTTATCCTTTTCAAGTTGCAGCTTCATTGCCATCAAGGAATCCACACTTCCGCCCAGTTTCTGGATTTCTGCGATCTTAATGTCCAGCTCCTGCGAAATGGAATCGAGCTTGGTTTTGATAAAGAGAACTTCCTCTGTTTTAGCAGTTATAATGTCATCCTTAGCGAGATTTTCCTGTTTTTCGTGATAGATAAAATAAACAAGCACCAAATTAAGCAATAGCAATACGGCCAAAGCGGCCCATAGAAGGGTTTTCCTGTCTTGCTTTTGTTCCTGATTATAGTCCATACAGAAGGTTATATTTTTTAATTCGTTGGTAAAAGAACTATGTTTTTTTCAATTTTGAAATATGTTAACATCTATTTCTAAGCGCCTGCGGTGAATTTGTTTCTTTAATCCTTTAATTATCAAAAAATTAGAATCTCAAAATGCCAACAATTGCTGACAACATTGCCCAAATAGAAAAAGGATTAAAACAGGAAACGCGTTTAATTGCAGTAACAAAAACCAAGCCCGAAGAAGTTCTCATGGAAGCTTATAACGCTGGCTGCAAGCGTTTTGGAGAAAATAAGGTCCAGGAAATGACTGCCAAATACGAGGCCTTGCCGAAAGACATTGAGTGGCACATGATCGGTCATTTGCAAACCAACAAGGTAAAATACATGGCTCCTTATGTGACTCTGGTCCATTCGGTTGACAGTTTCAAGTTGCTGAAAGAAATTAATAAGGAAGCTGCTAAAAACGACCGGATCATTCCGTGCCTGCTTCAAATTTTTATCGCGCAGGAAGAAACAAAATTTGGACTTTCGGAAGAAGAAGCTCGGGAGATTATTACATCGCCGGAGCTTTCGGACCTACAAAATATCCGCATTGCAGGCCTGATGGGAATGGCTTCCAACACGGAGGATGAACAAGTTGTTCGTGCCGAATTCAAGGGATTGAAAACACTGTTTGAATCCTTCAAGTCCTATCAGAATGAGCAGGTTAGCATGCAGGAACTCTCCATGGGCATGAGTGCGGACTACACGATCGCGATGGAAGAAGGCAGCACATTGATCCGGGTCGGAAGTTCTATTTTTGGGTCAAGGTAAAGGGATTACGCCAGCCACTTTGTCCCGAACGAAGTCAAACGAAAGCTGTGCGCACGGAAGGCCCTTTTGCCGCACGAAAACAGCATTTTCCTGACTTCCATAACCGCCCGAATATGGATTATACTCAGGAAAATCATTCAGCGAACCCATCAAAATCACCCCAAAAGTGCCCGAAGCATTACCCAAATGCGAAGGTCCGCTGTCCAGCCCGATAAAATAAGAAGCGCGGCGGATCACCTCGGCCGTTTCCAGAATGCTCAGTTGCCCGCACAGGTTGCGATAGACTCTTGTACTCACGTTCAAATTGCTTTTCAAGCCGATTTCAACAATTTGATAAAGATAATTATCTGCAAGCCACTGCACCAGCTGCTCCCACTTTTCGGCAGGCCAGTCCTTTGGCGCGTAATTGGATTGGCAATGCAGGACAATAAAGGGTTCTTTTAAATTTAGGGAATCCACTTTTTGCCGATGACTTTCCTGTAAATAAAGTTTCGGCTTATCATCCGCAGGAAATGTAGCTTTCTCAGGAATCAAATCACCCGTTTGCGCAAAAACTTCCAGCAGATTGCCATAGTTGAAATAATTGTAAATGTTGATGTTACGTCGCGCTGCAACCGGATTATCAACAAAAACCTGGCATTTGGGACAATGGTTGTTGTTTGTGAATTGCAGTTGTATAACCTCGTCAAAAATGCCTGTATCCAGCAATGTTTTACGTTGGGTCACACAAAATTCCCTGAAAATTTCATCAATAGAAGCATTATGCGCGACCAGTTCGCTGAACGAGGGCTTTACAAACCAGACAATGTGCGCATCAGGATGCAGTGACCGCACGTAACGGGAGATGGGTTCCGCTGCCACAATATCCCCGAAATGCTCCGTACGGATGATCGCGATCAGCTTCTGACCTTTTTTTAATTTGCCTTTGACACCTTTGAAATGTAAATAAGCCTGATAACCAAGCAGGTGCGCTTTACCAATGTGTGTGTATTTGTAATAACGATGAGTCCAGAGCGCTATAAAACTTTTTAAAGTCATTTGCTAAGTATAATCTACAATGTGCGGCAACGTCCAATCCGCCTTTACAAGCTCGCAAGATAATAAAATTGAAACAAAGAGTTGGTTACGCTGCATTCCGGGCATAACTTTACCGGGCTGCATGGCCCCGATTTTGCGGGCCAAAGTGCAGCGCGGACCTCATTTTCAATTATCCAGATTAATACAAAATACTATGAAATTCATGATTCAGGCCGGTGGAATTTTGGGTGCGCTTGCGGTTGCCCTGGGCGCATTCGGGGCACATGCATTGAAGGGAATGCTCGAAGCATCCGGCAGGAGTGAAACTTTTGAAACAGCCGTAAAATACCAGTTTTACCACGCCATAGCCATGGTTTTGGTAGGATTGCTTATGCAACGGGCAGGCACAGATGCTATCAAATTACTAGGTTGGTCGGGCAATGCATTCGCCATCGGCGTAATCATTTTTTCAGGCTCGCTTTACGCCATTTGCTTCACCGGCATCACCAAATTTGGCGCCACCGCGCCTATTGGAGGCGTGGCGTTGATAGTGGGTTGGGTGTTGCTGATTTTAGCGGCGGGGAAAATTTAATCATTCAAAATTATTTCACCCCCGCGACAAAGTAAACGGACGCTGCGCGTCGATTTTCAGGAATACAAAAAGCAGTATTGAGAATGACCAGAGTGAGGAACCGCCGTAACTGAAAAAGGGCAGCGGGATCCCGATTACGGGCATCAGCCCGATTGTCATGCCGACATTGACCATGAAGTGGAAGAAAATGATCCCGGCCACGCAATAGCCATACACCCGCGCGAAACGGCTTCGCTGTCGTTCTGCGAGCACGACAAGCCTGGCGATTAATGAAACAAAAAGCACAACAACGACTGCCGAGCCGATAAAGCCGTGCTCCTCGCCTACTGTACAGAATATAAAGTCAGTGCTTTGCTCGGGTACGAAGTCGAATTTAGTCTGCGTTCCCTGCAAAAAGCCTTTCCCCGAAAATCCGCCTGAGCCGATTGCAATCTTGGATTGGATTACGTTCCAGCCAATGCCGCGCGGATCGGAATCAGGATCCAGAAGAACCATAATACGGCCTCTCTGGTGTTTTTGAAGGACATTATTCATAAAAAAGTCCACCCCGAACACGATCCCGATCATGACAAATGCAATAATGATCGTGGCCCAAAGTCCACCCCGCCTACGCGTCATCACCGGCATCAGCCAGATTGCCAGACCTGCAATCACAATGATCACCGCTGCGATATACCACTTCACAAAAAGCAATGTAATGATCAGCAAAGCCGCCGTAACCATCCCGATAGCCGGAATAAATCCGGGCATTCCCTCACGGTAAAGCACGATGGCAAATGAAGCAAAAACGAGCATAGAGCCCGTTTCATTAGACAAAAGGATCAGAAATGCAGGCAGTGCAATGATTCCCATAATGGGATAATAATCTTTGAGCTTGCGCGTAAGGCTGATCGCCGGATCACTCAGATATTTGGAAATCGCCAGACTGATCGCCAGCTTGGAAAATTCCGCAGGTTGAAGCGAAAAAGCGCCAAATTTGATCCAGGAGCGCGATCCATTAATGTTGGACCCGGCAAACAAGACGACAATCAGCAGGAAAACAATAACCGCATATATAATGAAAGAAAAAGTCTCGTAAAATTTGTAATCAATTACCAGAATACAAATGATCAGCACGGCTGCGGTCCCGATCCACATCAGCTGCTTTCCAGCATTGTTCCCCAAATCGAACATGCTCATATTCACCTCCGGGTTGTAAACGGCCGCGTAAATGTTCACCCAGCCAATCCCCAGACAAGCGATGTAGATAAGCACCACCATCCAGTCAACATTCTTCGTTATGGGCTTATTTTCAGCCATTTTAAGTCTTTGGTTATTGTTTCTTAGGTGCAGTGACTGACTTCGTAATCGGTATTTTTTTAGCCGAATCCGCAGTGATCAGCTTTTTCTTTAACGAATCGACTGAGATCGGTTTTTTCTGTCCGGGCAGGATTACTTTGCTCATCAAGTCGGCTTTGAACATCCGTTCTTCCAGTGCTTTATTGGTAACCTTCCTGGTCAGATATTTCTCAATGATAAGGTTAGCGATCGGCGCTGCTGCCGAACCTCCTGCTCCTGCATTTTCAACAAATACAGCGATTGCGATTTTTGGGTTTTCAACCGGCGCGAAGGCTATGAAGATCGAGTGGTCATCCCCGCGTTTGTTCTGCGAAGTCCCGGTCTTACCTGCAATGGTAATCCCCTCAACACGCGACCGGCGGGCCGTTCCGCCTTCCACCGCGCCGATCATTCCTTCAATAACCGGATCAAAATTGTGGGCATCAACGCCCGTCTCATGTCTTACCAAAAATTCAGGGTTCACTTTTTTCGCATCACCAATGCCATGGATCACGTGCGGGGTATAGAAATAACCTTTGTTCGCAATGATCGCGGCCACATTGGCCATTTTTAACGGCGTGATCAGCAACTCGCCTTCGCCAATGCTCAGGGAATAAATGTTGGAGAATTTCCAGCGATATTCGCCATAGAAGCGGTCATAGTATTTTTTATTTGGCAAGTTCCCCTTGTATTCACTCGGAAGGTCAATCCCCAACCTTTGTCCAATCCCAAATTTACTGATCGCATCATGCCATGCGTCCAGCCCGACGGCCGAGGCTTTGAATGTATTTTGAATGTTGTTTTTATAAATAATTCTCCTGAAAACATTGTAAAAATACGGGTTACAAGAGTGCATAACGCCCAAGGCGACGGTTCCGGTTGCCGGGTGATTGTGGCAGCCCACCGGGCAGTTGGCATGCGTAAAACCACTTTCCGGCGTGATCACACCTTCCTGCAAACCGATCAAAGCCTGGATCAACTTGAATGTAGACCCCGGACGGTAACTCGCCATAACCGGTCTGTTGAAGAGTGGTTTATAAGGGTTTCGCGCCAGTGCAGCATAGTTTTTGGAAAAATAGCGGCTTGCCAGAATGTTCGGATCATAAGTCGGCGCGGAAACCATGGAAATGATCTGCCCCGTCTTCGGCTCAATCGCTACAACGCTACCCACTTTGTTAACCATCAGACTATCTGCATATTGCTGCACCTCCAGGTCGATTCCCGAATAGAGATTGTCGCCCGCAACGGCCATCGTGTCCAGCTCGCCGCCTTTCCACGGACCTTTGTAAACGCCGCTCACATTCTGCATCACGAACTTCGTTCCGCGTTTACCACGCAGTTCATTTTCATAAATTTTCTCGATCCCGCTCTGTCCAATGTAGTCGCTCTGGCGGTAGTAAGGCTCTTCCTGCTTTTCCAGCTGGCCTCTCGTGATCTCACTCACATAACCCAGCGTGTTCGCAAGTGTAGGCGCTGTATACGTACGCAGGGAGCTTTTAGCAAATTCAAAACCCGAATAATCGACCATAATGTCCTGAATAGAGGCAAAATCCTCTTTGGACAACTGGCGAAGAAACAAGGATGGTTTTACTCGGCTATATGCGCTTGCGGCGTTCATTAAGCTGTCAAAATCGCGGCGCTCTATGCCCAAAACCTGGCAAAAACGCAGCGTATCGTCGACTCTCGCCTTGTAAGGCGTGACCAATAAATCATAAACGGGCGTGTTATAAACGATGAGCTTTCCTGTGCGATCGTAAATCTGGCCCCGGAAGGGAATTTCGATAACGCGCTTAATGGAGTTGCTGGACGATTCGATGGAATAACTTTCGTCCAGAACCTGCAAGTAGAAAAGTCGAAATAAGTAGATGAGACCTACTAACGCAAAAAAACCAATGATGACAAAGCGACGACTTTCAAGCATTCTGCACTAAAATTCCTGTTCTCAATTTTCACACGAAGTTCGTCATATCGCAAGACTTATCAAAGCCCGTTTTCGGGATTCACGCACTAAAAACTTGATTTTAAAAAGAATAAATCGCCTATTCCCCTTTCGCCTCCACCATCACCACACTTTCCTTATCAATCACCACGGCGCCCTCCGGCAAGCCCTTTGGTTTACGCACAAATTTCTTGGGCGTGTAGATCACCGGGCACAGCGAATCGTTCTTTCTTTTGGAATAAAAAGCCGCTAATTCGGCTGCCCGCTCGATTACTAATGCCGGAAAATTGCGTCCAGGCTGGTTTTTGACGACCACATGCGAGCCGGTAACGTCCTTAGCATGCAGCCAAAGGTCGTCTTTGGAAGCAAATTGTTTGGTCAACACATCATTGTTCTTCGCATTGCGGCCGATCAGGATGGTGTAACCCATGAATTCCACTTTTTTAAAAAGATCCGTGGCCGTTGCAACGGCTTTTGTCTGGTCGAGGCCATGGGTTTTAATGTAACCCCGCAGTTCCCGCAAGGACTCGATTGCTTCAATTGCAGTTAAATGTCTGGCCAGATTCTGACGCTCCGTTTCCCTGGCGGCGAGGCTGTCGTTCAGTCTGCCTAATTCTATTTTCTCATTTTTAGCCTTTCT
Organism: Dyadobacter sp. CY351; assembly: GCF_021502625.1. Classification (NCBI taxonomy): domain Bacteria; kingdom Pseudomonadati; phylum Bacteroidota; class Cytophagia; order Cytophagales; family Spirosomataceae; genus Dyadobacter; species Dyadobacter sp. CY351. The sequence continues at coordinate 131,005 of NZ_JAKFFU010000015.1, read as the reverse complement.
GTAATAACCTTCTGCGTTTTTCTGGGCGGTAAGATCCTTTTTGAGCTTAATAGTGATGGGCTGGTCGCGGTAGAAATCGAAGAGTTCTATTTTTTCGGTGCGCTCGGGAATGGCGTGGAGATGGGCCATGATAATGTTACCAATCTCATCATTCTTGGTGGCTTCTTCCAGCTCGACGAGTTTTTTAAATGTATTTTCTAAATAATTATCCGTCTGCGAAAGCCTTTTTTTCAGCATGCGAATGATGTCCGCCTTTTCCTTCTCAATACCGCTTAGCCGGATATAGGCCAGATAAAAACCATTCAGCGCCTCAATAGGATCATTATATTCGGAAACAATGTCGCCAGCGGGCAAAAGTGAAAGCGTCGGAACGAGCTCGATTTTAGTTAAATAATAAGGCGGCGCATTCAGTTTCGTTAGTGTCTGCTGAATAATGTTCCACTTCTCTGCGGCATCATTTAAACCACTTATTTTTTCTGTCAAATAAGCATTTACCAGCTTTCCGAATGTTGGAAATAAGGTTTCGAAACGCTCATTATTCTGGATAAATGCTTCGTAAGTCTGGTCAATGTCGCGGTTGAGTGATTCGGATGTGATCGATTTATCCGCCGGAAGTTTGTTATTAAAAAGCTGTGTGGCAGCGCCTGCTTCATTCAACGCAATCAGATTAGACCGGTTACCGAAAAGCTTGAAGACCAGCTTTTTACCATCCTGAAAACTAATCTGAATTGCGCGTTCATTTAAATAAACCTGAACAAGATCTACTTTTTGATTTTGAAAATCAGTGAAAAGATTAACGCTATTTCGGCGTGCCCGATCGAAACTATCCGGGAAGCTCAGGCAAGCGAAATTGGATCTTAATGTGGCTTTGATAAAAAATGGGGCAACCAGATTTTCGTCGCTCACGGAAGAGTCGAACACGAGGATAATTTCGTCTTTTTCCTGACTGAAAGCTTCAATAAAGGTTTTTCCGGCCAGTTGCTGATGCAAGGCCGGGGCAAGCTGTTTTAAGAAATAATAATTCTGGTGCACGTCATTTCGGATAATTCAGCGCAAAAGTAGGCACTTTTAACATAACCCGGTTACGCTGGCCAATCGCCGCTCCTCTTCCTGAACCGCATCGAGGAAACCATTTTTCGACAGCCATGCATCATTATAGTAAGTGTCCTGGTAACGCTCACCCGAGTCGCAGATCAGCGTGACGATCGAACCTTTCAAATCCTGCTCCTTCATTTCCTGCGCCAGTTGCAGTGCGCCCCAGAAATTAGTCCCCGTGGAACCGCCTACCCTTCTGTTCAAGAGTTTGGACAATGTTTTCATCGCTGCAAAACTCGCCGCATCCGGCACGCGGATCATATGGTCCACCACGGTTGCAATAAAAGAAGGCTCCACCCTCGGCCGGCCAATGCCCTCAATCCGTGATCCAAAATCGCTGCAAACGCCCGGATCATTGGTTTGCCAGCAATCGTAAAAAACTGAATTTTCCGGGTCCACCACACAAATCCGGCTCGCATAACGCTCGTAACGCACATAACGGCCCAATGTCGCCGAAGTCCCGCCAGTTCCCGCGCCTACAACGATCCAGGTCGGGACCGGGTGCGCTTCAAACTGCATTTGCCGGAAAATCGATTCCGCAATGTTGTTGTTCCCCCGCCAGTCGGTTGCCCGTTCCGCATAAGTGAATTGGTCCATAAAATGACCATTATTTTCCTCTGCAACGCGCCTGGAAACGTCATAAACCTCGGCAGGATGGTTTACAAAATGACATTTCCCGCCATAAAATTCAATTGCCTGCACCTTGTCCTGGCTTGTCGTTTTAGGCATTACCGCAATGAATGGCAAACCCAGTAACCGCGCAAAATAGGCTTCCGAAACCGCAGTAGAGCCACTCGATGCCTCCACAACCGTCGTCCCCTCATGAATCCAGCCATTACAAAGCCCATACAAAAACAGCGACCGCGACAACCGGTGCTTCAAGCTCCCCGAAGGATGCGTCGATTCGTCCTTAAAATAAAAATCAACCCCTTCAAAAGCAGGCAATTGCAAAGGAATCAAATGCGTATCCGCCGACCGCTGATAATCCGCCTCAATCTTGGTAATGGCAGCGGTTACCCAGTTAGTAGCAGGCGGGAGTGTGTTTGTTGGATGCACGGCAAATGTTTTAATGAATTGGCAAATAAAAACATTAATTATCGGAAACGGCAAACGAGCTTCGCACGTGCCTGATTTGATATACCCCCAAAAAAAAGAGAAGCTTCCCAAACCCGGGAAGCTTCTGCAATATTACCACTACACTTGAAATCTTAATGTACAGATGATGGATCAACCTTGGTTTTGCCGCTTTTGGTCCAGAGTACGAAGGGGACGCAGATGAGGAACATGAGTCCCAGATAAAGAAACACGTCCATGTAGGACATTACCTGCGCCTGTTTTGTGACCGTATAGTCCAGGATCTTGTAACCGCTTTTCAGCGCCACATCCGCTGGCATTCCCTTGGCCATAAATGATTGTTTCAAACCTTCGACACGCTGCATGACAGACGGATTATTGATGTCCAGCTTGCTCACAAGATCATTACGGTGCAGCATATTCTGGCGGGCCAGGTAAGTTGTGATCACCGCCACGCCAAACGAACCGCCCAGCTGCCGCATCATTCCGGTAAATGCGGCTCCTTCACCGATTTCCCTTCCTTTTAATGTCGATAAGGCTAATGTTGTTATTGGCACGAATAGTAATCCTAAGCCAATTCCACGCACGATCAGCATGTTAAAAAACGCATCTTTTCCGGTGTCGGGCGTAAGAATGAGGTAACCCCAGTAACTGTATATAAAGAAGAAGACCATCCCGGCCGAAACCAGATATTGCTGCTTCACACCGCGCTGAATGAGCTGACCCACAATGGGCATCATCATGGCCGTAACAATCGCCGCGGGCACCATCAACATCCCCGATTGCGTCGCCGTCCAGCCTAATGTAGCCTGCGTGTACAAAGGAATGATGAAAGTTGAACCATATAATCCGAACCCGAGAATGAAGGATAAAATGGTTCCGACGCGCAGGTTTCCATTCGCTAAAACGCGGAGGTTAACGATCGGATTTTTATAAGTCCATTCTCGCCAGATAAAGAAAAAGAAGCCAAAAACAGAGGTTACCGTTAACAGAATGATGATTTCGTCATTGAACCAGTCTTCTTCCTGCCCTTTTTCCAACACATATTGGAGCGAACCTACGGCAACGGCCAGCAGCACAATGCCCCAGTAATCGATTTCATTCGCTGCTTTCTTTTGCGAAAACCTTGGACTTCTAACAAATTGCAAAGTCAGCATGGCGGCAATGATGCCGAGCGGAATGTTGATGTAAAAAATGTACGGCCAGCTGTAATGATCCACAATGTAACCTCCTAGCGGCGGGCCCAATGTTGGACCCACGATCACACCCAGACCGTAAATGGCCTGCGCGATCCCGCGCTTTTCGGGCGGGTAACTTTCGGTGATCAGTGTTTGTGCGGTTACGAGCAATGCGCCGCCGCCTAATCCTTGTATCAATCTGAAAAATACAAGTTCCCAGATGTTGTTCGCATTGCCGCAAAGAAAGGAGGCAACCGTAAAAATAATGATCGAAGCGGCAAAGTAATTCCGGCGGCCAAACTGCTGCGAAAGCCAGCTGGTCATGGGCACAATGATCACATTACCAATGGCATAAGCCGTAATAACCCAGCTCACTTCGGATAATGTACCGCCCAGGTTTCCCCGCATGTCGTTGAGCGCCACATTGACAATGGTGGTGTCAACGATTTCGAGCAACGCGCACAGTACAGCTGTTATCGTAATGATGACCCTGCGGAAACCATATTCGACGAGTGATTCCTGTAATTCCATTTAATTTGGGTTTAAGGTCAGTGTGCTGATCCTTAGTTCAATTCCACATCCACGAACACGTTCATGCCCGGTCTCAATTTTGCTATACGCTGGTCGTTTGGCTGGGTGAATTCAATTCTTACCGGCAGACGCTGCACCACTTTTACAAAGTTTCCACTTGCATTATCAGGAGGAAGCAAAGCGAATCTTGCGCCTGTTGCTGGCGAGAATGAAGCCACTTTTGCTTCAAATTCATGATCCGGATAAGCATCCACATGGATTTTCACGTGTTGTCCTAATTTCATTTTGGTCAACTGCGTCTCTTTGAAGTTCGCTACAACCCAGGGCTCCGTAGTGGAGATAATGCTGAACAGCGACTGACCGGCCTGTAAAAACTGGCCCACCTGCGCATTCACTTTCGAAACGCGGCCATCTGTTGGTGCCGTAATGACTGTGTAAGAAAGGTTTAGCTCTGCATTGGCAATCTCTGCCTGGCGTGCCTTAATGTTTGCATTGGCAACATTGGTTTGCACGGAAGTTGCCCGAGTCTGGCTTCCTGCTGCTTTTGCCTGACGTTCCGCTGCGTTTTTCTGCGCCACCAAAACAGCCAGCTGACGCTCCGCTTTTTGTTTCGTTGCAGAAGCCTGCTCATATTCCTGCTGCGTGATCGAATGGTCTTTGATCAGATTTTCGTAACGCGTAAAATCCTGATTTGCCCGCCATACATTCACTTTCGCCTCTTCAATCTGCGCTTCTACAATCGACACATTCGCCTGATACGTGATGCCGCTTGCCTGCGATGCATTCGTGGTTGCATTGGCTACGACCAAACTTCCCTGCGATCCCGCCAGTCCGGCTTTCGCCTGTTCCAGCTTGATCAGCTGATCGCGGTTGTCAAGCACGATTAATGTGTCGCCTTTTTTAACGGTTTGGTTGTCCTTTACTTTAATTTCTGTTACATAACCTGATATCCTGGGAATTACAGGGCTAATGTTCGCATCGATCTGCGCATCATCAGTTTCTTCGTGGTGCAATCCGTGGTTGTATTTGTTAAAACCCCACGTTCCGCCGATCGCAATCAGCACGCAAAGAATGATCACGAATGTGTAGCTTTTCTTTTTTGGAGCTTCCTCTGTTTCCAATGTATTTTGTCTGGTTTCCATTTCTGATGTTGAATTTTAATTAATCACTCCGGCTGATTGTTCTAGTTTTTTGTAGGCTACGATAGCGTCGGCCTTGGCGGCTTCGTAGTTGATGCGGGATTGCACCTGGGCCACGTCTGCATCGAGTAATTCTGTGGTGGTTACCAGGCTGTTATCGTATTTATTTTTAGTAATCCGGTAATTTTCATTGGCTTGCTCCACCGCCTTGGCGTACACATCGATTTTTCTTTTGCTTAAAACATAATTATAATAAGCCGTGTTGACTTCCAGGTGAATGCGGTCCAGGAGGATCTGCTCATTCGTTTTCAGCTGATAAACTCTCGTTTTGGCCTGCTCCATTTTTGCACCCGATTTCCAAAGCGAACCAATGTCATAACGTACGCCAATCCCCGCATTCATCGCATTTGGGATCGTGGCGACACCTGGAATGCTGAGCGCCACATAACCGGCGGTTAAGGCCACATTGGGATAAAAATCCGCCCTAACAACCTTGATATCCGAGTTTGCTGCCTTCTGACGGATGCCATTTGCGGCAATATCTTTGCGGTGAGAAATGGCCGTTTGCTCCCACTCCGTCGCGATGCCTTCCTCCTTCAATGTGATAAAACTGGCCGAATCCGCTGCAAGCACCGTGTTTTCAGGCATACCCAGCAGGAGGTTCATATTAATGGTTGTGACTTTCAGATCGTTTTCCGCGTCCAGCAAGGCAAGCTCAATGTTCGATTCCTGTAATTTGGCTTTCATCAAATCGTTTCTGGCCAGCATTCCGTTTTTTTCACGGTTTGTAAATTCCGCTACGCGCTCACGTTCCCGCAACAGGTTCTCTGCAACCAGATCCACCGATTTTTTTGCTTTGTACAAATTGCTATACGCTGCCACGGTGTTCTGGATCACGGCATCCCGGTCGTTTTCGGCGTCCAGCTTAGCTGCCTGTTCCAGGTAATGTGCTGATTCCAAGCCATATTTAAATCGGAAACCTGAAAAAATCGGAAGAGATGCGCTCGCCATTCCGTACATTACCTGGTGCACTTCGGGAGAACTTGTTTGCGTGCTGTCGTTCCCGTTCCTGGGTAATTTGAGGTTAATGTTCGGAGAATTCAATCTCAGGTAAGATCCCGAAACGCTCAGACTAGGCAACTGATTCTCCCGGATCTGCTTAATACTCAGACCGGCAAGGTCCACGTTGGTCTGACTTAGTTTGAGCTGTTTGCTGTTTTGTAAACTCATTTCAATCGCTTCTTCCAGCGTCAACTTGCGCTGTTCCTGGGCGAACGAATGAGCGGTTGCGGCGAGCCAGAACACGCTGGCGATCGCAAAAACCATTCTTTTAGTCCTGGTTGTGGTGTTCATTAGTTACTGTTGATTTAAATAAACTTTTTAAGTGCTGGCTTAACTTTCTTCTCAGATGCGTCTGAAATTCAGCCTCTTCCATGTCTTCCAGACCATTGATACGCTTGTAAAATTCTTGTGTGGCGATTGCGTAATTGATCGTCCCATATAATGTTGTGGTCATCAGGCTGAGGTCAATGTTCTTGCGAAATGCGCCCTGGGCTTGTCCTTCCTCGATCAGCTTCTGCATCAATTGAATATTGCGCATTTTTAAAGTCCTGATATGCTCCGAAATGGTGGGCGTGCGTTCCGAGGAAAGCTGCTCGCGCATCATAATGTTGTGAAAGCATTGGTTTCCCATCAGGCGGTCAATAGCACTGTCTATCAGGATGTTGATTTTCTGAATGGGGATTAGATCTTCGTTACTCAGCAAGGTTTCCATCCGCGAGCGGGACTCACCCATCCGCATTGCAAAAAGTGCCTCGATCAGTTTTTCCTTGGATCCGAAATAATAGGAGATCATCGACACATTCACATTGGCCTCCTGCGCGATGTCCCGCACCGAAGTTCCCGCAAACCCTTTGTCGGCGAACAGGCGTTCAGCGACTTCTATAATTTGTATTTGCTTTGTGTTATATTCCATTTAAATGACTCATTAACAGTTGTTAGTATTAGCTATCCGATAATGATGATGCAAATTTACGCTGGCTCAAAACAAAAATCAAACGCTTGTTTGATTTTACTAAACAAACGTTTGATTAGTAAAATGAAATGTTGCTTTAATACCATTAAAATTTTTTTAATCTCGGGGAAAAGCCGGTTGCAACGAAATTGATGGGAACATTGTCCTATTTTTAAGGCAAACGGGCACATGAAAACATCCGTTTGTTCCGCAGGCCTGCGTTTTGGCAAAACTCCTCGTTCCATGAAAATACTTTTTACCAAAAACCTTGGGCTGATCCTTCTTTTTCTGGCAGCTTGTAATGTAGCCTTGGCTCAGCAAAGTCTTCCAGTCTGTGGCACAAATGATTCATTATCAGCATCCCGGCTTCAAAAATTCGCTCGCGTAAAAGACCTCACCCGCGCCAGAACGGCCAATGAGCAAAAACTGGAATACAGGCTCGCCCTCGACATTAATTATAAAACATATATGCTCTACGACGGAGATAAGACCCTGATTACAAGGCGCGCCGTCGAATTCATCAATCGTGCCTCCGCTATTTTCGAGCGGGATATTAATGTGAAACTGACCATCACGTCAATCCTGATCTGGGACAAACCCGAGCCGTATGCCCTGGATGAGGATTTTCAGTATTATGGCAATGTTCAGAATTACTGGGCATCCAACCGAAATGACGAGAGGGACGCAGTGGTGAGCCTTTCGAGCCGGGATGGCTGGTTTTATGGCGGCTATCGCATGTGTTCTTCCAATTTTCCAAGGCCCGAAATGCCTGACCTTGCCGTAGACCTACTTTGTCATGAGCTTGGGCACACATTAGGCTCTCCGCATACGCATAACTGCTCGTGGCCAGGAGGCCCGATCGACCGCTGTACGACTTTGGAAGGTTCGAATTCGGAGTGCGAAGAAGGCTATCAGGAATCTGTCAATGGTTCTCTGATGTCCTATTGCCGGTCTGTTTTGCGTTTTCACCCTTTGTGCCAGAACCTGATGCGGAATTATGCCGAGGGCAATATGGATGGAAATTTCAGACTAAATGCCATTCAGGCAAACCCGAACGCGCCGGATTCACTGATCGTTTATGAGGATGACGCTCAAAACGCCTCAAATACGCCTTCATTTCGCTGGAAAACACCTTTTGGTGTAGACCAATATCGCTTCCAGATTGCCAGCGATGCTGCTTTCACCAACATTGTGGAGGACACATTGATTGCCCAGTCACATTTCACATCCGCCGGGCAAGGCGAAGGATCTTATTTTGCGCGAGTAGGCACCGGGCAGATTCCAAAAGCTGTATTATGGTCGCCTACATTGCCATTTTCTATCTCGTCGTTTAACCAAAAATCTGCTTCACCGCTCTTAATGAATGCTTTATGGAGAAATGATGGATTATTTTCCGGGCGTTTACAGCAATACGAGGGCATCGAATCCTATCAGATTGAAATGATTGATAAGAACCAGAATGATCGTGTTATCTATCATGATTTCCCCGTTACCAGCCGAAAAATCCAGCATTTCAACATTATACTCAGGCCCAGCGGCTCCGAACGATATGCCGTTCGGCTTCGGGTGAAAAAGAACAATGTATTCAGCCAATGGACTGATGCCCAGTATTTCTTCCCACCATGGAACACCACGTTGTTGCCCGCTACAAATCTTTCCAATACAGCAGCGAAGCCCATTATCGCCGTTTCGACGCTCATCTCATCCATGCACACCGGGTTTTGGCAGAGCATTGAGATTGCCAGTGACGCTGCATTCAAAAATGTTATTTTCAAAGATTCCATTGCGCTCAGCGAAATGAACGGTGCTTTTGCCAACAAGGGTGTTTTTCAACCCGGCTTACAGGAAAACCAGGCTTATGTTGGTCGGACCAGAGCGCAGTATATGCCTGGTATTTTCACTGCCTGGAAAAGTTTCGAAATAAAAACCAATTGGGATGATTCGCGATTTGAATTCCTGGGCGTGGTTTCCAAAAACCTGCTTTCTACTTCAAATGGATATGGTGTGCTGAAAAACCGTTTTTATAATGCCGGTGATAAACTGTACGTCTACGAATTCAGCAACGGCTTTTATACAACGAAAGACCTCAAAACCTGGCAAGCCAGCACCATAGCAACGACAAAAGGCAAGAGCCCGAACACCATCCATTTTTTCGGCGCCAGATGGGATGACGTTTTCGCAATGAGCTTCAATGCAATGCTCAGACGCAAGGTCGACGGAACATATGACAGAAGTTTTGCAAACGAAAAGTTTTTCTCGGACGAATTGTCGCCGCTTGTGATCACCGCTTCAACGGGTATATTTTTCAAAACATTTGACCGCGGCGTCGGGCGGTTCCTGAATGGCGAATGGACATTTTACGGCCAGGATGTCCTTGGCAGCAATCACGTGATTTGCGTTGCAGCGGATGCCGCGGATAATGTATGGGCGGTGATGGAGGGTGGGCTGGTTTATTCATTTAAAGATAATCATTGGGCTCCGCAGCCTCATTTGAACGGTTATCCAGGCATTGCAGGCATTGTTTTTGACAGCCAGCAGAGTCTTTTTGCCTATGGTGAATGGGGTGTTTCGAAGCTGAGAAAAAATTCCGAAACCTGGGAGCCGCTCTTCTCATTGCCAGGTTACATGATCCGAAAAATCATTTTTGACAAAAACAATCAAATGTGGGCGGCTGCTTACGGTTATCCCGATCAGAATTACGAGCCGCATGCATTGATCAAATATAAAGACCAAAAAACAACCGCTTATGCCGATGGCCTGAATATACTGAAAGAGCCGTTTGACATTACTATTTTTAATGATAAGCTGTTGATTCTTACAACCGGAGGCGAAATCCACTCGTTTCAGGAAAACGAGTTCCAGCGCTTCCAGCCCAAAGCATCCTACGATGCCGGCGAAGAAATAACCGTGACGCTGACCACAAACACGACTTTTGGAAAAAATAACGAAACCACCTTTGTCCTGCGCAACACCGCCAACAACGCAATCACAAAAATTACCGGCGTGAACATGACGGACAGGGCTTACACCCTAACGATTCCAGCAGACATTATGGGCGGCACTTACCAGCTGAGAACCGCAACCACAGAACCGGAAGTGACTAGCAATGAAAGTGTTGCATTCAAAATCATGGCATCTCCCAATGCTAACAGGCCTGATGAAGTTACTTTGATGCAGAATGTTCCTAACCCAGCTGGTGCGAGCACGGACATTGCTTTTTTCCTCCCCGCCGACGAACAGATGACATTGACTCTATTTAATGTTAAAGGTCAAAAAATCAAATTATTAGCAGACGGCAAATTTCCTGCGGGCTGGCACATTGCGAAGCTTGACGGGCAGTTGCTTCCATCGGGGATTTACATTTATCAGCTCAAAGCCGGCAATGTGACGAAAACACTGAGAATGGTACGCTGAGGTTATTTAACGCGTTGCGGATTCTCGCTTACAAACGCGCCCCAGCCGCCTTTTTTGGATTTTTTGGAAGAGCCGGTTGAAACAGAAGCAGGTGAATTGGCGTGATATTGGTGGCAAATGGCAATCGCGATTCCGTCGGTGGCGTCCATGAATTCTCGGCTCAGTTCCATGTTCAGAATTTTTTCCAGCATATAGGCAACCTGCTCCTTGGAAGCGCTTCCGCTGCCTGTCACCGACTGCTTCACCTTTTTGGGAGAATATTCGACGATCGGAATGTCCCTGGCGAGAGCGGCGGCCATCGCCACGCCTTGCGCTCGGCCAAGTTTGAGCATGGATTGCGGATTTTTGCCGTAAAATGGATCTTCAATCGCCATTTCATCGGGCAGATATTCCTCGATGAGCTGGGTGATGCGCTCAAAGATTTTCTTTAACTTCAACTCGTGCGTAGTATATTTGCTCAGATGAATCACACCATATTGAACCAAAGTAATGTGCTGGCCTTTCACCGAAATCACCCCGTAACCCATCACCTGGGTGCCGGGATCCACTCCAATAATCACTTTTTCGGTAGCGTCGGTTTGCTGCATTTTAATCATGGTGCAAGATAAGGAACTCTCCCCTGCCAAAGAAAAAAGAAACCTGCAAAACCTCCTCTGGCTGGGCAAGCTCATCATCACGCTCCTGATCCTGAGTTACATCTACAAAACATTCCGGAATGAGCAAAAAGGCATTGGCGACGTCGGCGCTGTTTTTCATGATATCCTTGTGATTGATCATTTCCCGATCTTGTTTTTTATGCTGCTGCTGGTGCCTGTCAACTGGGCGCTGGAAAGTTTGAAATGGCAGAAACTGGCCAAAAAAGTGGTTGATATCAGCTTCCGGGACGCATTTCGGGGCACATTAACCGGCCTTGCATTTGGCGTTGCGGCCCCGGCGCAGCTTGGCGACACCATCGGGCGCGTGGCTGCATTGAAGTCGGACCGGCGGCTGGAAGCGATTGGGGCGGCGATTGTTTCCAATGGCATTCAGTTTTACATTTCCGTGGTGGCCGGAGCGGTGGGCTGGCTGCATTTGCAGGAAAAAATAGGGCTTTCTTTGCAAAGCAAACAGGTGATTAATGTAGTCCTTGCCGTGGTGATTATTTCCGGGATTTTGGTTATACAGTTCCGCAAACCACTCACCGACTGGCATCCGAGGCGCAAAGTTTTCCAGAAAATGCACACTTATCTTCGCATTATCGGCAATTACGCTGCATGGGATATTGGTGTTTCTACGTTATATGGGTCGCTGCGTTACGCCGTGTTCCTGAGCCAGTTCGTCCTGGCGCTATCCCTTTTCAACTTTCCCGTTCCTGCGCTTGAACTCGCCTCTGCGGTTTCGTTGATTTTTCTGGCCAAAACGCTGATCCCGGCTATCAATGTGCTGGGTGATCTGGGACTGAGGGAATTCACTGCTTTGCTGGTTTTTAAACAATATCATTTGCCTGCGGACGAGATTATCGCGGCAACTTTTTTGGTTTGGATACTCAATGTGCTCGGACCGATCCTGATCGGGATTTTCCTGATCTGGAAATATAAATGGAGTAAGATGAAATTTTCAGGCTCCAATAACTAATTCAATGACAACCCATTATATAAATTCCTGGCTGATTCCCCTACTCTGGCTCGTCATTTTGAGTTACTCTGTCTTTACATTCATTCTTACCTTTTTCTGGAATCGGATCAAGCCATCGGGTGTTTTTAAGTTTGATAAACGGATCTTTATCACGGTCATTGTCCCGGTGCGGAATGAGGAGGATAACATTGGTTTGCTGCTCAATGATCTGGATAAGCAACATTTCCCGCATGAGCAATTCGAAGTGCTCATCATGGACGACAACTCCACCGACCGGACGGCTACCATCGTTCAGGCGCTGGCTGCCAAATCGCAGGTCAACCTTCATCTGATCACGCTGCCCGACACGGCTACGACCTCTCCCAAAAAGCGGTCGATTGAAACGGCCATATCACGTGCAAAAGGCAACTTAATCGTCACCACCGACGGCGATTGCCGCGTAGAATCGGGATGGTTACAGTCTATTGCAGCCTGTTATGCGGCCACAAATGCTAAGTTAATCAGCGCACCGGTCACCTTTTCTGAGGAAACAACGCTTACCGATCATTTACAGACTGTGGAATTCGCAAGCCTTATCGGCAGCGGCGCGAGTGCCATTGCGGCTGGCTATCCTTCCTTATGCAACGGGGCGAACCTTGCTTACGAAAAGAATGCGTTTATTGAAGTCGATGGATTTGAAGGCGTGCGGCACATTGCCTCGGGTGACGATGAATTTTTGATGCACAAAATCGCAGCCAAATATCCGAAAGGGGTTCATTTCTTAAAAGATCCAAGGGCGACTGTGACGACGAAGGCGCATGATAACTGGCAGGCTTTCTTCCGGCAGCGGAAGCGCTGGGCGAGTAAGTGGAAACATTATCAAAGCAAAACGCCTCTGTTGCTTGCTATTTACATTTTCGCTTGTAATTTTTCGCTGATCGTAAGCGGATTGCTTTTTGCGTTCGGACTAGTTGATGGCTACTTTTTTCTAAGCTTGTTATCTGCCAAATGCTTGCCGGAGTGGCTTTTTCTCGGCTCCGTTTTGACTTTCCTTAAAAAGCAGAAATCGATTCTCTACATTCCAATCACACAGATTATTTATCCTTTTTATGTGTGCTTTTTCGGGCTGGCAGCGCAGAAGCCGGCGTATGAGTGGAAAGGGAGGAAGTTGGTTTGAATAAAAAAATCACTTTTGGAGTGGCATTTGGCGAGGAATAATTAAGCTCGAAAACCAACATACGCACACAATGCAATTTTATAAGGATGTTTTGCATTCAAATTTTCAACGAAGTAACGTCTTGCAGAAAGTATTTGTCGATTACTTTCAGCGTAATCGATTGAGGTGCTACGGCCATGGCCATATTTCTTAAGAAAACGGCCACGCTATTTTCCCACTGTCCCATTTTCCCTAACATCAGGCTGTCGTCAACAATTGATTTTGCCCGCGGAAACTGGATCGATTCATATAGTTGGAATGCTGTGTCTGTAATGCCATATTTTCTCATGATCTCACCTAATAAGTAAGCCCCTTCAATAGCAAGACACCCGCCTTGCCCCAGATTGGGCGTAGTCGGGTGTGCTGCGTCGCCTATTAATGTGCAATTTCCCCTGCTCCAACCCCTGACGGGAATCCTGTCCGACAGGCTATCTTTAACGATGTAGTCACTTTTGGCAATCAACTCTGAAATGGGATGGTGCCAGTAACCAAAGAGCCTTTGTAACTTTGGCTTGGTTCCTTCGGGCTCATCATCGGCCATAAATTTTTCGTTCGATGTAGCCCACCAGCCGTATCGCCCGTCCGGGAGCGGGACGATGCCTACCCGTTTACCTTTTCCATAACTTTCGCTCGCGTAATGAATTTCTGAGTTGGACGCTGCAATGCCGCGCCACATATTATAACCCCGAAAAACCGGCTTCCCATCATTCATAATGCCCTGCCTCACAACAGAATTGATCCCATCGGCTCCTATCAGGGCATCGAACATCCTAGAGTCACCATTATTAAAAGTGAGTTTCACTTTTCCATCACCCGTGCTTTCAAAAGATTCCAATGTATGATTGGGATAAAATGTCGCTTCCGCATGTTTAAGTAGGATTGCGTAAAGATCTGTGCGAAGCATCCCGAGGGCTGGAAGCTGATAACGCGGCTCGGTCTGGGCGAGAATTCTCCCATCATCTGTTTTCATAAAAATCCTGGTGATTGCACTGCCTATTCCCACGACTTCCGGCAACAGTCCAAGCTGCTTCAATACCCGCAGTGCGTTGGGGAATAAACTGATTGCCACGCCGATCTCACTAAACTCCGGATTTTTTTCAAATATATGGCACTTAAAACGTGAACCTTTCAGGCAAATAGCCAGGGTTAAACCTGCAATTCCGCCACCGATGATCGCAATGTCCTTTGTGTGCATTGGGTTTGGGCTGTTAGTTTCTTAATTTTTTATGATCTTCTCCGACTGCACAGTGCCGTCATTCCTCGTAATGCTGATGATGTAAACGCCGGAAGGATATTTCTTAAAATCAATCTCCTTCCCGGCCATATCCCGCAGTTGCGCGTAGTTAAACTCCGCTACTTTCGCGCCTGACACATTTATAATTTTAAGATTTTCCAATGAAGGCCAATCCCTGGCATTAATCGAAAGCCTGTCTACAACCGGGTTTGGATGAAACGTAAGGCCCCCCTCACCTCCGTAATGCACGTTACGCATGCGGCTATACGCATAAGTTCCATCCTGATCCACCATTTTCAACCGGTAAAGGTTATCGCCTTTCACGGGGCTGCTGTGCTCGAATGCATAAGTCCTTGTCGCATTGCTCTCTCCAACAGCCTTCACCCGACCGATCTCGCTCCAATACTTACCATTAATGCTGTGCTGGATTTCGAAATGGTCGCTATTGGTTTCCTCGGAAGTGCTCCAAGTGACTGAAACTACTAGTTCATCTGTTAGCATACATTTAAAATCAATAAGTTTAACAGGTAACGCCGACATCGCTTCCGGCGTCAAACTTCCCAGAACCCAAGTGACGCTCACTCCGCCGCCGGCAGAAGTGTTGGACGCACCATAGATGCCGGAGGGGGAAATAGATTGGGCGCTCGCCATTACTCCTGACAAGCATACCCCGGATAACATTAAAAGTCTCTTCATTTTGCAGCAGATTTTGTTGTCCTGGAATTTGCTCCGCTATTAATACTCGCTTCCAGCAACTCCAACCGCTTACCCATCTCCCGCATACCTTCTAGTTCTTTGCGTAAAACTGCAATCTCATCCGTCTTACTTTTCAATTCCTTCACCGACTCGATCAGGTGTGGCACCAAACCAATGTAGTTGACCGATTTAAAACCATCTTTATTCGTCGAAACCAATTCAGGAAAAACCTGCTCCACTTCCTGAGCAATCAAACCAGTTTGCAGCGTCTGGTCCTTTGTTTTGTCTTCCCAATTGTAATGGTAACCTTGCAAGCTATTTACTTTTCCGAGGCTGCTTTTAAATGGTTTAATGTTTGTTTTTAGGCGACGGTCGGAGGTTTGGATCAGGCTGCCATTCAAGTAACCGTTGCCTAAATCATTTACCCAAAACCGCCAACCACCACTGATAAAAAGCCCTATCTCGTTGTCCTTCTTCATTCCGACAAAACCCTCCGCACTTTTTTGAGATGCATCTAAATAAATGCCGGCAGTTTCACTGCCTTTGTGCTTTAAGCGAACTCGGCCTCCTATATCTAACAGATAATATGGAGTTAGGACATTGTTACCGATCCCAATCTCTCCCGTTCTAAGTACTGTCATGGCATTGGAACGAGATATGTCTCCGGAACCGTTACCTATCTGAAATATTCTATCATTTTGGTTTGCCCCAATCCCGATTGGATTATCCGAAACATCGTTGTAGGCACCTACTACCAAGCCTGAAAACACTTTCGCTATTACTGACTTTCCTAGTGCAAACGAGTAGCTGCCTTGTGCTTGCGCTGCATCCCCAAAGGCAAAAGATGAAACACCAGTAGCAATTACGTCACGGCCAATAGTAATAGAATAGTTAGCCTCGGCAGAAGAATTATATCCTAGCGCAAAGGAGTTAATACCAATCTTAGAATCATCCAAGTAAGTCGCGGCGCCAAAATGACCTATTCTCAGCGCAGCCTTCCTCGGATACCAAATCATTCTCGCGCCAGCTCCGGAATTAACAAGCTGAGCTCCTGACCCAAGGTCTCCTTTTAAAACTATCGGATCATCATTTTGTAATCGGCTAGCTTCTTCCGCATGCAGCGCAAAAGGTACGCTTAGTAATTGGGTTGAACCTAAATCAACAAAGTTATTGCCTCCATCAGAATCAATTTCAACCTGTAAAAAGTAAAGGTCTGACTTCCAATCCACAGCAGTCAAATCCCCGCCTGCACTTCCAATAGCAATATTGAAGATCCCGATAGAATTCGTCACGACGGAATGCTCCTCTTCAAATACTGTATTGCCAGAAGGAGTTTTTTTGTGAATCGCAACGTGAAGCTTAACATTAGAATTCGCAACAATCTTCCCAGCCGCGTCCCGGGCTACTCCTTGAAAGCTGAACTGCTGCGGTGCCTGAGCTTGGGAAAGCAGCGAACATAGCAATAGTAAAGCCACGGCAATCGGTCTTAAATAATTCGGAAAGACTTTCCCCGCCCGCATGTGTAAGTGTAGAGTCCTGTTTCTCATAGTTTAATCTGTTTTTTAGCATGATGAATGTGCATGGCCTGGGGCGATGCCCTTATTTGAGCCTAACGTTCTGTATTAATCCGCAGAGATGAAAAATCCAATGAGCAAGAGGTGAGATTGAGTTATCTAAGGGTGAGATTTACGGTGAGCGGAAAGCGTGTTAATTTTCATTCTCCGGATCGTTTGGGAGCACCCGTGTTTGGTCGTAAAAATGGTTTTTGTCCTCGCCACTATATTGCCCCGTCGCTTTGAAAGAGCCGGGGTCGGCACCGGGCACAGTATATCCCCGATAGTATACTTGTTTATGGTCACGGGCATAATAAGAACTGCTTACATAGCCGGGAACATCGGTGTCCAGCCGTACGATTTCAAATGTTGCCGCATCCACATTGACCAGCTCCTTGATCGAGTCATTCATTAATCCACCATAATAATAGACCCTGTGATCTCTAATGTGGTAGCCCGCGGGTGTGAGCGCTCCGGGCTTGAAAACACCTTTTTTATACGAACATCCAATGCATTTTGAACAAACCCATACAAGACAAATAACCACCAATATGCCAAGCAGATATCTCATTTCTTCATAAAAGTTAGATGAATCAATAAGGTTATCGCATTTGTCGATAGCCTCAAAATCCGATGATTTTCCGGCTGGCGCTATTGAGGGATAGGTCGTTGCTGGTTGCTAAGCACAGAAAGCCTGGCGCGTGGCCCGGGCACAAAAAAAAGGCTGTCTCAAAACGAGACAGCCTTTTCCTGATCACATAACGCTATATAAACTCTTACTTATTTTTTCAGGATCTTGGAAGAATATGCGCCTTCTTGATTTACAATGTTTACAATGTACAAACCCGTTGCGAAAGACTGAACATTTACTTTGAGCTCTGTCTGGTTTTGGGAGGGAGTGGCTTGGTAAACGCGTTTTCCGTTTAGTGTCAGAATTTCAAATTTTTTCACTGGCGAGTAACTTTTCACTGTCACTTCGTCCTGCGTTGGATTCGGGTAGAAATCTACTGCAAGCCTTGCATCGCATGTTCCGGCTTCGACGCTGCGGATCGCACTATATTCAAACGTTTCATCATTATCAACTTGTTGCAGACGATAGTAATAAAATTTCGAAGGAGCCGATTCTCTGCTGTAAGGGGCGTCGTTATATGTATATGTATCCTGCGTTGTGCTGTAATTAATGCGGTTGAGCGCTGTAAACTTTTTTGCGTCCGTTGAGCGCTCCACCACAAAGTGTGAGAAATTTTTAGCTTCCGTAACAGCCCATTTCAACTGAACATCGCAATTTTCATTTTTTGCTGTGAAGCTTGCCAATGTTACAGGCAATGTGCCTGTTGGCGGAGGTGTTGTGAAGCATTTGCCGTCAGGGGTAGACACCGGGTAAGTGACTTCGACGATCTTCCAGGGAGTAACTGTAATCCTTACTTTTGCGCCTTCATTGAGGATCGATGAATAGCGATCAGTAACTTCTACCCACTTTTCGCCATCCTTTTCCCAACCCGGCCAAGCCATTCCCGCTCCGTTCTCGTCCACCGCTGCGCCCGGGAATAAAATGCTGCCTTTCAATGGTAACTCACTGTTTTCCTGGATAATGCTTTCGTCAGAATTGATCCATTCTATTTTCGCAGTCTCTCCGGTTGCAGGGTAATTCGGTGTTATTGTATATTCCAACCATGGCGCATTGTTGATGCATTTTGATTCAACTGTCACTTCGATCGCTTTCTCAACAGGCTCAGGAATGGAAGGTAAAAATGGCCAGAAATGAACCTCGTCGCGGGTGTGTACAAAGCTTTTGGCAATGATCTGTCCGTTGATATTTCCATTGTTTTCTTTGATCAAATTGGCGCAGGGAGCGAAAATAGTCCCGTGGATCGGCGTGTTGCCGCCTAGTACCAGCTTGTCGGTCGCATCCGGGAAGTTGTAGATCACGTAGCTTCCTTGCGGATCGGACAACCCGCCCACGCTTGGGAAGTTAATGATTGGATTGTTACCCTTCGACGCCGCAAATGTTTGGAAGTCTACAATGTTAATGATCAATGCAAATGGACCTGTATAGCTCGCATCTCCCGGTTGCGGGCCTTGTGGGATATGTTCGATATTTGTGTTTCCGATTCTATCCCAAACTGCTGCTGAAACAGTCAGTACATTGATCTTGTTAGGGTCAACGATAATCTTTGGGTTATTCCCGATTTTCGAAGGGTCCAGGTAAGGCCCCGTTTCCATTCCCGTAATGATATTCCCATTCTGATCGCGGATCGCCAGGTTGTCTTTCATGTCTCTCAGCTGGTTCGAGCGCTTCATGAAAGTGGTGAAAGCCCCGTCTATATCGATCTGATCGCTGCCTGTTCCGAACACATTCTGGCAAATCGGATTCTCACTATCGCTTACCTTCGGAGACCAGGTGTTTACATTGGCATTGATCGTAATGTTTGGCGTATCGCTGTAATTGGCTGTGCTTCCGGTAATGCGGATGGTCGACTCCGCATTGTTATTGTCCTTATACCAGACACGCAAAGGCGTTGCCACATTGGCATCTGCTGGTGCACATTGCCCGATTTTCAGATAATTATCACCATTAATGGTAAGGCTTCCGCTATTGAGCTTCACCCCGCCCCGCACGGCCAGCCCGATTGACGCACCGCCCACAAAGAATACGCCGTGGTTTTTATTAAAGCTGATCTGATATTGATTAGTAGTAAGATTACCGCCGATGGCAACAGGCCCTTCTGTTTCATTGGAGATAAAAGTTGCATCGCCTTTTACGAAAATATTAAATCGCTTGGCGGCCGCGGTTGGGCTTTGCGCCCGGGCATCATTCAAATTAAGTATGACAGATGCGAGAAGGGTTACGAGTAAAAGTTTGGCTGACATTGTTGAGTTACTTTTAATTACTCAACGAAAGTAGCCGACGCCAAAAAGTTTGTAATTCTTTTTGTGACAACCCGGCGAATGCTTGGGGTGATTTCTGAAAATTCAGGGGTTTCCAAAATTTACAAATTGCACTTTCTTCATATCACCGCTTGGAACTTAATAACTAAATCGAGTCCCAATGCTATTTACTTTTTCCTTCAAAACGCACTTATTCTACACTATTATGTCGTAAGTATGCCCGAATGAGCACTTTACCAAACACTATTTCTACATACCACATTGAGCGGGCAGTTTTAATATTTAATAAACATTATAACAATTCCGCTACCCGACCTGGCGTCACAATACTGAGTCTTCGCCGACGTATGTAGATGATCCAATTATTTGGATGCAGGGCGTCCCTTTATTTCTTTGATCTCATTCTGCATTTCCTGCAACATTTTCATCAGTTGTTGCATGTCCGTTTGCGGCTCAGGAAGCTGCTTGCTGTGGAAGCTGTAATATTCCCAAAGCTCGATCACTTCTGAAAGTGGGACGGTATAAGCAAAATATTGCTTGTTAAATGATTGCAGTAACATGGTGCCATCCTTATTAATGGTAACCTGTTTGAAAACAAAATCCTGGTCACCCTTTAAGATAACAATACAAGGTGTCTCCGGCCGGATCGTGGTCCAATCCTGAACATATTTTGTGATGATATCACTTCCTTCCGGAACCGGTAACATGGAATCACCAATGGTTGGGAACATCCTGAATGTGCCATTCTTAGGAAGCGTAGGCAAGCTGAACCTTGGTAAGGTGGCCAGAAATTCGGGGTCGCTGTAACCCGAGCGGTAACCTGCCTTGGCCTGCACGGGAACGTACTCAATGTTCTCCTTCTCCTCGCGGTCCACGGTTATGGCAAGCACGCGAATGTTGTCGCCCTTCATAAAGAGTTCACTGCCCTCTTCCAGGTCTTTCACTTTTTGTTCCGAGAGCCTGCTAAGGTCGATTTTGAGCAGACTATCGATGCTCATTCTGAAAAACTCAGAAAAATGGATCAGATCGTCAATGGTTGGATTGGCGGTACGGCCACTTTCATGCGCATTCAATTTTACCCTTGTAATCCCCAAGCGCTCAGCCAATGCTTCCTGACTCATTTTCAGGCGTGAACGAAGGAATCTGATGTTCACCGGCCAATAAATCTCCTGATTTCTCATAACGTGAATGATATCTTGTAAATCAAACATCTGATATTAATAATATCAAAAGTAGCAGCATTTTTTTATTTTCCTACAAAATATGGCTAAAATAATTTTGTTTAACTATTTTTGAAAAACGTTAAACAAAATGTCATCATATTCTATCAAAGACCTGGAACGGATCAGCAATATGAAAGCGCACACCATTCGCATATGGGAGCAGCGTTATGGCTTGCTCGAACCCGACAGGACGGATACCAATATCCGGTCTTACAATGATGACCAGGTTAAGAAGCTGCTGAATGTCTGCACGTTGCTGGACAGAGGAATGAAAATTTCTAAGATCGGCAAGCTCTCAAAATCTGAAATGGCGAGTGAGATCGAGAAGGTCATTCATGATTCTTTTCAGGGCGATGTGCATGTGGAAGCGATCATTAACCAGGCACTCATCGGCATCACGACATTTAATGTTTCACTTTTTGACGAGATATTTTCAAATGCTGTAAAAAAGTTTGGCTTGAAAAAGACCTATATAAAGATCCTGTATCCGCTGCTCGTCCGGACGGGCCTAATGTGGGTAAAGGACGATCTGCTTCCCTCGCAGGAACACTTTTTATCCAACCTGATCAGGCAAAAACTTTTTGCGGCCATAGATGCGCTGCCTGTGGCCACCCATACGGACCAGAAATGGATCCTGTTTTTGAATGAAGAAGAAGATCACGAGATAGGCCTGCTATTTGCCTATTATATGATCCGGCAGATGGGAAAGGAAGTGGTTTATCTGGGCGCGCGGGTTCCTTTCAGAGATCTTTCACCGGTTATTTTAGGCTGCGAGCCAACGCATGCATATTCCTTTTTTGTTCGCAATCAGTTTGACGATCAGATCGAAACACTCCTGGGGAATCTCAGAACTGAGTTTCCGCAAATAAATGTCTGCGTCTCCGGAGGCAGTGAAAAATTAAAGAAAATTGCCTCCAAAAAAGGAGTTAACTTGATAGAAACAATTGAAAATCTGACTGATATTCTTATCTCTCCCAATGCACAACGGACGCCTACCCAAATCTGATAAATCACACGAAATTGCAGTCATCGGCTCGGGTTTCGCGGGCATGGCAGCGGCCGCAATGCTGGCCGAAAGCGGGAATGAGGTCACTGTTTTTGAAAAAAATTGCAGCATAGGAGGCCGCGCACGGACGTTTTCTCAGGACGGTTTCGTCTTTGACATGGGGCCGAGCTGGTACTGGATGCCGGATGTTTACGACAGCTTCTTTTCGCTATTTGGCAAACCCACTTCTGATTTCTACGAATTAAAGAAACTGGACCCAGGCTTCGCCGTCATCTTTGAAAATGAGGTGATGGACATTCCGGCCAACTTCGATGCAGTTTGTGACCTTTTCGAGAGCATTGAAACGGGCAGCGCCGATCAGCTCAGGAAATTCATTGCAGAAGGAGAATTCAAATATACGGTGGGCATGAATGACATGGTTTACAAGCCGGGACATTCGGTTACCGAGTTTTTCAGCCTGAAATTATTCAAAGACGCGCTCAAACTCCAACTTTTTACGTCGTTCAGTAGGCATGTCAGGCGGTATTTCAAAGATCCGAGGCTGCTTGCACTGATCGAATTTCCCGTGTTATTTCTGGGTGCTATGCCTAAGGACACACCCGCGCTTTACAGCCTGATGAACTTTGCGGGCCTTAAACAAGGCACGTTTTATCCGATGGGCGGCTTCGGAAAAGTGGCGGATTCGTTCAGGCAAATTGCTGAAAATGCTGGCGTAAATTTTTTAACCTGCCAGAACATTGAAAAGCTTGAAGTTACTTCCGACGTCATCAGTCATCTACATACCAACAAAAAAAGCATAAGGACGGATGCAGTAATCGGAAGTGCTGATTATCATCATATTGAACAGGATCTATTGGGTAAAAATCATCGCACATATGATGAAGCATATTGGGAAAACAGGACGTTTGCCCCGTCCTGCCTGTTATTTTATTTAGGTGTAAATAAGAAAATTGATAAGCTCCGGCATCACAACCTCTTCTTCGACGAGCACTTTGACCAGCATGCCGTTGAGATTTACAAAGACAAAAAATGGCCTGAGCGACCATTGTTTTACGTCTGCTGCCCGTCGAAAACAGACCCATCCGTTGCACCCGAGGGAAGTGAGAATTTATTTGTACTGATGCCCATTGCTATCGATCTGGATGATCCCGATTCGATCCGGGAAAAGTATTTTGACGTACTTATGGATAGGCTCGAAAAATTTGCAGGCGAGGACATCAGATCACACGTGGTTTACAAGAAGAGTTATTCTGTCTCAGATTTCATCAGTGATTACAATGCTTATAAAGGAAACGCATACGGACTTGCTAACACGCTGATGCAGACGGCCATATTCAAACCAAAACTTAAAAGCAGCAAGGTTAAGAACCTTTTTTATGCTGGTCAGCTGACTGTTCCCGGGCCTGGCGTTCCTCCTTCGATCATCTCGGGCCGCATTGCGGCTACTGAACTTCAAAAATACCTAAACAAGTAAGTCATGAAAAGCTTATACGACAACCTTTCCGCGACATGCAGCAAAACAACCACACAACTATATAGCACGTCGTTTTCGCTGGGCATTTATTTCCTAAAACCGGCTTTGCGGGCACCCATTTACGGCATTTACGGCTTTGTCAGGCTTGCAGATGAAATTGTGGATAGTTTTCATGACTACAACAAGGAGTTCATGATGAACAAAATCCGTCAGGATACGGTGGAAGCGCTCCGCGACGGGATTAGTATTAACCCGATCCTGAACAGTTTCCAGCACGTTGTAAATACTTATAACATTGAATGGGAGCTGATTGACACGTTTTTGAGGAGCATGGAAATGGATCTGATGAAGACGGAGTACACTTCGGATTCATATAATGAATACATTCTCGGTTCTGCGGAAGTGGTTGGTTTAATGTGCCTTAGGGTTTTCACAGAAGGTAATCAGCAGCAATTTGATGAGCTTAAACCGTTCGCTATGAAACTGGGATCCGCGTTCCAGAAAGTAAATTTCCTGCGCGACCTGAAAGCGGATTACGTGGATCTTGGCCGGACTTATTTTCCCGGCGTAAATTTTGATCATTTTTCAAGCAAAGAGAAGGAAAAGATCCAGCAGGAGATTGAGGAGGAATTCGAGCAGGCGCTGATCGGCATCAAGCGGCTCCCGAGCGGTGCACGAAGGGGCGTTTATCTGGCTTATTATTATTACAAAAAACTTTTCCTGCGCATTAAGGAAACGCCGCCTGAAAAAGTAATGAACGCACGGATCAGGATTCCGGATCATGACAAGGTAGGACTCATGTTTCGTTCGCTGGTAAGGCATCAGTTCGACCTTTTATGACGTTTTTTTGTTAGTTAAACAAAGGAGCTGAACATTGGACTGTTAGCCACGAACCTAAAACCCGATTTTATGACTGATCAAGTTGTGCTGGTGAATGAAGATGATATGGAAATTGGCTTGATGCCAAAGTTAGAGGCGCATCAAAAAGGCGTTCTGCATCGTGCATTCTCAGTTTTTATTTTTAATTCAAATGGTGAAATGCTTTTGCAGCAAAGGGCTTTCGGAAAATATCATTCGGAAGGGCTTTGGTCCAATACTTGTTGCAGCCACCCGCTCCCGGCAGAATCCGCGCATCACGGAGCAGTAAGGAGGCTTTCTGAGGAGATGGGCATTTCGGCCGATTTGCAGTTTCTTTTCACCTTCCAATATCGCGTTAAACTCGAAAACGGGCTGACAGAAAACGAACTCGACCACGTCTTCTGGGGCATTTCAGACGACGAGCCGAACATCAATTTGAGTGAGGCGAATGATTTTAAATACATGAAAATGGCTGATATTAAGGCAGATATGAACCAGAATCCGGAGGCTTACACCGAGTGGTTCAAGATTTGTTTCGCCGAAGTTGCCGACAAAATAAAACCAAAACAATAGCTGACGGCCACTGCCGGAAGCTGACAGCTTGAATTTACAATGAGTCCCTGGATAGTAAATACATTGATCGTACTGGCCGCGTTTATTGGCATGGAATGTGTGGCGTGGATTGCTCATAAATATCTGATGCACGGCGCCTTATGGTTTTTGCACCACGATCATCACCAGCGTGATGACGGCGATTTTTTTGAAAAAAATGACTACTTCTTTGCCATCTTCGCCACGCCAGGCATACTCTGCCTCTTATTTGGTGTAAATCAAGGGTTTAATCATTTTTTCTGGATCGGGCTGGGCATTACCATCTACGGTTTCACCTATTTTTTGGTACATGACATTTTCATTCACCAGCGCTTTAAAATGTTCCGTAACACGGATTCGGTGTATCTGAAAGCCATCCGCCGCGCGCACAAAATGCACCATAAGCACCTTGGAAAGCATCAGGGCGAATGTTTTGGGATGCTCTGGGTGCCGCTAAAATATTTCCGGGAAGCAAAAAACACGGCGTCCAAATGAATTTTCTATATCTGCTCGTCGATCTTGGCGCAATTGCTGTTCCGTTGCTGTTTTCTTTTCATCCCAAAATTCAGCTGTATAAAAGATGGCATTTGCTCTGGCCGGCGATTATTCTGTCATTAATTCCTTTTGTGATATGGGACAGCTATTTTACAAAAATCGCCGTGTGGGGATTTACACCGAAATATCTCGTCGGCACTTACCTGTTTGGGCTTCCTATTGAAGAAATCCTGTTTTTTATCTGCATTCCTTACGCATGCCTTTTCACTTATTACTGCTTCCGGATCTATTTCGGGACTGATTATAAGCTTAAAAACGAGAATTTGATTACGGCCATCTTCTTGTGTTTCACATTGGCTATGGGCGTGACCTTTTATGATCGCTACTATACATCCTGGACAGCGGTTGGGCTGGTGGCGTTTCTATTATTTTTGAGATTTATTGTCAAGCCGCGATGGCTGAGCCTGTTCTATTTCTCGCACATGTTCCTGCTGATCCCTTTCTTTATCGTAAACGGGATTCTAACAGGATCGGGACTGGACGAGCCGGTTGTTTGGTATAATAATGCAGAGAATATGGGTATCCGGATATTTACGATCCCATTTGAGGACGTCTTTTATGGCATGTTAATGTTGCTTCTGAACACATTCTTATTCGAATATCTCCTTTCCAAATATCCCGTTCCCGAGAAAGAAAACTTAGAAACGGTCTCCGTGGGTTAAGGACACAAGCTTGTTCAAGACGCCCGGGAAATTATTTAAGGCTCTCAGGGCCAGATCGGTTGTAGTTCTTTTCCCAAACAATCCCTGCAAATAATAACCGGCTGTAATTCTGCGTCCAAATGCGTGGTCCCATGCTTTTTTGTAGTTAGCCGAGACGCTGTCAATACTTTGCTTTTTCTCAAAATACCGGATCAGCTCGGTGGCCAGGATTTTGGAAGCGCGCATGCCCATGCTCATGCCGTTGCCGCAGAGCGGCGTGATAGAACCCGCCGCGTCACCCAGGAGGAAAACACCGTCAGTTTGTGTTTGTTTCCTGGAAAAATGGATGTTGCTGATTACTAACGGATTTTTATTAACAAATGCAGCATTTTTAAAATATGCTTTGAGAAAAGAATTTTTGTGCAGAACATTTGCCTCCATTTCCTGAATGTCTTTTCCATTTTCCTGCAAATTCCGGGACGTGGTCAGATAGCAAAGGCAATGCCAGTCCTTATCCACTTTTGAAACTCCGCAATAGCCGTCCTTAAAATTGTGCAGCTCAATGCGGTCAGGTGCCAGATCCGTTTTAATGTGATATTTCACACCGATAAAATTATCGCTTTCATTCCCTGTGTCCATTAAGTTGCGCGCCAGGAACTGCGGGGTATATTTTCCATAACTGCCGCACAGCACGCCAACATTGAAATCCCCAGCCGAAGATTTGATTACAAAACCTTCATTACCAACCCTTTCCAGTCCATTCACTTTGCAATGTTCCACGACAGCGACGCCTTTTGCGGCTGCAATGCTTGCAAGTGCGTGGTCAAGGCTGAATCTGCTGATCCCGAAACCGCCCATTTGCAAGGAATGTTCAAGCATAAAGCCCTTTTCGGAGCTGATTCTGAGCTTGTTAATGATGGGTAAATTGAGTTCATCCAAATTCAAACCCAGGCTTTTAATAAAATCCCAGCTTTCCATGGAAATGTACTCGCCGCAAACCTTATGAAATGGATATTGATTTTTTTCGAACAAAACCACCGAAATACCCCTGTCCGCAAGCTGTATAGCCAGGCAAAGGCCTGCCAATCCGCCGCCGATAATGCCGCAATCGTACGTTTTAGCTTGCGTTTCCATAAACAATCACTTCATGTCGGAATGCCCATTTGTTGCGAACGGTGTATTTAATTGCTCCGGCTTTGTTCAGGATCGCGAACCATTCTGCTCTCTTAAACCCCCGCAAAACTGACAGCGGTGCATCGTTTTTGACCAAGTAAGATTTAGAAAACAATTGCGTCAGCCATTTAATGGAGTAGTAAGCCAGAGGATTTCTTTCCAGATCATTAATAACCAAAACCGCCTTGCTACTCAATGCAAACCGGACAAGCTCAATGAGTTGATCTTCTGTTAAATGATGGCAAAAAAGACATGCGTGAATAATGTCAACCTGTTTCAAATGGCTGAAAATGTGCCTGTAATCGTCACAAATCAATTTGACCGGCGCTGTTTTTAGGTTTTCCTCTGCATAGGCAATGCAAACAGGCTTAATGTCGACGCCATATAAATCCAGCGAATAGCGCTCATTTTTGTTCCAATTGTCAATGCGCTTTAATGTGTCGCCGCCGCCGCATCCGATATCAACGAGAATATGCAATTTTCCTGGCTTAATGACCTTTTTTAGCGCGTTAAAGGAAATGTTATATCCGCCCAGCCAATGATTAATGAAGTCAAGTTCCCTTAAATTCTGGAACAAGTCGGCCGATGGGATATCCTCCTGATCAAGCAGCTCCTTATCCTGGCTGCGGTGTTTAAACATAACGCAGCTGCATCGTTTCAATGCTTAGTCCTGGGCCGAATGCCGCTGCAAAGATTCTGTTGCCTATATTTTCCGGCTTAGCCGTTTCAAGGACTTGCTTCAATACAAACAAGACCGTAGGAGACGACATATTTCCGAAATTTCTGAGCACATCATAAGTGGCTGCCAGACAGCCCTTATCCAGCTCCAAAGCAGCAACAAAATCATCCACAATGCGCTTTCCACCCGGATGAACAGCCCAATGTTTAAATGCGTCCGGCGCAAGACCGATCTTTTCCAGCATCGGCTTTATATTTTTCCGGATCAGGTCAGGCACGTAG
The DNA here is from genome assembly GCF_021502625.1 of Dyadobacter sp. CY351. Classification (NCBI taxonomy): domain Bacteria; kingdom Pseudomonadati; phylum Bacteroidota; class Cytophagia; order Cytophagales; family Spirosomataceae; genus Dyadobacter; species Dyadobacter sp. CY351. The sequence goes on along the minus strand of NZ_JAKFFU010000015.1, from coordinate 102,898 downwards.
GAAGTCAGGTTCATAATAAAGCCTGTTTCCGATAACTGCCAGGCCATATCGGCATACCCATTGTGCAGGATCAAAGAATTGAATGCATCTATCTCAACGTGATGCGCATAATCCGATCCCGCTTCCGCAGTAACCAAAACCGCCGCTGCGCCGTCTCCGAAAATCAGGTTGGACAGCAGGTAATCATCATTATATCGCTTCTGGAAATGTATCGTGCAAAGCTCGGTGCAGACGATGAGCACTTTCGCGCGCGGCTGGCTTCTGCAAATGGCGTCGGCATTTTTGAGCGCAATAATCGCGGCATTGCATCCCATAAAATTTACGCTGCTGCGCTGTATGGCAGGATTCAGGTCCAGTTCCCGCATCAATTCCACGTCCAGTCCGGGCGCAAACAGGCCCGTACAAGTGACTGTTATCAAGTGCGTTAACCGGCCTTTCATCTCAGCAAATCCATCTATTTTCTTGATAGCACTTATGGAAAGTTTCGTGGCATGCTGCTGATAAAGCTGCATACGCTGGGTCAATGTCGGTTCCGGGAGTAATGTGGCAGTCTTGTTAAAAAACTGGTAATCTTCCGGTGCTTTATCAAAATCGGCAATCACAGAATAGCGGTTCGCTATGCCTGTTTTCCCCGCTACTATCTTGATTTTTCTCTTATTGGTAATGTCTTCTGTCGAATTCATGTAAAATGAAGTCAACGTTTCCTGCGAGTAACAATGTTCGGGAACGGCTGTCTCAATAGCAGATATATAACTCAAAGGGATTCTGTTAATTACAATTAAAATAATGAAACAACTGTTCATGCAGATGGCTGCTATCCAGTTCATCCGCATGGTATTCCTGAAATTCGCCTCACTCCTATCCTTCAAAACCAGGTAAAACCAATAGCCGAAATAGAGGACGATCGGCAGGAAGAACACCTGGATAATATAAAAAACCATTCCAAGGCCCTTCGATGTAAAGTACAAATAATAAAATACATTGCACAGCAGAAACATCGCCGCCGTAAACAGAAATGTACCCCGGTAACCGAGCTTATAGCTTAATGTAACGACCCCATCTTTCAGGTCCTGCTGGTGCTGATAAACCTGGGTAAGCGGATACGCGCCGGCAATCTGGAAAGAACAGGCTAAAAGCACATAAATATGCTCTCTGCTCAGCATCAGCGCACTTTCTGAAACACCCGCAATGGACATATAGTAGGTAAATGCACCCTGGAAAATCACAACAGTCAAAAACCCGATAACCGGATATCTTTTCAGCCGGATCTGCCGGGAACTATATGCCCGCGACGCTGCAATGTAAAGCACCAGGCAAAAAGCGAACAATGTATTTACGAAAAGGAACGCTAAAACGATCGCGGTAAAATCCAGAAACATGGTGAGGTAAAAGAGTGCGGCCGTAGGCATAGGAGGCTTTTCGAGCCCGCCAACGCTCTCTTCGTCCTTATCCACATAACTGTTGTAACCATTACTAGCCGGGTAAATCAGCAGATGAATGATCAAAAAAGCGAAGAGTGCATGATGATGGACAACCGTATCTGCCTGACTGTAAGCAAACAGAAACAACGGCATCAGGAAAAAAGAAAAAGGAATCCGCAGAAGTTTAATTGTATTGCCATCAATGCCCATGGCCCAATTTAAGAAAAAAATTTTTGAACATTTGAGGCTGTCACAGATACAATATACTTTCTGCCAGGAACACCATTGTGCCGGAATCGGTTAAAGAGGAATAACAATTAGTCATACCAGAAAAATAAAAGATCATGCAAGCACAAAGTAAAGCACCTTCCACCCTTATGGTGGTATTGGCTTTTGCCACCGTTTACATCGTATGGGGATCGACTTACTTCTTCATTCAGCGGGCGCTGGAAGGTTTTCCGCCGTTTTTCCTGGGCGCTTTCCGCTTCATTATTGCCGGGCTTATTATGCTGGCGTGGAGTGTTGCACAAGGTGAAAACGTGTTCTCGCTCAAAGCGATCAAACCTGCGATCATTACCGGACTTTTGTTGCTTTTTATCGGCAATGGCATTGTGATATGGGTTGAGCAGTTTCTTCCCAGCGCAATGGTCGCCATTATGATTTCCTCATCTCCACTCTGGTTTATCGTCCTGGATAAACCGAAATGGTCTGAAAATCTTAGCAACAAATCGACGATTGTAGGTCTGTTGATCGGTTTTGCCGGGGTAGTGCTGTTATTCAGTGAAAAAATAATGATTTCAATGTCGTCCATGAACAGTTCGCGCGATCTGTTCGCGATGGCGCTCGTCGTTTTTGGCTCCATGGCCTGGGCTGGTGGTTCTTTGTTTTCTAAATACAAATCAGGCACCGACTCGGCAAGTGTCAATTCAACCTGGCAAATGCTGGCAGCCGGATTTGCTTTCCTCCCAGGCAGCATTATTTCGGGCGAACTGGCGACCCTGAATCTTGCATCCATTCCGATGGAAGCCTGGCTATCAACGTTATATCTGATTATTTTTGGGTCGATTGCCGGTTTTGGAGCATACGTCTGGCTGCTGAAAGTACAGCCGGCAACCAAGGTTAGCACTTACGCCTATGTAAATCCCGTCGTAGCAGTCCTTTTGGGGATATTTTTCGCAAACGAATCTATTTCTGTCCTGCAAATAGTCGGGCTGGTCATTATTCTCGGCAGCGTGTTGCTGATCAACCTGCATAAATATCGCAAGCCAAAACAAGTCGTATCCGCTTATTGATCTCTTGGAGGAGTGTGAGCAGTTAACACAAGGAAGCTTCTGTGATCTGCTCCACCTCCGAAATGTCCCTGTTTCTTTTGATCAAATTAAGGATACGCTCAAAATCAATAAGTTGTGAAGCTTCGAAGGCAATGACGCCTACGAAAACTCTTCCCTTGCTGATAAAGTTAAGGTGTTTGATCCTTGCACCATTAAACGATTCAACAATCGATGTGATCTTATGGAGACTTACAGCACTTCTGTAAATGATTTTGAGAAAGAAAATTTTGCTCATTTTAGTACTTTTTATCGTGGCTAATAATTGAAGAACCAACGGCTCAATGCGTTAATTCCAGACGGAAACGTGCCTGGCCGCGTGAAGCAGGATCGGCATTATAAATGTTTACAACGGCCTGCACAATGTGATCAATCTCATCGAATGTGTTGAATTTGCTAAACGAAAAACGGACATTTTCTTTATCCTTCTGACAAGGAAGCGCGCTGATCACGTGCGAGCTGCCCTGACTGGAACAAGCGCTGCCGCCAGAAACCGCAATGCCCAGATTATCAAGACTTTTAACCAAACTTCCCGCAGCCAAACATGGGAATGAAACGTTCAGGATGTTTACCAGGCTGTTTTCAAGAGAGTGACTTTCGCCATTATAACAAATGCCGTACACACCACTGATCGCCACTTTGGAGACCATATATTGCTTCAACTTGCTGACTACGGAATGGTTGCTGTCCAGGTCGCGGTATGCCACCTCGAGCGCTTTGGCCAGCCCTACAATGCCAGTCACATTCTCGGTTCCTCCACGCTGTCCTTTTTCCTGGCCCCCGCCAAAGATTTGGGCATGAATGCGGTGTTTTTTATTGATATAGATAAATCCGGCACCTTTCGGTCCATGGAATTTGTGGGCGGAACCCACCAGAAAATCGATAGGCGTCTGGGTCAGATCGATCCACTGCTTTCCGATTGTCTGGGTGGTGTCCGTAAAAAAAATGGAATCATAACGTTGAGCAAGTTTACTTATCGCGTGGATATCCGTCAGGTTTCCAATTTCATTATTGCCGTGCATCAGGCAGATCAATGTCTGTGGATTGGCTCTTAAAAGGTTTTCAAGGTGGTAAAGATCAACATTACCACGCTCATCCAACTGCACAAAACTCGTTTCGATATCACCCGATTTTTCGTGCTGGAGAATGGTTTGCAAAACGGCCTTATGTTCAATCTTACTGGTCACGACATGGCTAATGTCATATTTCGCAATCGCACCGGATATGGCGAGGTTGATGGCCTCGGTGGCTCCGGACGTAAAATATATTTCTTCCGCAGAAGCATTTAAAACCTTCGCAACCAGCTTCCGCGAATCTTCTATCGCATCTTTCACCTTCCGTCCTGCCCAGTGAGTGGACGACGGGTTGCCGAAGCTGGCGGCAAAAAATGGAAGGATCGCTTCAATCACTTCCGGATCCAGTGCAGTTGTGGCGGCGTTATCACAATAAATTTCCATGTTGATCTAAGTGTTAAATGTTATCAGTTTATTGATTCCAAATGCCGCACCTTGCCTGGATAATCGTAACAATTCCGCCAAAAACGAAACCGTAACGAACATACACGGACAAGCCTCTGGCTTTCCTTAACTCGATTGTACTCTGTTACTCCGGTGGTTGGATTCTCAGATTTATCATTAGAATTAGGTTGGGGCACCTTAAAAAGTCATAGGTTGCCAGAAGATCATAGAGCCTAACCTCTCCCTTCCTTCTTTATAAATCTACTAATTCGATAGACAAAGATGTAATAAAGATTTTAAAGATCCAAAAAGAGCGAAAAATTTCTTTGAGAAAATTCTTGATGCGCAGATTACCCGCCGTTTATTTGGTTTCCGGATAGCCTTTTTGGAGGAGCATGGCTAGTTCATTGACCGTGATAATGTAGGTGCTTTCTTTGGCGAGGTTTGTGAATTCGTTGGGGTCTTTTTGGTGGTCGTATAATTCCACGCCGGCTTTTCCTCCATCCCATTCCGTGTAACGGAAGCGCTCCGTTCTTACGCTGCGACCAGTAATTTTATTCCGCCGAACTTGGGTGTAAGCAGCTTTATCCCAAATGCCGTCCGGGTTTTTGAGTAATGATGTCAGACTTTTGCCGCCGAGTTTTTGGGTAGGCATCAGTCCGCAAAGCTCAGCCAATGTTGGGTAAATGTCCAGTAATTCCACCGTCCTGCCCGATGCCTTTCCTGCGGTTCCGCCAGGCACTGAGATGATTAATGGAACGTGCGCAGCATTTTCGAAAAGGCTTTGCTTCATCCACTGGCCGTGCTGGCCTACATTATAACCGTGATCGCTCCACAAAACGATGATCGTTTTATTGGTCAGTTTCAACCGGTCCAGTTCGTCCAGCACCCTTCCTACTTGCGCATCCATGAATGAAATTGACGCATAATAGGCCCGCAACGCCTCTTTTCTTTGCGCTACTGAAAGGCCTAAATGTGCCGGTTTGGTGGAAATTGCTGCTTCCGGAACGTCGTCAAGGTCATTTTGAATTTCTTTCGGAAGCGGGATTGATGCCAGTGGATATTGGTCAAAATATTTTTTTGGCGCTACGTAAGGGGAGTGCGGGCGATAAAAACCAACTGCCAGGAAAAATGGCCCGGCCTTCTTTTCCTTCAATAATTTGATAGCCTCGCTGGCGACCATTCCGTCTGTCTGCTCTTCATCCGCTCCCTCGCTTGCATGCCAGGCAAGTGCGCTGCCCAAGCCTTGGTCCGGCGTAAGATTTTTGACTAGTGATTCTTCGGTTTTGTCACGCCCTTTTGGATTGACTTTGCGATCCCAGGAAATAGGATCGTCCAGGCCGTCTGTCCCGATCTGGCCCGGAACGCCATAATGATAGATTTTCCCGACCCGGGCGCTGTAATATTCATTGTTCTTAAATAGCTGCGGCAATGTCACCACGTTGGGAAGATTCTTACGGAAGTGTGTTTGCAGTTCGTAGACCTTGGTAACATCAGGCCGCTGGCCAGTTAGCAGCGAAGAGCGACTCGGGCTGCAAAGTGGGAATTGAGTGTAAGCTTTGTCAAATTTCACCCCGCGTTTAGCCAGGCGGTCAATGTTTGGCGTTTTGACAAATTTGTTTCCATAACAACCTAAATCTGTGTTTAAATCATCAACTGCGATAAAAAGAACATTCAACTTCTTTTCTGCCTTGCCTTTTTCGTCTTCTGCGGCGTAACTTTTTTTAACAATACACCCGGAAAATGAGCAGACAAAAAATGCGGAAACGAAATATCTTTTTATCATCGGTTGTAGGTTTAGTTTAAACTTGCTTTACGCCCAGTGTATCCTCACCAAACGACTTTCAATCCATCCGAAGCATATTTACGAATGTTTTCATCATCGCTGATCAATGTATACCTATGGCAAAGCGCCTGCCATATGAGCATTCTGTCGAACGGGTCTTTGTGGTAGGTGGCTGTAAGCTGATAATATGAACTGCTCGTTTCAGCAACCAAATCCAGAATCCCAAATCCCAGCTCTTCACTGGCTTTGTGAAAGTCTTCCGGATTAAGGGAATTGATATCAAGCTTGCCTAATGAAAATTTGAGCGCTATTTCCCAAAAACTGATAGTACTAACCACAACAACAGACTCCGGGGTTGTTAATATCTCTCTTACGCTTTCTGAAAGTTTTTCTGGCTCAGTGATTGCCCAAATTAAAGCGTGTGTATCTAATAAATATCTCATAAGTTAAGAAACTCCTCTTCTGACATCTTAAAATCATCTTTAAAGACGACTTTCCCTTTATCAGCCAAAATTCCCAACTTTCTGGGTTCTTTCAATTTTTCATTCGGCACTAGCAGCGCCTTCACTTCCTTACTTCTACCGTAAGTAATACCAATCTTTTCTCCCTTTTCGACGTCTTTCAGGACCTGGGAAAAATGTGTTTTGAATTCGCCAACAGTCATTGTTTTCATAGTCAGCTTTTTAATCAAATATAAAGTTTATTTGTCAAGTTGTCAAGTTGCTTATGTATGAGCGTTGAGCTTTGAATTTGTATCAGTCTAACTTTTTTGTTAACGCATTCAACGCTGCTTCCGTGGGCGTTGCTGAGGGGATTCCTTGTTCCGGGATCTTGGCTTTGGCAGTCCAGGCAATAGCATTCAGGACTATTTTTCTGAAATTATCATTGCCCCAGTTCTTGTGCATATGCCCACCTGAAAACCCAAACCCGCGACCACCGTCTGGCCGTTCCAATGCCCAGGCCACAGGTTGCAGCTCTTTTTTGGTAAGCACTGCTTCGCGGACGCCAGGGTTATTAGAGTGCGTTCCGTCCTTTCCTTTTAACGTAGATTCTGGCGGTAAGGCCTGTAAAATCGGAGTAATATTTTCCATCCCATCAGCAAAACGCATGTGATAATACCACTCGTCCGTGATGGAAAATGGCTTTACGCCATTAGCAATAGGATGGTCGGGAAAAGTGGAAAACGCGGCTTCCCAGACCGGATTCACCGACCAATTTATCTCGAAATAACCTCCTATCCAATCCCTAACGTGATTTCCAACCTCTCCCGCCGGCACTTCAAGCGAGAAATGCAGCATTACTAACCCAATTCCTTTCTTCGTCAACCGGTCCATTTCTGCCAGATGCGGAATCAACAGGTGATCGCCTCCCCCATCCGCATAGATCACAATTGCATCAGCATCATTTAGTACCGCGCTGTCCTTTGGCCAACCGCTTTGCAGCAACACAGCATTCACGCCCGGTAATCCTTCCTGGATGGATTTCACAAGCAATGTGCTTCCGCCCTGGTGTTCATGCTCTCCTTTCCCATGGCTGTCAGGCCCGGCGATAAAGACAATTTTTTGGGCGAAAATGTGACCACTCACAAGAGCCAGTAATAATGTGATTTTGAGTATCCGCTTCATCCTCGTATATAGTCGGTTGTAAATGCAGCTGGTAAAAAATCACGCCATACGCATTATTCCTTCATGAATCTTACCGCCTTAATGCTTTTACTGACAACATCTTCGACCTGCAAAATGTACACTCCGTGCTGCATTGCCGAAACGTTGATGGAATTGCTATTTGTCTGGGAAACATGTTCCAATCGCTCTAGATGGCCGTCTGCATTGTAAATCGAAACATTCATCCCGCCCCGATTTTCCCCGTTCGTTCTGAAATGCAGCAAGTCTGCAACCGGATTCGGAGAAATAATCAGATCTGATTTTTGCAGCGTTCCGCAAGTGTTCCGCAAAATTCTCGAATACTGAACCTTCCCATCCATGTCTTGCTCGGCAATGCGGTAATAATCTCCATTTGCCTGGGTCGTGTAGTCTGTGTATGTATAATGTTTCAAATCAGTGCTGTTCCCGGCCGCTTCCACCGATCCGATTTTTGACCAGTTCACCGCATTGCTGCTTTTCTGGATCTCGAAATGGTCAGCATTTAATTCCTCGGAAGTGGTCCAGATGAGTTGTGGCTGATCGCCCAGACATTGGACCTTAACAGTCTCGAAAGTGACCGGAAGTGGGTCCGACGATTTTGTGATGACATTATTCTTTGAAATCAGCCATTTTTCGGGATCGAATGTGACAAGGTTGGGTTCGAAGCCCAGGTTTTCCAAAAAGACCTGATCGTTTGTGGTGTGATCCACGACCACCAACTTTTGCTGACCGGTTCCAGTGTTTTGAAACAAAATAGGCAACGGCAATTTGAAAAACCCAACAGAAGCATGGGAAGTCGTCTGGCTGACCTTGATCTGGACATTATTGCCCTCAGGAAACCACTGCACTTTATAAGACGGATATCCTTCACCAATGAACCACTGGTCGATAAAGTAAGTCAGGTCCTTTCCGCTCACGGCTTCCAGGTGGCTCTTAAGATCATTGGTCGTAGCGAAGCCATAGGCCAGGGCGGGATCTTGCAGATAATTCTTAACTCCTGAGAAAAATACTGCATCACTTAAAATCCACCGGAGCATATATAGCAGGTGCGAGCCTTTATAGTAACTCAATCGCTGGCTGAAGATCCGGTTCGGATTGTTCACATCATCTACCCTTACCGACCCGCCGGGATCAGCGGTGATGGCATTTATCTGTGCATTTCGGTAGACAGTCGCGTTTGCCGGAAACTTATTTTCAATGTAAATGCTGGCCATGTGGGTTGCGAAGCCTTCATTCAACCAGATATGTTCCCAATTGCCGCAGGTGATTTTATCCCCAAACCAATGATGCGCAAGTTCATGGGCGATGAGATTTTCACCCATAAATGCTCATCGAATCTTTTACCCCGCCTGCAATGGGAACCGGGAAAGAAACTGTTACAGCGCCATTCATATGCGTAAATGATAATGCAACATTATTCCGGGTTACCGAGCTGATTATATGTTCATCAGCAAGATCAAGTGTGATGGACTTCCCTGAACTCGTCATCACAAAATGAGTAGTAACAACACCTTTGATATAACGGACAGCAGGATCCACTTCCCATTCGCATCGATAGTACTTGACGTCGAAATTCTGTGAAGCGCTTGTTCGGGCATTGGCTAAGTCGCCATTCAGTCTGCGCTGAAAGCCTTTCTGCTCCATTTGAGAAATGCGCTCTATTTCTTCCTGATAATTCGGAGCGAACTGCGCTTGTACATGCACAAAGGCAATCATTATAAATAATAGCAGAATTAATCTCATATCAGCGGGGTTGGTTAATCAATGTACGTAAAAATGACGCATTGAAACTTTTCGCTAAAATGAGTAAAAGGATGCTGTTAACGAGAAACGGTTTACCCAGCGACCATATGATTTTTCTAACGGTAAGAAGCTGCGCCTGGAACAACAAGTACGCAGCAGAGGAGGGTGATTAGGCCGTTAATCCAATGCGTCAATTAATTGAATTGTATAAACTCCGTCATCGCCTTTTTCGGGTAGCGACATTTCAAGTCCTTCGCTTTTATTGACCCGCAAATAATTCTCGACAGCCAGGATCGCTTCATCCTCAGATGCAACATTGGATACAGAAAGGGTAACTCCCGACTTAACAGATCCCGAAGGATCCAGATTTTTGATATTTGGCATAATGTTCTGTTTTTTTAGTGACGTTTATAAATTCCCGTACCAGATTCTATATATAACAAAACAGCCCGCCGATGGGCGGGCCGTTTATTTTCAAAACCGAACTAGGTCTCAGCTATTATTTCTGAGGAGTTGATGGTCTTGAAGTGCTGCTACCTGGAACTGTCGATGATGACGATGGCGTGGTAGTACTTCCCGGCACTGTTGATGATGGGATAGTTGTACCCTGCGGAACAGTTGAAGGTTGTGTCGTATTGTTAGGAATGCTTGACGCTGGTACATTGCTGTTTGGCGTTGTACCTGATGATGGCTGCGTTGCGCTTCCAGGAATTGTTGTCGATGGCTGTGTGGTGGATGAACCCGGTGTTGTGGATGATCCTGGCACAGTGCTAGATGGCTGTGTAGTTCTGTCAGGCACAGTTCCCGGGGGAACTGATGATGGCCTGGTTGTAGAACCAGATGTGGTTGTCGACGGCTGCGTCGTCGTACCTGACTGGGTTGACGAGCGAGGCTGTGTCGTAGAACCCGGCTGGCTCGATCCCGGTAAAGTTGATGGTTGCGTTGTGCTGCCGGGAACCGTTCTTGGCTGTGTCGACGAGCTGCCCGGCGTGGTCGACGGTTGCGTCGTGCTGGATGGCGTAGTGCTTGATGATGAACCGCTTGATGGTGTTGTCGTTTGAGCAAATACTGCTGTTGACCCTAATAATGCAATTCCTAGTATGTTTAACTTTAAAGCTTTCATGTCAATTAGTTTTTAGTGATGAATTTTGATTGTTTTATGCAATTGTAACTGGTAAGTAAAAAGAATCATACCAATGCGGCACATGTTTAAGCAAACTTCCCCAAATTACCCCCCTGAATCCGGCTCCACGTTTTTCTGTCCCAAACGCCCCCCGGATTCGACGTTTTTACACACCCTTTTTTACCCAATTATTGGGGAAGTTTGTAAACAACAATCATATACACATGGAAAAACAGAACGAATTCTCAGCTGCTATCACGACAGAAAGCACTGATAACCATCACATTGTATCGCAGGAAAAATGGATTGAAGCACGGAAGCACCTGCTTAAAAAGGAAAAAGAACTTACACGGCTGAATGATGAACTGGCCCGTCAGCGCCGTCAATTGCCGTGGGTTGAAGTTAATAAGCACTATATATTTGAGAGCGAGCAGGGCCGGAAAACATTATCTGACCTCTTTGATGGTAAAAGTCAGCTGATCATTTACCACTTCATGTTTGCGCCCGGAGACAAAGAAGGTTGCCCTGGCTGCTCGTTCCTGGCCGACCATATTGATGGCGCTAACCTGCACCTTGCCCATCATGATATTTCAGTTGTAGTCGTTTCCCGTGCTCCGTTGCAGGAATTATTACCTTTTAAACACCGTATGGAATGGAAGTTCGAATGGGTTTCTTCCTTCGGCAGCGATTTCAATTATGATTACTTTGTTTCCTTTACCCAGGAACAGCTCAATAACGGGTCGATTTATTACAATTATGAAGATTTAAAACACGATGACGGCACGGAGTCTCCGGGGACAAGTGTGTTTTTTAAGGATAAATCGGGCAAGATTTATCACACATATTCCAGCTATGCCCGCGGTGGCGATATTCTGGTAGGTGCCCATAATTTTCTTGACATTACTCCAAAAGGCAGAAATGAAGAAGGCGCCATGGATTGGATGCGGCATCACGATAAATATGATGATTACAAAAAGGATAATAATTCCTGCTGCCATTAATACATTGATAGGGTTGAAATTATTTAAGTGTGCATGCGAAAACTCACCTTACTACTGCCTGTTATTGCTTTCGCAGCCTTTGCAGCTTATCAAACGAAAGACGATGACCGCACCTGGGCTATCTATAAGGCAGATGCCGAAAGCACGAGTTACGCGCCGCTCACTCAGATCAATACAGCCAATGTACATCAGCTGCAACCCGCCTGGACCTTCGGATTGAGTGATATGAAGCCAGGATCCAGACCCGCGAATAGCGAATGCAACCCCATTATTATCGATGGCGTCATGTACGCAACCTCAGCAAAACACCTCGTGTACGCTGTGGACGCAGGAACAGGAAAACAACTTTGGTCCTTTGACCCCTTTGATGGGGCCGAAGGTGGCGGCGTGAGCCGTGGTGTTACCTATTGGGAAAATGGCGATGACAAACGAATACTGCTCACCGGCGGAGATGTACTTTTCGCGTTAAATGCGCACACAGGCAGGCCCATCCCAACATTTGGGAAAGAAGGCAAAGTGAGCATGAATGTAGGCCTTAGGGACGACCCGGAAACGATTTCTGTGATTCCTACCAGTCCGGGAATTGTGTACAACGACCTGCTCATTATGGGTGCAGAAGTGTCGGAACTGTATGGTGCACAGCCCGGCTACATCCGCGCCTACAATTGCGTGACGGGTAAATTGGAATGGACCTTTCACACCATTCCGCTGCCGGGAGAGCCTGGCTATGAAACCTGGCCGAAGGACGCTTATAAATATGCAGGTGGCGTGAATGATTGGGCAGGAATGAGCCTGGACATACAACGAGGCATTGTTTTTCTCGCATTGGGCTCCCCCAGCTACGATTTTTACGGCGCCGACCGGAAAGGAGACAACTTATATGGCAACAGCGTTGTGGCGCTTGATGCTGCAACGGGCAAATACATTTGGCATTATCAGCTTGTGCATCACGATCTTTGGGATTATGATCTGCCAGCTCCGCCCAATCTCGTAACCGTAGCGCGGGCTGGTAAAAATGTGGATGCAGTTGCCCAGGTTACCAAGCACGGATTTGTTTTTGTCTTTAACAGAGAAACCGGTGAGCCACTCTTCCCGATCGAGGAGCGAAAAGTGCCGGCTTCCCGCATTCCCGGTGAAGAGGCGTCGCCTACCCAGCCATTTCCGCTCAAACCCAAACCATTTGCAAGACAATGGATGACCGAAGCTGATCTGACGCACTATTCAGATGCTGGCCGGGATTCTGTTCTCAAAAAATTCAGGTCCATGCGATATGAAGGACTTTTCACCCCACCCGACCTGAAAGGCACATTAATGCTACCCGGCAGCCGGGGCGGTGCAGAATGGGGCGGAGCGGCATATGACCCGTCGACTTCTGTTCTTTTTGTCAAATCAAATGATTCACCCGAAATCCAGTCGATGAAGAAGGTGGAAGAAGAAAAGGAAGCCAGGGATCAGACGGTTTTCGAACAAGGGAAATCCGTTTATATGACTTACTGCGTGGCATGTCATGGCAAAGACAAAAACGGCGACGAACCGAATTATCCCTCCCTGATCGGACTGAAAAACCGGATGACACGGGAGGCAGCATTACATAAGATCAAAAAAGGCGGAGGAAAGATGCCTGCTTTCGCCAGTGTAGTGAAAGGTAAGGAAAAGGGAATCATTGCCTTCCTTTATGAACGCGAACAAAACTCTGGCAAAGTCAGTAAAATGGAAACCGGTCAGACCAAAGCCGGGGCTGACAAATATCTCAACCTGACTGCATACGGACATTTCCGTGATCCGGACGGCAATCCAGCGCTCCGCCCGCCCTGGGGCACATTGAATGCGATTAATCTCACAACCGGAGATTACGAATGGCAGATCCCGCTTGGAAATAACGAACGGCTACGCGCTAAGGATGCACCCGAAACGGGACAGGAAGGTTCTGCGGGACCTATCGTAACGGCCGGCGGACTCATTTTCATCAGCGGTACCAATGATAAAAAGCTCCGCGCGATTGACAAAAAAACCGGAAAGATCGTTTGGGAAACCCTCCTACCCGGCGTCGCCAATGCAACGGCCTGCACTTACATGCATAAGGGCAAGCAATATGTTGCATTGTCGGTGGGCGGGACGAAGGAAAACCCTTCTGGTTCTATCATGGCGTTCGCGTTACCTTAATACCAGGCAGCTTTTTCAGCATGCGAACCTGGCAGAAAAATGCTGCTATCGCGCAGGAATGCCGCAATCCAGATCAAAATCATCGGAAGCAGTGCATTGAATGGTGTCCCGTGAGAAAGTTCGGTGGCCAGGGCCCCGGCAAAGTAGCAGGATAGCAGAATAAAGCCAATCTTCATTGTTTTCGGGTAAATAAATAATGCGGCAAAGCCGATTTCCATCAACCCGAGCGGAACGCGATAATCGCCTACACCAACCTTCGCTAACGTGCTGACAACCTCTTCGCTTCCGGACAATTTCATGACCCCGCTCATGGCGACAAGCGCGCTGGCGACTATCGTTACGCCAATGGTGGTAATTCTCTTTGCTTTCATAATTGTTTTATTTTCAGCAAAAATAGATACCTTTACTTACCAATATATAGTAGTATACAAAAGGTTAGCAGTATCCTTTTGGTTAGTGTCAGCAATTATGGATGAAATAAACGGATTTTCAAGACCGCATTCCGGTGCGGAATGTAACAGCAAATTAGGTGCAATCGGAGATGCGCTTTATGTGATTGGCGGAAAATGGCGGCTGCGGATCATCGTGGCGCTGACAGAAGGCGGCTCGCGGTTCAATGAATTGCAGCGCATGCTGCCGGGAATCTCGCCGCGTGTCCTTTCCAATGAACTTAAAGAACTGGAAATCAACGGATTCTTAACCAGAAACGTTTTTACAGACACGCCGGTTGTTGTGGAATATAAGCTTACACCATATAGCCGCACCCTGAACAGCGTGATGGGAGCACTCGTGGAATGGGGCGAGATGCACCGGATTAAAATACGCGAGGATGATATGCAGACTACAAAGCCTATTGCTCAGGAAGCGATACTGTAATGTGCCACATGTCTCCCGAATTTGTCACTTTCGGCGTGCCCCAAACACCCGGACCGCCATCGGTTCGAAGATATACGGCAAAAACCAGGCTGGTAACATCTGAGCCGGTAACCATTAGGCTTCCGCAAGCGGCACCATTGCCGCAGTTGCCGGTTATAGTGGATTTGGTATGTAAAATTTTCGTTTTGGAATCATCCAGGACCAGCTCCTTACTCCCCGAAAGTTTGACTAGCGTTCTACCGGGCGTTTGAAGTTCCAGCTCTGTGGTAAAACCCAGTCGCTTATTGGCAAAATTGGTCGTTGCGCCTAACCCTGCCAATGTGATCACCGGATTATTGACCGGCCTGCTGAACTGCAAACGCAGCTTGCCGTAATAATAACGGCTTGTATCGGCAGTGGAAGCATTCGCAGCCTGCAATGGTTTTGCCGACAAAAAAACCTGCACTCCTACATTGGTGTATAAATTCACCCCGCGCCCCGCTTCTCCCTTGGGATGCGACGTAAAAAGCGTTCGCGTAGAATCCTCAAAATAATAATTGCTATTGACCACCGGAACAGATTTCACCTGCGTGGCACTCGCGCCCGAAGCCGCCCCGAATGTCATTCCAGTCACATGCTGCGGAACAGTAATGTAAGGCTGATCATCGAAACTGAATGTGACGGTAAGGTCGGATTGGGGTTTTTGGAAATAAATGCCTTCGTCCTTGCTGCCGTTGTTGTTGACAAAAAAAGAGAGTGTTTGCGGAATGGAGGTCGGGCCTTTGGGGACGGGCGGCCGGTAACTGTTATTAACGCCATCCTGTACAAATTCAAGCGTATTTTGTGCAATTGTCGTTTGCGCTGTGATGCAGGCCATCAATAGGGAACACACCCGTATGGTCAGAGTCTGTTTTAAAAGCATGTGTAGTAAAAAAAGAATCGTTGAGTTGTTTTTCAGCCGCAATATAATATTTCGAGTGAAAGGTTAAAGCGTTACCAGTCACAAAAATCCGCAGACCTGCGACAGGTAACGCTATGCAATGCAATTTTAAGTATTTGAATATTAAGCCAGTGTGAACATTTGCGGCGTTCCTGAACGGATTGCAAATTTATCAAATGGCTGCGTCTGCATTACGGAACTGCGCGAAACCAGCGGTAACCGTAAGCCTCTAAGGTGATCGTATGCCTTCCCTTTTTGTCTGTTACACTTTCAATGTTGCTCATCAGGTCCGCGATTCGTGTGGCCCCTGCCATTTCCTCAGGAACGACCAATTCCAACGATTTTTCCTGGAAATTATGCCATATGAGCAGGATCTTGTTTTTCCAGGTGTAACGCATGCCCAGGATTTGATTTTGACCCGTATCCATAATTTCCCAGTTGCCGTAACCAATTTCCGGACATTCCTTTCGCATCCTTATCAGGGAAGTCATCCAATTCAGCAGGGAACTGGGTTCGCGCCGCTGATTCTCGACATTCACGTGATCATAAGCATAGTAACCTTCCTCAACCACCGGATGCACCAATGTCTCCGCTTGTGAAAAACCACCTTGTTTTTCGCCCGTCCATTGCATCGGCGTCCTCACGGCGTCGCGCTCTTCCAGTTCGAGGTTGTCACCCATGCCAATTTCATCACCATAACGGATAACCGGCGTCCCCGGCAATGAGAACATGAGGCTGTAAGCCAGTTCTGTTTGCTGCCTGCTGCCGAGCATAGGCGAAAGCCTGCGCCGGATGCCCCGGTCATAAAGTTGCATATGTTTTTCGGGACCAAACCTTTCGAAAACAGTCTGCCGCTCTTCCTCGGTCAGCCTGCCCAGGTCCAGCTCGTCGTGGTTGCGGAGGAAATGCGCCCACTGGCTGGTGCCGGGAATGTCCCTTGTCGCTTCCAGCGCCTTGATCAGCGGACGCGTGTCGGCAGTGGCCAGGGCGTAGAATGTATATTGGTTTACAAAAAAATTAAACATTAAATGAATGCCGTCACCGTCTTCCCCAAAGTACTTTTTGCTTTCATTTGGTAACACATTCGCCTCGCCCAAAAGCACCGCGTCGCCTTTACGCCATTGCAGAAACTTGCGCATTTCTTTCAGGTATTCAAAATGCAATGCGGGTTCACCACCCTTCTTGGAAGTGCTCGATTCGAGTATAAATGGCACGGCATCCACACGGAATCCTGCGATCCCGAGTTCGAGCCAGTAGCCCATAATCTTGTTTATTTCTTCCCTTACCTCGGGATTGTCCGTGTTCAGGTCGGGCTGGAATTCGTAGAAACGGTGAAAATAATACTCTTTTGACTCCTTGTCCTTTGTCCAGGTGGCCTTTTGTACACCCGGAAAAACCATGCCTTTGTTCCAGTCCGCCGGCCTCTTCTCCGACCATACATACCAGTCCCTTTTTGGACTATCCTTTGAAGACCGTGCTTCCTTGAACCACCGGTGCTCGTCGGAAGTGTGGTTCACAACAAGATCGATAATGACCTTTATACCCAGTTTACGGGCCTTATGAATGAAGCTAACAAAGTCGCCGCTGGAACCGTGGCGCGGATCAACGCCGTAGAAGTCGCTGATGTCGTAGCCATTGTCACGGTTGGGAGTGGGTTGAAAAGGTGCCAGCCAGATCGTGTCTAACCCTAATGCATGCAGATAATCGAGCCGGTTGCAAAGTCCTTCAAAATCGCCCGTTCCGTCACCATTTGCATCCATGAATGTTTCGAGATCGAGGCTGTAAATCACCGCGTTTTTATACCAAAGGTCTTCGAGCATAGGTTTGAGGTTTGTTGATTTTGCAAAAACCGTAAAAAAGCAATGCCATGAAACCTGCGTCTCATGGCATTGCCTGTATGGCCCCAATGTGCTAATTGCCTCCGCTATACATATTAAATGCTAGCAAATGCTTCCTGAAAATAGCCTCATACTTTTCTGCTTCGGCATCCTTTTTCGCGCGTTTGCATTCCTGAACAATGGTTTGCAGCATATAAAGATCCACATTCACATCGCGGTTCCTGGTGCCGCCGTTCTCCCTGGCCCAGGTAAGATTTTCATCCGATCGAAGTGCCATAATGCGGGCGGAATCCAACGCTTTTTTATCCTCACCGACATCAAACAGCATGCCCACAAAACCCACTGAAAACTGGTCAAACGGAATGGTGTCGTCCGGCATTACGGTCATGGCTGTGTTCACCACCTTCTTCGCTTTTACTAAGTCATTTTCGGCGATTAGCTGGCCTGCAAGGCGTAGGAACGAGATCCTGGCCGTAGCAACGGGCGAGCCGCGATACGTGTCATCATGATACACTTTGGGGTTATTCAGCGAACGCCACTGCATTTTTTTCATCATGTTATCATACATAATTTCAGAATTGACATACCCATCCGAAGCGCCCTGTACGCGGACTGGCAATAGTCGGTAAGTGTAACCTTCGAGCTGCAAATATTCCTGTAAACCCAGATTGTGCGTGGTGCCCATTGTGGATGAAAAATAGACGGGCCGCTTCCAGTTGTTGGTCGCGATAATGTCCAGCATCGCCAGGTCGCTTTTGTAAAGATCATTGGTTCCAATGTTCCAGCTCATAGAATTGGTGAGCATAGGCAGCAAATCATTTTTGACAATGTTCATGGACCGGACCTTTTGCGCATCCACGGGTAAGAAAAGTGTGGAAGAAGGTAAAATTGAGGTCATATCTCCGCTCGTCAGCCGAACCTGGATCGCCTTATTTCCCTGATTGATCAAATCAAGATATTCTTTCAGGTTAATGCCGTTCCTGACGGCCGGGATTTCGTAAAAGGGCACGAATTCATTCTTCCCGGTTGCATAATCGTCCAGATCCAGCGAGAGTGGCAAGGCTTCCGAAAGGTTGGTTTTGCGTCTCAGCTGCTCAATGTACCAGTCTATACCCAGGAATGTCTGCACACATACACGCACGTCCGTGCGAACGCCCTCCACTTCCTGCAAATACCACAATGGAAATGTGTCGTTATCGCCTCCCGTGAAAAGGATCGCATTAGGCGCACACGAATTGAGCAAATTCCTGGCAAAGTCCACAGAATGATATCGGTCGCTCCGGTCGTGATTGTCCCATCCTCTCGCCAGCATAATCACCGGCACCGACAGGCTCGCAGACACGGCCAGCGCAGTTCTAAGCTTAGGAGTTTTAATTAATTTTTGTAAAAAACCTGCAACAGCCATTACGCCGAACCCGATCCAGATGCAGAAAATGTAAAACGAGCCTACGTAAATGTAATCGCGCTCCCGCGGTTCTGCGGGCGGCGAATTGAGATAAACGACAAGCCCTACTCCCGTAAGAACGAATAGCAAGCCGAGCACCAGCAACTCGTTCCGGCGTTTCCCGTACATCCAGACGAGGCCTGCAATGCCCAGCAAAAACGGCAGCATGTAAAAGTTGTTATGGCCCCTGTTTGTGGCAATGGAAGAAGGAAATTTGCTCGCAGCTTGCCAGGGCATCACCGTCCCCGCTCCTTCCTTATCGCTTTCACGCCCGGCAAAGTTCCAGAGAAAGTAACGCCAGTACATATGCCCCATCTGGTGTGAGAACAGGTAACGCAAGTTGTGCGTCATGGTCGGCTGCTGCCCTTCCGCCAGGCCTGTCATCTGCTGGTAAAGCTGCGGGTGGCCCGGCTGCGCGCTGTACATACGCGGAAAAAGAATGTTACTGCCTGGCGCATATTTGTAAACCGGCCGGTAATCAATGATCACATATTTGCCATCTTTCTTGCGGTAAACCGGCGCTCCCCGCTCCTGGCTGATGGGCTTTGAAGTGAAGGACGGCCCCCATAAGAGTGGTCTGCTTTCATATTGTTCCCTCTTTAAATAAGAAACAAAACGCAGCACGTCGCTTGGATTATTTTCGTTGATAGGCGGGTTAAATTCCGAACGCACCAGCACCATCATATAGGACGAATAGCCAATGAGCACAAAAACCAATGACAGCAAAGCAGTGTTCAGCAGCACTTTCCCCCTCTTATGCGCGTAGCGCACCGACCAGCTTAATGTTCCCAGAAATAGCACGACGAAAAAGACGATTCCGGAGTTAAAAGGAAGGTCCAGTGTATTGACAAAAAAAATCTCAAACTTCCCCGCCAGATCCGGCAGGCCAGGAATAATGCCGGAGTTAATGATCACTAATACAACCAATCCACCGACAAATGCCAGAATCCGGCCTATAATGGTCGGTTTGCGATATGTTTTGAAATAATAAACCAAAGCCAGGGCAGGAATCGTGACCAGATTGAGCAAATGCACACCGATGGAAATGCCAATGAGATACGCAATCAGGATTAGCCAGCGGTTTGCCGTGGATGCGTCTTGCGTTTCCTCCCACTTGAACACGGCCCAGATCACAATGGCCGTAAAAAAAGATGACATTCCATAAACCTCAGCCTCAGCTGCTGAAAACCAGAATGAGTCCGACCAAGCGTATGCAAGGGCGCCGGTAAGGCCGGAAAAAATGACGAGTACTGCCTCGGATTGGCTGAGCTGTTCTGCCGTTTTACCAATAAATTTGCGAACCAGTAATGTAATGGTCCAGAACAAAAAGAGAATGGTAAAGGCACTGCTGAGCACCGAAACCATATTAACCCAGTACGCTACACGCGTCAAATCCCCAAGCGCCAGCAAGGAGAAAAGCCGGCCAATGAGCAGAAAAAAAGGTGCTCCCGGCGGATGGGGCACCTGTAATTTAAAAGCTGCTGCAATGAATTCACCGCAATCCCAAAAACTCGCCGTACGCTCCATGGTGAGCACGTAAGTCAGGAATGCAGTTGAGAATGCTGCCCAGCCGGTAATGTTGTTCCATTTTTTAAAAAGTGTCATGTTAAGTTCGTTTTTTCTGTGCCCAAAGCTATGGAAAGCGCTTTGAAGCGATATCCGGCTAACTCTTAAAAAAAGTTAAGCGAATGTCTCAGAATCAACTATTTAACTTAATTTAACATGACGACTGGTCAGTGACTATCTGCCTAGAATCTGATAAAGCGCATAAATAGCTGAAAGCCAAAGCAGCGATCCGGCGGTGATAGTAAAAACAAGGGCTCCGATGAAAGGCAGAGCGCGGGAGTTCATTTCGAATTGTATAAGTCTGGCCATCTTCTTCTTCTCTCTACAATAATTTTCTGATAGGGTTACTCAAATGACCTGATGGCCATCTTTCTGTAAATATAATTATTGTTGAATTAGTGCAATTCACACGCTCAAAAACTACTTGTGCGAATATATTGACACATTGTAGCCAATATTCGACAAATTAGGAATGATGAAAGCCTGAGTTGTGCTTTTTGTAGATTTCCACTTTTTTGAATAGTTCGAGAACATTGGTCACTTCAAGCTTTTCGAAGATCCTGGCCTTGTAGGTGCTTACCGTGCTCTCTTTGATGTTCAGTTCGATGGCAATGTCTTTGGTCCACTTCCCGGTGAGGAGCATATCCATGATTTCGAGTTCACGGTTAGAAAGGATCTCCAAGGGACTTTCGCGGCTTTCTCTATCGACTAATGTGTTGTTAACCAGCTGCTGCTGAACAACATTGCTTATGTATGTGCCGCCATTCAACACCGAAGACACAGCGCGTTCCAGCTCTTCATTGCTTGTGTCTTTGGGCAGGAATCCGTTTGCGCCAGCCTTCACGTAATGTAGCGCGTACAATTCTTCCTCCTGGGAGGAGAAAACCAGGATTTTAACATTTTCCTGCACAGCCCTGATCCTCGGGATCATATTAAAAGCCTCGCCGCCGGGAATCCGGATATCCAATATCACCAAGTCGAAATGCCTGGTTTGCAGCACTCTAAGTGTTTCACTAAAACTGGCCGCTTCTATAATAACCACAGCTGGTATAACGTCCTCAATCAGCAACTTCACGCCCATCCGCACTATTGAATGATCCTCTACTAACAAAATCGTTTTCATCAACACTGTTATTTCTTATTTCCTCTAAAAGTAGTTTAATATCAAGGAATAATACGTAGAAGTCAGGCTACGAAAGCGTCATTTCTGGAAAATGATGTGAATGGAGGCACCTTGTGTTTTGTCGGATTCGGCCAGCAGGCGCGCGTTAATCAATGCGCTTACTTCCTTTACAATCACCAGCCCCATCCCAAAGCTATCGGGATCCAGTCCGGCGCCGGGCACTTTCTCATCGCTATTGATCCACCGGATAATGGCGGGCTCCATTCCGGGCCCGGTGTCCTTCACGATGAGGTGAAGCGAATCACGATAATCTATATGTGTTACTTCAATGGTGCCTCTGCTGGTCACTTTATTTGCATTGTCGATCAGGTTATGGAGCACGATGCTGAGTAATTGCAAATTGCTTCTCAGGATCACGCCTTGCGAAACCGTATTGATAAATTCATTGCCGCTGCTTTCCGCTTCGGCCATAAAAATGGCAAACTTCTGGTCAACCAGTTCGTACACGTCCAGATAATTGAAAGTCACACGCGTATTCCTGTAACGAAACTGCGTGTATTCCAGCAGATTTTTCATAAAATGATAAAGCCGGTAACTCGACTGGCTTATAGCGCGGATCGTAGGCAAGTCGGGGTTGCTTTTTGCCAGGCGACCGGTGGTTGCCATCAGGAAGCGGAGCGGGCTTTTAATATCATGCGAAATACTGGCCAGCAACAATTTCTGGTGGCTAAACTCGGATTCAAGCTTGCGCTGCGATTCTTCCAAATAAGATAAACTCGATGTAAGCTCCGTTGTCCGGGCATCCAGCGCGGAGATGGTCGAGTAAAAGGAGTTGAAAAAGTAATAGTTGATCAGAAAAAGAAAGAAGAAGTTATGCAGTAACAGGATCGCAACAGTCATTTTACTGACGCCCATCGGCCCCCACGGAATGGCAGCCCCAAGCTGATGTTCCAGATACATGTAAATGAAAAAGGGTAAAATAGCGACCAGCGAATAAAAGAGCCCCCATTTGTTACCCAGGCCATAGAACGCGTAAATGCTGATGATCACTACATATTGGAGCGTGACCACATGGAAACCCTCTTTATAAAAAAACAGATTCGACCAAATAATGACCAGGAAGATCAAAATAGCCATGTGAATGGCCTTTTTCCATTTCAGACCCAAACGCAGAACGACATAATAGAGAATCACAACGACCATCAACAGCCCGATCCGTTTGGTTTGGACAGCGTGATTTTCAAGAATGTAAAATACAAGCAGTATAGTGGTCGTGATCAATCTCAAATGGAGCGATAACGATAACACTTTGATGCGTGCAATATTAAGAGCATTTGTTTCCCCAGCCAGCTGTTTTTGAACGGGCCAATCAATAAAAGATAAATTCATGTAACGTTCAGTACTCTCCCGAAATAATATACCTTGAATAATCGGACGAAGGAAATCTTACGGCTCCGAAACAATAATAATGGGTTGCAACGAATTTTGAAAGAGGGAGGATACCTGAAATAAAAACCAAATCTATATAAATAAATGTCACCGGCAATGTAGAGAAATCGCTACAAGAGAATTCACAGCTATCTACAACCAATATTGCTTTGACATTGTAAATTTGTTTATTCTTTCTTTTGGAATGGCTTGTGTTATTGGCAGAAAGAATCACCTAAGAATGAACGTAATGAAATACGTTATAAACGTTGAGTATATCTTACACCTTCCGGTCCTGCCGTGAAGGTGTTTTGTTTATTATGATACGGCGTTGAGAACCGGGAGAAGTTAAGCAGAGGAACGAGAGCAGGTAATGTGCTTACTTTTTTGATTGTAACAGAGGAACGACTTAAATTCAAGTAATCGTCGGAAGTGCTAGTTTTCCCCGGCTCTTTCCTGTGCCTGTCTTTTGGATTTTTTCACTTCCCCTGGCGTAAACTCACCATTGATCCATCTTACAAAATTCTTTGATTGAACCTGGTAGACCTGTGCGGACAAAGGTTTCAAATCTGAATTTTCAATTTCCTTGAGATAATCGGCAAGTAACCGGTTAATCTCTTCCAAATACTGACTCTGCGTTCTCATGTGCAATGTTAATTAATAATGATAATGTGTTTAAATTAAGTCTGAAACAGGCAGACTCTTCCTTTAATCGAATACAATAATAATTATTCATTTTTTCGCAATTTTATTTTTGGGGTGATCCCTTGTTTTTTCAGGGTGTAGTGTGATTTTGGCGGGGAAACCCTCTTTACAGCTTACTCAACCGGCCCCGTAATGCCAGTCCCTATTTATGCGATAAGGGCTATACGCAATACGTACAGCCCTTACTGTTCATGGCTAATAAATAATGAAAAACTATTCTTTACTCCGCAGATACACATCGTTACTGATCGATTCCAGCTTCACCTCCGGCCCTCCGCCATTCAGTGTGCCTTCCAGCAAATAACCCACGATCGGGTTTTTCTCTTTTTTGTTTTTAAAATCAATGTCAAAATCGGAATAGACTTCTCCGGTTATGGTTTTCAAGGCAACACTAATCCCCTTGGATTTTGGCCAGCTCATATCCACAAATCCGCTGATCGTTTTCGCATGAACGGTTGTAGTAGCGCCCTGAATGTCGATATTCCCGTCGATCGTTTCCAGTTTGAGCTTGGCATTACGCGGCAGAAACACCTGGTAATTTATTTCTTTGCACAAATAGTATCGCTGCTTTCCATCCTTATCATTCCATGAGCTCCGATTGTTTCCGGGACAATCTTCCGCTTTGCCCTGTCGGAGCAGTTTATCATCAAATCCAACTTCTACAATCACTTCATCGGACGTTGCGCGGTCGGTTACGAGCAGTGCGTCGTTTAACTGGTTGTTATTGATGACCGCCCGGATTTTCACGTAAACTTCCTGTTTGTCCCAATAGCGGACCTGAATGCTGTCGGCAAACTTCAAGTTCAGGTTCGCGGTTTGCCCTTCCTTGTAAGGCAACTTTTTTTCAATGATTTTCTGGGCAGATAAAGGGCCTGCGAGCAATGCTAAAACGATTATTAAAAGTCTGTTTTTCATAACATTATATGGCCAAGGTGGTTATTTTTTCCTGATGTAGATATTACCGCTGATCGTATTGAGCTGCATTTCAACCCCGCCGCCGTTTGTCGAGCCTTCAATGTTGCTTCCACCGCCCACTTTAGAAAGCCCGTCTTTGGTGTTTCTGGTGCCTAGATCAAAATCTGTGTACATTTCACCGTTAATGGACCGCAGCTTCATCGTCGACTTTGCAGTTGCGGGCAACGTCACATCCACTTCGCCGCTGATGGACGAAATTGCGGTCGGCTTAGTCTGGTTTAGCGCGGAGAAAACGACGTCCACATCACCACTCGTCGTGTTGGCCACCACCGGCCCGGTAACACTGGTCAGCTGAATGTTGGCACCATTTGTTTTGATTTCAAGATCTCCATCCATATTGCTGATCGCGATCTTGGA
Organism: Dyadobacter sp. CY351; assembly: GCF_021502625.1. NCBI lineage: Bacteria > Pseudomonadati > Bacteroidota > Cytophagia > Cytophagales > Spirosomataceae > Dyadobacter > Dyadobacter sp. CY351. The sequence goes on along the minus strand of NZ_JAKFFU010000015.1, from coordinate 78,002 downwards.
TCCGCCCTGCCAGTTCACTTCCTGAAAAAGCACCGAAACCTGCCTGGGTATACGGATCGTGTATTTGGCCTCCTTGCGCGTCACTTTCTCCACTTTGATCCCGCTCGCATCCGTCGTAACCGAAAGGCCCATTCCCGTGTTGTCTACACCGGCATAATACAATGGTTTCAAACCCTTTGCCCGCTCTGGCGGCGCTTCATAACCCGAAGTCGTCTGGATCACAATTTCATCGCCCGCATATCCTTCGATCTTCACCTGACTGGCAGCCATTTCGATAGTTACCTTTTTATCTTTCGAGTTCGCCAGCTTGGCTTTGTATTCTGGCGTCTGAGCTATGGATTCAGCAAGGCACAGCAAGCAACCCATACTTATTAAAAGTATTTTTTTCATGGTTTTAATTAAAATATAAATGGAATAAAAAAGCGTAATATCCTTGTTCAGAAGCACTTAAACATCCGCAGCGATAAGCTCACTGACTCCCTGCTGCGCTTTAAGCCGGACCACTTCCAACACTTCCTCGTTTCTGGCCAGTTGCTGAAATGGTTCAACCGCCCGCTTTTCTCTGTTTGAAACCAGGATTTCGATCAGCATAATCTGAATGTTGGGATCAGTTTGAATAGCCAGGGAATGCATCAGCGCTTCCGCTACATTATCCTCATTGTCAAACCGTTGCAATGCCTGACAGGCTGCAAGCCTGACATTAACATTCGGATCGAAATTGAGTGTATTAATCAGCAGCTGCGTAATGTCCTTATCCAGGTTTGAAAGCGCATAGCTTTGATTCACAGCCTGAATGCGTTCACTGGCCGATGTGGAATTCATTTTTTCAAAGGCCAGCACATTTTTCATTTCCAGCTGCGACACCGACTCTTTTGAAGCTAACAATGGAATCTCCGCACCATCGCGGTCCTGAAATCCACGTCCTCCCAAAAATCCGACGATCAACAGCGCCAGCCCGGCAGCAATCCTTACCAGCCAGCGACCAAAAGTGCGCACCGGACTTTGTTTCGGCGGATCAAGCAACATTAATAATTCACTGCCGAATGTCAGCGACGGATGTTCGTTTCTTGCCTCAACAAAGTAGCCAAACTGTGCTGCGTGGCTCATTAAATGTTCAGGAACGTCACCATTTTGGAAAAAGCGTTTAATTTCCTTTTCTTCTTCAATGGTCGTTTCGCCTTCGTAATATTTCTCTAACAGTTTCTCAATATCCTGATCCATAATCGTTTGCTTTAAGATAATTTTCCCGAAGCTTCTGCCTCGCCCTCGAAAGGATCGTACGAATGTTCGCATTGCTCAATCCCGTAACCTGCTCAATCTCCTCAAATGAATATTCTTCCACATCGCGCAAATGCAGCACTAGTTTGTGCTGTTCGGGCAGCTCGCCGATGAGCTTGTGGATGAGCGCGGCGCTGTCGCTGTTTTCCAGTTGCCGGTGCGGCGACAGCTCCGCTGCCTGCACGCTGGTAACGTCTGCACCGTTTTGCATTTTCTGCTTATGATGCGATTTGAGCCTGTCCATACAGAGGTTTTTCGTCATCTGCACAGCCAGTGCCTCGACGCTGTGATACGTTTCCAGCTGCTGCCTGTTCGTCCACAACCTCAGCAACACATCCTGTATGGCATCTTCCGCTTCCTCGCGGTTGCGAAGAAACATTTGCGCCAATCTGAAAAGGCGTCCCTGCACGGGAAGGATGCGTTGGTTAAAGGCTTGTAAATCCATTCACATACAAAGACGACCAAGCCAGCGCTTCGTTACAGGTTGGGGAAAATTATTTTTCAATTAGGCTTAAAATTGTTTTGTGTTTGCTTCCAGTAAGCTGTATCTGGACTTTTTCTGATATTAAACGTTTGCACTTGGATGAGATCAAAAAACATTTTTTAGATTTGAAGCTCACTAAAATACACACGGAATAAGGCTATATGGAAGCACTAAACATTTTATCTTCTATCGTCATCATCACAGCAGTTGGGGCGGTGGTTTACAAAACTGCGAAGCTTTTTTACAAGCTGATTACTAATGCAGATCTAACTGTAACCAACAAAAGAACCGGCAAATCCATAAAAATGGGAGCCCACCCTACTCCTGGTTTTGCGGAAAAACTACTGGATGTGATCAATTCATGACCGATAACACTGTTTGGCAGCCAAACAAATAATAGCCGGACAGAAAATTTTAAGGGCAACATCAGGGCATTTCTTGCCAAACTGGCATAACCTCTAATTACATTTCAGACAAAGGAAATTGCAGTCCGGATGGCGGATAGCACATATTGCACAACTTCAATCTGGATTATGCGGATTGCTGGGCTAATTTGTCATGAAATTAAATGCATTGTTACTCAATATTCTTATCCATGAACCTGAAATTTTCTACTATTATCCTCAGCACCGCGCTGGTCGGTGGAACCATTACGGCCATCTGTCTCAGCATTTGCCAAAAGCCTTTGTCCCAGGAAGCCTTAGAAGCGAAGGCTGTACCAACAGAAACTGTGCCGAATTGTAAATATGAATACGACGAGATTGCCCATAAGCTCGTGGCTTACAGTCCAACAGGGAAATGCGCGGCTGGCCAGAGAAATTTCTCTTTCAAGATCGGCAGCCGGATTTCAGATCTTACAAACGGATCATTGACAGAGCCTCGGATTGTTACGCTTTAAATTCATTGCGCTGTCTCAAACATCTCTTCGTAGTGTGGCGATGGCGTGAGTATGCCTCCGCTTTCAGCATAGAATGTTGCATCGGTGAGGTAAACACCTTTTTGTGTGCGGACCCAGGAACCTTCTTTTTTGGGATGATAGGTCATTAATTTCTCCCAGTTTTTGTAATACTGGTGACCATTCGTCTCCTGTAAACCAACGGTCATGCCTGGAAATGGCTGCAACCTTGCCGCCACATTCTTGTTCCAGTCTACCAGAATCGGATTGACGGTCAGGTCGGCGCAGAAGCAGGGCACCTTTTTTTCGTACGCGAGTTGCGTGATTTTCATGGTCATGCTCAGCGTTTTAGCGATCGCTTTGACGGCAATAGCGCTGTAACCTAATTCGATCCGGTGCGCTGCATCTTCCACGGTGTGCGCACTTTCGTCTGCGGCTACGCGCACGCCCATATCACCCACAAAAGCCTCGTTACGCTCTTCAAACGGCTCTTCGATCACCGCAATCTGGTCGAATGCACCGATCTTTCGCGCATGATCCAGGAAGCGGAGCAACGTTTCTTTTTTCTCATATCGCCCGTTTGCATCAAAATAATAGGGGATTTTGCCGTTCTGGGTGTAGGGCGTTTCGTAATGTCCGATTGCCTTGTGTACAGCGCTCAGGAAGGCAATGTCCTTCTCGATCATTTCCTGTTGCGTTCCCGCTGAGCCGGTTTTCAATTTCATGATAAAATAACCTTCATCGGCTGCCTGCTTGATCCGCTCCGCCGAAGTCCCTACACTGAAAGAAGGAATACTCGCCACTTTTTCGTGCCTGTGTGACAAGCCGGGCTGGTATGCCGCGGGAATAAGCTTATCGAATTGATCAATGTTGTTTTCTTTGGCATATAAAAGCCATGCAGCATTGTCAACACTTACCAATGCATTGAGTGCAAACGTTTTACGAAGGTCAGGGTTGCCCGTGATCTTTTTTCCATAAGCCAGAACCTCCGGCAGGATGTCGTCCAGCAATTCTACCGGATCTGAGAATGTCGTGCCCTTGATCATTTGCAGAGCCCGTTCCGTCATGGCATACATCAAAGCATTGCCAGCGCTTTCAGAATGTCCCGCAAAAACCTTGGAATCAGACCATAACACGCCCTGTGTGCCAATCCCAATTTTCCTGATCCCGGATTCGGACTCCAGCAGGGAAATCGCCTGCCAGCTGTCTGTGATAGCGCTTCCCTTGAACCTGTACGGGTTCAGCGGCTCTCTTTCAAAATTGGAATTAACGGTTTTGATCCGGATCGTTTTCATGGGTTTAGGAAGATGCGTAGATGCGCTTGTGAGTTCCGGCGCCAGCATGCCGGCCGCCGCGATGACGCCTGCCCGGTTGATGAAGTCGCGCCGGGAAATGTTTTCATCGTTTTTTAAGAACATGGAAATTACCTTTTACAGACAGTTTATTCAAAGGACTCAGAAATGCACAACTACCCTGACAGGGCCGTATTTCCCGGATTATTCACATGATTTTTCCGTTGCCTAAGTTTTTTGTAATGGATTGTTCCGGTTTTCCTATCTAAAAATGGAAACCAGTATATTTGACCTTAATCCTCCTCTCGCTGCGTTTTTATTAATGATTGCAGCTTAATAAAACCAACTGAACTTATTACTCAATGCTCTTTACAAAAAATGTAATGTATGAACGACGTGCACTTGCTTTTGATTGATGACGAAGTACAATATAGCGAGCTGACAAAAGAATACCTGGAAATGCGGGGCTGCAAGGTCACTCTCAAACACGACGGAATGGCCGGCATGGACGCATTTAAGCAAAAACCTTTTGACCTATGCGTTCTGGATGTGAAAATGCCCAAAAAGGATGGATTTACGCTCGCTGCCGAAATCAAGGAAATGAACGAGACTATCCCGATTATTTTCCTCACGGGCCAGTCGCTGAAAGAAGATAAAATCAAGGGCCTGACGATAGGCGCGGACGATTATCTGACCAAGCCTTTCAGTATGGAAGAGCTTTATCTGCGCATCCGCGCCATTTTGAAGCGGGTCAAAATCCATGAAAAAGTACAGGTGGTTGATCAATTCAACATCGGATGTTCGAGCTTTAATGCCGGCTTGCGCGAATTGGCGGTGATGGATAAAGTCATTAAGCTGACTTCTATTGAATCAAAATTACTGAAAATGCTTTGCGAGCACGAAAACAAGGTCCTTACCCGCGAAGTGGCGATGTTTGGAATTTGGGGAGACGAAGAGGCGTTTCGCGGTTATAGTCTCAACGTATATGTAAGCAAGATCCGCAAGTTTCTCAAAGAAGATTCCAAGGTCGAAATCCTGAATTTGCATGGGGAAGGTTACAAACTGATCAGCAAGGCATAGCAGATGGATCTTACTTTTTTACGCAACCTCATGAACGGCGACGAAAGGCTGGTCAGCAACTTCGTCCGGATCTTTCGCGAACAAGCACCAAAACAGATCGAAGAAATCCGGGAGGCACTCGCCAATGAAGACTGGGAAAACTTCTCCAACCTGGTCCACAGTCTCAAAACCCAGTTCGCCTACATGGGACTAGCTGACTTATCGGAGCAAATGAAGATCATGGAGTTCGAAGTGGACAACGGCGATAAAACCCGGCTGAAACACTTACTGGAACACTTCCATAAAGAATTCCGACTTCTTTCTGAAAAAGAGCTACAATAAGGGATCATTGCCCGTTCATTCAAACAACCTCCCCCGCCAACAACCTCCTGATCCTTGCCTTCAACTTTTTCGCTTCGATGGGCTTAGTGATATAGTCGTCCATTCCGGCTTCTTTGCATTTCTGGGCTTCTGCCGGGTTGGCGTTTGAAGTAAATGCAAGGATAGGGATCCGGCGGCCCTTCTCCCCTTCCCTGATCGCCCGCGTGGCCTTATAACCGTCCATAACGGGCATTTTTACGTCCATGAGCACAATGTCGAATGTGTGTTCCTGTAACTTCTGAAGCGCAATCTGGCCGTTATCGGCAATGACGATCTGTACATCGGGGATCAATTTTTTCAATGTTTCCTCGGCAACGACCTGATTGAAAAGGTTATCCTCTACCAAAAGTATTCTCGTTCCGGAAAGTGAAACGCCGTCATCGCGGTCCTCATTATCATCGGCCTCACTGCCGCCGCAAACTTCAAATGACAGGTTAAAAGAGAACTCGGTGCCTTGCTGGACCTGGCTGGAAACGGTCATTTCTCCACCTTGCTCTTCCACAAGCCGCTTCGCGATAAACAGGCCTAATCCTGTGCCCGTTTGCTTGCTGTTCAGGTCTTCGTCGAGGCGCGTGAATGTTTCAAAAATGTATTGCAATTTCTCTTTCGCAATGCCTATGCCTGTGTCTTTGACCGTAAAAAGCAACTCTTCAACGCCCCTGGCAGCTGATATGCGCTTTACTTCGATTTTAACCGACCCAAAATCAGTGAATTTCACAGCATTACCAGCCAGGTTGAGCAGTATCTGGTGAAGCCTCAGCGGGTCGCCGACCAGCTGGTCGCTGACATCTTCTGCCACCGAAATGTCCAGGCCGATGCCTTTTTCCTCCGCGATAACCTTCAAAATATATCCCAAACGGTTCATCCGGTCGCGTATATGAAAGGGTTTTTGAACGAATGAAAACTTGCCTGCCTCGATTTTTGAATAATCCAGAATATCATTGATGATCGCCAGCAAATTCTCCGACGAATAGCGGATTCCTTTGGCATATTCAAGCTGTCGGGGGCTAAGCGGCGTGTCGAAGATCAGCTCTGACATACCAATGATGGCCGTCATAGGCGTGCGGATCTCGTGGCTCATGTTTGCAAAGAATTGCTCTTTAAACTTGGATTTCTCCTCCACCAGCATCTTTTGCCGCTCTATTTCCTCCTTCTGAACCTGGATTTCGGTCGTCCGGACGGCCACCTTTTTTTCCAGGTTTTCGTATAAAATCGAGTTTTCGATGGAAACGGCGATCTGGCCAGAAAGCAGTTTCAGCAGCTCAGTGCGCTCATGCGTAAATGCGCCGGTGGTGAGGTTGTTTTCGAGATAAAGCACGCCCACGATCTTTCCCTGGTTCATGGCCGGAATGCAGAGCACAGAGCGGATGTCGTTTCCGGATATAATGCTATCCTGACTAAATTGCTCGTCAGACTTGGCATCATTGAGGATCACATCGGTTTTGGTCCTGAAAACATGTTCGATAATGCTTTCCGGCACCAATCCGGAACCGTCCAGCGGGATCTGACGTATATCACTTTTATCATTAGAAACCGACTGGCTTGCTTCAATGTACAACTTCCCGCCCCAGTCCAGAATAAAAAACCCGGATTGTGCACCCGCATTTTCGATAGCAAACTTCATCAGCTTTTCCATCAGCCGCGCAAAAACCACTTCGCTGGATATGGCCGTCGAGGCTTTCATTAACGTAGAAATATCCAAGGAAGAACCAATGCTGCCGCCCGCTGTCTTAGCTGGCTGGCCATGCTCGGACAGGTCGGGAGATAAGCGCAGCTGCTCGCCGAATTGCTCCTTCAACTGCCTAACCTTGATCTCACAGCCCCATTTTTGGTAACATTCAATCGCGGACTGAATGTAAACCAAGCCGATGCGGGGCTGCGATTTTTCCATCCAGAAATTCCCGCAAAGCTCATTGGCAAGCGCCTCATCCTGAGAGTAATCATTCTCTTTGCTAAGCCTTACAGCCGTATCATACAAAACCGCGGCTTGCTCACTCTTCCCATTTACACGCGCATGTTCGGCCTGCACGAGTGTATACCGGTGCTGAAAATTGACGGGCACCTGCTGCGCCCATTCTTCAAGCATTTTTTTATATTTATTGCCTGTAATTCTGTGTGTTACCGCCGAAGACTTATTGCCTGCAACAGCGTAATTCAACAATGCATAATAGTAACAGAATAGCGGCTGGAAGAGTAAACCTTTCACATTCTGGCTATAAATAAGGGCCTTTTCCGCATGGGCTAGTCCTTTGTCGTGATCCCGGGTCAGGTAACAAAGGATCATTTTGTATAAAAAGCAGGCAAAAATGCGTGTCTTGTCACTCAGGGTCAGAATGTTGGAATAATTGTTTCCTTCGTTGAAGTAATCGCCGCTCAACAAAGTAGGATCATTATTTTCTCCCAAAAGATTGGAGACGATCTGGATCAGCGGTTCATTCTGGTTGGAAATATGGTCGATAGAAATGGACTTGGGCAAATGGTTGAACTGGATCATTTCATCTTTAACCCAATTCAGGTTTTTGCCCGAAAGCAGCAAAAAGAAACTGTAAGTGCTTGATGCATAGGTACAATATTCAATGTCACCTAACTCTATCCCAACCTTGAATGCCCGTTTCAACGGTTCAAGGGAGTGGCTGATGTGTTCGCCGGAAGACCTGCTTACAATGTTAAAAACAAGCATCGTCCGTTCCTTAATAGCAATGTTTGAAACGCCTTCCAGCAGCTTCAAACCCGTTTTTCCAAACCTGTAACACGCCGGGTTCCGGGTCTCAATCGCATTCACGATGGCCCCATATGTAATGTAAGTCAATGCAGATTCTGGCGCATTGCCGTATCTGACCGACATGCCGACCATTTTCAGCACCATAAGCGGGTATAACAGCGGGATTCTGACAAAAGCAATGGCCGTGATATTTTGCAGAATCCGCATGGCTGCCAGCATCCGGTTATCCTGCATCTGGGGAAGATTTGCCAGATCTTCAGTCGCCATTCCCCGCAAATGCCACTTCGATTTGGCATAGGCGGTCAGAATGTGAAAATTGTTGGGAACGGACGGGAATTTTATCCCTAATTCGGCCAGAACTGTAAGCGAAAGCCGGATCGCACCATCCAGATTTTTTGAAAATATCAGTGCCTGAATGCGGAGCTGGCTTGCATTCATGCGCTCTTCCACAGATTTTGCGTGGTCAAGCAGTGTCGCGGTAAGCCTTTCAGTGGCTGCAATGTCGCCTGTCAGGTAAGCACATTCGGCATATTCGGTATGTAAATTCCTGAGCAGCATTTCCGGGTCATTCCAATCCTTTTCACTCAAAAAGCGCATTCCCGTTCTGAAATATTCCAATGCAACGGAATATGCGGCCGAGATTTTGGCTTTTTTACCCGCATCAAAATTAAGCTGTGCGATCTTGTACTTCTGGCTGTCCGAATCAATTATTTCCGCACCGAAGTTGAGATGGTTTACAATGCTGAACAATTGGTTGTCTATTTCATGCGGAGACAATCTTTCCAGCATAAAATAGCCGATATCAAGATGCAGTTCCTGTTTTCGCCCGTCGGATAGCAATGCGTATGCAGCTTGCTGCACCTGGTCGTGGACAAAAGTATAACGCGTTTTGAAAAGATATCTGTCCCGATCCGTTTTTGGCTTTTCCATAGAGACCAGCACCAGGTTTTCGGTAATGGCCTCTTTCAGATCCTCTCCCGTTTCCTGCGGCGTTTTATCATTCAGCGCCGAAAGCATTTCGAGATTAAACTCTTTTCCAATGCACGCGGCGCAGGTCAACGCCTGTTTAGCATGCTCAGAGAGCCGGTTGATCTTGTTGGTCAGTAATTCTTGCGATGAGCCCGAATCGGCATAATCAATGATAGACTGCGCATCCCAAAGCCACTTTCTGTCTTGCTGGTCAAAATGGATCAGCCCATCCTTATACAACGATCTGAGTGTTTCATTGATAAAAAAGGGATTACCAAGGGTCCGGCTGGAAATAGGTTCTGCGAGTGTATCGGCAATGTGCCGCGGGCAGGAAAATGTATCAGAAATCAGCGATGAAATTTGCCCCGTGGTCAATGGAAAAAGGCCCAGCTGCCGGAAGTTGGCACCGGATTCTTCCATTTCCCTGATCGTAACGGCAAGCGGATGGTTCACAGGCACTTCATTGTCCCGGTAGGAACCGATTATAAAGAGATATTTGCCCTCCACCGAACCCATCACGCGACTCAGGAACCGCAGGCTCGAAGCGTCGGCCCATTGCAGATCGTCGAGGAAAATGACCAGCGGATGTTCTTTTTTGGTAAAGACATTGATGAAATTCGTGAAGACATTAATGAACCGGTTTTGCGCTTCTACCGGGGCAAGCGGCGGAACATCAGCCTGCTTGCCTATGATAAATTCAAGCTTTGGAATCACGTCCACAATCACTTGCCCGTAAGCGCCCACTGCCTGCATAATGTCACATTTCCAGCCGCGGAGCGCTTCGGGATCGACGGCAGAAATCTGAGTGATCAGCTGATCAAAGGCCTCAATAACCGCTTCAAACGGAATATTTTCAACATATTGTTCAAATTTTCCCGTCGCAAAAAGCGCCCCCCGGCATGTGAGTATATCCTGCACTTCCGCCACCAGCGAGGACTTCCCTATTCCGGAATTTCCATACACCAGCACCATTTCATTTTTCGAAGATGCTCGTTGGAATGCATTCAGCACGTTTTGGATCTCAGGCTCTCTCCCATACAACCGCCCCGGGATTTCAAACCGACCGGGTGTATCGAATCGGCGGGCCTGGAACGGCGTGGCCCGGCCCGAAGGGCAAAAATCCAGGCTCGCTTTGAGGTCATGGCGAATGCCTTTCGTGGTCTGATATCTGGCTTCCGGCTTCTTTTCCAGCAGGCGCATGACCAGTTCCGAAACAACCGCCGGGATTTCGGGATCGATGACGGAAGGCAATATAGGTTGTTTGGCAATGTGTGAATGCACCAGCTCATTGGGATCCGAATGTGCAAATGGCAACCTGCCCGTGAAAATCCGGTAGAAGGCGACGCCAAGCGCATAGTAGTCAGACCGATAATCCTCCTTGATATTCATCCTCCCCGACTGCTCGGGCGACATATATTCCAATTCCGTTTCGCTCTTGGGACTAAGGTTGGTTAATTTGATTTCCAACGTTTCCGGTTTAATCAGGAAATGCGCAGGTTGGAGGTCACAGTGAATGATATTGGCGTAATGCAACTCTTCCAGCGTCTTCACAAGTGCAATGCATATTTCAATTCGCTGGCTTAAAGGCCGTTGCCGTACAAGCCAATGTTCCAGCGCCAGGCCGTCAAACGGCTCCATTTCAAGGATTAGCTTGTTTTCGAACCTTGTTTTTTGAGTATAATTTAAAACAGAATTAAAAAAACGCTGATAACCCGTGCTGAATTCCCTTTCGAAGGCCCCAAAGATAAGATCCGAAGTTTCCTGAAACGTGGCGACTTTCAATGTTACCGGGCTCGAATCGACTGTCCGCACCGCTTTATATAGTGCATGCGATGTGCCTTTGTAAATTTCACTGACGATCTCGTAACCAGGAATGGATATCATGCGTATAAGTCTTTTGTTTTAATACAAACCCCACATTATCACTGCACTTAATAAAAGTAGTATCCCCGTTTATGAACTGAAACAGCGACATGCGGATTTTTATAATTTTTTATACTTTTTAATTTTTGCTTAGATAATGAAGTGATTACCAAGGGTAGATTTGTAACATCAAAATGAACTAACCTTCTATACAATGAGAAAAATCGCGATCATGGGTGCCGGGCAATCAGGTTTGCATCTGGCAATCCGCCTTTTGAAAAGTGGTTACGACGTGACCATCATTTCGGAAAGATCGGCAGGAGAGATCTTCAATGGCCCGCCAACGGGCGCTACATATTTATTCAACGACACTTTGCAGCTTGAAAAAGAGCTTGGGCTTGACCTTTGGAGTGACACAGCCTATCATTCGACGGGCTTTAACATCAATTTCGGAATGCCTGACGGCAATCTCGCTTTGAGTATCAACTCCAAAACCAGCAAACCGGGCGTGTCTATCGATCAGCGCTTGAAATTCTATCAGTGGATCAAACTTTTTGAAAGAAACGGCGGCAAGTTCATCGTCAGCGACACGACGCCATCGGACCTGCTGGCTTGTACGGAGCAGTTCGATCTCGTTGTGGTTTCTTCCGGCAAGGGGCCGCTCGCCAAGCTTTTCCAGCGCGACGAGGCCAAATCCACAAGAGATAAACCTGCCCGCAAACTGCTGCAATTACACATTAATAACTTTGAACATCCGGGCAAAACCAAGTTCACTTCCATTACATTGGACGCGGTTATGGGAGCTGGCGAGATCATTACAGCCCCATTTTATCAAAAGGACGACATTCAATGCTCATTCATGCTGGTAGAAAGCGTTCCGGGAGGTCCTATGGATGTTTTTGACGACGTAAAATCCGGTAGCGAGCAACTGAAAAAAGCCAAGAAAATGATCCGCGAGGTGCTCCCGTGGCGTTACGAAGCCTTTGCCAATGCTGAAATCATCCGCGATGATGCTTTTCTGAAAGGCTCGTTCGCACCTGTCGTGCGCAAGCCGGTTGTGCAACTCAATTCAACGGCTGCCGTCCTCGGAATCGGCGACACGGTGATCCTGAATGATCCGATCGTTGGGCAAGGCGGCAATAATGCGACCAAAATGGCCAATGCTTATGCAAAAGCAATCATTGCACGTGGGGATAAGCCATTTGATGTGGCATGGATGAACCAGACTTTTGACGATTTCTGGGAATATTCCAAACATGTGAACCGGTTCTGCGATATATTCCTGTCTCCCCCGTCACCACATGCATTCGACATTCTGGCTGCGGCCAGTCAAAATTCGGAAATCGCTTCTGATTTTGTAAATGGCTTCAACCATCCGCCAAGCCTTTTTCCATGGCTAGATGATGCGGATGAAGCGCGAAAATATATTACCAGTAAAACGGCGTCGCTGGAATCGGTCGCTTAAAACCCAGGCCCGGGATTACGGGACTACGTTTCCCATAACCCCCATATTTATGCCCGTTTAAGCATGCTTTCATGGAGGAATAGTTTTTTACGCATCCAGGCATAATCAACAACTATTCACCATTTGCATGTATGAAAAATGACGCAACGGTTTTGGATGCACCAATCCAGAAAAAGCAAGGATTGCCTGAATATGAATTAGTTAATTTAACTATCAACGGCCAGTTTTTCAAACTCAAATTGCAACCTTGGGTCAGTCTTCTCGATGCAATCAGGGAATACGCCGGTCTTACCGGGACTAAAAAAGGATGCGATCATGGCCAGTGCGGCGCCTGCACGGTGCTCATTAACGGCAAACGCATTAACTCCTGCCTGACACTTGCTGTAATGAAAGACGGCGAGGCGATCACAACCATTGAAGGGCTTTCGGACGGCACAGTTAACCATCCTTTGCAAGACGCATTTATAGAGCACGACGCTTTCCAGTGCGGTTACTGCACGCCGGGACAAATCTGTTCTGCGGTGGGAATGCTCAATGAGGGCCGGGCCAATTCTTTGGAAGATGTGCAGGAACTCATGAGCGGCAATATCTGCCGTTGCGGTGCGTATAACAACATTAATGCAGCCATTATGGATGTTAAATCGAAAATGGCATGAACAGTTTTTCATACAACAAAGCCTATGACGTCGCAGAAGCTGTGGCGGACATTCAAGTTCATGAACATGGCAAGTTCATCGCAGGCGGCACCAATTTGCTGGACCTGATGAAGGAAAATGTGATGAAACCGGATCATTTGACGGACATTAACCGGCTTGACCTGGCTAACATCACTGAGCATGAGGACGGCGGATTACGGCTCGGTGCACTCGTTACCAACGCCGACACAGCATGGAATGAACTCGTGGAGCAACGCTATCCCCTGCTTTCCAAGGCTATTCTGGCCGGTGCGTCGCCGCAGTTGCGCAATATGGCGACCAATGGCGGCAACCTTTTCCAACGAACCCGCTGCTATTATTTTTATGACACGTCCACTGCCTGCAACAAGCGTGAGCCTGGCTCGGGTTGTTCAGCAATCAACGGCATCAACCGCATTCACGCCATTCTGGGAACGAGCATGCAATGCATTGCCACGCATCCTTCGGACATGTGCGTGGCTCTTGCGGCGCTGGATGCGAAGGTGAATATTTATGGCCCTAATGGCGAAAGAACATTAGAATTTGCTGATTTCCATCGGTTACCCGGCAATTCACCACATTTGGATACCAATGTTTCTCCGGGAGAACTGGTTACCTCCATTGATCTTCCTCCGAGCAATTTTACCAAAAACGTTTTTTATCTGAAAGTCCGCGACAGGCAGTCCTATGCATTCGCACTGGTTTCCGTAGCAGCGGCTCTGGATCTGGACGGGGATGTGATCAAGGATATCCGGGTTGCGATGGGCGGCGTTGCGCATAAGCCCTGGCGGCGCAGGGATGTGGAGGAAAGTTATATTGGAAAAACGGCTTCTACGGAGAATTTTCAGGAACTGGCCGAAACCATGCTCACAGGTGCAATTGGTTTTGGTGGTAACACTTTCAAAATCGAATTGGCCAAAAGAGCAATCGTACGTGCTTTGAATGAGGCGCTCAAAACAGGAGAAAATCTATGAAAACGCAATATATAGGAAAGCCCGTCAGCCGGGTGGACGGACTGGCGAAGGTTACGGGCAGTGCCAGATATTCAGCCGACTTTAAAGTGGAAGGCATGCTGTATGGCTACATTGTATCCAGCGGCATTGCAAAAGGAAAAATCTTGAACATTGATACTTCGCAAGCCATGTCGCTGAAAGGCGTTTTGCAGGTTTTCACACATGAGAATGTTTCCGGCCTGCCTTGGTTTAGCATTAAATATAAGGATATGGATGCGCCTACCGGCTCTCCGTTCCGGCCTTTGCACGACGATAAGATCATTTACAGTGGTCAGCCTATCGCATTAGTCGTGGCCGAAACTTTCGAGCTGGCGAGATATGCGTCCTCATTGGTGAAAGTGGAATATCAGGAAGAAGGATTTACGACCGATCTGATCCAAAACCTCGAAAATTCATACAAAGCGCCGTCCGGGAAAATAGGTTTTGTTCAGCCCAAATCGCGTGGTAATGCAGAAGAAGCATATGAGCAGGCGGAATTCAAGATGTCCGGTTCATACCAGCACGGAGCAGAGCATCATAACCCTATGGAGCTGTTTTCAACCACGGCCATCTGGGAAAATGAAAAGCTGACTGTTTATGATAAAACGCAGGGGGTTTCCAATTGCCAGTTTTACATCGGTAATGTATTCGGACTGGCGTATAAGGATGTACGGATCATTTCGCCGTACGTTGGCGGCGCTTTCGGATCCGGACTACGGCCTCAATACCAGCTTTTTATGGCTGTGCTTGCTGCGCTTGAATTAAAAAGACCTGTTAAAGTGGGGTTGACCCGTCAGCAGATGTTCACATTCGGGCACAGGCCGGTTACTATGCAGAATGTTGCCCTTAGTGCGTCTGCGGATGGCACTTTGGAATCCATTACGCACGAAGCATACTCTGAAACTTCCCGGTTTGAGAACTATACAGAGATCATCGTAAACTGGTCTGGAACAATGTATAATTGTGATCATGTCAAATTGAAATATGATCTGGTGGGGCTGGACATGTATACGCCTGTGGATATGCGTGCGCCGGGCGCTGTTACGGGTGCGCATGCGATGGAAAGTGCAATGGATGAATTGGCATATGAACTGAAAATGGACCCGTTGATTTTCCGACTCAAAAATTATGCGGATGAGGACCAGACCGAAGGAAAACCATTTTCCAGCAAGGAGCTGATCGCATGTTATCGGGAAGGTGCAGAAAAATTCGGATGGACCAAAAGAAACCTCGAACCGCGCTCAATGCGGGAAGGAAACCAGCTGATCGGCTGGGGAGTGGCTACTGCTGCCTGGGATGCATTCCAGATGCCTTGCCGGGCAAAAGCCTTACTATCCATTGACGGAAGGCTGGTGGTAAGCAGCGGAACTTCGGACATTGGAACTGGCACTTACACCATTATGACGCAGATTGCGGCAGAAAGTTTAGGCCTGAAAATCGAAGATGTGACATTCAAACTGGGAGATACCAATATGCCGCTTGCGCCGCTGGAGGGTGGTTCATGGACTGCAGCTTCGGTGGGCGCAGCCGTGAAAGGCGTATGTGAAGATGTGAGAAAGAAGCTGGCAAAAATGGCTGTCAAAACCAAAGGCTCTCCTTTCTATAATACTGACCCGAAGGGCATTTCGTTTGATTCGGGAATGTTGTCGGAACCAAATGACAGCTTGAAGTCTATATCAATTGTTGACCTTATGCGGCTTGCGGGCGTCAACAGCATTGAGGAAACCTCAACTAGCGGCCCAAACCCGATTAACAAAATGAAGTACACTTTTAATTCGCACGCGGCAGTTTTTGCGGAGGTGAAAGTGGATGAGGATCTCGGGATCGTCCGTGTGACACGCGTCGTATGCGCGGTTGCCGCAGGAAAGATCCTGAACCCGAAGACGGCAAGAAGTCAGATCCTGGGCGGCGTTGTTTGGGGAATCAGCAAGGCATTGGAGGAAGAAAGCAAAATGGATCACCAGTACGGGCGGTTTATGAACCACAATCTTTCCGAATACCACGTGCCGGTGAATAAGGACATTAACGATATCGAAGTGATCTTCGTGGAAGAGAAGGACGACATTGTGAATCCATTGGGTATCAAAGGCGTGGGGGAAATTGGGATTATCGGAGTGGCGGGAGCCATTGCCAATGCGGTGTTCCATGCAACCGGTGTCCGCGTCAGGAACCTGCCTATCACTATGGACAAAGTGCTTCAGATCGCAGAAGACGATCACAATCAAGTTTCGGTTTAAAACACTTTGAATGGCATAAAAAAAGCGTGGCGTTTGATTGCCACGCTTTTTTTATACCTTCTCGATCCATTCGATCATTTTTTTTCTTCCGGCCTCGTCGGGAAGTTTGCCCAGGGCCGCCCCCAGATTATCGGTCACATGTTTTACATCCGAAGTTCCGGGAATGGCGCAGGTTACGGCCGGATGGCTGACAATGTATTTCAAAAAATACTGAGCCCAGCTCCTGATATCATAGTCGGCCGCGAAGGCCGGCAATTCTTTGCCCTTGACTGCCCTGAATAATGCGCCTTGCTCAAATGGCTCGTTAATGATCACGGCCACTCCATGATCTTTGGCCGCATTCAGCAGACTTTTCTCGGCATTCCGCGAGCGGATGGAATAATTGAATTGGACAAAATCAACTTCCTTTGCCTTCACGATCTGTTCCAGCTGGGCGTGTGCGGAGTCTGTGTAATGGGTAACTCCGATGTATTTTATCTTTCCCTGCGCCTTCCAGTCTTTTAATGTCTTCAAATGCGTCTGCCAATCCTGCAAATTATGGATCTGCATGAGCTCAATTTTTTTCCGCCCCATTTTTCTGAACGAATCATTCATTTGCGCTATCCCCTGCTCCTTCCCGGTTGTCCAGACTTTGGTAGCGAAGAAAAACTTATCATTGTTTTTCAACCCGGTGGTAAGCGCGCCGATCACCTCTTCTGCACGCCCGTACATAGGCGACGCGTCGATCAGCTTGCCGCCTAATGTCTCCATTTCCTGCAAAACCTTGGTCAATGCTGCTCTTTCGCTGGCTGCCTGGCCTACATCGAATTGCTGCCAGGAGCCAAGACCGATTACCGGAAGTTTTTCGCCGCTGGCAGGGATTGTTCTTTGTATCATTATTTTCTGTTCCGGTTTTGCATGAGAGATCAATGGATTTAACAGCATTGCACCGCTGGAAAGGCCAATGCTCTTGATAACATCACGACGGGAAAACGAATCTTTCATATTTAAAGGGCAGGATAAAAAAGCTTACATGGCCTAATTTACACAACAATCCTAAAAAATTACCCCACGAATCAAAAAAGGAGCCCGGCTCGTGGCCAGGCTCCTTTCTCAAATTTTCACACCAAAATGTAACTTCTTATTTTTTCTCGATGGTCACATTAACTTTATAATCCTCGATTTTAGGCGTTTGGGTGCTTACCGGATAAGGTTGCAATTCGCTTACCGTCAGCATGTAGTTCTGACCGCTTAATGTGAACGCCTGCGAATCCGCTTTTGCATTTCCTTTGAAATCAACATTAACCTCCGTGGAATTGGTGGCATCGGAAACATTGAGCTTGATTCTTGCGCTTCCCATCTGAATACAAACTACATCCTTAGGACAACGGCTGTCATTCACTTCCCTAAGGTCTACCTTTAAATCGGCGCCCGACGCTCCGGCGCCCGAAGCTGCAATTTTGGTCTGCTTGCGGTAAGGCACGCTGGTTGACTGTGGCTCGGGCTGTGGCGTTGCGTTTTGTTTCTCGTCACAAGCCATAACCGAGACCCAGATCAGTGCAAATAAAATTGTTCTTTTCATGCTAATAGTGCTTTTTGTCATACAGTTTAGAGAAACACACGGCAATAAAAAGGTTGTAACGAAATGCGAAAATATTGCAGAATTCCCTAAACATCGAAAGGGATGAATTGACTTCCAGATCCCTTACCGACCACTGATCGATGACTGTTTTTACATGAGCCATCACAAAGCAAAACAGCCGGGAAATTTTCCCGGCTGTTCCTTCATCATGTGAAAAAATTATTCCTTATCCCACATTATTACCATCTTTATCTAATCTCACCCTGGCACTTTCACTGCCTTTGGCTACTTGTAATTCATAATATGGTGTTTTAGCGCCCTCTTTTACCAGAAAGGCTTTCTTCACCGTCCAACCCGAAAACTCTTCTCCTTTAATGGTTTTTTTAATTCCCTCAGGAAGGTCTTCCGGTTTTACCGCTACCTTATCTTCTTTTGAAGTTGTAGTGGTTTTTGTCGTTGTCTCTTGCTTGGTTTCCGTTTGAGCGGACTCTGTTGTTTGCGCTGTGGCTTGAACAGAAGCGAAAGAGATAAGTGTCATGGCCAATGCCGATACTATTAGCTTTTTCATAATTTGGGTTCGTTTGAACTTGTTTATTTTACGTTTCTGTGCATCCGCACTGTTGCGTAAAAAGCTAACATCATTATGCCAAAACATTTAACAAACTCATTATCAGTAATTTATCAAAATACAACATGGTGAGACTGTGGCGAACGAAATCCACGTTTTGTGGGATTTATAGCCAGCTTACGTCAATTCAGGACCTGCCCTTCTTTGTTCACTTTCATTCGGGATTGCTCATCCGCCTTCCTGACCACCAGTTCGTAATATTGCCCGCCGTCGTCAGCAACCACCAGATAGGCATCCGAAATCGTCCATCCTGCATAAGACTTGTTGTTCAACGCATTGCGTACTTTTTCAGGAAGATCCTCCGGCCGCACTTGTACGCGTTTTTCCAGCTCGATAACTGTTGCCTCTTTAACGAAACGCACTTTATGAATGCCATCGCCGGTAAATGCAGAGCCGACGACACCAGCCCCGAAAATCAGTGAACCAAGTAAAAGTCCTTTTTGAAAAAACGTCATATCCATTTTCATAATTGATAGCTCATACTGACGCCTTAGTCGGAGTCAATGCTACATGGCTAAAATTATGCCTGCCCTAAAACAAAGAAGCCACACCCGGATGGGCATGGCTTCAAAGCGAACTGAATCTGATTATTTATCGTAACCTGGGTTTTGTACCAGCTTCGCGTTACGGTTGATCTCATCACGGCTGAAAGGACGGAAATACATTTTATCAACCCATGTACGGTTTTCATGCGATTTCTCGACAACCGGGGTATAAGTGTAAGTATAAACGTCTGTATCATAGTGATACGGCTCTTTCATCGTCTTACCTGGCTTGAACTTGCCCAAAACGTTGATGTATTCCAACGGACGACCCAATGTTTCTTTGGCGATCATCCAGCGGCGTGCATCGTGGTAACGTTGCTCTTCGTAAGCCATTTCAATTCGTTTTTCATGACGATACGCTTCTTTCAAAGCAGCGCCGGTCACTTTCAATGCGGGCATACCGGAACGGAAACGGATCCTGTTCAGCCATAGCAAAGCTTCCGCTTCCTGGCCTACTTCAATGCTTGCCTCAATGTAGTTGAACACAACTTCCGTAGTACGGATGAACGGCCAGGGGATATTCTGACGATCCGTATTGTCATACAATGCAGGGTTTGGATCAATGAATTTACGCATGTAATATCCTGTACGGCTACCATTCCAGTCTTCGATTGAGCTGCTGCGTGTATCCAATCCTTTGCGGTTGATCAATGCGCCTTTGTCATCCAAAAGGTCATATGCACCTGTCTGGATCTGGTTCGCAGGATCTTTTGCATCCGATGGGCGCGGCTTCCAGTCTGCACCGTCAAACATTACGGTTGCGTAGAAACGGGGATCGCGGTTTTTGTAAGGAGCTGCTTTGTGCGTTGGATTCGTCCAGCTGAAACGTGTTCCGTCCATCAGTTCGTAATCATCAACCAGCAGGCCGATAGGCGTGTTTCCAGCCCAGTTATGGTAACCGTTAGGACCGTTGTTCAAGCCGGTCTGACGGGCACCTTCGCTAAGGCTAGGTGTGAAATAACGTCCGAAAATGATCTCATTGGCAGCAGATGCGTCCAGTGATTTATCAGCGCTCGCACCGCCCATAGCGATGGAAATGTAATTGATCCTTCCCTGTGCAGGCGTTACCGGAGCAGTCAGATTAAGTTTATATCCACCGTCCGTTGCAGCCAGTGCCGCTTTTGCAGCAGCATGCGCAGCCGTCCAGCGCGCCTTCCTGTCACCGGATACATAACCCAGGAATTCAGGGTTAGGATAAGCAGCAAGCACAGCCGATTTGGCTTTCGCAGTAGTCATATCATGCAAATCGCTGGCAGCATAAACCAACACTCTGGATTTCAGCGATAATGCAGCCGCTTCGCTTGCACGGCCTTTCACAATTGTTTTGCCTTTCAGCAACATGGCAGCACTGTCCAGGTCAGTAACGATGCGGTTCACACATTCTTCATAGGTGTTACGGGGCACAGAGTAATCTTCATTCAGGTTATAAACCTTTGTGATGATCGGCGCAGATCCGTAGTAGCGAACAAGCTGCTGATAGTAATATCCGCGCAGGAAGTAAGACTCTCCCATCAGACGGGCTTTCAAAGTCTCATCCGTGAAAGTCGCCGTTTTCAGATTAGCAATCGCAAGGTTTGCAGCCCTGATCCTGGTATACATTGGGCCCCAGCCATAAGTATCATCTACCCAGCCAAGATTGGAAGGACTTAAACTTCCTTCGTTTACCGTATTAATGTTCCGGCCCGTGTGCGTAAATACTGCTTCATCCGTAAGGGAAGCCAGCATCTGCTCACTAAAACCGCCTTGCTGAAGACCCGCGTAAATACCTGTTACAAATCCTTCGGCAAGCGGACCTTCCTTCCAAACTTCTTCTGACGGAATTTCAGTTGGAGGCGTTACGTCCAAGAATTCCGTGTCGCATGACACCAGCCCGAATGAGCCAAGTGCTGCTAAAAATATCCAATGTTTATAATTCAGTTTCATTTCTAATTCTTAAAAAGTTACACGTACACCTGCATTAAGTACTCGCGATTGCGGATAGTATTGTCCGTTTGAGCTTGTAGATTCCGGATCCCAGATCTTGATCTTATCAAATGTGAACAAGTTAAGTCCGTTAACATACAGTCTCAGGTTACCCAAACCGATTTTGCTTCCAATTTCAGAAGGCAGATTGTAACCAAGCTCAATGTTTTTAAGACGCAGATAATTGTTGCTTCTCAGGAAATATGTGTTGGCACCGGCGTTGTCGAAATTGGTATAATAAGTGTTATTTCTGTTGGCCAGCCTAGGTTCTGTTGAACTTGGATTATCGATGGTCCAGCGGTTATCATATGCGTATTGCAGATAGTTACCAATGTCACCCGACTCCGTTTGTCCAATGTACTGCAACCCGCCTAATGCGCCCTGGAACAGGATAGAAAGGTCAAATGCTTTGTAACCTAAGTTGATCGACGCACCGCCGGTGAACTGCGGACGGTTTGTTTTTTCAGATCTCACTTTATCATCAGCTGTGATTCTTCCATCTCCGTTGATATCCTTAAACTTCATGTCACCCGGACGGATCGTTCCTGTGATACCTTTGTAATCCAATGGGTTGGCATCAACTTCGCTCTGATCGCGGAACACACCGTCGTATTGATACGCCAGGAATGAGTTATATGGCATTCCCGTTGTCTGCTGGTACGTAGGTGCGCCCGGCGTTTCATCCCAAAATTTGATCTGGTTCTTCGCATAACCACCATTCACGCTCACAGAGTAAGTAAAGTCGTCTAAGCTGCCATCATAGCTCACTTTGAATTCCCATCCTTTGTTTTGCAGCTTACCCAGGTTTTGAGGAGGAAGTTTTCCGTCAATACCGGCACTGGAAGGCGTAGAACCCGTTTTTGGGATCAGAATATTCGAACGGTTGTTCACGAAATAATCAAATTCGAAAGCAACTTTATCGCGGAACAATGTTCCCTCGATACCGAAGTTCATATTGTTGGCAACCTCCCATGTAAATGCCTTGTTAGCCACACGTGATTCAAGAAGCGTTTTAGCAACCTGATCGTTGATCACGTAAGAACCAAAGCCCATTGTTGACAAATACTGGTATTCAGCAAGGATTTCTGTTCCGACCAAATACGGCTCAGCTCCCATTTGTCCCCATGAACCACGGATTTTAACATTGTTCAGGAAGTTGATATTGCCCTTCCAGAAATCTTCTTCCGAAATTCTCCAACCTGCCGAAATCCCTGGGAAGAAACCAAAACGGCCATCCTGCGGGAATACGTAAGAACCATCCACGCGCCAAAGGAATTCAGCAAGATATTTCTCTTTGAAGTTATAACCAGCTCTACCGAAGTAGCTCAAACGAGCTCTGTTAAACAAATCTGTATTGTTATAAGTTATCCCGTTAGCCGTTGTAGAACCTGAGTTACCAATGTTCTGCTCAGGCGTTCCGCCCGCAAAAAGCTGATCTACAACCGGTGAGATAAAGTAGCGACGGTAAGCAAAAAACCCATCCGCATCCACTTTCTCACGCTGAATACCAGCCATTACATTGAAATTATGCGAGCCGAAAGATTTCTCGTAAGAAACCTGACCTGTCAGCTGAATAGACAATTCCTGAGATGAAGTTTCAGTCAAACGCGGATCGCTGAATGTAGAACGAACAGTTCCCGTCAGGAATGGAGAAGTGCCATCCGCTTCATAGGTTTTCTTATCCCAATAATAAAGCGTCCATGGTTTCTGGAATGACTTCTGACGGCGGATTTGCTTATCAATCGCTGCCATTGCATTCACTTTCAAGCCTTCAACACCCGGAATAAGGATTTCAAGAGAACCGTTTGTTTGGATATAGTCACGTTTGTCGTGGTTATAACCTGTTGTGTTGGTTGTAATAACCGCAGGGTTTTGACCATTCTCAATATCAGGACCAGGTCTTCCGTCCGGCCAGATCGCGATCTCAGTAGGTTTTCCGCGCATCAACATACGGAAAATATCACCTGCACCACCACCATTAGGGAAACGACGGAATTCTTCACGAAGCGTCAGGCCCAGGTTTGCACTTACATATTTGTTGATTTTTGTATCCAGATTGATACGCATGTCATACTGCTTGTAACCTGTTGCAGATTTTACATAGTTACCTTCCTGGTTAATGTGTCCGAGGGATGCCAGGTATCTGATGTTCTCACTACCGCCGGTTAACTGCAAGTTGTGACGTTGCTGCGGCGACCAGTTACGGATCACGCTGCCATACCAGTCTGTGTTCGGGTGAATCAAAGGATCAGATCCATCCGAAAATTTCTTGATATCATCCGGCGTGAAAACTGCATTCAATACATTGCCGTTGTCTTTTCTTGTGTAAGCGCCATTGGTATTGAACCCTTGCAACGCACCTGCCCACTCACCTACTTCAAGGTTATCATAAATCTGCAATTCGTTACGGATTGTAGCGTATTGCGTTGCATTTGACATCGTTGGCGTGCGCGTAGGCTGCCCGATACCCATGTTCAAATCATACGACAACTGTGGTTTTCCAGTCTTACCTCTTTTTGTAGTGATCAAAATAACCCCGTTACCTGCACGTGAACCGTAGATAGCAGCCGCCGCATCTTTCAAAACGGATACGCTCTCAATATCGGCTGGGTTCAGACGGTCCAGACCACCACTTCTGTTGGGAACCCCATCCACAACGATCAGCGCATTGCTGTTACCCAACGAGTTGGTTCCACGGATACGGATGGCAGAGCCATCGTAACCCGGCTCACCGCTGCCTTGTACAGCAGACACACCCGGCAGACGACCGCTTAATGTGTTGGAAAGGTTGGTTGCTGGTGCCTTTGCCAATTCGCCTCCCTTAACAGCTGTTACCGAGCCTGTTAATGTTGCTTTCTTGGCAGTTCCGTAACCTACAACCACCACTTCTTCAAGTGCTTTGGTATCGGTAAGCAATTTTACATCCAGACTGGTTTTGTTGCCCAGCGGAATCTCCTGTGTAATGTAACCGATAAATGAAAATACCAACGTTGCGGATCCTGGTGCATTCACCGTGTAGTTTCCTTCCAAATCCGTGACAGTACCGGTAGAAGTACCTTTTACCACAACGCTAACGCCGGGAAGCCCCTGCGACTGCTCATCATTGACTTTTCCCTTTACCGTAACATCCTGAGCAAATGTACCGGCCGTGACGATGAACGTCAGAAAAAGGGAAAAAAAGTACCGGCTTAGGCCCCGGCCTTTTTCAGGTTTAGAAATCCCCATAAACAGAGTATAGATAGTAGATAGTTAAAAAATAGTTAAACAATGAAAAATCTTGACTTTATACAAATGGCATTCAGGCGTAATTCCTGTGTCTTTTTTACACAATTATTTTGATTAAAAATCAGTCACATTCTTTTCTCCGCGGGACATCATTTTCCGCGTAGCGTAATTATAAAATTTGAGGGGGTTGAAGCAAAAGCGGCATTTGCGCTGCTACATATTTGTCTTTGCGAAGCCGGCGTATTGGTAACCGGCAGTACAAAAAGATATGATATAATTCACATAAACAAGCATTCCTGCTTTCTGACTATGTTTTCTTCGAAAATAACCATAGGTTACTTTACGTATAGTCGCAAACAGTGTCTTTCGGACACTTAAATATTGTTTATTTCATAGATTGTTACAAAAATTTGATTTTCGATGGTGCCTTCACTAAACCAATTTCAACACTTTTCATGGCCATCCGTCGGCGCATCGCCGCATAGAAGAGAGCAAAAGAACATTCCGCCCGGTAATTCATATAACACCAAGCGAATTGTTTTTATTATGTTTTAAAAGAAAATATTTACATAACGTTATAAGCAGCGCTGATAGGGAGTTTGAGAAAGAGAATTTAAATTTGCAGCGGAGATAAAGGAAACCAGGAATTAATATTCACACATTACAAAAGCATCTGTCAATGAAAAATCAACCAAATGATATCCAATCCCTGAACACACCGCTTAACGGAGGAATTGCTTGCGGTCTTCTTTTAGGCGTAGTGGGAGGTCCGATAGGCGCGCTGTTCGGCGTCATCCTGGGAGCAACCGCGGGATTTTATTATGACAAAAAAGAAAACTCCCGAAAAAACGACGCTGTTAGTTAAAAGAAACAACGACGTCATATAGTCTTATACACACATTATAAATGGACAAGTATTTAACCGCATTAGTGGTCCCAATTATCATGGCGCTCAGCTAAAAACTCGCAAAGATCACCCTGGCCCAATCAACGCCTTGCAACACAACACAAGCCCGGCCACCGGTCATTCACTCATTCTGTCATTCACTCATTCTGTCATTCCTTTCAATGCGCCGTCCACCCTCCGTCGACTGTCATTATCGACCCAACCATATAGCTGGATGCTTCGCTGGCCAGGAAGATGGCGGCTCCCTGGATTTCCTGCAGATTGCCCCAGCGCTGCAATGCGGTGGCGCCGATGATGATGTCGCGGGCTTCGTCGCTGTCGGCGATGGGGATGTTCATTTCGGTGAGGAACGGGCCGGGACAGATCGCGTTGACATTGATGTTGAAAGGCGCAAGTTCCATCGCTAGTGCACGGGTCATTTGTACGACTGCTCCCTTACTGGCCGTGTATGGCGTTCTGTTGGCTAGCCCTACCAGCCCCAGCGTGCTGGCCAGATTGATGATCTTACCGCTTTTCTGCTGCTTCATGATGGGTGTAACGGCACGCGATGCGAGCCACGTGCCGTTTACATTTACATCCATAACCCGGTTAAAATCTGCCGGCGAAAGCTCATCGATCGGCCCGCGTATATTGATACCCGCACTGTTGATCAGGATATCAATCTTACCAAAAGCCGCTATCACAAATTTTACCATGGCCTCCGTTTGTTCCAGGCTGGTAATGTCCGCCGGGAATGAGGTTATCCGCGTTCCGAATGAGCGCAATTCTTCCGCGCTCTTTTCGGCATCGGCTGCATTGCGGTTCACTAGCACAATATCGGCTCCGGCAGAAGCCAGCCCGGCAGCCATAGCCAGGCCAAGCCCTTTTGAGCCGCCGGTGATCACGGCTACTTTTCCTGTCAGGTCAAATAGCTTGATTCCTGGTAAATCTGAAACCGACATCATTTAGTACTGATGAAACGACTGTGATACGAATTCGAGCACTTTGGGCAATGACTCTCTCCAATAGGTCCAGTTATGCGCACCATCGCGGATCCTGAATTCATGCGGGATTTCCTTTTTCTTCATTGCAATGTGAACCAGGCTGTTGCCTTCGTACAGGAAGTCATCGTCGCCGCAATCAATGTACCAGCGAACGGCTTTTTTCTGATCGTCTTTGATGTTGTTGATCAATGCCAGGGCGCTGTGCCGGTTGTAATAATTGGTCACTGTGGAATCCTGAATGTCGGGGTTGGCATTGTTGCGCTGTAAATTCTTTTTCGCGTCCTCCACCGTGATCGGGCCGGCTGCTGCGCTCAATGGGCAGGCCGACGAAAAGAGTTCGGGATGGTGCAACGCATACATGAAAGTACCTCCTCCTCCCATCGAAAGTCCGGATATAGCCCTGAATTTCTTGTTGGCCTTGATCCTGAACTTTTTCTCCACATGCGGCATCAGTTCCTGAAAAAAGAAATCTTCATAGTTCCAGTCGCCTTTTACATCATTGAAATAACCCCTTCTTCCCGTGTCTGCGTCCGGCATAACGATGATCATGGGCGTTGCGGAACCTTCGCGGATGGCTTTGTCGGTAATGTTAAGGACTTCGCCAAACTGGACCCAGCCGGTGTGGTCGTCGCCGGCACCGTGCAGCAGGTAAAGCACAGGATAGCTTCTTTCTGACGTCGCGTAATCGGGCGGCAGGTAAATGGCGTATTTTCTTTCCGATTTGAGGAGCTTACTGGGAACTGATAAATTATCCATTACCTTGCCCGTTTGGGCAAATGTGGGAACCGCCAGCATAGCCAGCAGAAAAGTAGCGTAAATCTTGCGCATAGATCCGGGTTGATTTGGTTTAAAAAATCCTTCGGACTAAAAAGTAACCGCGCATCACACTTTACCCGCAATGTTTGTAATCATTCCTTTAAAAATGAATGCATGAAAAGGAAGCACCGAGTACCAGTATAACCTTCCCGCCAAGCCAAGGGGGCGAAATGTGGCCGTTTGCTTCAAAACATTGTTTTCATCGAGGCAAAATTCCAGCCAGGCTTCGCCGGGAAGCTTCATTTCTGCGTATAGCAAAAGACGCTTTTCTTCTTTGTTAGCAAGTAGCACCCGCCAGAAATCGAGCGGATCGCCCGGATAGATTTGCTCGGGATGCCTTCTCCCCCGCCGCAGTCCTACCCCGCCCGTAACCTTGTCCAGAAACCCGCGTATCTCCCAAAGCCAGGTTCCATAATACCAGCCGGTTTTGCCGCCGATGGACCAGATCCTTTTCAACACATACTCGGGATCGTCGATTTTAAGTTCTCTTTTATCAATAAAACAGCCGTTGGTAGGCACTTGCATGTAACTGGAAATGCCTTTGGAAAGTGCCGCACTGCTTTGTGCGCCCGTCCAGCTGGATAAAACCTGATTCTGCTCTATTTTATCAAATGCCAGACTGATCGCTTTTTCATAGCCAATAAGCTCAATGTGAAGCTTTTCCGCGAGATCATTCGGTCGGCAGACGACTTTGACCTTCATGCTGTGCACAAGGTTTTTAGCGAGGGAATAAGAGGTAGAAGTGACAAAATAGAGCCAGTAGGACGATAATTTGGGTGTCATAACAGGCACCACCAGAATGCGTCGTTTCAACCCACGGACTTCTGCAAATTTCAGCAGCATCTGTTTGTAAGTCAATATGTCCGGGCCGCCTATGTCGAAACTTTTCCCATAGGTTTCTTCCAAAAGCAAGGTGCCGGTCAGGAAATCGACGACATTACGGATGGCTATGGGCTGACATTGCGTATGCAACCAGCGCGGCGTGATCATAACCGGCAGTTTTTCGACAAGATCTCTGATAATTTCAAAAGAAGCGCTGCCCGAACCGACAATGATGCCCGCACGCAATGTTGTCAATGCATAATGTTCGGATTTCAGGATCTCCTCGACGTTTTTGCGGGAGAGCAAATGTTTGGAAAGATCTTCTTCATTGATAATGCCGCTCAGATAAATGACCTGCCGGGCTTGCGTTTCTTCAACTCTTTGCTTGAAATGCGTGGCAGTGGTTTCTTCCAGTTTCTCAAAATCCTCCCCGCCGCCCGTAGACATGGAGTGGATCAGATAATAGGCGGCGTCGATGTCATCCGGGATGTTAGCAAGCGTCTCTACACGCAAAAAGTCCACTTCCAAAACAGTTGCGTCAGGGAACTGCGGCGCATTGAAACGCTGCTTATCCCTGACGCAACAAAATACTTCATGCCCTGCTTCCAGCAGCACCGGCAGTAATCGCTGTGCAATGTATCCGGTGGCACCCGTCAGTAGGATTTTCATTCAGTTTGATTTATTTCTTTTTAACCTTCATCGCAACGGGGTCCCAGTTGATGATTTTTTTGGAAAAATAACTTTCATTACAAGCCAAAACAGGCGCTGCGGCGCGGAAACCGAAAATAGGGTCTTCAATTGTTCCTACGCTTCCTTTTTTGATGTTGTCAAAAAAATCGGCGAAATGGTTGGCATGCGCATCGTCCTCTTTCGGGGCTGTGAACTTTACTTCTTTTACCGGCTCGGCCTTGCGGGTGTCTTCCGGATATTGGGCATCATATTGTTTTTTAAAAGCCTGCTGTTCGCTTTCCGAGAACGTGTTATAACTGTCGTATCCCCCGAAACCAGGCGCTTTTGGGAGCTTTTTCTTGGTTAGTACCAAATTATTTTCTGTAAATTCTATCTGCCCTTCGGTTCCGATGATACGCGTGTTGTTCGCGATCGCACCAGCATTAGCAAAGTTCACGCGCAGCACCATCTGGAAGTTAGCGTGAATGTCTGTTTTTGGGTAATCCAAAATGGAAACCAGCACATCCGGCACGTCACGGCCATCTTTCCAGTAACTCAGCTCGCCTGACGACATAATGCGTTCGGGCCCTAGGGAATTAGTAACAAAATGCACGCCAGTGATCAAATGCACAAACAAATCCCCGCCTACGCCTGTCCCGTAATCCCGGTAATTTCTCCATCTGAAAAAGCGCTTGGCCTCAAACGGAACTTTGGGCGCATCGCCCAGGAATTGGTCCCAATCCAATGTGGTCTGCGACGCATCCGTCGGAATCGAATAATTCCAGGCCCCTATGGAGTTAAAACGGTCATTATTAGACTCTACATAATTGATCTCCCCGATTTCGCCTGCCTGGAAAAGCCTTTTAGCTTCCTTAAAAGAAGCAGAACTAATGCGCTGGCTGCCGATCTGCATGGTCTTGCCCGATTTTTTCCAGGCGTCGATCACAGAAAGGCCTTCGTTAATGTGGTGCACCATTGGTTTTTCACAATAAACATGCTTGCCGGCCTGCAATGACGCTTTGGTAATATGGTCATGCCAATGGTCCGGCGTTACGATCAGGACTGCGTCAATGTCTTTTCTTTCCAGGATCTGACGATGGTCACGTGTTGTAAAAATATCTTTTCCGAAAACCTCTTTTACCCGGGCCAGCCTGCCGTCGTACAGGTCTGCCGCAGCAACGAACTCTGCATCGGGCGCGCCTCTCAATGCAGCTTTCGTATCCTGGTGGCCCTGGATTCCCATCCCGATCGTCGCAAAACGGATCTTATCATTGGGGCTGATCTTTTTGAGGTCTTTGATAATGTTGAAAGGCTTGGCAATGCTTTCAGTAGCTAACAAAGCGGAGGCCGCCGTTACGTTCCTGAGAAATTTCCGTCGGGTAGGATTCATATTAAATATGACTAAAATGTTACATTGTGATGATTCCACTAAAATAAGGAATAAATGTTTGTCGAACCACAACGATCTTCTATTTACAATTTATGGACAACTCGCAACGAAAAAAACTTGTAGATGAGCTTATCGGCCTCATTGAAAAAGGAAACGCACACGTCAGTTTCAAGGATTCGGTGGATGGGTTACCGCCGGAATTACGCACCGTTATCCCGGAAAATCTGCCATACAGCATTTGGCAATTGGTTGAACACATCAGGATTGCCCAGCAGGACATTGTCGATTTTTCCGCTTCTGCCGACAGTCCTTCGCTCGCCTGGCCGGACGATTACTGGGTGGAGCCAACCGAACAAATCAGCGATGAGGAATGGAATCATTCGTTGAAGCAAATTGAAGCAGATCAGCAGCGTTTTCAAGCGCTTTTGGAAGACGAGAAACACGATCTTTTTACGCCGCTGCCCTGGGGAACCGGGCAAAGCCTCCTACGCGAAGCCATGCTTATCGCCGATCACAATGCCTATCACACCGCCGAAATAGTGGTTGCAAGACGATTACTGAAAAGCTGGAAATAAGACCAAAGCCACGTCCCCAGCGGCGTGGCTTCATAATTCTTCTATAAAAATATCTTTATAATAAACCTTTGCTTTTCCGCCACCGTGGATTTGTAACCCGATGAGCCCCTGCTGAGGAATGGATTTGTCCGGCTCGGTATAATCCACAGTCTGCTTACCATTGAGCATAATCCTGATACGGCCGTTTTCACTCCGCACCTGATAGTCATTCCAATCGTTCAGCTTAACCAGTTTGAGCACTTCCGCCGAATCGGGCGCGATGAGGGTTTTGTTCCTGCGGGATTCATCATAAAGGCTTGCCCAAAACTTTTCTCCCAGATCTGCCTGATAACCAATCATTTCATAGGACGGATCCTTCGATCGCACACTATGAAACTGAACACCTGTATTAATGAAGCCATCATGCCCCGTTAGTTTGAATTTCAGGTTTAGTATAAAGTTTGAATAGGTCTTTTTGGTAACTAAAAATTCATTGTGCGGCACCGTTTCTTCCAGCGAACCACCAGCGATTGTGCCGTTCTCTATCTTCCAGGTCTTCACCGTATCGCCCTCCCAGCCGCTGAATGTTTTGCCGTCAAACAGCGAAACTTTCTTCTTCTGGGGCACCATTGCTATAAATGTTACCAGCATAACTGATAGAAACAGGCATAATGATGTTTTTAACATAACGCAGATATAATGTTGGATCTCGGATAAAAGTCTGCCCGCTATGGACTTTACTATATAGGGTCCGGCTGCAATCCGAAAATGAGTTAGGAACGTAGCTGTTTATTATTCGTGACACGAATGCGCAAATGCCTGTTTGGCTAATGCTTTGTCATTAATATGATTATTTTTACGGATAAAATGTATTCAGGCATCGGGGAAAATGAACACCAAACCGAACTTAAATAACAATAAATTAATGGGGGATTTGTCGGAAGAATTGCAGTCCGAAGTGGCAAGACTGGAAAGTGAAGCCAATTTGCAATTTGCGCTGGGGGCCGCGCAGCTGGGCGTCTGGAATATGAACCCGGATACCGGGGAAGTTTACTTTGATGAAAGATGCAGAGAACTGTACGGAAATCCCCCCGAAGAGATATTAAATTTTGAGAGCCTGATCCTGCACATTCATTTCGAGGATCGGGAAAAAGTGACCAGTGCCATCAGTGATGCGCTCGACCCGAATAAGAGGCTCACCTATGATGTGCGTTACAGAACGGTTGGAGCGGCGGACAATCGATTGCGCTGGCTGCATTGCACAGGGAAAGCTTATTTTACACCCGAAGGGACGCCTTACCGGTTTTCAGGTGTGTCCCGCAATGTTACCGATGAAATATCCAACCGGGAAAGAGTGGCCTGGGCCGATCAGCAGGCTGCCATGACGATCGAAGGCTCCGGTGCGGGTTCATTTTTGGTGACGCTTGCAACCGATGAGATCATTTATTCCCCTACCATGTCACGCATCATTACGGGCAGGGACAACAATACAGATTCGCGTGAGGTGTTTATCCGGCATGTACACCCGGAAGATGCCGATAAGCGCCTCAACGCGTATAAGGTTGCCTCTGCAACCGGTCAGCTGCGGTATGAAGCGCGTTTTGTATGGCACGACAAGTCTGTACATTGGGTGCGGGTAATCGGACAATATCTTTTTGACAGCACCGGAAAAGCCGTGTCGCTTTCGGGCGTGGTTATGGACATTACGGACCGTATCGAGGCCGAAAATATCATCAGGACCAGCGAAGAACATTTGCGCACATTGATTGAGCAGGCGCCTGTGGCTACTTCCCTATTTGTAGGCAGGGAAATGATCATTGAGCTTCCGAACGAGGCGATGTTAAAAATCTGGGGAAAAGGTAACACTGTGATCGGCAAGCCATTACACGAAGCGCTTCCAGAACTGCAAAGCCAGCCGTTCTTTAAAATCCTGAGTGAAGTTTTTGAAACAGGGGTGCCATATGCAGCTTCGGGAAGCCGGGCGGACCTCGTCATGAACGGTGTCCTCGAAACTTTCTACTTCGACTTTACCTACAAGCCGCTCCGGAATTCGAAAGGTGAAATCTATGCAATTCTTGATATGGCAGTAGACGTGACCGAGCAGGTGAAATCGCGACAGGCTTTGGAGCAAAGCGAAGAGCGTTATCGTCAGCTGGTTAATGAGTTGGAACAAAGAGTACAAAAGCGAACCGAGGAATTGCACCAAGCCAATCAGGAGCTTTTGAACTCGAATAGCAACTTGCAGCAATTCGCCTATGCGGCAAGTCATGACATGCAGGAGCCGTTGCGTAAAATCCTGTCGTTCAGCTCACGTTTGCAGACTGTTTACGGCAATTCATTCGATGAGAACGGCATTTTCATGCTGAACCGGATCCAGGATGCTTCCAAAAGAATGTCGAGTATGATCGATGATTTGCTGGCATATTCCAGGCTGACCACACGTGACAGCGCTTTTGAGCCTGTTGACCTGGATAAAATCGTTTCATCCGTGATTGCAGATCTTGAATTCTCTATTGAGGAACAGAAATCCGACATTAAGATAGGGCCATTACCAACCGTTTGGGGTAATGCCTCGCAGCTGACCCAGCTTGTGCAAAATTTGCTAAGCAATGCGATCAAATACAGGAAGCAGGATGTGCCGTCGGTGATCGAAATTTTGGCCAGGGATGTGGACGCTGCCGAACTTGCAGAGTTGCCGCGCTTGTTTTCAGAGCATCATTACACCCGTTTTGAAGTCCGCGATAACGGGATCGGCTTTGACGAAAAATATCTGGACCGTATTTTCCAAATGTTCCAGCGCTTGCACGGACGCGGTGAATTTTCCGGCTCGGGAATCGGGCTTGCGCTATGTAAAAAAGTTGTCCAGAACCATCACGGTTACATTACGGCCAAAAGCGAGCTGGAAGTGGGATCCACTTTCATTGTTTACCTGCCTGTTCCAAATTAAAACACAAAACATCCCGGCTTATTTCCGCCAGACGTCCTGGAACTCGTCGGGATGTTTTTTGAACTGGACATGCACATATTCACACAGCGGAACCACTTGCAGATTCTGTTTGCGCGCATAACCTACCATTTCATCGAGCATTAACTTCGCATATCCTTTCCCGGACATGTTTTCGTCAACTTCGGTGTGGTAAACCGTTAAAGCCGTGTCGCTGACGCCAACGACCATTTCCCCAATCTGCTTGCCCTCTTCCTCGATATAAAACGCGCCTCTCTTGCGTTCGTCCAGCCTTAATTTTACTTCAATCATATTTTTGTCTGATAAACCAAAAAATCCAGGATAACGGCCGGTAAATAATTGTTCCTGCCGTTCGCCGACAAATTGACCCATATTCAAGTAAAAACCAAATATGTCGTCGTGAATCTGAAATTTCTTCTCCCTACTTTATCTATTCTTTAAGCACACTAACAAAACACCGCTATGCTATTCAAGCTTCTTTTTCCATCCTTATTTTTAACCGGTGCCTATTTTTTATTCCGCAGCATTACCAGGATCGTGCAAGTTTATGCCGGACCCAAAATCGAATTTTCTGCAAAAACCGCTACTAATACAATTAAGATAGATCAGGGCGGTGATTATGAAATCGCGTATAAGCGGCCGTCACTGACCGGCGTCATTCCGTCAAACTGCACATTTACACTAATTAAGGATGCCGACCAGCGGGAATTGCAAGTTGTGTCTGCGCTCAATATGCTTGGAATGCGTAAGGACTTGTCAGGCAACCGTGTTGTGCCGATTGCAGAATTCAACATTGCCGAGCCGGGCACCTACACATTGCGTACAACCGAGTCTGTAGGCTTCAAAGAAGGCGATAAATTGTTGATAACACCCAAAACGGGCTCGAAGGGATTTCTTGCCATATTCGCAATCATTATCTCTGCAATTGCAACCATCGCAGGACTGGTTCTTAGCATTCTGGCCTGGATGAATAAGTTTGGTTAAACGCCTTCGGTCACTTTTTTCATCTTGGCCAGGCCCGTTTTTGCCACAAGCAATGCATCCTGCGCATAGTAATCTTTGTTGAAAACCTCAAAGGAAAGGATAACAGGCCGTTCCGGATTTTTCAGGGATTTTAACAGATCTTTCAGCGGCGCGACACCATCACCTGCATATACGCGGTCTGCGTCTGTGATCGTTTCCCGCGGAGGCGTTGCGGGATAATCATTAATATGGAATATCTCAACCAAAGGTTTGCCAACATCCTTCACAGCATCCATTCCCGAGCCACCTTTATGCAAATGGTAAACGTCCATCAGCAAGCGCGCCGAAGGGTGCCCCGACTCCACTGCTACATACAGGATCTCTCCTACCCGGCTGAGATTTTTGGAAAAACCCCAGAGTTCAAGGTGCGGCACGACGCCAGTTTTATCCCCTAATTCAAGAATAGTCCGGTAACGTTCTGCCACTTTTGCCAGGTCCAGCGAATCGCCGGTGGTTGCACCCATAGGCGGTGCCGCAATGCGCGGGCAGCCGATTTGTGCAAGCTGGTCCATCTCCACTTTAAGCTGCTCAATCGCCTTGGAACGCGCCGATTCGTCGTCCACGATCCAGGTTGCGAAGCCGATGGCATCTTCCACCTTAATGCCAAGATCATTGATGATCTTTTTAGCATCCTGCAATGTCCCACCTGTTTTCAGGTAATCCTGCAATGTATTAATCCAAATTTCGACAGACCCGAACCCGGCTTTTGCAGCCACTTCCAGCTCCTTCCTGAAACCAAGCTTATGCCCACGCAACGTGCTCATATTCAAAGAATAAATAAAAGGTTGTTCTTTGCTTTTAGCGGCTTCGGCAGGCAAAATCCCTGCACCGGAAACGGCAAGGATAGAAGATAGAGCGGTTCTGCGGTTCATGAAGAATTGACTGAAATTAACGAATGGTTTACAAGAAAAGCTGCAACAGGCGTTTTTTTACCGACTCAGGATACAATTTAGTATTTCATCATTAAGGTCAACAATTTCCTGTCGAGCTTGTGGCCATGCCAGTCTTCGTAGGCTACATCGTCACGGCGGGAATCCAGTACGCCGAAATCGCCCATAAATTCCCATAAGGAGAAACCGATTCCGTTGGACGTTAGAATGTCGAGCACATCGCCGAACCAGGCAAGGAAAACGGCATGCGGGGTTTTGTTCCAGCAGCCACATTCGCCGCAATGTACACCTACTCCCTTCCCTACCATATCGATCCAGGGTTTGTAAAAGCTTTCGAGCATGGCTCGGCTCAGATATTTGTCGCCTACCTGTCCCGGCCATTTCGGTTCGGGAAGATTATCCGGATCTTTGTTCGCCCAGGGCGCTTTGTAATGTGAGATAATGCCCGGATGATAACCCCGGCAGCTTTGTGCAATGTCCAGATCGGCGATTTCCGGAATAACCGAACTGCCCACATCGTTGCCATCGGCAATGATCAGGTGCATGGCATTTTCCCTGCGGATCGCTTCCGAAGCTGCTATGGCCAGTTTGCGATAAACGGCTCCCGGCACAGACGATCTTTTGGAATGCTGATCGTTCATGTCCTCGCGCATGCTAGGCTCATTCAGGAGATCGAAGCTTATTTTTTTGTTGGACACATTCTTGTAACGCTTCGCCCACATGTTCCAGTGAAAGCAAAAGGCATCCAACGCTTTCTGATCCGTCCACAAGTTATAAGGCTCATGAAAACCTGCGTTAACACAGTAACCCGGCGCTCTATGCAGGTTGAGACTGACGTGAATGTTGTATTTATGTGCCGTTGTAACAAGCTTATCGATGCGCTCAACCGCTTGCTCATCAATCTGATAAACTTCTTCGGGCGTAATGTTCCGGCTGCGGTCGAACTTTACATATGCAGGATAAGCCATCGGAATCCTGACAAAATCAAAACCCCAATCGCTCATCCATTTAAATTGTTCCTCGGTTGTCGGCTTCCGGCTGGAACCGGGATCTGGTGAAAAAAAATCGAGCAGATTGAAGCCTTTCCATTTGGGCAGTTTGTTTTTCGCGTTCTGCGTTTTGAATGAGAAGCCACTCGAAACGGCCGCACCTGCTGCTACGCTGACAGCCGTATTTTTAATAAAAGTCCTGCGATGCATGTTCCAACATGTTCGTTTGATACTTTTAGTAAAATGCAGGCACGCTAACGTTTTACTTACTTGCTCAGCGATTAACGCACAATCTTACTTTTTATAGCGGAGTTCCTCAGCAACTTTTCGATTTTCCTCTGCTTGTTTTCTTTGTTTGTCTGCCTGTAAGCGTTGCTTATCAGCTTGCGTCCGCATCTCGTCTGCCTCCCGGCGTTGCAGGTCAGCTGCTGCGCGTTGCTTATCTGCTTCTTCGCGTTGCTTATCCGCTTCTTTCCTTTGGGCCTCGGCTTTTTTATGTTCTTCTGTTATCTTATCCAGCACCTGGTTAATCTCCTGCTGATACTTAGGGAAGTCCTCCTTTGGAATTTCATTTCCATCGATCATTAACGTTGTGATTTTGTCTTTGATCTTCACCATTTCATAATGCTTCCCATTTACATTAATGCTGTAAGTGCTTATACCATTGCTTTTTATGTTAATATTTGAATTGGAATCGACATTATAGTTCAGTGAAATATTTTCGGTAACTTCAACTCCTTCTTCCGCGTTCGCCGGTTTCGGTTTTATTTTCTTTTTAGGTAAAGTGTCCTGATTTACGACTGCAACCGGTAGCGGCTCAACGGCAGCAAGAGGCGCAGGCATGGAGCTTGCGGTTACTTTTTTAACCTGCACAGGAGCAGACGTCAGTGAGTCCTGCGAAACAGCAGCTGACAAAGCGGCAACGGTGAGCAAACTGATCGTTACAAATAATTTTTCCATGGCGTTTAGCGGTTTATTGTTGTTATAAATAATTCTTTTAATCCTGTCCAGCAGGTGATTGCGTTTTTTGGAAAATGCCATTTCAAATGCCGATCCGTTTAAATTATACCCCTGAAACGAAACCAGCGCGTGGACAAATGAAGTCTTGTTTTCCATCACAGATATTGCGAGATCGTCGCAGCAATGTTCTCTTTCCTCGCGCATCAATCGTGATAACCATAGCAATGCGGGATTGAAGAAAAATACATTCTCACAAAAAATCTGGATCAGATTCACGAGGTAATCGCGTCTTTTAATGTGTGCCAGCTCATGCAAAATAATGGCCTCGATCTGGGCTTCCGGCAGGTGGCCAGGGATGTTTAAGTGTTTACTTATCCAGCTTTTTCAAGAAATCTTTAATCTCATCCAGCTCCTCCTGCGAGGTGTTTTTATTGCCAAAAAGCTGCATAACCAGGTTCGATGCCGAGCCTTTGTACATCGAATCCACAAACTTTTCCAGCAATGCATTTTTTGTTTTATCCTCTGCTTCCGCGGGACTATATACGTGCTTCATACTGCTTTCATCCCGGATCACGATCCCCTTTTCGGTCATGATCTGCATGAGCTTCAAAGTGGAAGAATACTGCACAGCCCGCTTTTCTTCGTTCAGTTTGTCATTCACAAACCTCACTGTTGAAGGACCGTGCTCCCATAGCACCTGTAATATTTCCAATTCCGATTTTGTAGGCTCCATGATCTTGTTTTCTAGTCAACAATTCAAAGGTAGGAAATATTTCGTACGAAAAAATATTTAGGTAAATTTTTTCTTTAAAAATGAAAAAACCGTCACGGAATGAATCCCGTGACGGTTAGAAATTGGTCACTTTTTTTCTTAGGCGCCTAATGCTTTTCTGGCATATTCCACGCACTTGGCAGTTTCTTTCACTGCGTCGGAACCGGCCGGGATCTCATATTCCAGCTCGATCGTTGCGGGAAACTTATATTTCCTGGCGCGCATGAGTTCCAATGCGGCTGTAATGGGTGTATCCCCTTGCCCCCAAACTACATTGGCACCGCCGTTTTCCTTATTTTTCCGGTCTTTCACGTGCATGCTTACAATGTGGTCATGTTTGGTTTCGATTAATGGAATCGGGTCAAAACCTGCGGCTACATAATGTCCCATATCAAAGTTCAGCGCATTGTATTTCGATTGGCTCAATGCAGTGTCCCACCAGGTTGGCGTTTGCTGGGTATGACCGTGATAACCTACGTATACTTTGTTTTTTGCAGCAATGTCTCCCAATCTTTTTGTTTGCGCGGGATCGTTGGGCTGTTCAATCGTGGCCTGGTTTGCACCCAGTGCTTTGGCAGCGCGGAATGCATAATCCACTTCCTGATCCGTATTTTTTTCGCCCAGTGCCGACGGTTTAAATGCATAAATGCTCACACCGGCATCATTATACATCTTCCTGAGCTGAACAAATTTATCCATAGGGACCTTTGCACGCCACTCCGCCATTTTAATCAGATGCTCGGCTTGCGCCGCTTTCTGATCGTCGGTCAGCTCGGGACGTTTGCCTCCTGTCCAGGGCGGCATTTTAGGTCCTTCGGGCGCTCCTGCGAACAGCTCGCCTGTTGGCCCCATGAGCTCAATAGCGCTTACATTGGCTTCAATACAATATTTGAGAATGTCTTCGGCGGTGCCCGGCATACTGCGCCACGAGTAGGTAATCGCTCCCACCTGCACACCATTGAAAAGCGAATTGGGCTTGCCCAGGTTTTTGATATAAGCCGGAAAGCCAAAGCCTGTGCCTGGCAAAAGGCTTACGCCAGCAGTCAAAAGCGCGGATGCACTCAAAAACTGACGTCTTGAAATTTCGTGTTCTGCCATGATTAGTAAAGGTTAATGATCAGGTTGTTAGTAATATCTGCCTACGTATTTATTTTCAACGACTATTTTTTTCATTTTATGCGGGTCAATAGGGCCCTGCTGCGCATAAACGATCTTGCCTCCCGGCTCCACCAGGATTGTGTAGGGCAATGCGCCCTGCCATTTAGGATCAATAGCTTCAATCATTTTATACTTATCTTCCATATTAAAAATATAATTCTTATTGGAAGCAAATTTTCCTTGCAGGAACTTCAAGGCCTTTTCCTTCTTATCGGGATTATCGGCGCTGATGGATACAAATTCGAAGTCCCGACCACGATACATATGGTGCATGCTCATAAAATCAGGAAATTCGGTGACGCAAGGGCCGCACCACGTAGCCCATACATTAATCAGCCGCAGCTTATCCGATTTGTTACTGATCAGCTCTTTTAATCCCACCTCATCAATGGCTTCGAGCGTTACAGGTTCCTTTGCCCAGCCAGCTTTTTCTTTTTGGACGCCATCTTCTTTCGATATCCATTTCATCGAGCACCCGAATGTCTTAGTAGACGGCACAGTAACTGGTTTGTTGGCCAGCAATGCTTCAATGGCATTTTTTGCGTCCAGGTTTTTAGGCGTTCCCGTCGGCTTTTCAACGTCGTCAATACGACCGTGATATTGCAGTTTTCTGGCCTTGTCAAAAATGAAAATATGCGGAGTCGCCACCGGACCATATGCCAGTGCGGTTTTCTGATCGTCACCATCATACAGGTAAGGAAAGTTATAGGCCATATCCTTGGCACGCACCTTCATTTCGTCATATGTGTCGCTCAAATCCGTGTAACCCAGCTCGTCCAGGCGGATTGCTTTGGGGTCGTTGGATGAAATAGCGATCAATGCGAGGCCTTTTGATTTATAATCAGCCGTCAATTTTTTGATACGATCCTCGTAAGCCTGTGCTGTAGGGCAATGATTACATGTAAAAACAATGGCCAGAACCGGTGAAGCGGCGAAGCTTTTGAGGGAATATTTCTTACCATCCACGCTCATCAGGTTGAAATCCGGAGCCGCCGCGCCGATTTTTAAGGTCTCGGGTTGCTCTGCTTTGGTAAACTGAATGCTGGAAACGAGAACAATAAGCGCAAGTAAAATCCTGTAATAAATCCGCATAACGATCTCCTGTTTGGTTTGAGTTTTAATTTAAATCAAAAGTAGATCTATTACAATAAATTACTGGTATCGTGCCATTTATTTGGGTAGTTCAACCTGCGCTGTGGTTCTCAGATAAGCCACCAGCTCAGTCACTTCCTTATCCGACAATGCTTCCAGGAGCCCCGACGGCATCATGGAAACCGGCGTCACCTCTCGCGTCTGAATGTCTGATTTATT
Organism: Dyadobacter sp. CY351; assembly: GCF_021502625.1. Lineage (NCBI taxonomy): Bacteria > Pseudomonadati > Bacteroidota > Cytophagia > Cytophagales > Spirosomataceae > Dyadobacter > Dyadobacter sp. CY351. The sequence continues at coordinate 37,561 of NZ_JAKFFU010000015.1, read as the reverse complement.
GATAGCAACCGCATCCTGCCCAACAATGCGCAACGTCAGCTGCCGCTCCGTTTCTTTGGCAATGTTGCCTACATAAGTGCGGCCATCACGCGTGGTGACTACAACCATTTTGTAATCGTCCTGAATTTCTCCACTCGGATCGAGAATGTTACCGAGCAAATAATCGAGATTCGCACGGTTTGAACCTGTAAGTTCGGGACCAATAATGCCGCCTTCGCCGTAAAGCTTATGACACGGCGCACAAGTTCTCTGGAAAATCATGCGTCCCTGGTTGCGACTGGCCTCGGAAACATTCTTGTCTGTAAGCAGCCCCTTATACTTTTTATAGGCCTTTTCATCAAAAGCCACATGGTCGATCGGCCCCCAAACTTCCACAAAACCGCTTCCTACTACCCTTCTGAGCTGCCGCGCAACGTAAGTGGGAATGTCTTTTTTAGGAATCACATTTTTAGAAATAGCCTGAGTAAGTAACCAGCCTGATTTTGGCCGGGATGCCAATGTCTGAATGGCTTCGGCTTTTTCGGCAGCATTGAATTTCGGATATTGTTCAATCAGCAGTTTGCCCAAGGGTTCGCTGTCGTACCCCGCCATAGCGCGGATCGCATCAAGCTTCAAGTCCTTATTATTTAATAAACCGGGCAGCTCCGCGACTAATTCCGGTCTTTGCCGGGTTGCCAGTGCCTGTAATGCTTTGCGGCGCTGGTCTGCGGGTGCATTTGCATTTTTAAGTGTTGTCAAAAAGCCTTTTGCCGCCTCCGTATCGCCGAAATGCTGGGATATTTCTACTGCCAGCGTTGCAGCAGGCCCGCTGGATTGTTTTAAGCTGGCAAAAACAACTTTCCAGTTTGCGGGCGTCTTAATGTCTGTGCGGCCTTCCAGTCCGTCACGCATTCCTTCCATCATAACAACATGGTTTGCAGGCATTTTGCCAATCGCCGTCACCACCGTTTCCACAGCATCCGCATCCACCGCCCGGCGCACAATGTATTGCGTCACCATGGGAATTTTGCTTTTTCCGGCCATTTCCAGCGCTTTCGCAGGATTGTTTTTAACCAAAGGCTCAATGCCATACCAGATCATTTTCGGAAGATTATGATCTTCGGCGTCAGCTAAATGGGCGATCAGATTTTCTGCAATGCCCCACCGCTGCGCGGGATCCATGCGCTGCAACGCGGACGCCAGATAAAGTCGTACAACAGGAGACGGATCTTCTTTTGAAAGCTTTACAAATTTGGCAACCGCTTCCTGCGACGGCTTGCCGTTTTCCGTTAAAAATTGAATGGCCCACGCACGAACATAGTTGTCTATATCGTCCAATGCCTTCATCAATTGATCAGCATTCAGCGCATTTGTTACCTGCAAAGCCCACATGGCGCGCAGTCTGTAATCTGCGTTATTATCTTTTGCATAAATGTTTGCCATTTTTTCAAGCGCATCTTTGGACAGCTTGCCTTTCACAGCCCTGTTTTGCAATATGATCCTGGCGCGGCGTGCGTGCCATTCGCTTTTGCTGGTTTGCAAATCGGCCAGTTGCATATCAGACATTTTGCCAAGATCATCATAGCGACCTTTCCAGTTTTCCGCGTTGGAAACTTTTGGCATAATTCTGAAAATCCGGCCTGTTTCCGAGTTCAGAACATCCGATCCGCAAATGTCGGCATCGTGCCAATCGAGGACATACATGCCACCTTCCGGCCCGATTTCCATGCTGAAACCAACCCATTGCGCATTGTTGGCCATCATAAAATCGTCGCCGTGCTTTCCGCTGAAACCCGAGCCCTTTGGCGTTAGAATGTCGGATAAGATGCCGTGCTCATGAATGTTGGCCATGAAAATTTTGCCGCGTTCGGATTCCGGGAAAGCATCGGACAAGTAAACCCGTGCGCCGCCATGCGCAGAGCGGTGCGTGTGATCGGCTATGGTTTTGATATCATTATAAACATAAGGGTTGAAATGCTGGCCGCCCTGCCGGTGGTAAATGCCGCCCGGGATCACGTGCCATAAATGCGGGATCACGCAAGCCGTCATCAGCAACTGGCCTTTTGCATCATAATCTATTCCCCACGGATTGCTGAAACCATGCGCTACAACCTCAAAAATGGCTTTCGTAGGATGGTAACGCCACACACCGCCATTGATATCGACGCCATCTTCCACCTCAAAATTCTCCGGAAACGGGTCCTTATGCTTGTAAAGCTTGCCTTTATCCTTAGGCTTGCCCACTTTGGAAGGCGTGGCAAAACCCTGCAAACCATATAACCAGCCATCGGGGCCCCAGTGAAAACTGTTCAATGTTTCGTGCCGGTCGCGGATGCCCCAGCCTGTCAGGCGCACTTCAATGTTGTCCATATCGGCCTTGTCGTCACCATTTTTATCCGGGACAAAAAGCAGGTTCGGAGGAGCGCCTACAAAAACGCCGTCAAAACCTACTGCAATGGCGGACGGAAAGGCAATGCCTTCCATGAAAACCTTCCGGCTGTCGGCAACGCCATCGCCGTTTGTATCTTCCAGGATCAAAATCCGGCTGTCGCCTGCATTTGAAAAACCTTTTCCCCTCGACTCATAATCCTTGTTTTCAGCAATCCACATTCGTCCCTTATCATCCCAGCAGAACGCCATCGGCTGCGTCATCATGGGTTCCGAAGCATAAGCATTCACCAGAAAACCATCCTTGATCGTCATAGCAGCAACTGCCTCCTGCGCACTCAGAAATTTGGCCTCCCTACCCTCTTTTTGTGCAATCGCCCACAACGCAGCGGTGTTATAAGTGCCATTGTTGCCGATGAATTCGCCGAATGTTTTATTTAATTCCACATCATTCAGCTCGCCGGTGTAAATGACGAGTTCATGCTTGATCGTCTCCGTTTCTCCTTTTTTAATGTGCCAATCGGCTTTTCTTGCCCTCGCCGGACCAGCGCCCAGTTGCTGGTCTACGCGCCAGGTCTGGGGATAACCTTTATTTTCGGGATGATCCAGAATCGCAATGTGAGCGAGGTTATCGCGGCCCGTCACCTGCATGCCGATATCCACCCACATGGCGGCCTGGCCTTCTGCTTTTTCATTTTTTTGACGCGCAGCATTGATCACCTCGCCCTTAATGCCTTCCTTCCAGGGCATTCTCACGAACAAGCCGCCGTAATCATATTTTCCAATGGTCACATCCGTTTGTGCCTCGCCATTCCATTCGAGATCGAGCAGATATTTGCCGTCTTTGAAACGCATGGACCAGTTCTGAGTTTCAGTCAAAACGGCCTTTCCCGTTGAATCAAGCAGATTATAGACTGTTTGCCATTTGACTTCGGTTCCTTTTGCTTCAACCACTTTTGCCGAAACCCTTTTCCAGTAATCGCCGTCGGGATGGTGAAAATAATCGCGTCCGTTCACGCGCGTGTAACCCCAGTAAATGCCGGTTTGGTGCTTGTGATGACCCGGGCTATATTCGGTAAGCACGCCTTTTCCGTCCGGCGCAACAATCGGGTGCAGGTAAGGGCGGAAATTTGCTTTCGCATTCTGGACTAAAATCGGCTTTTTATCTGTTCCATTAAATATACTGATGGTCTCTTCCGCTTCGTTTTGAACGGCAGAAAGGGAATTTTCCACAACCACATTTTTTTTGATTTCCTTGGCGGGATTTTTTAAATTATATCCGAAATTGAGCAACAGGAAAATGAGGAAAAGCGGGGCTGACCTTATGATTTGCATAGGTGTTACAATCAGGTAATAGTTGGTGAAAGGGCTTGGAATGACAGGAATAAGCACAAAATCTTCTGGAAATACTCTTAAACCTTTCGGGAAGGCTACATTTAAAAACTTAGGTTTCGATCTGTCATGGCGTTGATCAAAATGATATGGCTGCTTATACTGATTACCATGATGGACTTTCATGGGATCATTTATCGTGGCGTGAAGCAGAAAAAAGATGCAAGTTACCAGGGACGGATCACCAACATTAACCCCTTGATCCTGAACAAGGGAAAGCTGTCTGGAAGCTGGCGGTTCGCTAAATTCAGAGGCAGTTCGGCCGTCCCGAATAAGGATCGCAGCCTGCTGAAAGTAACAGGCAGCATGGATCAGGTTTTAATGTCCTTTTTCCCCGACAGCACTTTCACCCGTGTTTACCAAGATGGCAAATACGATTTCGGCCAATATTCCTATGACGAAAATGATCAGTCGCTTTTATTGACGGCCAATCGTAAAACAGAGGAATTGAAGGTCATTATACAAACGTCACCCTCCGGAAAGCAGCGACTTCTGGTAGAATTTATGCCGGGAAACAGTCTGCCGCTGGCCCAGTATGGCGAGCCGATAGATAAATATATGGAAGACCCTTTTTCGGTTCAGAACAATGCCTGGCGCATTAAACCGGACGCGCCTGAAACCAAGGATGAAATTTATGACCGGCTGATCAATTACATCGGCCACAATGCATCCATATTAAGGGCCGCTTACACGCGGGAGCAGGATTACATTTCTTGGGAATTCTCAAAAGGCATCATTAAGGTCTATAATGTAGGCATCGGCATTGTGCCCAAAAACGAAGTGCCTGAGGCGTGGATCGATAGTTTTCATTCGCGCGAGGATGCGATGGAATGCTATGCGCTGTTTGAAAATTACCTCCGCAATGCAAAGCATACCAAGCATAATTCGGGCAACTGGGTCAAAGACGATTACCAGATCCTGGCCGACATCCGTGAAGGCTTGCTCAGATGGCAAAAAACCGGCGTCCGTGAATAGGTAAGGGCACAAAAAAAGAGGGAGAAATAATCCCCCTCTTTAACTTTCATTCTCCATAAAGCCTTCTCAAATTAAGGCTGATTTCAATTACTTCGTAGTGCTTTTCAATTGTAGGCCTACGATAGCTGCTTTTTGTGATGCACTGTGATTGTTGGTGTCAATCGAATTCTTTGCTTTCTGTGGTGCCGGACTTTCCAAAACGGGAAGTGAAGCTGGAAGTGCTTTGCTTAGTCCAGAAACTTTTACTTTTTCTTCAACTGTATATGCAGTGGTATTAGCGTTAGCGTAAGTTACGAAAGTCAAGGCCATCAAGGCTGCTGCGAAAATATTTTTTGTATTTTTCATTGTTAATAGTGTTTACGTTTTTTGTTCTGTTTTTGTCTCTAATTCTTGTACAAATATACTACAATTATCTGAATACAAACGTTCAAGCAAACAATGCGCTTTATGACATTCGGTGTTAATGATCATAAATTGGACTTCAAGATCAGCTTATATTGATTCAGAAAATATCATTATTTAAAGATTGCAAATTGAATAGTAACCTGAAATCTGTTTTTTTGACTTTACTTAATTTTGTTTGACTATGCCAATGGTCAATCTTAGAACAATCCAATTAAAAAGGATAGGATACAATTTGGCAAAGTGATCTTAAATCAAAATAAAATTCGGAGTGTACTTTATCAATAGCCATTTTTACCAATTTTTCGACCCAAAAAGCTCCTGTTGCCAAAAAATATTTTGAAAATAATTTTAAATATTTTCCCCCGATTGATTATTCGGTCAGTTTCTCAGGTGTTTTTATAAACTTTGCGGCTCAATCGAGTAAGTTTGCAGCTATGAAATTGTGTATTGCTGAAAAGCCAAGTGTTGCCAAAGACATTGCGGGAATCATCGGGGCCAATCAGCGCAGGGACGGTTATTATGAGGGGAATGGTTACCAGGTCACCTGGACATTCGGTCACTTCTGCACATTAAAAGAGCCGCACGACTATACAGAACGCTGGAAATCGTGGCGGTTGGAAGACCTTCCCATGATCCCGTCCAGCTTCGGCATCAAGCTGATCGATAATGCGGGGGCGATGAAGCAATTTGCGGTGATTGAAAGCCTGGTCAGCAAATGTGAGGAAGTGATAAACTGCGGGGATGCAGGCCAGGAAGGTGAGCTGATCCAGCGCTGGGTATTACTGAAAGCCAAATGCACCGTTCCCGTGAAACGCCTCTGGATCTCTTCGCTTACCGAACAAGCGATCCGCGAAGGTTTTGAAAAACTCAAAGACAGCGCACTTTATAACAACTTATATGCAGCAGGCAGCGCACGTGCCATCGGCGACTGGCTGCTGGGCATGAACGCGACACGCCTTTTTACCAAAAAATTCGGTCAGGGAAAGGTCGTGCTGAGCATTGGCCGTGTGCAAACGCCTACGCTCGCATTGATCGTTCAGCGTCAGAAGGAGATCAACGCATTTGTTTCGGAAGAATATTGGGAATTAAAAACCATTTACCGCGAAACGGAATTTACCGCCACCATTGACCGCATCAGGAGTGAAGAAAAGGCAAACAAAGGCCTCGCCTATTTGCTGCTGCATGATTTTGAAATAACATCATTTGAAAAAAAGGAAGGAAAAGAAGGAAATCCAAGGCTCTTCGACCTGACTTCACTCCAAGTGGAAGCCAACAAAAAGTTTGGCTATTCCGCCGAGGATACATTAAAGCACATTCAAAATCTCTACGAAAAGAAGTTCGTGACTTACCCGCGGGTGGACACAACCTATCTTTCCGAAGATCTGCATCCCAAAGTAGAGGGCATATTGAGGCAGCTCACTTACTATGTGCAACTGACCGCGCCGCTTTTGGAGAAACCAATCCCAAAATCGAAAACGGTTTTTGATGATAAGAAAGTAACGGATCACCACGCCATCATTCCTACCGGCGTTTTGCCCGGTAACATCAGCCCGGAAGAAAAGCGCATTTACGACCTGATCGCCCGCCGGTTTATCGCTGTTTTTTATCCGGAATGTAAGGTTTCAAACACAACGGTGCTGGGAATGGTGGGACAAGTTGAATTCAAAGCAACAGGGAAGCAGATTCTGGAACCGGGCTGGCGCGCTGTTTACGCCAATGATGCCAGCGCGAAAAAAGAGGCAGCGGAAGAGGAAAAGCTGATGCCCAACTTCGAAGTGGGCGAAAGAGGCCCGCACGAGCCGCGCGTGCATCAGGGAAAAACCACGCCGCCCAAAGCTTACACGGAAGCCACATTGCTGAGAGCTATGGAAACGGCCGGAAAGCAGGTGGAGGATGAGGAAATGCGCGAGCTTATGAAAGACAACGGCATCGGAAGGCCGTCCACCCGTGCCAACATTATCGAAACGCTTTTTAAAAGACGTTATATTGAGAAGAAAAAAAAGAATATTCTGGCCACACAGACGGGCATCGACCTCATTGACACCATTCAGAATGAACTCCTGAAAAGCGCCGAGCTTACGGGAAACTGGGAACGGAAATTGCGGCTGATTGAAAAGGGCGACTATTCGATGGAAACGTTCAAACAGGAGCTGATCCAGATGGTTGTGGAACTGACCAACGAAGTGAAGAACAACCGCGGACGTGCGATCAGCATTGCCGAAGAAGTGCCCGTCGTGATAGAAAAGGAGGAAAAAGAAAAGAAACCGGCCAAGCCCCGCGAGCCGAAAGAGCCTAAGGAAGAAATCAACATTGAAGCGCTTACTTGTCCAAAATGCAAAGAGCAATTGCTCAAAAAAGGAAAAACCGCTTACGGCTGCTCCAATTTCAGCGTATGCGGTTTTAAAATTCCGTTTGAGTTTCTAGGTAAAAAACTTACGGACAAACATGTATATGACCTGCTAAGCAAAGGCAAAACTGCCAAGATCAAAGGACTGCAAATCCCCGGCAACCCTGAAACCACCGACGCCAGGCTGGTCATGAATGGTGATTTCAATTTTGAAGTGGCTAAGTGATGCAGTTTCGAAGTGGCTAAGTACCGCAGCTTCCATCCCCTTACATCGGCGTATTCGGCGTTTCGACAGTCGGCAACTGGAATGAAATCCCAGAAATCTGGCATAATGCAAGGAATTCCAAAAGACTAGGCAGTTGCTCACCATTGAAAATCCTTCCTACAATCTCCTGGCTCAGCCCCGCTTCTTCCAAAGCATTACCATTATTAATCCCCTTTGCTTCAATTAGTTGCTTCATCTCAGCGACCAGTGCTTTTGCCTGATCTTCGTAAATTGTGGTTTCCATTTTTTCTGAACATTGATTTAAATGATTTGGAACAAAACTGTGCCAATTATGCCCAGGCGTGACATTTGTGATTTCTCAAATAATTAAGCATTAACATGCGCATCATGGCGAATCAAATCATCAAACTGCGGGTTAATGTTTAATAATCATTAACAAATCACAAACCATGAGCACATCCACTGCAGAGACATTCCGCGTTGGCGGAGAAATTGAGATAAAAAGACTGGGTTATGGCGGCATGCAGCTCACAGGCAAGGGCGTCTGGGGCGAAGTTGCTGATCGGGAAAATGGCAAAAAGGTGTTAAAAGCCGCCGTTGAAGCAGGAGTAAACTTCATCGATACAGCCGATTCTTACGGCCCGCATACCAACGAAGTCCTGATCGCAGACGCACTGCACCCCTATCCACTCGATCTGCTGATCGCGACAAAAGGCGGCTTCGACCGCACCGGCCCGAACCAATGGGTTACCAACGGCGATCCGAAACACATCCGTGAGGCAATTGACGGCAGCTTAAAACGCTTGAAAGTTGAGAAAATCGATCTTTGGCAATTGCACCGTTTCGATCCGAAATTCCCTGTTGAAGAGACGCTGGCACCTGTTGTTGAGGCTGTTCAAGCTGGTAAGATTCGTTACGTAGGACTTTCAGAAGTGAATGTCGAACAGATTCAGCGCGCTGAAAAAGTGATAGAAATCGTTTCTGTTCAAAACCTTTACAACCTGGGCGACCGCAAATGGGAAGAAGTCGTTGATTACACCGAGCAGCAGGGCATGGCGTTCATCCCCTGGTATCCGCTAGCATCCGGCCCGAACAAGCTCCAATCCAAAATCGCACAGATCGCTGAGAAGCACGGCGCTACAACGTCACAGATTGCGTTAGCCTGGCTATTAAAGCGAGCTCCACACATTCTCCTCATCCCAGGCACCAGTTCCCTGGAACATTTAAAAGAAAACATGGGCGCAGTGAACATTACATTGTCCGATGAGGACTTTGAAGCGCTGTCGAAGTAGAAAGGCGCAATTGACGAACGGAAAGTCGTTACATGCCTCCGGCATTTATTCAATGTGCCCGGTTTGCTGTTTTCTACCGAGATGGCATGCCTCCGGCATTTTCATTTTCAGAAATCCCGGAGGGATGCAATATTGGTAGAGATTGACGGACGGAAGGTTGTTACATGCCTCCGGCATTTATTCAATGTGCCCGATTTGTTGTTTTCTACCGATATGGCATGCCTCCGGCATCTTCATTTTCAGAAATCCCGGAGGGATGTAATATCGGTAGAGATTGACGGGCGGAGAGTTGTTACATGCCTCCGGCATTTATTCAATGTGCCCGATTTGTTGTTTTCTACCGATATGGCATGCCTCCGGCATTTTGCTATTTCAGAAATGCCAGAGGCATGCAATATTGGTAGCAAAGTTATTTTGCATGCAATCAAATCCCGGAGAGATGCAATATTGGTAGCAAAGTTATCTTGCATGTAATTAAATCCCGGGGGGATGCAACGATGTCCCTGACGATTTTGACCTATGATCAACTCAAAGCCGCTACATTCTGCGCGTTCTTTTGCGATTTCAATGCAAGCTCTGTGGCTAGAAAACAATGTTCTTGCGACATGGCGGTTTCGGTTCTGTTGAGGACGTCGTCCACGAGTTGGCGGCCGTAGGGAAGTTCTACTTTGCTGCAATCGATGTATTGTGTTTCCTTGTTATTGACCACAAAAAGGTGGTTTCCTCCTTCGCGGCCGGCAATGTCGATGTTTTTGCGGATTTCGATGTACCCTTCTGTTCCTAGCACGGTTAAGCGGCCATCGCCCCAGGATTTGAGACCGTCGGGCGTAAACCAGTCGACACGGATATAGCCGGTGCCCCCGTTGCCGCGCAGCATTGCGTCACCAAAATCTTCAAACTTCGGATATTGCGGGTGGTTGACATTACCAACCTGGGCGGCGACAACTTCCGCTTTTGTGGATCCTGTGAAGAAAAGGAACTGGTCAAACTGGTGCGATGCAATGTCACAAATGATGCCACCGAAGCGTTTTTTATCAAAAAACCACTCCGGACGGGATTTGGGCGTCATGCGGTGTGGCCCTAGGCCGATTGTCTGCACCACTTTTCCGATCACGCCTTCTTTGATCAATTCCCCGGCCTTAATGGTCGCGCGATTTTCCAGGCGCTCGCTGTACATAATGGAGTAGATGCGTTTGGTATCCTTTTGCACTTTGCGCACCTGCGCGAGCTGTTCCAATGTGGTTATGCCTGGCTTATCGACCATATAATCCTTTCCGCTCTTCATCACGCGAATGCCCAGCGGTGCGCGTTCGTCGGGAATGCCGGAACTTAGGATGAGCTGAATGGATTTGTCATCCAGGATTTCTGCTTCGCTTTTTGCTTGCTTGGCTTGCGGGTAACGCTTGGCGAATGCCGCTGCTAAGTCCTCTTCTTTGGCATAAAACGAAACCAGCTCACCGCCGCCCCGCGTAACCGCCTCCACCTGACCGTAAATGTGACCGTGGTTCATTCCAATCACAGAAAACTTAATTCTGGACGGCATATCAGGCGTTAAGGGCTCTTTCACGGGACGCGCCAAAGCGGATGCGGAAGCGTTTTCGGCCCGGCCGGGTGCTGCCAGGCCGGGTGCGGCTAAGCCAGGCAACAACATAATTCCAGCGGCTGTGCTTACTGAATTCCGGATGAACTGGCGGCGGTTATCGTCTGATTCTTTCATGTCAAGGTTAGAAAATTGTGATTATATACAAAGCACATTTTATGCATATATAATGTACCGCAACCATGGACATCATTATGCCTCTTTTTCCCTGACAAGCGCCGGGCCGGCCAGCGCATTTATTTATTCCCCACGGAGACCCCGAACGTGATCCGCGAATCATTGCGTTTGCGGGTGGCTTCTACGACACTTTCATATGAGTTTTCGAAGCTGGTCCGCAATGTTACCCATTTGTTCAGAGGCAGTTCGAAGGAAATAATCGTGTTCCAGCGGAGGTTTGAAAAATCATTCAAAGCCGGTTGCAGGAATGTAAGGTGGTTAATCCGGATTTTATCCTGTAACAGCGAATGCTTGCCTTTTACCCGAAATGAATTTCTGATCGTGCTCACTGTTGAAATTTCTTGGAAATTGGTGGATTCATAAAGGATCGCATTGGTCAGGCTCATGTCATTGGATTTGTTCCTGATGAGGCGGTAACCTATCCCTGCACCTGCCATCTGACGCAAATCGATGCGGCGCAGATTGCTGGTTTCCAAAGCACCCAGCCCAAACGCATAGGTTCGCCGCTTTTTGAAAACGTCTACGAAAAGGTCAACATAACTATCCCTTTCTGCGAGGATACCACTTTGCTTCCCATAAGTAAAGCGTGGGTTGGTGGCCATATTAATGGCAGGTCCGCTGAATGTGAGCTCTGCCCTGAGCACGACGAGGCTGCGGTTTACATTTCCCCGCGCAAAATTCCCGTCACCGATAAAGCGGTAACGAATGGTGTCGAACAATGGAGGCGGAGGCTTTACGGCGCTATCTTGTTTGACAGACAGCACTGAGTCGAGTGGAACAGCCTGCGGGGAGCCGGATGACGGCTGCTGCGCATGAGCTAAAATTGTTGAAATGAACAAAAAGAAAGCGACAAACTTTGTGAAATTTAACCCCATACTTATTTTTCTAATGCCTTAACCTTTCCTAACCTGCGTAAATGCCTCTCCTCGCCCGTAAAACGCGCATTAAGGAAAGATTCTACGAATTCCTGTGCAACCATATTCCCGGTAATGCGACCGCCCAGACAAAGCAGGTTCAGGTCGTCATCTTCCACACCCTGGTGGGCCGAAAAGTGGTCATTAATCAACGCTGCGCGAACGCCAGCAACCTTATTAGCCACCACAGAAGCGCCCACGCCGCTCCCGCAAACAGCAATGCCGCGTTCCACTTCCTTTTTCACAACGGCGTTGGCCAACGGAATCACAAAATCCGGATAATCGTCCTTGGAATCCATTTGATAGGCGCCAAAATCTGTTATATGATGCCCTTTTCCGATTAAATAGGTCTTCAAGAATTCTTTCAGTTCGTATCCGCCGTGATCAGCAGCAAGTCCGATTTCCATGTTGAGAATGATTTAAAATGAATGTGCAAAATAGTTCATTAATTTGCCATATGAAAAAGAATGCCCCTGCCGACGCAGAAAACCAGCCAGCCCACAACTTTGTTTTTCAGGATTTCAATCTCGCAGATTTAACCACTACACACATCCTGCAAAACAGCGCTGAATTGCCTGCTACCGACCGGAGAGGCTTCTTTGACATCCAACCGCATGAAATTGATTTGGATTATGCTTCATTTAAAATCCCCGAGGCATTAACCGACCATTGTAAAGTCGTAGCCAGACAAAACAGTCATTCGCTCACGGTTTATTGTGAATGCAGTAAGCCTAAGAAACGCCTTTGCGAGCATCAGATCCAGGTTTTATATAATCTCAATAACAGAAAGGACCTGCGTGCATTTTTTGATAAAAAACTGAGATTTGACAAAATACGAGTTGTTGCGCAGGATTACGGCTTGGAGAACGAGACGAACCTGGATGCTTATTTTCAGCTGATTTATGCAAATAAGGAGCTGGAAATCAAGCCAAAGATGAAAGAGCTGATCCCGATCAGCGCGTCGTCGGTTTCGTTTTTAGAGAACCAATGGATTAACAAATCTGCGATCGACATTCCGGGTTCAGAAGTACAGAAGGAGAATTCAAAAACGATCGTCGTCATTGGTCAGCATAAGTATTACGAGCATTTCTATTTCGAGATTCATGAAGCTGCAACTACGCGCGACGGAAAGCTTAAAAACCCGCTGACATTAATAAATCCGCTGGACGCGATATGGAAAACGCAGGACGCGGACGTGATCAAGTTTTACACGGCTATCGCTTCTTTCCAGAACAATTTCCGGAAAAAGCAGGTGGATACCGATCTCGCGGGACTGAAAAGCATTGTCAGGAATCCGCACGGACTCGACTTTTTTTATCATAACCCGTTGATCTCCGAGAATGTCAGCGCAGCGTCACTGGTTTTGGTAAAACTGGAAAAATCTCCCGTTGATATGCATCTGAATATCGACCGGAAAGACCCGTTTTTCCAGATTTCGGGTCAACTGACCCTGAATGGCGTTTCCCTGGATCTGGAATTGGTCAAGATGCGTTACGACTACTTTGTATTGTATCTGGATGCTTTGCATTTGATTGACAATGAGGACATTCTGAAAACCGTTGAATTTTTCAGCCAGCACAATCAAAAAATCATCATTCATAACTCGAAGTTTGAAGAGTTCAGGCAAAACCTGCTTTCCAAGCTGGAATCGAAGATCCGGATCACTTATTCGTATCTGAAACCGGCCACGCAGGCGCAAAAAGAAGAACAGGGTTTTCATCTCGAAAATGAGAAGATCATTTATCTGGAAGATTTCGGGAATTATGTAATGATCACGCCCGTCATGAAATACGGACGTGTGGAAGTGCCGGTTTTTTCCAAAAAACAGATTTATTCAGTCGATGCGCACGGCAATCCATTCAGCGTGCAAAGGGATGAAAGTGAAGAGCTCCGTTTTGCAAGTGCTATTATCCGCCAACATCCTGATTTTGAGGATCAGCTGGGCAGGGAATTCTTTTATTTGTATAAAGAACGCTTCCTGAACGAGTCCTGGTTTCTGAACACATTTGAGGAATGGAGAGACCAGAAAATAACGGTGCTCGGATTTGATAAACTAACAAAAATCCGGCTTAATCCGAACCGCGCGCAAGTGTCTGTGCATGTGATCAGCGGCATAAACTGGTTCAATACAACTGCGGGTGTGCGGTTTGGAAATCAGAAGGTTACCTTAAAAAATCTGCATAAGGCCGTTAAAAACCGAACGAAATATGTGCAGCTGGACGACGGCTCTCAGGGCATTTTGCCGGATGAATGGATCGAGAAATTTGCTAAATTCTTTGAAGCCGGTGAAATTGTCGGAGATGTTATCCAGACATCAAAGATGAACTTTGCTTCGGTGAGTGAAATGTATGATGCTGAGGCGCTTAGTACGGAAGTGAAAGAGCAGATCGCATTCTATAAATCCCGTTTTGCCGATTTTGAATCGATTGAAGCCGTGGAAGTGCCGGCGGATCTGAACGCATCGTTGCGCGAATATCAGAAACAGGGCCTTAACTGGCTGAATTTCCTGGATGAATTTGGGTTTGGCGGCTGCCTTGCGGATGATATGGGACTGGGCAAAACCTTGCAGATCATTGCCTTCATTCTAACGCAAAGGGATAAGGACGTTCAAAACACAAACCTGATTATTGTCCCTACGTCCCTGATATTCAACTGGCTGGCAGAAATCGAAAAGTTTGCCCCGTCGCTCAAAGTCCTGACCATTTACGGCGCAGACCGCGTCAAGACCATTTCTGACTTTGATAATTATGAGGTGATTTTGACTTCGTATGGCACATTGCTTTCGGATGTCAATTTTCTGAGAAAATATCATTTCAATTACATTGTCCTTGATGAATCGCAGGCCATTAAAAACCCTGAATCACAGCGCTATAAGGCCGCAAGATTATTGCAATCCCGGAACAAGCTTGTGCTGACGGGGACACCGATTGAAAACAATACATTCGACATTTACGGCCAGCTTTCGTTTGCTTGCCCGGGCTTGCTAGGCAACAAAACGCAGTTCCGAAACCACTTTTCCATGCCTATTGACCGCTTCAAGGACAATGACAGGGCGCGCGAACTGCAAAAACGCATTGATCCGTTCATTTTAAGAAGGACTAAAAAGCAAGTGGCGACCGAGCTGCCGGATAAGACCGAAATGGTGATTTACTGTGAAATGGGCGAAGAGCAGCGCAAGGTTTACAATGCTTATGAACTCGAATTTTATACATTTTTAAACACAAAAAACGAAGGCGACATTGCGCGGGAGAGCTTGCATGTGTTGCAAGGGCTTACCAAGCTGCGCCAGATCTGCAACTCTCCTGCCCTGCTGAATGATCACCTTTATTATGGGAACGCGTCGGCCAAAATCGGCACGCTTTTGGAACAGATTGAAAGTAAATCCGCGCAGCATAAGATCCTGGTTTTTTCACAATTCGTGACCATGCTGGATTTGATCAAAGCGGAGCTGGTTACGCGCGGGATTAAGTTTGAATATCTTACCGGCCAGACGAAGGACCGAGCTGCCAGGGTTGACAATTTTCAAAACAATGCGAACATTCGCGTGTTTCTGATCAGCCTGAAAGCGGGCGGAACGGGCTTAAATCTCACCGAGGCGGATTACGTCTATCTCGTGGATCCCTGGTGGAACCCGGCGGTTGAAAATCAAGCCATTGACCGGAGTTACCGCATCGGGCAGAAAAAAAATGTGATCGCCGTGCGGCTCATATGCCCGGGAACCATTGAGGAAAAAATCCTGGAATTGCAGGAATCCAAGAAGGACCTCGCCGACGATCTTGTAAAAACAGATGCTTCCGTCCTGAAAACTTTAACGAAAAAGGATTTGCTTAACCTGGTCAGCTAGTCCAGGTTTTTACTGATTTCAGTGATCAGGTATTCTTTTGGATCGTTAAAATATTCCCAAAAGAAAATGCCGGCTAACTTATTCTTCTTGACATATTTACATTTATCCCGCACCGACTTTTCATCCTCGTAAGTAATGAACACTTTCGTTGAATCATTGAACAGATACGGTGCTTTTGCCTTTTTATCATAAAACTTTTTGTAACCATTCTGATTGATCAATGTGTCTTTCAGCTTGGTATAACCGCCTCCCTGCACGGCTTTTACGCGTTTTTCGCCGAGTCCGTTATTGTTCGCCGTTTCGGCTTCCCAGCCTTTTCCGTAGAATGCAGCGCCGAGCACAATCTTGCTTGCCGGAACGCCTGCTGCCATGAAATTCTTTACGGAGCGGTCGGCCGAGGAACCGTCCGGGTTATAGTCATATAAATTGGTGTGGTGGCCGACGGTTCCGTTTTTCCCGCCGTAATCATAAGTCATGATGAAAACATAATCCAAAAATGGCTGTGCAAGGCCCATTTCGGTATTTTCGATGAATGATTTCGAGCCTCCTACTGCCGTTGTGAGTTGATAAGCCCGGCTTTTTTCTTTTTGCAGCAGATCCAGTTCTTCGCGGATGGCCTTGAACATTAGTGTAAAATTCTGCTTGTCCTCGGGCCGGAAAATATTGCCTTCTTCTCCCCGCATGGCTGGATATTCCCAATCAATGTCCACGCCGTCCAGGTTGAACTGGCGTACAATGTCCACGCTGGATTTGGCAAATTTTCTTCTGGAAGCTTCGGTTAGAACAGCATCCGAAAAGTTTTCACTCCAAGCCCATCCACCGATGGAAATCAGGATTTTAAGATCCGGATTTTTGGCTGCTTTCATTTCGTTCAGCTTGCGAAAGTTGGTGGAGTCCGTTGCCAGATTGGTCAGCACGGCAAGGCTGTCCTGCACATTCACAAATGCGTAATTGATGTGGGTCAGCTTTTCGGCGTCAATTTCTTCTGTCTTAACCAGGCCGCGAAAACCGCCTACATACGCATTAACAATATATTTTTTCTTTTTTTGAGCAAATGTTGAGGCAGGGTAAAGAATGATCAGCGCGAATGCTGACAGCAGCAGATATTTAGCAGATTTCATGTTTCAGGATTTTAGGATATATTAGTCAAAAAGCACTATTCTTCGTGATATTACTTCTCTATCTGTCTGAATGCGAACGATATAGATGCCAGTGGTAAACCCGGAAAGGTCTGTGCGCAAAGATGCTGTTATTTTCTTGTCCATTTGTATTATTCCGCCAACATTATAGAGTTGCATTTGTGCCGCCACAGGTCGTTTTAATTCAATAACCAGCGTTTTTTGGAATGAATAAATGAGATAGTCCGACATCGGAGCCTCATGGCCGGTAATGATAGCATTGGCTAAAACAATAGAAATAAGGCTGTAAAGCGAACTTCCACCCGCATTAACAGCCTTGATCCGATAAAAATAATTGGTATTAGCCAGCGAATCCGTGTCCTGAAATTGCAGCACATTTGCCGCCACTTTTCCGATCTGTTCAAACTGTGTGGTAACGCCTTTGGAACGTTCTATAACGACTTCTTTGGCATTTTCAGATACGGCCGACCAGCTCAATTGCACCACATCCGGCGCGATAGGAATGGCGGAAAAGTTTTCGGGCCTATCGGGCACCGGAATGTTATCCGTGGTCGCCGGATCCACATTACTGTATGCAGAAGCACCGGCGGCATTGATAGCGCGAACACGATAATGATATGTGGTGGCTGGGTTAAGGCCTGTGTTTTGGAATGAATTAATGTTCGCTGCAAGGTCGGCGAGCTTTGTAAAGGAAACGCCATCCAGCGACCGTTCCAACTGAAAACTACTCTCATTCAATGCATTATCCACCCAACTGACATTGATTTGCGTAGTAGAAACGGAAACCGCACTCAGGTTCGCAGGGGCATTTGGCGCAACGAGGAATGTGGTTGCATTGGCAATGTTGCTGTAAGCTGATTTGCCGGCGGCGTTTTTGGCCAAAATCCTGAACCAGTATTTCGTTGACGGCGTAAGGCCTGTGTTCGAGTATGTTTTGACGTTGGCTGCAAGGTCCGTGATTTTCACAAATTTCAGGCCGTCGGCAGATCTTTCCAACTCAAAGCCGGTCTCGTCAACCGCATTATCTACCCAATTCAGATTGATCTGCGTGGCGGAAATAGCAGTGGCGGCCAGCGCTGACGGTGCCTTGGGAATTACAGCAGCCCAGGCAGCAAGCTGGATCAAGCAGAAAACGGCGGAAAAGAAAGCGTGCTTAAATGTTTTGGTAAAAATATCAGTCATAGGTTGAGTGTAATGCAGCAGCTTTTTCAATAAATATTTCCTTCATAACGATCTCACAACCAGCCCTTCTTTTTGAACCAGCCATAAATTGCAACCGTAATAAGCCCCATAACGATCATGACAACGGGGTAACCATATTTCATCCGCAATTCAGGCATAAACTCGAAGTTCATACCGTAAATACCGACGATGAAGGTTAAGGGCATAAAAAACACTGAAAACAGGGTAAGGACGCGAACGATCTCGTTGGTACGCTGGGAAGAAATTGAAAAATAGATCATCACCAGCTGATTCATATTCTCAAAAAGCGTGTCATAAATGTTCTGCATTTTGACAAAAAGATCCCTCGTATCCCGTGTATAGGCATTGGAATGATCGGGAGCATCCATCTTATCCACAATCTCATGCGATAACATGATGATGCGGCGCGTCACTTCCACCCTGCGCCTTAGATAATACAGGCCCTTTAATAGAGAAGGCCTGCGGTTTTTGAGAAACATATTTTCCTCGTAAAATTCAATGTCGCTGGTCAATTTGGCCGAAGGTGCTTCATAGGTGGATAGGCAGCTCTTAATGATCTCATTCACAAGATGTAACGTGTCCTTGCATTGATGCTGTTCGAGTTGATTTTCGGCGATGAAATTTGGCGCGTCCCACGGTTTACGGTGTAATGTGATTACTTTTTCCTCGAACATAAAAATGGCAACCTTATCAGTCAGCTCCGGAACTGTATCTGCTTCCGGGCCAACCTTTTCGGAAT
Organism: Dyadobacter sp. CY351; assembly: GCF_021502625.1. Taxonomy (NCBI): domain Bacteria; kingdom Pseudomonadati; phylum Bacteroidota; class Cytophagia; order Cytophagales; family Spirosomataceae; genus Dyadobacter; species Dyadobacter sp. CY351. The sequence continues at coordinate 18,941 of NZ_JAKFFU010000015.1, read as the reverse complement.
GGAGCCGGAAAATGATGAACACGTAGTCACCAACTTTTTCATATTTGGGAAGATGGTCGGGCTGTAACCAGTCTTTGATGGAAGATTTATGGAGTGAATGAGTTTCGGTAAGTTCTTTCAACTCTTCCTCATTAGGGTCTGTAATATCCAGCCACTCGAATGGATATTTTGGCTTCTCGGCAATCGTATTGATCATAATTTATTTGTCGGGCTTTGCATCCATGATGAAGCGCAGTGACTGATCTCTGGTAAAAAACGCAACCATCCAGTTATAAAAAGTTTTCACCTGGTTTCGATAGCGGATCAAAGAGAACAAATGCACGACCAGCCACAGAAAGTAAGCTATAAAACCTTTGAAATGCAAACCGGGAAGGTCGGCTACGGCCTTGTTAATGCCGATAATCGCCATGGTGCCCTTGTCTACATAATGGAAATCCTGGAGCGGCTTACCGTCGAGCACCCGAGAAAAATTCGCTGCCAGGTTTTTGCCCTGCTGAATGGCCACCTGCGCGAGCTGCGGATGGCCTTGGGGGAATTTCTCATCCGAAGTCATCATGCAGATATCCCCTAATGCAAAAATATCGCTGAAACCCAGCACCTTGTTATGCGCGTCCACAAGCACACGTTTACCTTTCCCCAGCGCTTCTTTCGGAATGCCGGGCAATGCAGTGGCAGTCACGCCCGAAGTCCATATTAATGTTTCGGTTTCAATGGTTCTTCCATTTTCAAATGTGACGATACCGTTCTCAAAATCCTTTACAGCATGGTCCAGGAGCACATTAATGCCCAATTTCCGCAACTCTTCCAATGTATCTTCTTGTGATTTCTTGGACATCGGGTTGAGAACCACAGGCAAAGCGTCCACCAGGTAAATCTGCACTTCCTCCCTGTCGAGTTCGGGGTAATCCCATTTAAAAATATTCTTATGCATTTCGGCCAGCATACCTGAGACTTCCACCCCTGTGGGACCCGCGCCGGCGACAACTATGCAAAGGAGTTTTTTGCGTTCATTGGAATCCTGCATCTTCGCGGCTTTTTCCTTATTCAAAAGAATGTGGTTCCGCAAAGCGAGGGCGTCCCGCACCGTTTTCATCGGAACGGCATGCTTTTTCACGTTTTCCATCCCAAAATAATTGGTTTCCGTGCCGGTGGCGAAGACCAGGTAATCGTAGTAAATATCCCCGCTGTCGGTGGAAATGCGCTTTTCATTCGGAAAAACTTCCTGAAATGCGCCCAGACTGAATCTCAGATTTGGTTTTTCCTGAAAAAATTTCCTGAATGGATAACTGATGTTGGAGGCTTCCAGAAAACCCGTTGCAACCTGATAGAGCAGAGGCGGGAAAAAGTTGTAGTTGTTTTTATCAACAAGCACGATATCAAACCGCTTGTCTCCGGAAAGTTTTTGCGCAAGATTAATCCCTGCGAAACCACCGCCCACGATCACCACTTTTTTCGTATCCATATTCTTTTATTTATGCCTCAATGCGTGAAATCAGCTATTATAATTGTGCCGAATGCATGAGCGCGAGCATGAAGGGCATATTTCGCGCACGAACACTGTGCAAAACATTGCTCATGCCGATTTTTAATATGATTTTTTGAAAAAAACATCGAAATCCACGGCCGTTTGATTCACTGGCACATGGTTTTAGGGATAGGCCGCATTCACAATAATTAGAAACATTAACATTACTAAACCATGGATTACAACATAGATACGAAAGGACAAACGCAAGGTTCGCAGCCTGGTATTGAACACATTATGGATCCGGCTCCGGTCATTATCCGGGATAATTACCGGGGAAGCGGCAAGTTGGAAGGCAAAGCGGCACTGATAACCGGTGGCGACAGCGGCATAGGAAGATCGGTTGCGGTTCATTTTGCACGTGAAGGCGCGGATGTAGCGATCGTCTACCTGGAAGAAGACCAGGATGCGCAGGAAACAAAGGCGTTGGTAGAAGCAGAAGGGAAAAGATGCCTGCTCATTCCGGGTGACATTCGTGATGAGTCATTTTGCAAAGAAGCTGTTTCGCAGGTGGTAAGCGAGTTTGGCAAGCTGAATGTGCTGGTAAATAATGCTGCTGAACAGCATCCCAAGGAAGATATCAGGGAGATCACTGCCGAGCAGCTCCACGTAACCTTTGCTACCAACATCTTCTCATTCTTTTTCTTTACACAAGCTGCATTGCCGCATTTGGCAGAAGGTGACAACATTATTAATACAACATCGGTAACCGCGTATCACGGAAGTTCTGCATTGCTGGATTACTCTTCTACGAAAGGGGCCATTGTAGCATATACAAGATCGCTGGCACTGGCGCTGGCAGAGAAAAAAATAAGGGTGAATGCAGTAGCGCCCGGTCCCATCTGGACGCCACTTATCCCGGCCACATTTGATGCTGAGAAAGTTGAAAAATTTGGGAAAGACACGCCTATGGAGCGTCCGGGCCAGCCTGCGGAGGTTGCTCCGTCGTATGTTTTCCTGGCATGTGAGGATGCTTCTTACATCAGCGGACAGGTGCTGCACCCGAACGGTGGGCAGGTTGTTAACGGATAATAGTAAATTAAAAAATGGGCCATACGGCCCATTTTTTAATTTACCTCGACTTCCGAACGTTGCAGGAGCCACTTCACAATGGTTTCTTGCAATGTATCTTTCACGACGGGTTTGGTAAGATAATCGTCCATTCCCGCATTAAGGCACTTCTCCCGCTCGCCCACCACTGTTCCCGCGGTAAGCGCAATAATCGGGATCCGCCTGCCCGATTCCATCCTGCGTATCTCCTGCGTGGCTTCATAACCATTCACTTCGGGCATCTGGATATCCATAAATATGATGTCAGGATTTGTTTCCGCATACAGTTTGACGGCTTCCTTCCCGTTCACCGCTTCGATCATGGTTACATTGGACAGAATCTTGCCTAACATGGTTTTCACCAGCAACATATTAATCTTGTGATCTTCGGCAATCAGCACTGTAATGGCGTCGGATAATGCTTCTGCAGTAATGCTTCTTGCAGTATCGACAGTTAGTTGCCGGGTGGGCTGATTTTTGGTATGTATCCGCGACAACATCGAGAACAACTGCTTGATCTTGACAGGCTTTACGAGAAAACGCGGAACATTGAGCTCGGTCATTACAGCCGTAAGCGTTTCCTCTTCAAAAGAATCATTGAGCAGGATAATAGGCAAATTTTTCAAATCCTCATCATTGCTGTTTCGAACTTTACGGATCGTTTCAATGCCGTCCATTTCCGGCATCTGGCAATCCATCAGGACTACGTCATATTTAACGCTTGAGAATAATTTTTCTAATGCTTCCTGCCCGCTTGATACGAAATCGGAATCAATGTCTTTGTTGATCAGGACGTCGGTGAGGATAGTTCCGTTATGCACATTGTCGTCCACTACAAGGACACGCCTGATGTTGTCCGTATTGTCCCAGAAGAACTCGTCCCCGTCCGGGATGATTTTGAATGTTACATCAAAAAAGAAAATACTGCCTTCATTGGCTTTGCTGCTGAGCTGCAATCGGCTGTCCATTAATTCCAGCAGACTGTTTGAAATGGTAAGCCCCAGACCAGTTCCGCCAAATCGTTTTGTCGTGGAAGAATCCGCCTGCGAAAAAGCATCAAATATTTTACGCTGGTTTTCGGGCTCGATCCCGATCCCGGTGTCCCGCACCAAGAAACGGATGGCCACTTCATCATCATTGCGGCCGAGCAATGCTATTTGCAGCTCTACCTCCCCATCAATCGTAAATTTCACTGCATTGCTAAGCAGGTTTGCCAAAACCTGTTTCAGACGCAACGGATCTGCCAGCACATAATGCGGAATGTCTGCCGGGATGTTTAAAAGCATTTCCAGATGCTTCTGCTGCGCCTGGTAAGTAAGCATATCCGCTACTTGTCCGCAGATTGTCAGCAGATCTGTTTTCTCATAGCGAAGATCCAGCTTTCCGGCCTCGATCTTCGAGAAGTCGAGAATATCATTGATGATTTCCAGCAGCGAATTGGCAGATTGGAAAACCATGGACATGTATTGCTGCTGCGTTTCGTCCAGGCACGTTTTCATCAGCAAGTCGGTGAAACCAACCACGCCGTTAAGCGGCGTCCGTATTTCATGGCTCATATTGGCCAGAAATTCCGATTTTAGCTTGCTCGCCGATTCAGCCTGTTCGCGTGCTTCCAGCAGTTCCAGCTCTGCGTGCTTTCGCTGCGTAATGTCCCTGATCACGGCTTGTATGATCTGGGAGTCGTTAACATTGATCAGATTCAGAAGCACTTCCGCAACGAAACTGTCCGTATCGGGTCCGAAGCGCTTGAACACCCATTCAAAACTATGGCTCCCGATCTCGTAAGCCATTTCAAGATTCTCTTTGGCAATGCCGGCCAGCTGGTCGTAAGTTGTGTAGGTTGCAGCGGCGAGCTCTTCATGCGTTTTACCGATCAGACTGTCAATCGAATCCAGATTGAACATTCTCAATGCGGCCTGGTTGCAATCCAGGTATCCCTTTCTATCGAGCAGCACTACTGCGTCGCTTGTGGAGTCGTACAGACTGCGAAATTTAGCTTCTGAATCCAGGATCGCCTCGTCTGAGCGTTTGCGGCTGGTTATATCCTGAAATGCACCATAAAGTCTCACACAGGCGCCATCCACCATTTCGGACTTGCCTATCGTCCTGACCCAGATCTCATTTCCTTTTGCGGTATTGAGCTGCAACTCAATGTCCCAGGGCGTTCCGTGGGTAATCCCGTCCAGCACCACCCTGTTGATGGCATCGCGGCTCGTGCCTTCTTTATAAAATGCGATTGCCGTGTTAGCATCCGGTAAAAAATCTTCGTCTACTTCGTGTATCTGCCTTGTGATGGAAGACCAATATAATTCACCCGTTTTGGCATGCAATTCCCATCCTCCGATCCGGGCAACGCTGTTTGTTTGTTCCAGCAGATCTTTCATCCGCCGCATTTCGTCGTCCGACTTCTTGCGCTCAGTAATGTCCCTCTCTATTGCAATGTAATTCGTACAATTTCCTTCATCGTCAAAAACGGGAGTAATCTTCAAGTCAACCCAGTAGCATTCCCCATTCTTTTTATAACACAAGATCTCAACCTGAATGACCTTCTTTTCTATGCTGGCCTTATTGATTGTCTCGATCGTGGCCATATCCGTTTTAGGGCCGCACAGAAGATCAACCGGTCGGCGGCCTTTCACTTCGCGCCGGGTATAGCCGGTTTGGTTCTCATATGCCCTGTTTACCCATGTGATTAATCCCCTGTTATCGGTTATGACTATATAATCCGTTGTGTTAGAAGCAACGATAGCCAGTTCTTTCAACCTTTCACGGGATCGGCGAAGCTCGGTGATGTTGTGGCTGGTCAGGATAATTTCGTTGCCCCGGGTATCGATGCTGGCATTGGTATTACTCCAGGACCACGTTCCGTTCTTGTGCAGGATGCGGTGCTCTATCCCGCCCCGGATGGACGTGTTGGTTTCAACAACCTTTAAAAGAGAAGCTGTACACAAATGCAGGTCATCGGGATGTATATAGTCTGTAAAGGATTGGCCCAGGGTTTCTTTGATCTGATAGCCATATACTCTTGTCCAGCTCGGCGAAACGTAAGTGAATGTCAGTGTTGGCGATAATGTAAAAAGAACGTCCTGGACATTGGACACCAACACGGAAAGGTCCTGTTCTGTTTTAATCTTTTGCGTAATGTCATAACCCAGGCAAAAGATCTCCTTTACCGTGCCTGATTCGTCTTTCAGGGCAGTAAATTCCCACTGGGTTGTGGCGATTGTGTTGTGTTTGGAACGTTTTCTGAGAATTACCGAATGTGGCTTGCCCGGATTTAGCAGACATAGTTCAGCCACTTTGAGGCATTTTTCTATATCTTCATTGACCACGCCCATCAGAGATGAGTGCCCAATAAGCTCCTCACGCTGCACGCCGTAGAAATTGCAGAAATAATCATTAAGGAAAATATAGTTTCCTTCAATATCTGTACGGACTACATACATGGAATGACTACCCATGAAAGTCTGAAAGAGCTGAAAGTCGCTTGCATTATTAGGTCCGCCATGTTCCTCGGACATTGCGTTACCTGATGTATTCATTAATCAAAATTCCTTACAATTAAGCGTCAGTGTCACAAATACATATATGCGTACAATATAGCGTTTATTTAATTACTTTAACGGTTACAACAGGATAGTTTGTAATACTTTTCGTCACAGAACCGAGCTACTTCGACATCTTAATGTAGAATGCGCATTTAGGACGCAAAATGTCACATTTTCAGCAAGATCAGATAAGATCGTATAGGAATCGGAACAAGAAATTAATCTTTCTTTTTCGGCACCTTTGCGCCTTCTTTTCGTGCCTCGGATAAACCGATGGCGACGGTTTGTTTCTTGGATGTCACCTTCTTACCCGAGCCTGTTTTCAGTTTTCCTTCTTTTTGCTCGTGCATCGCTTCCTCTACTTTTTCTCCGGCCTTTTTTGAATACTTTGCCATGATTACAAGAATTTTGGTTGAAATAATTTACTTTGACGTTCAAAAATGATTCTCCGTTTTATACAAAAGCTATACCAGTTGAAAGTTATTATAAGGGTCGGTACAGTTATAGTGCAAGATTTCAAAAACGCGTCTTTATGAAAAATCAGGTCAATCACTTTTTCTTACTTCTGCTGCTGCTGTTAACCGGATTTTCTGCCATCAGCCAGCCGCAGGCCATTATATTAAAAAACGCCACGGTGATCGATGGCACCGGCGAGGAGCCGCGCGAGGATACGGACATTCTGATCATGGATGGCCGGGTTGTCGCGGTAGAATCCAATATTAAACTGAAAGGTGCGAAGGAGATTAATCTGACAGGGAAAACGGTAATCCCGTCGCTGATATGTGCGCATGCGCATGTCGGCACATTGCTGGGGACAACTTCTGCGGCAGAAAACTACACGAGAGAAAACGTCCTGCGCCAGCTCAAAAAATATCAGGATTATGGAGTTAATGCTGTGCTTGCTATGGGAACCGACAGGCCGCTGATCTTCGACGGCATGCGGGATTCGACGGTAGCAGGTTTGCTTCCGGGCGCTCGCCTCTTTTCGGCAGGGTACGGCTTCAATACGCCCGATCCCAATCCCGGTTCCTGGATGAACTTGCTTTTCCGCCCCGAAAATCCTGAGGAAGTGCCCGCCATGCTGGATAAGCTGGTTCCGCTTAAACCTACGGTTGTGAAGATATGGGTGGACGATCATGGCGGCAATGCTCAGAAAATGAAGCCCGAAATATACCAGGCTATTATCACCGAAGCGCATAAACGCAATATCCGCGTGGCAGCACATTTGTTTTATGCAGAAGACGCACGGCTCCTGACCGAGGCCGGCATTGATATCATCGCCCACAGCATTCGCGACAGGACGGTGGATGCGGAGCTTTTGAATAAAATGAAGGAAAAGAATGTCATATACATCCCCACACTTGCACTGGATGAATATCAGTTTGCATATGCTAGTCAACCGGACTGGATCAATGATGAATTTTTTATAAAATCACTGGAACCGGGTGTGCTTGAAATGGTTACCGATCCGGCTTACGCAGAAAAAGTCCGGGCATCCGCTGACTATGAACGAAATGCTGCTGCATTCAAAACAGCATCAATTAACCTGAAAAAAATCGTGGATGCGGGCATTACCGTCGCGCTCGGCACCGATTCCGGCGCATTTCCGATCAGGACGCAGGGTTTCACAGAACATCTGGAACTTGAATTGATGGTCCAGGCGGGCCTTACGCCGGTTCAGTCCATTATGCTTGCAACTCAAAATGCTGCAAAGGCGTTGAAAATTGACAATGAGTTTGGCACACTGACACGTGGCAAAAAAGCCGATCTGATCATTCTGAGCGCTAATCCGGCTAATGATATCAAGAATACGCGCAAAATTGAAGCGGTTTGGAAAGACGGCCGGGAAGCTAGTAAAGGTCCTTTGTGATGCGATTAAAATGAAACACTCCTGAATATGAAAATTGAATTTGAAAGACTGAATCACATTATGCTGTGCATTCCTCCTGGTGCAGAAGAAGCGGCCAGGGCCTTTTACGGCGGTGTATTAGGTTTGAAAGAGTTGAGAGAAACGGGCTATCCGCTTCCGAATGGCGCTATCTGGTTTGCTATGGGCGACATTGAGCTGCATATCCGGGCGGAGGAGCCTTCGGAGCAGTCGCAGCGGCATCCTGCATTTGAAGTGAAGAACCTGGATGCGGCGTGGGAAATTTTGGAGAAGAATGGAATTGCAATCCGGCAAGACAGCCCCATACCCGACCGGAAGCGATTTTCCTTCCGTGATCCGTTTGGTAACCGCATTGAACTGATAGAAATGTTAGCCTGAAACCGCATCCCGGTTCCAGGCTAACTTCCTATATTTTATGTCGTAATATCCGCGTAAGGATTAGAAATTGTCACGGTTTCCTGATTGATGAACTGGATCAGGTTCTCGTTCAGCCTTTCCTTTTGCGTAACAAAAAGCCCATGCGGCGCGCCTTCATACACAATGTATTCTGCTCCCGGAAGCTGATCCGAAGTAATGTCGCTGCTGATTTTGATGGGAACGATTTTGTCAGAATCGCCATGAATGATCAGCACAGGGACATCGATCGTGGAAAGCTCGTTCCGGAAGTCGGTTGAGCTGAAACTTCTGATGCACTGCGTGGTTGCCCGGCCCGAAGCCTGTAATGCCAGAATGCTGTGCCAGGTTAGGATTTCGTCGCTTACGGCATTGTTCAGCAAAGAATTGCCGTAAAAATCTTTGGCAAAACCAGCCAGGAATTTAGGCCTGTCGGCTTCAACATTCTCTACAAAACCATCAAAAACTTCCTTGGGCAGACCGTCCGGATTATCATCTGTCTGCAACATATAAGGAACAACGGAACTGATCAAAACTGCTTTGGACACGCGTTCGCTTCCATATTTGCTCAGGTAACGAACCACCTCGCCACCGCCCATGGAAAACCCGACAAGCGTTACATCGCGAAGATCAAGATTATCCAGCACTGCTTTCAAGTCGCCTGCTAACGTGTTGTAATCATAACTATCCCAAGGCTTATCCGACTTACCGAAGCCACGGCGGTCATATCCGATGCAGCGGATGCCGTGCTTGGGAAGCTCGTTATATTGATATTCCCACATGTCATTGCTAAGGGGCCATCCCGATATAAATACAACAGGCTTGCCTTGTCCAATATCCTGAACAAACAGTTTGACAGGCTCACCATTGGTTCCCGCTTGTGATTCGATCCACTTCATAATAATGTGTTTAAAGGAAAATAATCTGTTTTGATGCATGATTTAGCGGCTGCTAAACCTTTCCTCGTAATTTGAAAGAACCATTCCAGGTCGCTGCAATTCTGTTAAATTATTCCTGTGCGGTGTTAAAAAGTCGTAAATGGGAAAAGTAATTCTAAATTTGCAAGCGCATTTGCAGCGGACACAGCGTTTTCCTTGATGTTAAAATATTTTTATAGATTCTTAATCTTCGTCGTGATCCTGGCAGTTACCACGGAAGTTGTATTGAGATATAAATATGGCTTCTGTAATTCTCCGCTCTATATTTCGGATTCGGATTTTGAATACATATATGCTCCCGACCAGGATGTGAAAAGATTTGGCTACCGCGTGCAGACCAACAGCTTTTCCATGCGCAATGAAGAGGTCCTGCCGTCAGACAGCATTGTGATCCTGCTCATCGGCGACTCGGTTGTGAACGGCGGAAGCCTTACCGACCAGGACAGCATTGCTTCTACTTTACTTGAAAAGCGTTTTCTGAAAGACTTCGGTACGCGCGTCCGCGTCCTCAACATTTCCGCCGGCTCGTGGGGCCCTGATAACATTGCCGCTTATCTTAAAAAATACGGAACATTCAAAGCCAGGCTGATGTGCCTGGTTACCAGCAGCCACGATGCGTACGACATCATGTCGCACCAAAGTCCTGTGGGCATCGATCCCGGCTGGCCCGACAAGCAATATAAAGTGGCGCTCTACGAACTTTGGGATCGTTACCGTTGGATTTTCTTTTACTATTTCAACACCTGGTTTTTCGCCCCAACCATTGAAAAAAATCCTGAGCGAGCCCTTCTGGATTCTATGAAAAAGGATTCGCTGAAAAAAGAAGAGCTGAATGATGCCGGAATCAGGAAGCCAGGATTGACTTTCAACCCCGGGTATGAGCAGATTTACGAAATCGCTAAAAAAGATTCTATCCCGCTCTTCATTTATCTCCACCCCGAAACTTCGGAAATAGAGCTGGGACATTTCAATGATCAGGGCGACCAGATTATAGCTTTCGCCATTCAGCACAATATCCGGCTTGTGAACGAATTCAGCCTGGGAATTGATCCCAAATATTACCGGAAGCTGGATGTTGTACATTATAACAGCCAGGGACAGCTTTTTTTGGCAAACAATCTTTATCCTTTGTTCCAGGAATATTTAAATCTTAAAAAATAATGCGCGTCCTTGTTGTACACAACCAGTTATGGGCGCATTATAAGTCGCGGCTTTTCAGCGAAATCCATCGCGCATTCAAGGAAAAATATCCTGAAAGTGATTTCCTTGTTGTCCAGATCGCGCTTTATGAAGCCAGTCGCAGTGTGATGCAAAGCGATGACGCCATTACTTACGATTATCCTTATAAAGTGCTGTTTCAGCGCAGCCTGGATGAAGTGGGTTTTAAAGAAAGACGTGCAGCATTGTTTGCTGCTTTCGATGCTTACCAACCAACTGTCCTCAACATTACGGGTTACTTTGATCCTGCGCAGGTCCTTCTCATGTTTTATGCCAGGTTGAAAGGCGTGAAAGTGGTGCTTTCTTCTGAGTCATCTGCTGCGGACAACAGCCGGTCATTTATCAAGGAATCGCTCAAAAGATTCATTGTGAACCGTGCCCAGGCATTTTTTTGTTTCGGCAAAACGTCCGCAGACTATCTGGAAAGCCTGGGTGTAAAACCTTCGCAAATCCCGGTACGGAATGCGGCGGTAATCGATGAGGAAGTCATCAGCGCGAGATACAATGCTGGAAAAAAGGCTCATGTGAACGTGGCTCGGGCTTACAGATTTGTGTTCGTAGGCCGGCTTGCGCCTGAGAAAAACCTGGGAACCTTGCTGCGTGCATTCGCACAGGTTCGTCCGCTCGATTCGGAAACCTTACCGTGGGAAATGATGCTCATCGGCGACGGCCCCGAGCGGGCAACACTCGAAAAGCTGACGGCAGAACTTGGTTTGCAAAATAAAATATCATTTGCAGGCGGACTTTCCTGGTATAAAGTCCCGGACCTGCTTGTGCATTGTGATGTACTGGTTTTGCCCAGTAAATCAGAGCCCTGGGGTTTGGTTGTGAATGAAGCCATGGTTTGCGGATTGCCGGTGATTGTGTCAAAGAATTGCGGTTGTGTGGCAGATTTGGTAAAAAACGGCGTGAATGGTTTTACTTTTGACCCGGATAACCAGCAGGAATTGGAAACTGCGCTGGCCTTTTTCATCCAGAATCCGGAAAAAATGGCCGCTATGGGCCAGGAATCGCGGCGCCTGATTGCGCCTTTTTCCTCCCGGCAGGTTTCACGACAAATGGCAGACTGTTACCACAAATTGGCATAACAGCTTAATGTTTAGATTTTTACACAAAATGCACGCATGCGGATTTTAAATATTTGCGCTTACACCTGGGAAATTGGCGGCCCGGCCCGGATTATATACGACCATACCACGGAGGTTTTGCGCCAAGGCCACCAGGTGGACATTCTGAGTCCCATGACGCCGGGCGATGAAATGTATCCGGCTCCCGAGGGTGCCAGGCTGTTTCCCGTAGCGCGCACGACGCCGGTCAGCAATGTTTACAGGGAATTTTCGCTTGAAATGTATCGCTTCCTGAGGCACCACATTCACGAGTATGATGTGATACACATGCATGGTATATGGCATTTTGGGAGTCTGGTGCCATTTTTGATCCCAAACAATGCTGTTAAGGTGATTACCATACACGGACTGCTCGACAAATGGGCTGTTGCGCATCACAAATGGAAAAAAGACATTGTAACGCTGCTTTATCAGAAGAGAATACTAGGAAAAGCGGACCTGATCCAGATCAACAACACCGACGAAGAAGGTGACGTGGTCCGTTACCTGGGTTACCGTCCCAAAAACATGGTAATTGTTCCGAATGGGATGAAGCTGTCGGAATATTCCAACTTGCCTGCCAAAGGGAGCTTCCGTGCCAAACACCAGGTTCGAGAGAATGAGCAGGTCGTGCTTTTTATGGGCCGGCTCAACATTAAGAAGGGGCTTGACCTCCTGCTTCCTGCATTCAAAAAAATTGAAAAACAGCTTCCTAATGCTACTCTTTTCCTCGCCGGCGGCGATGATGGTTACCAGCAGGAGACGGAAGATTTTATCAGAAAAAACAATCTGCAAAACCGGATCAAACTCGTCGGATTACTGACCGATACGGCTAAAAAAGAAGCACTTGCCGACGCCGATGTCTTTGTCCTGCCCTCCTATTCGGAAGGATTTTCTATTGCGGTCCTGGAAGCAATGACTTCCAAAGTGCCCACCATTGTATCCGATCGCGTTGGGTTCGGGGATTATATCAAACGCTATGACGCAGCCTTTCTGACGCCGCTCACGAGCGATGGAGTTGCCAAGGGACTTCTTAAAATATTACAAGATAAAACCTATGCGCAGGATCTCGCAAATCGGGCTTACAAGATGGTAACGGAAAATTTTGACATCCGGAAGGTGGCTAATCAGTTATTGGAAGAATACAAGAATGTTAAGAAAAAGTAAGTATCTTTGGCCGTTTGCAATAACCGCAAATTCGTAATTTTTGACTGTTGCTCCCGGGTATGATTGATTTGTCCGTCATCATTTTAACACACAATGAATCAAAGCACATTGCACGTTGCATAGAAAGCTTGCTTCTGGTGACTGATAAGATTTTCATCGTTGATTCATTTTCTACCGACGACACGGTTGCTATTGCCGAAAGCCTCGGCGCCACGGTCGTTCAGAACCCCTGGGTTTCCTACTCTTTTCAATTCAATTTCGGGATTCAGCATATTCCGTTCGGCACCAAGTGGCTTATGCGCATGGACGCCGACGAATACATTACGCCCGAACTGGCGAATGAGCTGAAAAACACATTACATCTTACGCCTGCCGGAGTGTCGGGGTTATACGTGAAACGCCGCGTGTTTTTCATGGATAAATGGATCCGCCGCGGTGGTTACTATCCCATATGGCTGCTCAGGGTCTGGCGCAGTGGCATTGGTCATTGTGAAGAGTTGTGGATGGATGAGCATATCAAGCTCAGCAGCGGCACCACCGCCCAGTTACAGCACGATATTGTGGACCATAACCTCAACAACCTGACCTGGTGGACCCAAAAGCATAACAATTATGCAATAAGGGAAGTCATTGATCTATTGAACATTAAATATAATTTTGATAGTAAAGAAACGGTAACCCCAAGCTTCTGGGGAAGTCAGGAACAGCGTACAAGGTTTTTAAAAATCAAATATGCGGGCCTGCCTTTGTTTACGCGGCCCTTTATCTATTTCGTTTACCGGTATATTTTTAAACTTGGTTTTCTGGATGGTATGAAAGGATTGATCTGGCACTTTCTTCAAGGGTTCTGGTATCGCTTTCTGGTGGATGCCAAAATTTATGAAGTGTACTACCGGGCTGGAAAAGACAAGCAGGATATCATAACACATTTTAAGACAGAATATGGAAAAGACCTTAAAAGCCCGAACCGATCTGTCAAAGTATGATAACAGCTGGTATAAGCCAGGCGGTTTTTTAAAACAGCTGCTCTGGTACTTTGCCAACCGGCTTTTTATCAACACTTACTTGCCCTATCCGATGGCGATCAAGCGGTTTGTGCTGGAAATGTTCGGTGCCAGGCTGGCCAAAGGTGTTGTGATTAAGCCAAAAGTGAATGTCAAATATCCCTGGTTTCTGGTGATCGGAGAAAACGTCTGGATTGGTGAAAATGTGTGGATCGACAACCTCACTATGGTGACAATAGAGTCAAATGTCTGTTTATCGCAAGGTTGCCTGCTGCTAACTGGAAATCACAACTTTACGAAGAGCACATTCGACCTGATCGTCAAACCGATAACGATTGAAAGCGGTGCCTGGATTGGCGCTAAGGCAACGGTTTGCCCAGGCGTGCGTGTCTATTCTCATGCAGTGCTTACGGTGGATTCCGTCGCCACTTCCGATTTGGAGGCCTATGGGATTTATCAGGGAAATCCGGCTAAATTTGTCAAAACAAGAAACTTGTCCAGTTGAAAGTAAGTATCATAACCGTAGTTTATAATGGTGCGAAAACCATCCGGCAGTGCATCGAATCTGTTCTTGCTCAGGATTTTTCCAACATCGAGTACATTGTCATTGATGGAAATTCCAAGGATGGAACGCAGGAAATTATAGGCGAATACGGAAGCAGGATTGCCGCATTTGTAAGTGAACCCGACGGCGGAATTTACGATGCGATGAACAAAGGCATAAAATTAGCAACAGGTGATATCATAGGCATACTAAACGCAGACGATTTTTATGCATATAATGCGGCGATCAGCGACGTGGTAAGCAAAATGAAATCGCCTGATATTGAGGGTTGTTATGGCGATCTTGTATATGTTGATGCAGCGAACGAGGTGGTGATCAAGAGAAAATGGATTTCCGGAAACTACAAGGAAGGTGCTTTTCTCAATGGCTGGATGCCTCCCCACCCCGCATTTTTTGTAAAAAAAGAACTTTATGAAAGGTTCGGTTTGTTTCGGCTAGACCTGGGCAGCGCGGCAGATTACGAACTGATGCTTCGCTTCATTCATAAAGCCAAAGTGAAAATTGCATACGTGCCGAAAGTCCTGGTGAAAATGCGGACCGGAGGTGTTAGCAACAGCAATCTCAAAAACAGGATTGCAGCCAACCGGAACGATTTGAGGGCCTGGAAGGAAAATGATTTGAAACCACATTTTTATACATTGTGGTTGAAGCCGTTAAGGAAAATCTTACAGTTTCGATAAAATAGAAAACCAAAAGCAGCATCAAAACCGCACAATAATTATTTTGATATACAGCGGTTTAGCTTTTATAATATAAATTAAAATTGCGACTTTTGATTTAAAGGTTACAAAATTACTACAACGTTACTAGGCTATTACATTGGCAGGCACTATGGAATTAAAGTTACCCCTACAGATACTGAGTGAAGGAAACTTCAGTAACATTATTCATCATGATGTTTACCAATGCCTCCTTTCCTTTCTGATCGCCTGTTTCCTGTCCATTATCAGCATTCCGATTATTATCAACTTATCGAATTTGTTGCATTTGACAGCGAAACCTGGTTTCAGGAGCTCACATGAAACGGAAACCCCTACTTTGGGAGGCATAGCGATATTTGCGGCAACGCTGATCGCTTATTTTTTATGGCCGCATTCCGAAA
Organism: Dyadobacter sp. CY351; assembly: GCF_021502625.1. Taxonomy (NCBI): domain Bacteria; kingdom Pseudomonadati; phylum Bacteroidota; class Cytophagia; order Cytophagales; family Spirosomataceae; genus Dyadobacter; species Dyadobacter sp. CY351. Next base: position 3,437 of record NZ_JAKFFU010000015.1, on the reverse strand, counting down.
ACATCCTGGATTCCAACCTGATCAGCCTCGCTATGACGGGCGTAATTATCTTGTTTTTTCTTGGGATTAAAGATGATATCCTTGCTGTTGACCCTACAAAAAAGCTGATTGTACAGATATTTGCCTCGCTGATACTTGTAGCAATGGGCAATTTCAAGGTCGATAATTTTTACGGAATATTCGGCATTCATGGTGTTTCAGACTTTATCAGCATCCCGCTTACCGTCTTCATTTTTATCGCGATCATTAATGCGATAAACCTGATCGACGGAATCGACGGACTGGCAGGTGGCATCAGCCTTATTGCGGGCCTGGGGTTCGGCATCTGGTTCATTGCTAACGACCATTTCTCGTTTGGTTGCCTGGCTTTCGCCATGTCGGGTTCGCTGCTAGGATTTTTGCGTTTTAATTTTTCCAAAACAAGCAAAATCTTCATGGGCGACACCGGTTCGCTGATAGTGGGTTACCTCCTTTCCATCTTCTCAGTTGAATTCCTGTCTTTAAATGTAGGTTACCTGCACGATCCGAATGCCTATTTCAATGCGCCTATCATCGTTATGGTCCTGCTCATCGTCCCGATTTTTGATACATTACGCGTATTTATCGTCCGGATTTTTAAAGGAGGCTCGCCATTTATTGCGGACCGTAACCACATGCACCACATCCTGATCGACAATGGCCTGAACCATTTCTGGGCATCCTGCACACTTTGGATGGTAACGATCATGAATACTACGCTGTTTTTTGCATTTCACGGCGACATTACAAACACTGCTTCATTGTACATTTATATAGGTATGTTTGGCGTGTATATGATATTTGCCTACTTCCTTAAAAGGCGTGTCGTGTCTGTAAAAAAAAGAAAGAACCTGGCGAATAGTCATTCTTTTAATGGTGACGATCTGAGTTCTTCGAACAACATTCTGAGGGATTTGTAAAAATCCGGCTTCAAAAACCGCTGTTAATACCGCTGCAAATTCATTGCGTTGCACCTAATGTTTGTACCTTAGCACGAAATAATCGTCAACAGGTATGAATAAAAAGATCAGAAAAGAAGACGCCCTATACTACCACTCAAAAGGCCGTCCTGGCAAGATCCAGGTAATCCCGACCAAAGAAACCAGCACCCAGCGCGACCTTTCACTCGCGTATTCTCCCGGTGTTGCAGAGCCATGTCTCGAAATCGCTGCTAATGTTGAAGATGCCTATTTGTATACAGCAAAAGGCAACCTTGTAGCTGTAATCAGCAACGGAACCGCCGTGCTCGGACTCGGAGACATTGGTCCTGAAGCCTCCAAGCCGGTTATGGAAGGAAAGGGCCTTCTCTTCAAGATATATGCAGACATTGATGTATTTGACATTGAACTGAACACAAAAGACGTCGACGAATTCGTAAGGACCGTTAAGATCCTGGAACCTACGTTCGGGGGCGTCAACCTGGAAGATATCAAGGCACCGGAATGTTTTGAAATTGAGGCCCGCCTCAAACAAGAGCTGAACATTCCCGTCATGCACGACGACCAGCACGGAACGGCCATCATCAGCGCCGCAGCCATGTTAAATGCCCTTGAATTGGTTAAAAAAGACATTAATGATATTCGGGTAGTCGTTTCCGGCGCAGGCGCTTCGGCCGTTTCCTGTACTAAACTTTACCTGGCATTGGGTGCCAATCCGAAGAACATTGCCATGTTCGATACCAAAGGCCACATTCACAATGGCCGGACGGACCTTTCGGAAATGAAGCGGCAGTTTGCAACGGATGTGGCTTACGAGTCGCTGGAAGAAGCAATGGTCGGCGCCGATTTGTTCCTCGGACTTTCCACGGCGGACATTGTCTCAAAGGATATGGTAAAATCAATGGCGAAAGACCCTATCGTGCTCGCTATGGCTAATCCCAATCCCGAAATCCCCTATCCTGATGCCGTTGAAGCGCGTGAAGACGTGATCATGGCAACAGGCCGCTCGGATTATCCGAACCAGGTGAACAATGTCCTTGGCTTTCCCTATATTTTCCGCGGCGCGCTCGACGTGCGTGCGACGGAGATCAATGAAGCAATGAAACTGGCGGCCGTTCACGCGCTTGCCGATCTTGCCAAGAAGTCGGTTCCTGACATTGTAAACCTTGCCTACAATGAAACGAACATTGTTTTTGGTAAAAATTATATCATTCCAAAACCTGTTGATCCGCGATTGTTAACCACGGTTGCACCTGCTGTTGCGAAAGCTGCAATTGAAACAGGCGTTGCCCGCAAAGTCATTACGGATTGGGACGCTTACGAGCAGGAACTTTCCAGCCGCCTTGGTCGTAACGAACAGATTTCCCGCGTAATCCTGAACAAAGCGAAACTGGCTCCAAAAAGAGTTGTTTTTGCTGATGCAGAGAACATTCAGGTGCTTCGTGCCGCACAACAGGTTCGCGATGAAGGCATTGCGATTCCTATCTTACTGGGCAGCAAAGACATTGTGTCAAACCTGATCAAAGAAAGTAAGCTGGATCTGGGTGACGTAGCGATTGTGGATCCGCGTGCAGAAGAGAATGAAGACATCATTAACAAATATGCCAACCTGCTTTTTGAAAAACGTAAAAGAAAGGGCCTGACGCCTATCGAAGCGCACAGAAGCATTTATTTCAGAAGCTATTTCGGATCAATGATGGTGGAAAACGGAGAGGCCGACGCGCTGATCTCCGGTCTTACAAGGACTTATCCGGATACGATCCGTCCCGCATTGCATGTCATTGGAAAAGATCCTGGTGTAAATAAAGTGGCGGGTATGTACATCTTGCTAACCCCAAAAGGACCATTATTCTTCTCGGATACAACCGTTAACCTGGATCCAACGGTTGATGAAATCGTGGAAATCACCGAACTGACGGCAAAAGCGGTCGAGCGGTTCAACATTCAGCCCCGCATTGCATTGGTAACCTATGCCAACTACGGAAGCGCCGACGGAACTGATGCTGTGAAAATGCGCGAAGCCACCGCGATCCTCAAAAAGAGAAATCCAACGATGATCGTAGAAGGCGAAATGCAGGCCCACCTCGCATTCAATACAGCATTATTGAAGGAAAATCACCCATTCAGCGACCTCGTCGATGGCGGCGCCAACACGCTGATCTTCCCGAACCTGTCTGCAAGTAACATTGCTTACAACTTGCTGAAAGAAGCTGCCGAACTCGAAACCATCGGGCCAATCTTGCTCGGAATGAAAAAGCCGGTCCACGTCTTGCAATTAGGAAGTTCCGTTAGGGAGATTGTTAATATGGTTGCAATAGCGGTTGTCGAGGCCCAGATGAAGAAGTAGTCGGCGGGCTGTCACAATTACAACCCCTGTCACGCTGAGTATTAAGCCCTGTCACATTGAGCACAACCCCTGTCACACTGAGCGGACCGGGCCGCCGGGCGGCCGAAGTGCGTTACTGCTAGCAGTTGCGCACT
>NZ_JAKFFU010000014.1:0-210188 GCF_021502625.1 Dyadobacter sp. CY351 | reverse complement strand
AATGCCAGCTTCCTGTTGTTTGAGGATCGAAACGATCTGTGTCTCGGTGAATTTGGTCTTTTTCATCAGTTTAAAATTAAGTGATATTCTCTAATTTCAAACTGTCTGCGATTTTGGGACACTTACAGTAACCTAGTGGAATTATGCGGGTGTAGGGTATTCCCCACCCATCGAGCTTTTGTGAACAATATAGGCACCAAGGCTCGAAGCAAACATATCTGAGATAAATATCATGTCCTGGACAGCCTGCATCTTTTCTTCTTCTGTGACAAATTCATTTGTTCCGATTGAGAAATGGATGCCATCATTATTTTCTATTACTGCTTTCTCTATGGTTTTTCCGGACAGGTGTATGTCGTCACAGTAGTTGTTGTATATACTTTCAATTCTCGCCCCGAACTGTTTAAGGACATTGACGAGATTTCGATCTGTCAGCTTGGATCCTTTTTGCAAATTATTATCCAGTGCTATCTGTGGGTGCATATCAATTTTTTGAATAACAGCACCTCCCATAACATCTCTGACAAAGCTGAGACGATCTTCCGCCAGAGCGGGGGCATTAACTCGAAGTAGGGTATCCAGATGAATTCTTATTAATGCTATTGCCCCAAAAGGCTCATCCGGTAGCAGCAAGGAAAATGAATTTATAATGGCAATCGCACGGTTCGCAGCCCCGGCTGCATAAAGGTCGTAGTCATACAAGTGACCAGCGGCACCACTTACTGAAAATGAAAAAAGCTCTACAATTTTTTGATTGTATTCTTTTAGGATTTTTATCTGCTCTTCTAGTTGTTCTGACATATTCAAGGGTTGCATATTTTTGACTTTCAAAGATGAAATTTTTTATCGATAATAGAGCTTGCCCCCCACAATCATAGCTTAACATAAATTGATTTTTTCTGTATGAAATTAATACAGTCATTCAGGTATTTCTCGGTACTCTGTATCAATAATTGCGACCTACACCGAGTAAATATCCCTGTTTTCATTTGAAGCTAGTATGTATCTCGTTTTGCATTTGATTTGTCCGGCTGCTACAATCAAAACAAAGTAGATTTTCGGATCTTTTTGTAATATTGATGCCTGATTCCATGCCAATACCTATACATATTGTGCACCGGGTCTGATTAGTCGGAGTACAATACAATAAGAGTCATGCAGCTCTAAACAATAGCTCCGTAGTCATCATTGGACTGTATTTCGGATTATGATGCGGGAATGCAGCAGTATCACACAAACTAATAATCAATTTACATGTTAAAAGCGATAATAGATAATGTAGAGGTCCAAATGCGAGGCAAGCTTGCTGAACTTCGATCTACCCACAGTCATTCTGGGATAAAGGGAAGTGGTGCTGAAAAGACGTTTTTCGATTTCATTGAAAAATATCTATCTCGAACTTATGCTGTCGGAACCGGGGAAATAATTGATTCCTATGGGCAAAGGAGTGGGCAAGTAGATATTGTAATCGCTAATCAAGATCACCCTTACACATTCACTAAGAACGAACCTGGTCTCTTTTTTATCGAAGGAGTAGCTGCGGCTGGTGAGATTAAAAGTGTTTTGACAACACAGGAACTTCGTAAAGCTATTAAAAATGCAATAAAGTTTAAAACGCTGAAAATGCAGGACCCACTTGGGAAAACTATTATCGCAACTCCAAGTGATGCATTAAGATATGGGCTTAATCCTCCATTCTTTCTTTTTTGCTACGAGTCACAGGTTAGTTTAGAAAACATTCATAAGATTATCATGGACTATCGAGAAAAGAATAAAGTGAAAATTTATCACACCATCGATGGCATTTTTATTCTTGATAAGGGAATTTTGATTCACCTTGGTGATGGTGAGGGCAGTTTTAAAGGGAAAGATATGCATGGCAATTCAGGCAAAGGGTGGCTACATTCTACTACAGGTTCAGTGCTCTTTTATTGCCTTTCATTTCTGTCCACATCTATGCCCAAAATTGAAAGACCTTTGCCAATAATACTCCCATATTTATATCAAGATGGAAACTTGCACTGGGACAAATAGTCTGCGGCGCAATTTGGTCAGGGAAATATTTCAATAGTATAATAATATGATAGCAGCCAGCCTTCGATCAGGAGATGGATTCTTTTTACGCCAGTATCATCGTTTTAGAGTACTGAGTTTATGTGGGTTGCTCCCTTCTGGATAACTCTCCATCCGCAGATGAATAACAATTCAACTTCTTCTGCAAGTAATTCATTCTCTCACATCAGAGGTTTGATGTTACCACCTTGCTGCTGGTAAAAATACAAAGGCAATCACGAAAAAGTTTTTGCGTAAATTTTGAGGCAGACTCACCAATTCTGTTCATTGTGGCCCAATAAAACTGAAAGAAAATGTTCGACTAATGTTCGACTAAACAAAAACAGGCTTTCAAGTTGTTACACTTAAAAGCCTGATAATCAATGTCGGGATGACAAGATTCGAACTTGCGACCCCTAGCACCCCATGCTAGTGCGCTACCGGGCTGCGCTACATCCCGAAATGAGACTGAGCTGACTCAGATCCCGAACTCTTTGGGGTTGCAAATCTAGGAATTTTTGGAATACTGCCTATTCCAATTTGAAAAAAATTGAAACAGGCAGTAAATCTTTTATTTGCTAAATGGTTTCGTTCTGCCAATTTGGGTTCACGACCTCTTGCTTCCCTTTTCTGAACCACTTATCCCGCACACGCTCGTTTACATAATACATGCACGGAACCATGATCAATGTAAGTATCGTCGAGAATGTTAGTCCGAAGATGATGGTCCAGGCGAGAATGTTCCAGAAAATGGAGCTCGGGCCGCCGACTATGAGGTGCGGTTCGAGGTTTCTGAACAGACCGACAAAGTCGACTGTGATACCCAATGCAAGCGGAACAAGTCCAAGTACGGCGGCCGAGGCGGTCAGCAATACGGGTGTTAAACGGATCGCCCCGCCTTCGATAATGGCTTCGCGCATCGGGTAACCCCGCCCGCGGAGCTCTTCGATAAACTCGATGAGCAGGATACCGTTTTTCACCACAATCCCGGCCAATGCAATGATCCCCACACCGGACATGATCACAGAAAAATCCTTTTTGAAGATGATAAAGCCGAGCAATACACCGATCAGTGATAACAGGATAGTGAAGAAGATAATGAATGGCTTCACAACCGAGTTGAACTGCGTGGCGAGGATCAGGTAAATCAGCAGGATCGCGGCACCAAATGCGGTTCCGAGGAACGCCATGGATTCGTTTTGCTCTTCCTGTTCACCACCCATTTTGATAATATAACCATTCGGAACTTCCATATCCTCGATCAATGCCTGAATTTGTCCCACGATTTCGTTGGCATTGTAACCCGGCAAAACGTCCGAGCCTAATGTTACGATCCGGCTTTGGTCCTGGCGGTTGATCTGGCTGAATGTTGTGGAATAATGAATGTTAGCCACCGACGTGATTGGAACCTGGCGCAATGCACCGCCCATATTCATGTCGCGGTAAACCACGTTCAGACTCAAAAGCTTCTCAATTTGCTCGCGATCGTCTTTTTCAAGCCTTACCATGATCGGATATTCGTCCTTATCGTCGCGGAATTTGGAAACTTCCAGACCGAAAAGTGCGGTGCGGACGGCTAGGGCGATTTGCTGCGAACTAATGCCTTCGCGCTGAGCTTTTTCACGGTCAATGTCGATGACGATCTCTGGCTTGTTCGTTACCAAATCCGAACGCAGCTGGTCAATCCCTTCAATGCCCGATTGCTGTACTTTTTGCAAAACACTTTTTTCAAGTTTTTGAAGCACTTCAAAATCATCACCCGAAATCTCAATTGAAATAGGCTTACCCGTCGGTGGCCCAACAGCTTCGCGTTCTACTGAAATTTCCGCTCCCGGGATGCCTTTCACTGCTTCGCGAATCTTGCGTAAAATGGCTTCTGATGAACGTCCCCCGCGTTCTGTTCCATAAACAAATGCTACGGTAACTTTCGATTTGTGCGGGGTTGCGGCGCGGTCTGGGTTGTAAGGGTCACCGGCGTTTTTACCCACGTTGGCAATTACCGAGTTCACCATATCCATGGCTTTTTCTTTTTCCAAAACATCAAAAACCTTCTTTTCAATGATCTTGGTCACAGAATCCGTCACACGCGCATCAGTGCCTATTGGCATTTTATTGTACACATACACATAATCCGGGTCACCGCTTGGGAAGAAAAGTACTTTGGGCTGCACAATGCCGGTCAGGACAAATGTGAAGATCAAAAGTCCGAATACAACTGCAATCGCGACAACCGGTCTCCATCCGCGCAACAGCCAGTCGATCAGCTTACGATAGTTGTTTTTCAAAGCTGGTAATAAGCGGTCCTGGAATGGAACAAGGATTCTTGGTGTCAGAATATAATGATTGAAAATCCAAAGGATCAGGATAAATACGAAGAAGTTACCCACACCGCGGTCGATCAGATAACCGATTATCGCTGCCACTGCGAGGATAATTAATGGCCGACGGATTCCCTTGAAGCTGGTGTCGTGCGCTTCCTTCTGATCATCATGGCGGCCCATAAACGAAACGGCGAAAACGGGGTTCATTACATAAGCCACAAAAAGTGATGCTCCCAACGTGATAATGAGCGTCAGCGGCATGAATTTCATAAATTCCCCGACTATGCCCGTCCAGAAAAGCAGCGGGAAGAATGGCGCGATGGTCGTTAATGTTCCGGAAAGTACGGGAATAAACACTTCACCCGCCGCCGCTTTTACAGCCTGCTGGATTGTCCAGTCTTTATGGTTGTTGAACAAGCGGTGCGTGTTTTCAATAACCACGATCGCATCATCAACCACAAGTCCTATCCCGAGCAGGAAGGCGAAGAGAACGATTGTATTCAGTGTAAATTCGGTTCCTACCAGCGGCCCGATGATCGGCATCATTACAAAGGCAACCAATGCAGAAAGCGGCACGGAAAGTCCCACGAAAATTGCATCACGGACACCCATGAAGAACATAAGCACCATTACTACGAAGATAAATCCAAGTACAACCGTGTTGATAAGGTCATGCAAATCAGCGCGCGTCTGAATGGATTGATCGGCTGTGATTTTTACATCCAATCCCGGAGGAAAGCGGTTTTCTTTAAAGTCTGCAATGACATTTTCAATTTTGTCGGCAGCGTCCACGAGGTTTTCACCGGAGCGTTTGATAACGTTCAAAGTAATTACCGTTTTGTTGGCCAGACGTGCAAAATCCTGCTGTTCTTCAAAGTTGTCGGAAACCTCAGCTACGTCGCCCAAGCGAACGGTTGCTCCTGTTGCGGTGCGGATGCGAATGTTCGCCATATCCGCCACATTGGTATATTCCCCTTTTACACGAAGCGTCCTGCGCACACCCTGAACATTCAGTTCACCGCCCGAAACGTTGATATTTTCGCTTTGAATGGCACTTTGTACGTCGAAGAATGTCAGACCTGATGATTTCATGCGGTCCAGGTTTACATTGATCTGGATTTCGCGGTTCAATGCACCCAAAATATCCACACGCGTAATTTCCGGCAATGCTTCGATTCCGTCCTGCAAATCTTCTGCGTATTGCTTTAATTGTTTCAACGAGAAGTTACCCGCAATGTTCACGTTCATGATCGGGAACTCCGAGAAGTTCACATCCTGCGCCGTGGGGCCCGAATCCAGGTTTTGCGGCAAGTCGGTTTTAGCCTTGTCAATCGCATCCCTGACTCGCTGCAATGCGACCTCCACGGCCACATCCGGCGTAAATTCTACCAGGATTACAGAAACATCCTGCAATGCATTCGACTTGATCTTTTTAACACCATTCAGCGATTTCAGCTGCTTTTCGATGGGTTTGTTGATCGTGTTCTCAATATCCGCTGGCGCCGTTCCGAAGTAAATCGTGTTGATATAGATCTGCGGGATCTTGATATCCGGAAACTGCTCTTTGGGCAGGTTATTATAGACCATAAACCCGGCAAGCGTAATGATGAACGTAAAGATGTAAATCGTCGTACGATTCTCTACGCACCAGTTGGTAAAGCCTAAGGTTTTATATTCTTCGAATTTCATAAATAGCTAATGTTGAATGAGATAAATAGCCCTTAATAGCTTATCGGCTGACCGTCGGAGACTTCCTGGTAACCCAATGTGATCAGCTGGTCGCCCGCGGTGAGGCCCGAAAGAATTTCAACTTTTCCGTTGTAGCTCAATCCCGTTTTCACCTCTTTTGCCTTGGCTACTTTCTTATTGCCCTCGGTTACAGCCACATATACAACATTTCCTTTTTCAGTGCTCTGAACATAATTCTGATCGATCGCCAGCGCGTTTTTGCTGATCGCATCATTGATCTGAACTTGTGCCATCATATTAGGCTTAATGTCCTTGCTCGTTGGCAGATTGGCTTCAATCGTGAATGTGCGCGACAATGGGTCCACAGCCGTGCTTACGAAAGTGATCCTGGCTTTATATTCCTTTTTCAAATCCGGAAATTTCACGATCACTTCATCGCCTTTTTTCACGCTGGCGGCGTAAGTGTCAGACACTTTTGCAATTACTTTCAGATTGCTCAGATTCACAATCCTAACCACACCTACGCCCGGAGAAGCCATTTCTCCCACTTTCACATTGACCATATCTACAACACCGGCCATTGGCGACACAATGTTGGTCTGCGATAATTGCGCATTCAAAGTGCTCATCTTTCTTTCCAGAGCCTCTTTGTTGTTTTTGGCTTGCAGATATTGAATCTCCGTTCCGATCTTCTGGTCCCAAAGGTTTTTCTGCTTTTCGTAGATTGTGTTGGCAAGCGACATTTGCGTTTTCAACTCCTCGATAGATTCCGTCAAAATGCTGTTGTCGATTTTACCAATAATGCCTCCGGCTTTCACGTAATCGCCTTCTTTCACATTCATCGCAACCACCACGCCACCGGATTTCGGAGTTACCAGCACATTATTTTTGGCATCAACCGTTCCCTGCAATTCTACATAATGACGGAATGTTTCAGCATTCAATGTATCAATGCTAACGGGTTTCACCTTTGCCTCTGCTGCCTTGTTCGGGTCCATTTTTGTGATCTCGATTTCCAGAGCCTTGATCTTTTTCTCAGTTTCCGAACGCTCCGCTTTCAGCTTGGCCAATTCTTCTTTTTTCCCTGCCAGGCCTTCTTTCTTTTCTCCTCCGCCGCATGCTGAAAGCAGGACGGTCATGGCTGTAATAATTAAAATATGTCGTTTCATGATGTAGGTAAATAGCAGTTTCAAGTTTTGTTTTCGTGTTAATGTGATGCTTATTTTTCAGTATAAAGTTCGCCTTTGGCTCTGCTCAGGTCCACTTTCGCGATCATTAGATCATACAATGCGGTGAAGTAATTGGTCTGCGCTTCTTTCAGGGACGATTCCGCGTTGATCACCTCAATGTTTGACCCAACGCCTTCTTTGTATTTGATTTTTGAAACCCTTACAATTTCCTCCGCCAGCGTCAGGTTGCGTTTCTGCGTTTCCAGGGTTGCAAATGCATTTTTAATGTTAATGCTCGCCTGGTTATTTTCCAGATCGATTGACTGTTTCAGCAGTGTCTGGCTGTTTTTGACCTTATCAATGGCGATCTTTTTCTGGTTGATCTGGTATCTTTTAGAAAAACCATCAAAAATCGGAATGTTCAGGTTCACGGTCAGCACCATGTTGTTGTACCAATTGTCGGTAAAAAGCTGCGAGAATTTATCATAACCAGCATTATATCCATATCCCACCGAAGCCGACAGGCTAGGCAGATATCCGCTCCTGACATTGCGAAGGTCCAGTCCGGCCAGTTTTTCCTGCGTATTCAGCAATGAATATTCGATGCGGTTTTCATAATTAAGATCCGGGTTGCCAAGTTCTGCTCTCAGCGAATCCACATTAACCGCATTAATGTCGTCCGTCAGCTTAATCGGCTCATTAGCAGGCATTCCCATTTGGTATTTCAATAAAGCATAGCTAAGCTCGATCAGGTTCTGCACTTTCTGGCGCTCGGTTTGCAGGTTATTGATCTGCACTTCCAAACGGTTAACATCCAGAAGCTCCACAAATCCGCTGGCATTCATCGCTTTGGTCTCACGCATCAGTGAATCCACGCGCGAAATGTTCAGATCCAGGAGCTTGGCACGTTCCTCCGCAACTTGTGCGGAATAATAGGCCTTGGTAACCGACTCAGCCACTTGCACTTTCGAAGAAGTAGTCGATTTCTGCGCCAGCTCACGATAGGTTGCCGCGGCTTTTAGACCAATAAAATAAGAACCGTTGAAAATAAGCTGGTTCAGATTGGCAGAAGCCGAACCTTGCCACGGAATCCCGAATTCAACCGCAGCGGGAGGCGCGTCGGCAGGAGCTGTCGGATCAAACGCATTGGCAGGAAGGAAAAACCGGGGGATAATAATGTTGTTGGTCACCGAAACGGCCGCACTCAACTGAGGCAATCCCGCCGCCCTGATTTCACCAATTCTTGCTTCCGCAGAAAGGGCATCCAACTGTGCATTTTTAATGTTCAAATTATGCTTAACCGCATAATCGACGGCTTGTTCCAGGGAGAAATCCTGAGCGCGGAGCGGACCGAAGGCGAGTAAAATCGCCAACAGCATCAGGCTTCGACGTAGTATTTGTTCATTTTTCATGGGTATTGATTTCAATTGCTGATCTGTCTTTTATGGTGTTGTAATATTCAAATCCTTTTTCTGATAAAATTCCTCTCAAAAAGTGGAGCAGGAACTGCATTTGGGTATGCATCATACTGAATTTTTTTTGTGGAAAAACGGTCGGGTCGAAAGCCAGCACAATTTGTTCTATGCGGAGCAACGCAAGAATATCCACGTCGATATCAGGGCGGTAAAGGCCCTGCTCAATGCCACTTACGAGGTTTTCGCGGATATTTTTGAGCAGAAACTCATGCTTATACGTTTCAAATTGCTCCCATGCCTTCGGGTAATATTTTTTCAGGTCATATAATAAGGCCGGGTTCATTTCAGAAAGCGTGTTTTGCATTTGCGTCGATGAATGCATGATCTGCTCGATTGGATTGGCTGCTTTTTCTTCCAGTTTCTCAATCTCACACTTCTGATCCATGATTTCTTTCTGGATCACCAATGCCAGAATGGCCTCTTTGTCGGAATAATGCTGGTAAATGGTCCGTTTTGAAATCCCCAGATCTTTGGCAATATCATCCATGGTAACGCTCTTGATTCCATAGCGCCAGAACAGACTTAGGGCTGATTTAATAATTCGCTCTTTCACAAAGCAAATTTGAAATATTAGCTCGAAATAAACTAAGAAAACTTTGAAAATGCTGAAAGTTTTCTGTCGTTCCGTATGTGCTTGCATTCAGCCGATTAGGATAGCATACCAGCACTGAGAAGCTCAAAAGTAGGTCCGTATTGTCCGTTTGACCAATCGAAAACTTATTAAGCGGAAAATTTCAGGTATGAACTTGGCAAATACCCAGATAAAATGCGCCGGTGAGGGAATGATTTACATCTTGCTGATGTTTGGAAATGACACATATTCTGACCAATTTTCGGGTCTTTTGTCTTAGTTATTAACTTCCAATTCACTAATTGCTATCGCGACAAACAAATCAATGAAAAGCTACATTGACCTGATTCAGCAGACATTCGAGTTTCCTACAATGGAGTTCAATGTTGATAATAATGAGTTGCTGTTCAACAATGTACCACTGATGGATATCATCAAAGAACATGGTACGCCGTTAAAAATCAATTATTTGCCGAAAATAGGGGAGCATATCGAGAACGCAAACATGTTTTTTCGGAATGCTTTCAAAAGACATAATTACAAAGGAAGCTACACTTATTGTTATTGCACCAAATCTTCGCATTTCAGCTTTGTGCTGGAAGAGGCTTTGAAGCATAATATACATCTAGAAACTTCTTCGTCTTTTGATGTTCCCATTATCCGCGAATTGTATCGCCGGGGTAAGGTAACCAAAAACACTTACGTGCTTGCCAATGGTTACAAGCTGCCACGTTACACGCAGTATCTCAGCGAGTTGATCAACGAAGGGTTCAATGTTATCCCCATTTTGGATAACCTCAAAGAAATTGAATCATACGAACAGCAGGTTACAGCCGATACGGTCAATTTTGGGATGCGTATTGCTACGGATGAGGAGCCGAATTTTGCTTTTTATACGTCGCGTCTGGGGATCCGTTATAATGATGTGCAACAGCTTTATAAAGAGAAAATTGAACCGAATCCTCGGTTTAAACTCAAAATGCTGCATTTCTTTATTAATACGGGGATTAAGGACAGTGCTTATTACTGGAGTGAATTAACCCGGTTTATGTTCAAATACTGCGAAATGCAGAAAATTTGTCCTGAACTGGATTCCATCGACATTGGTGGCGGCTTGCCAATTCAGACTTCTTTGCAGGCCGGCTACGATTATCAGCAGATGATCGACGAGATCATTGAGAACATCCAATGGATCTGCAACAAGAACAATGTGCCTGTTCCGCATATTTTTACGGAATTCGGCAGTTATACTGTGGGTGAAAGCGGCGCGGTGATTTATGAAATCATTGACAAAAAACTACAAAACGATAAGGAGCTTTGGTATATGATCAACGGCTCGTTCATCACGCAGCTTCCCGATTCGTGGGGCATGAACCAGAAATACATCATGCTGCCAATCAATAACTGGGATAGTCCTTATCAAAAGGTCAATCTGGGTGGATTAACGTGTGATTCGCAGGATTTCTACAACAGCGAAATGCACAGCGCCGACTTGTATATGCCGATTTTTGAAGAAGATTCGGAAAAACAATACATCGGATTTTTCCATACCGGCGCTTACCAGGAATCTCTGGGAGGTTACGGTGGCATTCAGCATTGCCTGATCCCGGCCCCTAAACACGTTTTGGTGGATAAGGACGAAGATGGCAAGATTGTAACGCGCGTTTTTGCAGAAGAGCAGAACAGCGATTCGATGCTTAAAATTTTAGGCTTTAAAGAAGAATCGTTTGTGGTTCCTGAAAAGAATGTCGGAACGGAAATGCAGCCGATTGACGAAGAGGAAGAATTGGTCGAAACAAAAATCTGACCTTTGATATAAAGTTCTTTGAATGAGTTCGTTATTAGTCCAACTAAAACGCTCATTCAAAGAATTATTTTTTATATTTTTGCGGTGACAAAATTTTACACGAACAGGAAAATGAAAAAGTTACTACTTCTCCTTACTATTTGCGGTTCGCTTGCATTTGCATCTTGCACCAAACATGCTTGCCCGGCTTACGGTTCTACGCAGAAAATAACGCAGCCAGTCGCAGCTGAAAGAGTCTAAATTTTACCTTCCAGGATTATTTTCGCTGCCTCGAACAAACTGACCGCAGCGAAATCGCCCGTTGAAGCTTCCGTTTCGGGAACAATCTGAATTGTTCTCGCCCCCACATTTTTTCCAGCCTCCATATCCCTGTCGCGATCCCCGATCATCCAGGACTTCGTAACATCTATATTATATTTGGCAATTGCCTTTTCCAGCATCAGCGAACCTGGTTTTCTGGAAAGCGAAACGCCTGAAACGCTCGGGTGATAAGGCGAGAAATAAAGGTCGTCCAATGCATTATCGGAGACTTTTTGCATCGCTTCGTGGATCGCATGAACATTAGCTGCCGTGTAAAGCCCTTTCGCAATCCCCGCCTGATTCGTCACCACAATGAGCAGAAATCCTGCTTTCTTAAATGCTTTAAGCGCCTCCGGAACACCTTCGGGAATTATCAGCTTTTCCAGTTCGTACAAATAGTCCGGGCAATCCTCATTCAGCACTCCGTCGCGGTCGAGGAAGATGCATTTTGTTTTGGGTAAAGACATAAAAAGGAGTGACTAGGAAGAAAATTCTTTAACCGATTCGATGAAACAACGCACCTTATCAGGATCAGTATCCGGGTAAACCCCGTGGCCCAGATTAGCGATATAGCGCTGTGTGCCAAATTGTTGCACCATGTTTTTTACCTCGCTCCGGATCTGGTCATATGAAGCATACAGCACGCAAGGATCCAGATTTCCCTGCAACGTTTTATTAGGAATCAGCTCGCGCGACTCGGCAATGTCCATGTTCCAATCCAGGCCAACCACGGAGCAGTTTAGCTCGCTAATCGCCTTCCGCGCGAAGAATGCGCCTTTGGCAAAAACAGTAACGGGCACTTCATCAATGGCGTCACAGATCTGCTTGATATAGGGCAAAGAAAATGTGTTGTATTGCTCAGGAGATAAGATTCCGGCCCAGGAATCGAAGATCTGGACCAGGTTAGCGCCTGCTACAACCTGCGCTTTGAGGTAAGCAATGGTGCTATCCGTTATTTTTTGGAGTAATAAATGCGAGAATTCAGGATCGGCGTAAAGGTGTTTTTTTGCAACCGAGAATGTTTTGGAGCCTTTGCCTTCTGTCATGTAACAGAAAATCGTGAAAGGCGCGCCCGCGAAACCGATCAGTGGAACACGTCCGTATAAGCCTTCTTTTGTAAGCTTAATCGCATCCAGCACATATTTCAAATCCGTTTCCGGCTCCGCAATGTGCAGTCTGTCAAGATCTTGAATCGTATGAACCGTTGCCGGGAAAATCGGCCCGCTTTTTTCTACCATTTCATAAGGCAGTCCCATCGCTTCGGGAATCACCAGAATGTCAGAAAAGATAATGGCTGCATCAACACCCAGCAAATCAACAGGTTGTAATGTAACCTCAGCCGCCATTTCCGGCGTTGTTGCCAACTTTATAAAACTTCCGGCCTTCTCGCGAACGGCCCTGTATTCAGCCAAAATCCGGCCCGCCTGCCGCATCATCCAAACAGGCGTGCGTTCCGTTTTCTCCCCACGCGCCGCCCGAAGCAAAAGATCATTTTTCAATTCCATGCGGCAAAGTTAGGCAGAAAGCGGCATATCAAAACCTAAAATTCACCCCAACCAGAAAATTCCTGCCGGCTTGCGGGAAGTAGAAATTCTCCTGCGTTAATGCGCCGCCTGCGAAATATCCGTACGTATATCCGTTGGATTCGTATTTTTCTTCCAGCACATTGTTGACCAGCAAATTGAAGGAAATCTCTCTCGCCCAGGTTGGTCTGATCGTCCAGGAAAGGCGGATGTCATTGGTAAAGTAAGCGTCCAGCTTTCGTGTTTCAGATGATGTGTTATCCAGATATTGCTTGCTTACATATTTGCTTAGCAATGCCAGTTCCAGGTCTTTTCTGATAATGTAAGTCAGCTGGCTTCCGGCGATGGCGTTGGGCGAAAAGGAAATGTCGGATTTTCCGTGGTTGATCATGTTGTAATCGCCGGTGTCGTAATTGATGACATACTCAGTGAAATTATTGATCTTATTTTGGCTAAATGTTGCGTTTACATTCCATTTCAAGGTTTTGCTTAATGCAATGGCACCTTCCAGCTCGATGCCCATGCGGTAACTTTTTGGCACATTTACTCGGATAGCGTTGCCCACGTCATTGATCTGGCCGGTCAATACGAGTTGATTTTTATAAGCCATCAAATAATAATTCGCCGAGAAAGCCCAGATGCCACGCTGCGTTTTGAAACCTGCTTCCACATTCTGCAGTTGTTCGCTTTTTGGAAATAATCCAGCCGTCGATGAAGTAAAATCATCCCGGTTAGGCTCGCGGTTTCCTACGCTATAAGACGCATAAACCGAACTTTGATCCGCCAACTGATAGGTTAAGCCAGCTTTTGGATTAAAAAAAGCATAGGCCTCATCCGTTGCCAGGGCGATCTGATCATTGTCCGTTCCCTTAATGTTGTGACTCACATTTCTGAACTGCAAATCGGCGAACGCATTGAGTTTGGGCGTCAGCTGATAGTAAACCTTTCCATAAATGTTGAAATCTTTCTTAATGCCTTTGCTGTAATAATATTGATGGTCGTTTTCAATGTTCCCGGCATTGCGCGCCCACACAATTCGGCCATAATGGTCGCCGTCATATTGGTTATAACCGCCGCCAAAGCTGGCAGTCAGCTTTTTAAAACTGTTGTATTCCAATGAAAATGTAGAGCCGTAAAAGTAATTATCCAGCCAGCGGCGACGGATCAGATCCGTGCTCGTAAGCGTATCCTGGCCGATAACCACATTGGGCAAATTGTAATTGCTGTAATCGTCTCCCATTCTGGATTGCTCGTAATAACCCAAGCCACGAACCAGAAATGCATTGAGGTTAAAGATCCATTTATCGCTAAGATTATGCGATGAAACGATCTGGTAATGATCCTGGCGGTAATTATCGACCTCGTTTTTATAGGTGTAAGAATTGTAAGTCCGGTTATCTGATTCCAGTAAATTCTGCGCATCTTTTTCGCCTAGACCATTGCGATCAATATAGCTCAAAACACCTTCCCGATCGCCGCGCAACTTGGCTTCCGGCACGCCATTCCAGGATTGGTAAGTCCGCTCGTTGCCCGAAAACACATTTACCCGCACAAAACTCTTTTTACCAAAAAATCCTCCCGACAAATAATAAGAATGCAATTCCGAAGAAGCCCGGTCCACATAACCATCCGACGACACCCGCGATAGTCTCGCATCAAAGGTGAATTTATCCTTAATCAGCCCGGAACCGACTTTCAATGTGTTTTTGAATGTATTGAATGAGCCATAAGAATTGTTCAGCTCCGCATAAGCTTCCTCGCGGAAAGCATTTGTATTAATGTTCACCGAAGCCCCGAAAGCCCCAGCGCCATTGGTAGAAGTGCCTACGCCACGCTGGATTTGAATGCTGCTAACCGACGAAGCAAAATCCGGCATATTAACCCAAAAAACACCCTGGCTTTCCGCATCATTGTAAGGAATCCCGTTCACCGTCACATTGATGCGCGTCGCATCCGAACCGCGTATGCGGATGCCCGAGTAACCGATGCCTGCGCCGGCATCACTCGTGCTCACGAGCGAAGGCGTGAAGTTGAGCAGAACGGGTAAATCCTGTCCAAGATTTTGTTTATCAATGGCTTCGGCAGAAACCGTGCTGTATGCCATGGCCGATTTGTCGTTGGCGCGGGTGGCGTTAATGATCACTTCATCCGCCTGGAAAGTGCTTTTGGAAAGCCTTATTTCCAATTGGTTTTCGGATGAAAGGGGCAGTTTTTGAGTTTGGTAACCGATGTAGGACACTTCGAGGGCGGCGATGTTCTCTGCAATGTTCTTTAAGCTGAAATTTCCTGAACCGTCGGTCTGCGTGCCGCGGATTTCGCCTGCTTTGATGGTTGCGCCGGGCAGTGGTTTTCCATCTTCCGCATCGGTAACGCGGCCGGAAATGGAGCGTTGCGCGAACGCAGAACGGAATGGTAATGTGCTGATTATGAATATAAACAGATAGGTAGTAACGTTTCGCATTGCGATTTTTGGGTTACAACAGGCAGGGGCCACCTATCAAATGGTTGCTTTTTCTCTCCCTACGCCGGCATTACCCGGATCAGGTTCATGGGTTTGATCTCAGCCCGTTCGGTAGGGCACCCCTTGAGATTATCCTGCAAAGCTACGCCACAACAGCGGATGATTCAAGCTTTTCCTTATTTTTACATAACATATAAAACCAACCTAACTTCAGGAATGACGAACTATACAGACACGATTGAATTGAATGCTTCGCGGGCGGTGATGGAACTGGAATATCGCTATGGGGCGCATAATTATAAGCCGATGCCCGTCGTGCTGGAACGCGGGCTGGGTGTGCATGTGTGGGATGTGGAAGGAAAACGATATCTGGATTTTCTGTCTGCTTACAGTGCTGTGAGTCAGGGACATTGTCATCCGAAAATTGTAGAGGCAATGGTTGCGCAGGCGCAGAAGCTGACGCTTACTTCACGGGCTTTTTATAATGATAAGCTGGGTGAATGTGAGAAATTTCTTTGTGAGTATTTTGGATTTGATAAAGCATTAATGATGAATTCCGGCGTGGAAGGCGGGGAAACGGCTTTGAAGCTGACGAGAAAATGGGCTTATAAAGTAAAAGGAATTGAACCCAATAAGGCCAAAACGATTTACGCTTCGGGCAATTTCTGGGGAAGAACATTGGCTGCGATTTCTGCTTCCACCGACCCTTCGAGCACGAATGATTACGGGCCGTTTTTGCCAGGTTTTGAAATAATCCCTTTTGATGATCTCGAAACATTGGAAAATGCATTTAAATCCGATCCGAACATTGCAGGTTTTATGGTCGAGCCGATCCAGGGCGAGGCTGGTGTCGTAGTTCCTCAGGAGGGTTATCTCAAAGGCGTCCGGGACCTTTGTACCAAATACAATGTGCTTTTCATCGCCGACGAAGTGCAAACAGGCATCGGGCGAACAGGGAAACGTCTCGCCTGCGATTGGGAAGGCGTGAAGCCGGACATTCTGGTTCTTGGAAAAGCACTTTCAGGAGGTGTAATGCCCGTTTCTGCAGCGTTGGCGGATGATGAAGTGATGCTGACGATCGCGCCGGGCGAGCACGGTTCGACATATGGCGGAAACCCTCTGGCTTGTGCCGTCACGGTGGCCGCTTTGCAGGTTGTTATTGACGAAAATCTCGCGGATAATGCGGAGAAAATGGGCCAGCTTTTCAGAAACAGAATAATGGATTTGCAAAAGCAATGTTCTCTGATTGAAGTCGTTAGAGGAAAGGGTCTTTTGAATGCGATCGTGATCAATGATACGGAAGACAGCCACACGGCCATGGATCTTTGTTACAAAATGATGGAAAAAGGGTTGTTATGTAAGCCGACGCATGGTAACAAAATCCGCTTTGCGCCGCCTTTGGTCATCAACGAAGAACAAATGAATGAGGCTTGTGACATTATAGAGCAGGTATTTTTAGAAAATGCGTAGCCGTTTATGAAAATAAAACTATTTCTGGCCATCCTGCTGACAAGTGCGGCGGTGATTTCTTGCAAAGAAAAAAACGTGGATCCCGCGACTGAAACGGAGACGAATCAGTGGATTTATGAGAACATGAAATATTGGTATTACTGGAATGATGACATGACCACCAAACCAGATTATACCAAAGATCCCGCCTCGTTTTTTGAATCATTGCTTTATAAATACGACGCCACGTTGCGGCCCGACGGTGACCGGTTTTCCTGGATACAGGAAAGCGCCGAGGAGCTGGAAGCGTCCCTGGGCGGCCAGTCGAAAGCGTCCGGGATGGAATATAAGCTGACTTATTTCCCAACAGGCAGCCAGAATGTGATCGGCGTGGTGCTTTACGTGCTGCCCGAATCCCCTGCGGCCAAAGCGGGCTTCAAAAGGGGCGATATTTTCAACAGCATTAACGATCAGAAACTTACCGGCAGCAATTACAGCAAACTCCTGAATTCGCAGGAGAAGCTCACTTATACATTGGCAACACTCTCCGCCGGTGGTGTTTTGACGGACGGCACAACCAAGCGTGACATTACGCCGGTGGTGTTGCAGGAAGATCCTGTTTTCTTTGACACGCTTTATAACATTGGCGCACACCGGATCGGCTATGTGGTTTACCATCAGTTCATTCCGGAGCCTTACCAAGCCGACAATAAGCAATATGACAAGAAGCTGGATGCTATTTTTACCAAATTCAAAGATGCGAATGTCAATGCGTTGATCGTGGACTTGCGCTATAATCCGGGTGGTTATGTAAGTTCAGCGACCAATTTTGCGAGTCTTATCGCCAAAGCGACGGCCAGCGATATTTTTTATTACAAAGAATACAACACGGAGGTTACGGAGACAAACATGAAGAAATTCGGTGAAACTTATTTCTATGACAAGTTTGCCAGCAAAAGCCAGAACATTGGTAATCAGCTGAATGACGTGGTTTTCCTGGTTTCCTCACGATCGGCTTCGGCGAGTGAATTGCTTATTAATGGTTTGAAACCTTATATGAATGTGACGCTCGTTGGCGGGAAAACGGTTGGCAAGAATGTGGGTTCGGTGACGTTGACAGATTCCAAAAAGAAAGTAAAATGGGGCTTGCAGCCTATTGTTTCAAAATCTTTGAATAAGGATAAAAAGTCGGATTACAGCGTCGGTTTTACGCCGGACATTGCGGCGAGCGAGGGCAACCTGCTTTATCCTTACGGGAATCCCAAAGATCCGTTGCTGGGTGAGGCGCTTTTCAAGATCACCGGAAACCGCATTGTCAGACAAAAAAATGCCCGGACAGTGCAGGAGGAAGAGGATCAGGAGATTATATCGACAATAAGCCGGAAAGCAGGCGGCAGCAATATGTTCTATGATAAATAGATTTCCGAGGGCACAGTTTTTGTAATTAATGCTGCAAACAAACATTAAACTAAACTGAGCTTTATGGGAATCATAACATGGATCATCGTCGGCCTCATTGCGGGCGCAATTGCAAAAGCCATTCACCCAGGAAAAGATCCGGGCGGCTTTATCGTCACCATTTTGATTGGTATCGCGGGTGCAGTCATAGGTGGCTGGATTTCTTCCATGCTGGGCTACGGAACAGTGGATGGTTTCAATATCGGAAGTCTTTTTATAGCGATTTTGGGGGCGGTAATTCTGCTCTTTATTTATAGAAAGTTTAGCACGAGGTCTTAACCGGCTTATCCTGAAATGTATGGTGGAGGAACATGTTCAAACTGTTCTCCCACCATTTTTTATTGCTATTTTTACAAATTGCAATGCGAATGCAATGCCGATGCAATGCCAAAGTTCCTAACTGATTGACTCATGAAGCTGGTTAACGATATGACTGTCTGGTTTTTGAAGCGACGCTTCGAAAGGATCGAGCAGTTTATGAAAAACCCGATTGAAACCCAGGAGCGCGTTTTTTCTGAATTAATTGAAACCGCGCGTTACACGGAATGGGGGAGTAAATACAATTATGGCCAGATCCGGAATGTCAAAGAGTTCCAGGAGCAGGTGCCCGTTTCAACTTACGAAGAAATTTATCCCTACATTGAACGCGTCCTGCGCGGTGAGCCGAATGTGATGTGGCCGTCGCAGATCGACTGGTTCTCAAAGTCTTCCGGGACTACCAATGCAAGAAGCAAGTTCCTGCCCGTTTCGCCCGAAGCGTTGGAAGAATGCCATTACGAAGGCGGTAAGGATATGATGACATTGCTCATCAATAACCGGCCTGATACGCGGGTTTTTGATGGTAAAGGTTTGTCGATAGGGGGCACATTGCATGCCAATCCATTTGATGACTATACCCAAATTGGCGACGTTTCGGCGGTTATTATGCAAAATCTGCCTTCCTGGGCCGAGTTTATGCGAACGCCACCACTGGATGTTGCCTTAATGGATCATTGGGAAAGCAAATTGGAAAAAATGGCGTCTATATGCTCGCAGGAGGATGTAACAAGCATTCTCGGTGTTCCAACGTGGACCATTGTGCTGCTGGACCAGATTCTCGAACTGACGGGCAAGAAAAATATGCTTGAAGTGTGGCCCAATTTCGAGGTTTTCGTCCATGGCGCGGTTTCTTTTGAGCCATACAGGGATCTCTTTATGACCAAATATTTCCCTTCCGACCAAGTGTTATATCTCGAAACTTACAGCGCTTCCGAAGGGTTTTTTGCCATCCAGGACGACGTAAATCGCGTTGGAGAAATGCTGTTAATGCTGGATTATGGCATTTTTTATGAGTTCGTTCCCGTGGAAGAAGTCGGTAAGCCGCATCCGAAGGCGTTGCTTTTGGATGAGGTTGAGATTGGTAAAAATTACGCGCTGGTTATTTCTACAAATGCCGGCTTATGGCGCTACCTAATTGGGGACACGGTGAAATTTACTTCAACTTATCCATTCAGGTTGAAAGTAAGTGGACGGACGAAGCATTTTATCAATGCATTTGGTGAGGAGGTGATTGTGGAGAATGCGGATTATGCAGTTAAAATAGCAACTCAAAAAACCGATTCGCTGGTGGCCAATTACACAGCCGGGCCCGTTTACATGGGCGACGGCTCGCGCGGAAGGCACGAGTGGATCATTGAATTTACCAAAGAGCCCAACGACCGCGAACATTTCATCGCCTTGCTCGACGAAGCGTTGCGCGAAGTTAATTCAGATTACGACGCCAAACGATACAAAGATATGGCGCTGCTGATGCCCAAAGTCCATTTTGTTCCATCGGGCACATTCTATGCCTGGATGGGAAAACTCCACAAGCTGGGCGGACAAAACAAGGTTCCAAGACTAAGCAACAGCCGGGAATATCTGGATGATCTGCTGGCAAGTTTATAGCACATGATTCCTATTTATCTCAAAATCAAAGGTCTGTATTCCTACCAGACCGAGCAGGAAATCCATTTTAATGCATTAACGGACGCATCATTGTTCGGGATTTTTGGCGCGGTAGGAAGCGGGAAATCATCCATACTTGAAGCAATCACATTCGCCTTGTACGGCGACACCGAGCGGCTCAATAGCAAGGGCGACGACCGCACGTACAACATGATGAACCTCCGTTCGGATGAGTTAGCCATTGATTTTGAATGCATTGCAGGGAAAAATGGAGATCGTTACCGTTTCACAGTTCGGGGAAAACGGAATAGTAAAAATTTCAAAGACGTAAAAACCTTCGACCGTCGGGGCTATGTGTGGCAGGACGAAAACTGGGTGCCGCTTGCGGAAAATGAGAATGCAGAAACGATCATTGGCCTGAGCTATGACAATTTTCGGCGCACGATCATTATCCCTCAGGGCCGTTTTCAGGAATTCATCGAGCTGCGCGACGCCGACCGGACGCGGATGATGAAAGAGCTTTTCCAGCTCGAAAAATATGATTTGAGCCGGAATGTAGGTTCATTAACCAAGCAAAATGACCTCGCCATGTCCAATGTGGACGGCCAGCTGACAGGCGTAGGCGAAGTGACTGGCGAAATGGTGGCAGCGGAAGAAAAGCGTCGGGAAGAAGTCAGGCTTGAAATCCAGAAAGTAAGCGAAGAGCTGCGCATCCAAACCGAACTGGAAACGGCATTTCAAAAACTGAAATTGACCGCTGAAAAAGTCAGGTTGCTGCAAACGCAGCTGCAAACATTAGAGGCCGAGCGTCCGGTTATGCTGGAACGGGAGGCGATGTTGAAGATCTTCGAAACGTGCTCTATTCATTTCAAATCCATTTTAGATCAAAAAAACACATTGAATGCGGGCATTGCCCGGGATCAGAAAATAGTTGAAAACAACAAAATACGCCTGGACGAGCTCACAAGGCTGGCCGAAAAACAACAGGGATTACTAACCCGCCTGCAACCGCAATACGAAAAGCGTGAAGAACTGCTGGATACGGCGGATGAGCTGGAGAAGATCATTCAAATCCTTGATAACAGGGTTTCTGCGGAAAAAAGGAAAGAAGCGTTAACGCGTGGAAATGAGCAACTGAAAGAAAAGGAAGCATCCATAACCCGCTTAACCAAACAAAAGCAGGAAAAGGAATCTGAAAATGAGCAACGTAAAAATGCCCTTTCGGACATTCAGGAAATCAGTGAGATCAAGGCCTGGTTCACGACTTGCGATGCATTAATTGAAAAGCGGCAATCCGTAAAAACCGAGGCGGAAACATTGCAGGCGGACATTACTGCCCAGCAACAAATGTTAATTGCGAAAATCGACGACATTAATGCCAAATTCCAGCTTAATCTTGCTGAAAATGCTACACTAGAAGCTTTTCAGCAGTCTATCCAAACATTTTTAACCCACTCAGAAGCAGAAACGAGGGATAAAAACCGGGAGCTGCTTTCGCTTCATACCAAACTCGCATTGCATCAATATGCAGGCGCGATTGTGGACGGCGAACCTTGTCCATTGTGCGGATCGGCGCATCATCCGGCTGTTTTGCATGCGGATCATGTTGTTAGCGAGCACATTAAAATTGTGGAAAGTGCGCTTGCAACATTATCCGCACAGGAAAAAGCCATCCGCACATCCCAAGCGCCGGTTGAAAGAATTTACAATCAAATCGACAATCTCGAAAAGCTGAAAGCGACCATTAAGCAGCGCTGGACGGACGCAAAAGTGCAGATTGAAGCACATGAGAAGCTTTTTGTTTGGAATAAATTTGATAAAAATGATCGTGCGGGTTTTGAAAAGCATTTTACAGAGATTACTAAAAATCAGTCTGAAATAAAGGAGGCGGACGCGGCGATTAAGGCTTTGTCTTTGAAAATCGAAACAGAGAATCTTGAAAAAACGGAGAAGATTGAGAAGCCGTTGCAAAGTTTGAAAGATGAAATCCTGCGCTTTGAAAACACAGTTCTAACATTGGCAGGCCAACTTCAAAAGGTCAATCTGCGCGAATTTGAAGATCAACCGAAAGCAGCAATTTTAGAAAAAATTACAGCCTTTAAAAGCAGTTATAAAGAAATCACCAGCCTGTTTGAAAAATCAGAAAAGGATCTTGATGGAGTGCAGAAAGAAAAAGATGTGCTCTCCGGTGCCCAGCAGACATTAAAAACAACATTGGATTCCAGTCAGCGCGACCTCGCTGAATTGCAAATCAGTGTGGAGGCGCAGTTAAGAGCATTCAATTTTGAATCCGAAGATCAGGTGAAATCGATTTTGCAAAAGCCTATTCAGATTGAGTCCGAAAGAAAGGCGATTGAGACTTTCAAATATGCTCTGGATACGACTTCACGGGATCTGGACAATCTTTTGAAGGAAAATACGGAGCAGCAATACGATCCTGAGCAGCACGAAACGGTCATTAAGGCCAGGGAAACATTAACCGAAAGCCTCAATGCATTCCGTAAAGAAGAAGGCGGATTGGACCGGTTACTGAAAAAAATGGCCGAAGATCTGGCTAAAAAAGCAGCATTACTAACCGAAAAAGCCCGTTTGCAATTACGAAAAGAACATTTGGACGATCTTACCAAGCTGTTCCGTTCCAGCGGTTTTGTGGATTATGCATCCAGCATTTACCTGCAAAATCTCATCCAGGCCGCCAACCATCGCTTCCATCAAATGACGCATCAGCAGCTGCATCTGGAATTGGGCGAAGGCAACAGTTTCTGGGTCCGCGATTTGCTCAACGGCGGACATCTGCGTTTGCTGAAAACATTATCAGGCGGCCAGAAATTTCAGGCCGCGCTGTCATTAGCATTAGCCCTGGCCGATCACATTCACGTCAGGAACGGTTCGAAGCATAATTTCTTCTTCCTGGATGAAGGCTTTGGCTCGTTGGATAAAAATGCATTGCAAACTGTTTTTGAGACCCTGAAATCGTTGCGGAAGGAGAATCGCATAGTTGGCATCATCAGCCATGTGGAAGACCTGCAACAGGAGATTCAAACGTATCTGAGCATTCAAGAGACCGAGGAAGGAAGCCGGATTGTGCCCAGTTGGAAGTGATAAATCCCAGAGGGATGAAATATCGGTAGCAAATAAAGCGAATGAACGAACATCAAATCCCGGAGGGATGCAACGGCGTACACATTGTTGCATCCCTCCGGGATTTCTAACATTTGTTATTATCACATTGCTACCAAGATTATATCCCTCCGGGATTGTTTTTGTTAAAACCAGCGACTTACACTAAAAGATATCAGATAATCTGCAAATGCGGCGTCGCCGTGCGATTTTCCAGTGACATCCTGCTTGTCAGCATAGCTTTTCGTCCGGTTGCGGTAGAGGGCGATGGGGACGGAAAGGGATGCTGAAAATTTGTTTTTGATATAGGCAACGCCTGGTTCGCCTGAAATCACGTATCCCGGACGGCGGTAACCCTTGCTGCTGCCGATCAGGTCGTTAGATGGAACGCCTTCTGCGCGACCGCCTAGTAATACAGAAAATCCACCACCTAATGACTGGCTTACACCAAGGCGCGCTGCAAATTGGTCTACGGCAGCGAAATAGCCTACAATGGGGTCTATAGTCGCCGATTGCGGGTTCCGGTTGACACCGTTATGCTCTTTGGGATTGGACAAATAGAAACCGTTGAAATATAGCGCCGTCCGGGGCGTAAAAGAAAGGTATCCCTGCGTTTCCAGGAAAAATCCGACAGCGCCGTCGCCAAGCTGGATCGACTGATCCACCGGTTTTACGATCGTGTAATCATTGCCTTCCTTGTCCAGTTTGTGAAATTCACCTTCCACCGCCTTATCGCCAGTTGGAAGTTTAATGCCACCGCCGATGGCAACATTGAATTTCGGCATCTTCATGGGATCACGTAGCCAGTAACTTGTAGAAATTCTCAAATCACCAATTCCTTTGGAGCTTGTATGAAAGCGTTTTTGCTCCGGATTCGCAGTAATGGCATTTCCATAATGTTCGTATAGCGACGAGCGGTCATTGTGCTGAACAGGCAATGTTACCGAAATAGACCAACGCATATTAGGCTGATAAGTAAGTCCTAAATCCAGTGCATGCGCCACATTAATCACCTCCGTTCCCTGCTCCACGCGCTCCTTCTCTTCATGGTCGCCGCGGAAATGTTTGTATGACCTGAAAAAGCGATATCCGGCATTCACCTGGAATTTACCGTTTTGTTGTTTAAAGAAATCCGCAGAAGTCGCGCCGGCATGGCTCATGCCGCGAATAGCCACACAGCCTTGGGCGAAAATATCATTTGTAAATTGCGTGATCAAAAGGCACACCGTAAACAGGAGTGTAAATATATTTTTCATTGTCTTAGATTTTTGAAATATAAAATGGAACATAGCAGCAGCAATTCCCAAATAGGAAGCTGAGCCACAGTTATTTATAAAGTCCTTAAAAACTAAGACAATTCAGGCGGAGGCGATTCGGCCAGACGGGGGGAAGATGGTAATAAAGCGAAATAGTCGGGAAAAGAAACGGAATTGGTCAGCTGATAACATTCAAAGGCCAGCTGTGCGCGCGTTTCAATGGGCAAATAACTTTTGACCAGGTCATTAAGTAGTTTCAGCGCTCGCTTAGATGGTGATTTTTTTGCCAGATCACTTTCCGGCAAATCATTCATACTGCCCGCTAGCTCAAAGAACCGTTCACGCGCCGAGGCGTTGGACTGGAGTGTAACGAACAGGGTATCGTTCTCGATTTTTTGATGAACAACATTGTAAAATTCACCATCTTTTTTGATTAGACCGGCCGTTCCATCTTCGTTTTCCCAGGAAGTCGTATAAGGAAGAGACGGCGCAGGAATGGCCAAAACTTCGTGTTTTAAAGCAATTTCGGACTTTTCGGCAGTTTCAAATTCCCTATGAAAACATAGCACGGCAACAGCTAGTCCAAACGTGTTGTACAAGAGTAAACCCAGAAGCGCTATGGATAGAAGTCTTTTCAAAAAATCTAAATTTTTCCAAAAATAGTATAGTATTTACGATTTATCTATATACGCTGATATTAAAAAATGGTTTGTGGGTGTAAACGCAGCCTGTCATTGTATGTAACATTAAAATGTATATTTGGGTACAATTTGCCCTACACGAGTTTATGCTTTTAGAGAATTTCTACGAGTCTTTTAATTCCTGGTTTGCAGCGAAATTATCGGACAAAAACTGGTTGTTGAAACTGGCGCTTTTGTCTGTCCTGATTTCTCTTTTTCTCGCATTTCCGCCTTATTCGCTGCTTGTCTCACATCTGAAAGCCAATGGTGCAAAACTCGATGCATGGGTTTTTATCCAAAATCAGGCACAAGATCTTTTTCATCCGAAAGACATGGACTACGATGTCCGCCGTGAAAATATGATCCTGAGATGGACATTGCCGTTCCTGTCATTCATTACCAATCATAATGTAGTCCTGATCCTGATGGCGCAGGCATTATGCGGTGTATTATTTCTTCATAATATTGGCAAGTATATTTTTAAGGTTTCGGGGGACAAATTGATCACCGGTTTTTTTGTCCTTGCCATTGCAAATATCTTCGTCAGTGTCTGGACATTCGCAGACATTCACGGCTACGGTGATGGTTTTGCCTACTTTTTCCTGCTGACAGCATTGCTCAGCCGTAACCCTTTCGTCATTTTTATTTCATTACAAATCGCCTTTTTTACGGACGAGCGAGCGGTTGTCGCGGGCGGTTATCTGCTGCTTTGGTGGATTGTTGTAAAAGCTTACGAAAAGAACGATTTCAGCCTTTCAGGGATGATTAAGGCCGGATTGCTGGGCGAGAGTGCTGTTGTATGGATCGCCTGGATCTGTTATTTCGGAGTCAGGAATTATGTTCTGGCTACCTACTTTCCCAATCACAGCTATTCAACCATCGGAACGCCCGTTTTGTTTGCCAGCGCACACCGGAACGGGCTTGGCAGCAGCATCTGGTCGGCTTTTGAAGGGACCTGGCTGTTAATGGGAAGTGCTTTGCTGGCGTTATTCCTTACCAGGCGTTACTGGCTGATCGCCGCATTGTTTATTGGCTTTTCAATCCTCGTAGCAACAGGCATTTACGTACATGATATCGACCGGGCGCTTTCCTATGGTTTCCCTTTTATACTTGCCGCATTTTTCATTTTGTATAAAACGGCGTCCCTATCGTCATTGAAGCTTATACTTTTTTTTACAATGCTCATTTGTGTCGGGCATCCGCAGGTTTTTTATATGGGTTATAACAAGATTTTATGGCTGGAACCACTTCCTATGAAGTTATTCATGCTGTTGGATCAAACGATGTCCTGGAATCTATTTCGCTGAAAATTATAAAACGCTCTTACCCGTAAATCTATTTATGCCACAATTAGTTGAGTTAAACACTTTCAATACCGGTGCAGGCAATCTGACGGTCTTTGAAAAGATCATCCCGGGCACAATCAAACGTGTATTTTACATTTATGGAGCCGGGGAAACCCAGCGTGGCGGGCACAGGCATCACAAAACGTGGAATGCGCTGATCTGCATTCACGGAAGCTGTCGGGTGTTTTCCAATGATGGAGAAAAGGAGGAGTATTTCGATCTCGATAACCCTGCTTCCTGTCTCATTCTGGAACCCAAAGACTGGCACATTATGGACTCATTTACGCAAGATGCCATCCTGCTGGTGCTTTCCAACGAGTACTACGACGTTGCCGACTACATTGACGAACCATATTTGCAGAAACACACCGTATCGCAATGATCCCTTTCCTGGATTTGAACGAGGTTAATGCACCTTACCTTGATGCCATTGAAGAAGCCTCGCTGCGCGTAATCCGGTCGGGCTGGTATATTCTGGGAAATGAGCTGAAAGCTTTTGAGAGATCATTTGCAACTTATTGTGGCGTAGCACATTGCGTGGGCGTAGCCAATGGCCTTGATGCCATTAGTTTGATTCTCATGGCTTACGAATTTCCCGGGGAGAGCGAGATAATTGTTCCTGCAAACACCTATATCGCATCGGTTTTGCCGGTTGCTTATTTAGGGTTTAAACCCATTTTTGTGGAGCCGGATCCGGTTACTATGCTTTTGGATCCTGATAAAATTGCTGAAAAGGTTACCTCAAAAACCAGGGCGATCATTGCAGTAGATCTTTACGGGCGCATTTGCGAAATGGAACCGATCATGGCGCTTGCCCGAATGCATGGCCTGAAAGTAATTACCGACGCCGCCCAGGCGCACGGTGCGATCTATCAAAATAAAAAAGCCGGCAGCATGGCCGACGCGACAGCATTCAGTTTTTATCCTACCAAAAATCTGGGTGCCCTGGGTGACGCGGGTGCTGTTACAACCGCAGACGAAGCGCTGGCTGAAAAGATCCGATATCTGCGTAATTACGGGTCGCGGGTTCGGTATAAAAATGATTATCAGGGTGTTAATAGCCGGCTGGATGAAATTCAGGCTGCGGTATTAAATGTCAAACTTCCCTTTCTCGACGCGGAAAATGCTCGGAGAAGAGAGATTGCAGCGCGTTATTTAAGTGAAATCAATGTAACGGATTTAATTTTACCGCCAGCTGACCGCATTCAGGATGATGCGTGGCATTTGTTTGTGGTCAGACATGCGGATCGCTCCAAATTTATCGCATATCTGGATGCTAATGGCATTCAAACCAATGTGCATTATCCTTTGCCCATCCACAAGCAGCAGGCTTTTTCGGAATATAACGATTTGATATTGCCGATAACGGAAAGAATTCACAACGAAGTGATTAGTTTGCCATTAAATGCGGTGCTAACGAACGAGGAGGTTACTTATATCATTCAAACCGTTAATCAATTCGATTATCAGCAATGAAATTATCCGTTGTCATTCCGGTATATAACAGCGAAAAAACGATCGGGCCGCTCGTGGAAACTTTGCAGACCGCATTGGCGGAGGTCAGTTTTGAAATAGTGATGGTAAATGACGGCAGCAGGGATGGCTCGGAAAAAGTCTGCAAGCAACTGGCCGAGCATTATGCCAATGTCCGTTTCATCTCGCTGCGCCGGAATTACGGCGAATTCAATGCGGTCATTTGCGGCCTGAACTGGGCATACGGCGATTATTGCGTCATGATCGACGATGATTTTCAGAACCCGCCGGAAGAGATTTTGAAACTGATAAAGGTGGCCGAAAACGATGGTAATGATGTGGTTTACACTTATTATTCCAAAAAAGAACATTCAGTAGGGCGTAATCTGGGAAGCAAGCTGGTCAACTGGCTCACGAGTTATCTGCTGAACAAACCAAAGGACCTTTACTTGTCGAGTTTCAAGCTGATCCGTCAGGAGGTTGTGCAGGAAATTACGAAATACAAAGGCCCTTACCCATACATTGACGGGCTCATTTTCAGGATCACGCGCAACATCGGAACCGTTCAGGTTACCCACTTAAAGCGGGAAGAGGGAGCCTCCAATTATACCTGGCAGAAGCTTATTTCCTTGTTTCTCAATATCTTATTTTGCTATTCTTCTCTCCCTATCCGCATATTTTTGCCCATCGGTCTGGGTTTGTCCCTGTTCGGATTTCTGCTGCTTTGCTATCTTACCGTACAATGGGTGATGGGGCCTGATCCAAAAGGCTGGCAAGTCGTCACCGCGACATTAATCTCCATCGGCGGCATTCAATGCACATTACTGAGTGTTTTAGGAGAGTATATCGGTAAAAGTTTTATGGCGCAGAGCGGTCAGCCTCAATATGTTATAAAATACAATAGCGCGGAGGCCATATGATCGATAACAGACTCGAGTACCAGCGCATGTATGAGGTGGAGCGGATGCTATGGTGGTATCAGGTGCTGCACGAAAAGGTTTTAAATGCGATTAAAGCGCATTTCGGCATTGGTAAGCATAACCTTAAAATACTCGATGCTGCGTGCGGAACAGGCGGTTTATTGTCATTTTTGACAGACGCCGGATATGCTGATCTCGCCGGATTTGACTACTCGCAGCACGCCATTGATTTTTCCCGGGAGCGAAATCTGAATGTTGGTTTCGGCGATTTAAAGAACGTCAATGCGTTTCAACCGGGCGAGACGTTTGACCTGATTTCCTGCAACGATGCGCTTTATTTCCTAACCGATGAAGAAATCATTCAGGCGTTAGCAGGATTCAAAAGAAAGCTTAACAAAAATGGTCTGATCATTATTAACATTCATGCGTTTGAAGCCTTTTCCGGCACACATGACTTGGCCGTTGGGAGTTTCAGGAGGTTTAAGCTGGAACAATTTATACATTATGCAAAAGCCTCGGGATTAGTCATCAAGCACAACACTTACTGGCCCTTCGCATTGTCGCTGCCCATTTTAGCTGTCCGGCAATGGCAAAATTACCAGATCCGCAAGCAGAAGATCAATACGGAACATTTGGATTCGGACGTGAAATTTCCTGGTAAACTGGTCAATTCCATTTTAAAAGGCATCACCAAAACCGAGCAGTTCCTGATCCCGAGAGCGCCATTCGGCAGCTCTTTGTTTATGACATTAGTTTGCAAAGATTAGCAATCGCACTGGCTATTTTTTGGAGAAACCTGCATTATTGATCTTCTCAAACAGATCTTTTACTTCACCGATCCGGGCAGCGCCGTTCATTTCGAAATAGAGAAATGTTTCCAGATCGCCGCGATGCATCGCCTGGTTCATATCGCCGCTTTGTGACTTATGCGCTGCCTTAACCCAGTCCGCTACGATCATATAACTGTGTTTTTTATCTTCGCCAAAGCCGTGGGTCCGGTCAAATTCGAAGATTGGGGCTGTTAAACTGATCGCTGTTTCGGGATAACCATCCAGCCGGGTGAATTTCGAAATAGTGCCTTTGTTTTGCGTTTTTCCGCCCAATACAATTGGTTTTTTATCACCTTTAAAGCGCTGAACAGCCCTTATGGCACTGATTGAAGCCGTTTTATGATGAGCGTGCTGGCCCTCATTTGGAACGAGGCAAAAAACATAGTCATAACTTCCTTTCGCCAGAATTTCATCCAGGCGACTTTCTACATATTTAATGTTCCAGTTTTTTCCTTCCAGATAGGGCTTTTCGTTGCGGTTGTAATAATCATCAAGCTGGTCCAGGAAGAAAAAGTTGCCAATGCCCAGCACTTCGCCGGCAGCCAGGATTTCCTTTTTTCGGATCAACGGCAGATGTTTCCTGCCAACGACAGAATCCACCAGGTTCATGCCATAATAGGACGATGCCACGAGCCCGTTGTAACCGCCTGATGCATCCGTAATTAAGGCAAGGTCTGCCGACCCTTTTAGCTCGTGCGTAATTTTGAAAATGGTCACTGGGAATGTTGTCTCGTCATCAGGATGTGCCGTAACGATCAATACGCGAGGACTTTGTGCGTGTGCGGCAATGGTAACGATGAAGAAAATGAAAAGATAAATGTTTTTCATGCGGACGATTTCTTAAAGTGAAGTGTTATCAGGATAATTTACAAAATTTACATGACATGGATTTACAACTGAAAGGGAAAACGGCATTTATCAGCGGTTCTACCCAGGGAATAGGCTTTGCAATTGCTCAAAATTTATTGAAAGAAGGTGCTAATGTCGTGATCAACGGCAGAACACAATCGAAAGTAGCGGAGGCTGTTCAGCGCCTGCAAGAAAACAATCCATCCGGCACTGTTTCTGGTTTGGCAGCCGATTTTTCCAAAGTGGAAGAAGTGAATGCGTTACTGGAAAACCTTCCTGAAATTGACATACTAATCAACAATGCCGGAATATTTGAGCCTCAGGCATTTACAGACATTACAGACGCGGATTGGTTCAAGTTTTTTGAAGTGAATGTGCTCAGCGGTGTACGCTTATCCCGTCACTATTTTCCAAAAATGATCGCGAAGGATTGGGGCCGTATCATCTTCATTTCCAGCGAATCGGCAGTGAACATCCCCGAAGAAATGATCCATTACGGCATGACCAAAACGGCTCAGCTGGCTGTAAGCAGGGGATTGGCCGAATTGACAAAGGGCACAAATGTTACGGTTAATTCCGTGTTGCCCGGGCCAACGAAATCGGAAGGCGTTGCTGAATTTGTCAAACAGCTTGGTGCTGCAAATAATGTCTCAACAGAACAAGCAGAAACGGATTTCTTCAAGGATGCGCGGCCTACTTCATTGCTGCAACGCTTTGCGTCGGTTGAAGAAATAGCGAACCTGGTTACTTATGTGGCTAGTCCGCTGTCTTCCGGCACTAACGGCTCGGCGTTGAAAGTGGATGGTGGCGTTGCCAAATTTATTATCTAGTGAATTGATTATCATGGTGTTGCATGTATTTGACTAAAAATGGTTTATTTTGGAACAATCGTTCTGTAATAATTGTCTGTTAATTATGGCACGTACCAAAGCATTTGAACCCGTAGAAAAGCTGGAAAGAGCGAAGGATATTTTTTGGCAAAAAGGATATCAGGCAACCTCCATGCAGGATCTTGTAGACACCATGGGCCTGAACCGAGGCAGCATTTATGACACTTATGGCGACAAGCACAGCTTGTTTTTAATGTGTCTGAAAAGCTATTCGGACGGCATGCTGAATGATTACTTGCAGGCAACTGACGCTGCAAAGTCTCCTGTTAAAGCGATTGAAAAGATCATTAAAAGAGCTGCCGCCAGGACCATCGACGAAGGAAAAACTTGCATGGGCGTGAAATCGGCCTTTGAGCTTGCTTCGGACGACGAAGAAGTGCATGCGATATTAAAAGAAAATACGGGCAGCGTTGTGAACGTGCTCAAAGACCTGATCAGAAAGGCTCAAAAAGCAGATGAAATTAATGCAAAAAGAGATCCTGCCATGCTGGCCAATTTTATCGTTTCCAATTTTACGGGATTCTGGCAACTGTTTCTCGTATATGGGGATCCGGAAATGGTGAAACAGCAGGCAGACTTTCTGATCAGGTCAATAAAAAAGTAAGATGAATGCCGATTATGGAACAACCGTTCCGTAATTATTTTTGAACAGATAGCCATGTTAGATACTATTAAAGAGACAACTTATAAATCGAGCTCTATAAAAATCGGCAAGCAGGGAAGTCCTTCCGTGCTTACATACAGCAAAGATATACTGGACCAACCCGGCCCGGGCGAAGTGCTGCTCAGGCAGGCCGCTATCGGATTGAACTTCGTGGATACATATTTCAGAAGCGGCATGTTCCCTGTTAAATCGTTCCCTTATGTGCCTGGAGTTGAGGCTGCCGGGGTTATAGAAGCAATCGGGCCGTGGGTTACTGATTTCAAAGTCGGCGATCGTGTGGCTTATCATTTTATCCCGGGCGCTTATGCCGAAATGCGCATGATAGGAACGCACCAGCTTGTGCATGTTCCCGATGATGTGAGCCTGGAAGAAGCCGCTGCCATTATGGTGAAGGGATTTACAGCCAGAATGTTGGTAAAGGAATCTTTCAAAGTCAAACGCGGCGATGTAGTGCTTGTACACGCTGCTGCGGGCGGCGTAGGGTCACTCGTTGCCGGCTGGGCCAAAGCGCTGGGTGCGACGGTGATCGGAACGGTGGGTTCGGAAGGAAAGAAGCAGACGGCGCTTGACAATGGTGCAGATCATGTTTTTCTGGTGGGCTGTGAGGGTTTTGCGAAATCGGTTTTGGGAATTACAGATGGCAAGGGAGTAGATGTGGTGTATGACGGTGTTGGTAAGGACACATTTTCTGAATCTGTGGGAATTGTGAAAAAAGGCGGAAAAATCGTTTTGTACGGGTCATCGTCGGGCCAGCCCGAACACATTGATCATGCAGCTTTACGCGCAAAGTCGATTGCTATGCTTACACCGGTGCTGAATGCTTACGTTTCGGATTACGATAGTTTGCATCTGTTTGCGAGCGATACATTCTCAGCATTGCAAGCGGGGATATTTGGCAAAATAAACATTACAAAATATCCGCTTTCGGAAGCAGCGCAGGCACATAGCGACATTGAATCGCGCAAAACGACAGGGTCCGTGATAATGATCCCGTAGTCACTAGGAAGCCGTTTTTATTGTTGAAACCTTTTCCCAGACTATGCCCGTGAGCATGCCAACAATACTGGCAAGCAGGCCGAAGATCAGCGGCGGATATGCTGTTTCCATGTATGCGCAAACCAGCCACGCGATCAGGCCTGCGAGCATTGACAAAATGCAACCCAACTGATTCGTGGCTTTCCAGTAAAGGCCGGCTGCGAGCGGAACAAACAGCGATACCAGGCTGAAAGCGGAGGATTCTGCAACCAGTTCAAAAATGCTGTCGCCCCGAACGGCCATCACAATACATATGCCCGTAATCACCACAATACCACAGCGAATGATGCGGAGCAATTGTTGATCGGTTAATGTTGGGTTGAAAAATTTAAAAATATTCTCTCCCAAAACGGCTGCCGGGGCCATAATCGCGCTGCTCGTCGTGCTGAGGATCGCAGAAACCAATGCACCAAAAAACACGATTTGCAAAGGCAGTCCCATATGCTTTAAGATCATATTAGGAATGATCAGCTGCCCGTCATTGTCCGATTCGGGGTAAAGGTGATGGCCGCATAAGCCTATAAACAGCGGAAGCAATGCCACTGTCAGGTACATGAGCGATGACAATAATGTTGCTTTGACCGAAACATTAGCGGATTTTGCAGACATAACCCTTTGAAAAACATCCTGTTGTGGAATCGATCCCAGTCCGATCGTGATCCAGGCAGCGAAATATTCTACGGACGCCTTGAATGTAAAATCGGGGTAAAACTTGAAAAACCCTGGCGGTGCAGATTC
Source organism: Dyadobacter sp. CY351 (assembly GCF_021502625.1). NCBI lineage: Bacteria > Pseudomonadati > Bacteroidota > Cytophagia > Cytophagales > Spirosomataceae > Dyadobacter > Dyadobacter sp. CY351. The sequence goes on along the minus strand of NZ_JAKFFU010000014.1, from coordinate 176,186 downwards.
AATCAGCGGCGTAAAACCACCGACTTTATTGTAAAGAACGGTTGCCACAATGGCGAGGCCGACGATGATCATAATCGTTTGCACAAAATCCGTAATGGAGATCGACCACATTCCGCCCCAGATCGTGTAAAGGATCACGACCACGGAACTGCCTAAAATACAAGTGATTAAGGACCAGCCCAGCACGACTTTTAATACAATGCCCATTGCAAGCAACTGCGCGGCAATCCAGCTGAAATAGGAGGGAATGATTAATAGAGCCGACAGCAGCTCGGCGTTGCGACCATACCGGATCCTGAAAAAGTCGCAGAACGTGATAATGTTCATTTTATAAAACCGCCTGGCAAAAAATAATCCCACCAGCAACAGGCACAATGAAGCGCCAAACGGGTCTTCAATGACGCCTAGTACACCATGCTCAACGAATTCTGTGGGGGCGCCCATAATGGTTTCAGAGCCGAACCATGTAGCGAAAGTTGCGGAAGCGGCCAATATGAGCGGCAGCCGCCGGCCTGCCAGAACAAAATCCTGTGTTGTCGAAATTCTGCGGGACGCCCAAAGGCCAATGCCCAGGTTAGCCAGCAGATATGCGAGAATGGAAATAGCAAGCATTGAAAATCAATTAGAAATTGGCGGGTTTTTTAGAGAATTGCTCGTACAAATAGCGCGTGTAAATGCCTGATCCTTTTGCATTGAGATGATGTGAATCAAACAAATTCCCGGGTTTGAAGATAGCTTCCAAAGTTGGATCTTTTGGTAAGGAAATGAAATTTGCCTGCGAGATGTAGGGCGTAACCTGCGCCAGCAGCTCATATTCGCCCTTTGTAACATTATTGGGCATGTAAAAAATGACCCGTTTGCGATACGCTTTGCCTAGTGTTATCACTTCATTTATTGCGGTAAGAAAATATGCATTCGGAGTGGGGTGATGAGATGGAGCCGTGAGTTTTCTAGTATAAAAACGATTGTTGACGACCATTGTATTCAAACCTGGAATTGTCAGATTTACATCCTGAAAGCCGTTTATTTCCAGATTTGGCGGTCCTTCAATGGGATCATTTACCGGGTTGATCCATTTTTTGAATGTTGCAATTTGCGGCGCAATGGAGAATGTCTGGAAAAGGGTTGTATTAAAGTCGCTCAGGAAATCGCTCCATTTACCGTGATCATCAGGATTAACAGTTGCTTCGTCTGCACGCATTCTGAAATAGACATCGTTAAAAACCCGATCCGGCGTCATATGTATGGTGCTGTAATCGAGTGCGCTTAGTTCTATAAATATGGTCTGGGTTTTAGGGTCATTTTCAATGATATGACGTGCAATGTTAAGCGAATTGGCTATGGAAAGGCTGAATAATCCCATGTTATAACTGCGCGTTTGTCCAGCATTCAGCGAATCAAAAATCAAAGGATTGATTCCGTAAAGCGTGCGGCTGGTTCCGATAAAAATAGCGTTAGGAGCGAATGCCTGCCGAAGCTTTTCCCGTGTTGCAATGTCACGGCGCGGGTCTACCGGCAGCAGACCAATAATCAGGACAACGGCTATTTTAAAGCCAAGAAACAGCGCGATCCAGAGCAGTATTTTTTTAACCATTGTGTGTTCGGGAGTACATAAATGGTTGGTTTTCAGAATTGAATGTAGTAAAAATTAGCAACGGTAATTTGCCCGAAAATGAGGACCAGCTGGACTAAAACCAGGAAGGAAAGGTTTCGCTGCACCGGATTTCTTTTTAATAAAAAGGAAGCAATGTCCTCTTTTTCACCCATTTGATAATTTATAAAATCCAAAATTAAAAACAACGCAAGCGTCAAGCCGAAGCCGGAAGTGAAAATAGAAAGTGCGCCCGACTGAAACCCGAACATTGCACTGTACAACCGCAAACCACTGTCCAGCTCCGCCGCCCGAAACCAGCCCATAATGAGCGTTCCCGTGAGCAGACGGACGATAATGCGTAAAACAGTATGTGGATTTGACCCAATCCGGAGACCGAGACCGCTATAAAACCGCTCCCAAAAGCGTTTTGTCCTAATCTCAAAATTAATGTAGGCCCATTGCAAAAAACCCCAGATCACAAAAGACCAGCTCGGCCCATGCCATAATCCCGTGACCACAAAAGTGAGCAGGCGGTTGAATTCGAGCCTTGTCTTGTTGGTAACGCCTTTGCTAATGTTGAAAAACACATAATCGCGGAACCAGGATGTGACCGTAATGTTCCAGGAGTTCCAGGATTCGGTGCGGGAAGGGGTGAAATAATAGCGGTTTGCAAAGTTTTTGCTTAACCGGATACCAAGTAACCTGGCCGACCCGGTGGCAATGTCGCAATAGCCTGAAAAGTCGCAATAGAGCTGGATTGAGAAGAGGAGAACGGCTAATGTCACAGAAACTGCGGTGTATTTTTCTGGCTGGTCGAACACGGGATTAACGTGATCTGCGAACCTGGCAGCCAAAACCATTTTTTTGAACAAACCCCAGACAATAAAGAAAATCCCAGCCTTAATGTTCTCAGGATCGTAACTGACAGGATTTTTCAATTGCGGGATCAGCTGCCTGGCACGCTCCAGCGGACCGGCCAGCATAGTCGGGAAAAATCCCAGATAGAGTGCGAGATAGCCAAAATGCGGCTCAGGTTTGATGTATTTCCGTTGCACGTCGGTAAGATAGCCTATGATCAGAAATGTATAATAGGATATCCCGATGGGCGCTAACCAGTTCAAAACCACCGGCGAAAAGGAATTGTTGATGGGAATCAGATATTTGAAGAACAGCAGCGGCAACAGGCAGATGACGATTAATAAGGTCAGCAGCGTTTTGCGCTTCTTTTTTGAATGTGCCGCATTTCCCAAATATTGACCTCCGAGAAAACAGATCGCCGTCAGCCCGAGCCAAACAAACACATAATAGCCGCTCCAGCTCATATTAAAAAGCACGCTCAGGATCAGCAGAACGATCCATTTCTTGGTCTGGGGCGTGTTATAGTAAGCTGCAACAATCAGGAAAAGGAGCAGGAAATATGTGAAATCGGTGAATTTGATCATTAACCTTTATTTTAGAAGCACAGGCAAATGCTTATGACCTCTGAAAAACACTTTCGAATCCCATTCGCCAGGCTTGTCGGGATGCAGGCGGATGTTCGGGAATGCTGCCATGAACCGGGGCAGGAATTTCTGCATCTCGAACCGGGAGAGACGGGCGCCCATGCAATGATGGATTCCAAATCCAAACCCAATGTGCGGATTGGGTTTACGTGTAGGTATAAACGTTTCGGGATTTTGAAAAATGTCAGGATCACGGTTGGCGGAGGCAATGCCTAGCAGCACGGTCTTTCCCTTTTTGAGCTGTAAACCTGCAAATTCCATATCCTCTTTCACTTGTCGCGGAATCCAGTTTACAGGGCTAACATAGCGGATCAGCTCTTCAACTGCGATTGCGCAGCCGTCGTGCGCATTCCAGTCTATGGCGATGTCCTTATGCTCAATCAATGTGGCAATGCTTCTCGTAAGCAGCAATGTGGTGGTTTCCGTAGCAGCATTGACCAGAAATTCCCATGTTCCGATCAGTTCATTCACCCGGGTGCTGCCCATAATTTCCTGCATTTCCAGTAACAGGGTGTTAGTCAGCTCTTTTTCCTGCCAGGAGAGCGTCTCCCCAAGGTAACTACGGAATTGCCTCGACATATGCGCGCATTCCAGCAGGTCTTTTACATTTAGTGTTTTTTCAAAAATCAGGGTAATGACGTATGAGAACTTTTGGATAAAATCGTAATCCCTACTTCTTAAACCAATGATCTTGCTGATAATGAGGAAGCTGAATTTCCTTGTGATCTCTACCAGGTCCGCTTCTTCCTGATCCTGATATGCACCTATCACTTCCTGGATCGCTTCCAGGGTAATGTGCTCGTAATTAGCCTCATAGAACTTTTTGTTAACCATTTTCCGATGTTCGGCATGTGCTTCACCATTCATGAACAGCAGCCAGTGGCGCAGGCTTTCGCCAAATTCCAGGAGTGCAGGATCATTGTTTGCAATGGCAGAAACGACTTTAAAGCGTTCCTTAAAATCGAAGTTTTGAAAGTTTTCGGAGTCGGCAAAGATCTTCTTAACGTTTTTGTAATCCATCACAACCAAGTCCCCAAACACATTCAAATGCACGGGATTGGTTTTTCGCACATCATCGATCAGGTCAGCGTAATTTTGACTGATTTTGTTTTGAGATGACCAGATAGCCGCTACGGACATATGCAAGACGTTAAATGAAAGGTTGAATTGAGGCAGTAGGGGCGATAAATCAGGCTTCCTGATTTTCCAGGATCCATTCGGTCGTGGCTGCAATGGTGCCCATTTCCCAAAAAATAGAAGGGCTAAGTTCCATTCCCAGCCATTCTTCGAGCTCAGAAGTGATGTTAACCATTAAAAGCGAATCGAGGCGGAAGTTGACAATGTCTGTGTCTGTGGTAACCTTTTCAGGATTGAGCTCTGCATGATGCGCTATACGCTCAATGATCCAGCCGGAGATTTCGGTATAAGTCTTATCCATGGTGCGGTTTAAGGGAGCGTTAGTAAGATTTTAATGCGGTGAAAATAGGGATTTTATCCGTTTTTAGTGGAAAAAAGCGGCTTAAATGATTAAGTGGTGATAAAAGAAAGCCTAATTTGTATTAAAAACTTCCCGTGCTTTTAATCGTTGAATTTTCCCGCTGGACGTTTTTGGCAATTTCCCGACCGCTGCGAGCACAATTTTATGGGGCACCAAACCAAACGCCAGACCTACGCTATTGGCAATATTTGTTTTAATTTCATCCGTATCATCTTCATTTTGAGCATTGTTTCTAACCTCGCTCACGATCATCAGTTCTTCACCTTGTTCGGTTTCAATAGAAAATGCCGCGGTTCCATGCGGGTGAATGTGCTCATGGCAGGCACCCACCACTTCTTCAATGTCCTGCGGATAATAGTTTGTCCCGCGAATAATGATCAGCTCCTTCTTTCTGCCTGTGATAAAAAGCTGTCCGTCAGACAAAAAGCCCAAGTCGCCGGTCCGCAGAAACGGACCTTTTCCACACGCCGTAAATGATTTAAAAGTCATATTGGTGGCAGCCGGATTTTCCCAGTAACCCAGCGCAACGCCTTCATTACGCACCCAAATTTCTCCTATCTCTCCGTCTTTCTGAATTGAATTCAGCTCCGGTTCGACAATAGTAACATTGGTAAACTCAACGGGCGGGCCGCAAGCCACCACCATTTTAGCGTTCGTCTCCGATATGGGCCGGAAAATCATTGGCGTGCCATGCAAGTGCAGGCTTACAGCCAGCGTTGCCTCTGCTAACCCATAGGCTGGAACCAGGCTTTCTCTCTTGAAACCAGTTACTTGCATCGTTTCAGCAAACTTTTCCAGGCTGGTAATGCGCACGGGTTCTGCACCCACATATAATACACGCAAAGAACTGAGATTCAATGTTTCCAGCTGTTCGGGCTTTATACGGGCCACACAGTGATCGAGTCCAAACCCGGGCCCGCCACAAACCGCTGCCTGATGTCGGGAAATGGTTTCGAGCAGCAATAACGGTTTGGTAATGAATAAAATAGGAGAGATGATCAGCCCGGTGCCGCCTGTGAAAACAGGGGAAAGCAGTCCGTCCACCAGGCCCATGTCGTGATAATGCGGGAGCCAGGTTACGGAAGTGTCCGCAGCCGTTCGGCCAAAACAATTGTTGATCGCATTTAAGTTGGCGGTAAGATTGGCATGGCTAACCATAACGCCTTTGGGATGACCTGTTGAACCCGACGTATATTGGAGATAGGCAGTTTCATCGGGAGCGGAAACTTGCTTCGCCGTTTGTTTAGAGTCATCATTACTAAGCTCATCTGTAAAAAACCACTGAATGTCCAGTGCTCTTAATGTCCTGGAAGCCTCCGTTTGCCTTTGAGAAAGCATTTTAAGGGACTTTTGATTGGTAATGATGAGCGAAGCTTCGCAGTCTTTTATAATGTTTAAAATCCTTTGAATAGCCGGTTCGGAATAACCAATGGGGCATGGCACCGCAATGAGGCCGGCGTGCAATGAACCGAGGAACACTTTAATAAATGCCGCTTCGGCAGGCAACAGGATGATAACCCGGGCGCGCGGCTGGCAAATGTCAGCCAGCTGGCCGGAAGCCGCCCTCACCGCTTCCAGTAATGTTGCATAGCTAAGCGTTTCAGACAAGCCACCCTCTTTCTCCACAAATCCATAAGCAAGCTTGTCCGGAAACTGCCGGGCATAGACTTCCAGTCTGTTAAATAGATCCATGAAACCAAAGGTATAAAAAAGCAGTCCGACTAAGAAATGATCTTAATCGTACTGCTTTTCAATGCTTTATTTCAAAATTATCTCGGCCCGCGCGTTCTGTTTCGCTGCCCGTAATGATTGCCATTATTGTATTGGCGTTTGTAAGCCTTGTTGCTATAACGGCTGGAATTATAACGATCGGCGCGAATTACTTTCCGGTGCTGAGGATGCGGTTTCACAACCACAACTCTTGGTGGCGGAGGTGGCACTCTGTGATAACGGTAACCATAGCTGGGTCCGTATCCGTAGTCATAACCATAACCTGGCCCGTGTGACCTGTATGTACAGGAAGATATGCTTATTGCTGCAATGATCGTCACGATAACAGACAGCACCATTCTATTTGATCTCATGGCTTTAAGTCGTTTTGTACTATTTATAAAACGATTTTCACCATTTATTAGTGCCTGTAAGTGACCTCGCAGAGAAGTAAAGGGAAGCTTTGAAACAGTTATCCACATGATATGGATAACCTAAATGGCAGGTAAGGCGCTGTAAATGCAGAATTTATAAGTTTGTTAACAAGTTATCCACAGGGTCGGTGTGGATAACTTGTTAACAAACATTTGCAATTATGCTTCCACGTCATAGATCAGTACACGCTCCCAAAGATGCGCGCATTCGTCTACGAATTTCTTATGCAAAGGATGAACCTGATATACGTCATGCGCTGCCTCATCAGCAAAAACCAGGATTTCAGCGAAGTCGTAAGTCGCGTCAATCACGGGGCGGCGCGTAGCGGCAGGAGGGCCAATAAATACGGAGTCGATAGATTCAATGGCTTCCAGGGATTTAATGCCGGCAAGAAGTGCCTGCCTTGCTTCCTCGTTATCTTTTTCTTTCAGCCAAAAAAATACGTTGTGAACAAACATGGGTAATCGTTTATAAGTTAAAAATATATTAAGGATTCGCTTGTGTAGCAACCGCTTCCGGAATGCTTTCAGAGGCGGGACTAATGTATGCCTTTTCGAGCTTAAATGAAAAAGTGGTTCCTTTCTCGGGTTTGGACATGACTGCAATTTTGGTGTCATGCGCATTCAGGATGTGCTTTACAATTGCCAAACCGAGCCCTGTTCCGCCGATTTCTTTGCTGCGACTCTTGTCAATTCTATAAAAGCGCTCAAAAATGCGGTTCAAATGCTCGTGCGGAATTCCGGGGCCGTTATCCCGGACGGCAATCTCTACAAATTTTTTCCCCTCACTGAAATGCACGATAACTTTTCCGCCTTCATTGCCATATTTCACAGCATTCTCGATCAGGTTCAGCATCACCTGCTCCATGCGGTCCGCATCCGCCAGCACCCATACTTCGGCCAGCTCATCGGGCTTTACCTTGAATGTCACATCTTTATCTTTCGCGATATTTTCGAGCCTGCTGAAAATGTTCAGCGCCAGCAACCGAATGTCGATAGGCGCAATGTTCATCTTAATATCGCCCGTTTCCATTTGTGAAAGCACCAGCAGATCTTTCACAAGCACATCCAGGCTGTCCAGGTTTTTTGCAGCTTTGATCAGAAACCGCTCTCTCACATTCTCATCATCCATCGCGCCGTCGAGCAATGTGTGGATAAAGCCCTGTGCAGCGAAAATCGGTGTTTTGAACTCATGGGAAACATCTGCGAGAAATTCCCGGCGAAACAATTCCAGCTTTTTCAGCTCATCGATCTCCTTTTGTTTTTTGGTTACATAAACAAAAATCTCATCGTTTATGGTTTTGAGCGGATTGGATTCCGTGATGAGTTTCTTCCTTGGAGCGAGGTTGAAATCCTTCATTTTAAGCTTGTGAATTGTCCTGTACATTTTGTTCACTTCCCGGAAAACCAGAATGTCAACGGCATACAAAACCAGAAAAAACGAGGAAATAAAGGCCGATATAGCCGAAACGAACATCATTCCCCTCGAAACTCCTTCCACGAAAGCCAGAAAAGAAGTGGTAATCAGGGAAATCAGGAATGCCAGTATAAAAGCAATAAAGCGGGGACTTAGAGACATGATCTTGGTGTAAAAAGCGTTGGCATTCAGTCGTTCGCCGTCTTAGTTTCGACCTTAAAGTTAACATTCTGTTTGCAAGAAAACTCTATTGCATAGGTGGGCTTGTGGTTTAATAATATTTCCTTAATGTTACCAAGCGGATTAAAATGCAAAAAGGCAGTTCTCTGTGAAGAAAACTGCCTTTTGTCAGATGGACTAAAATTAAAATCCTCCGCGGAATTTATAAGTGCTGCTCACTTTGTCAATGGCAACAATGTAGGCAGCGATCCGCAGCGACACTTTGTATTTCAATGACGTTTCGTACACCTTATCGAACGAATCCTGCATGATCCGGTCTGTCCGGCGGTTAATGCGTTCCAGCGTCCATTTATAACCGATGCGGTTTTGCACCCATTCGAAATAGGAAACCGTTACGCCGCCAGCATTGGCCAGAATGTCCGGCACAACCATGATTCCTTTTTCATTAATAATGTCGTCTGCTTTGAACGAAGTAGGGCCATTTGCACCCTCTACGATCATTTTCGCCTGAATTCCGGCGACATTTTTTCTTGTTATAACATCCTCTTTTGCAGCAGGCACGAGCACGTCAACGGGCAATGTCAGCAAATCGTCGCCGGGGATAGGCTCTGCTCCCGAAAAACCTTCCAGGGAGCCCTTATTTGCATCCCGATAGGCCACTGCTGCCGCGATGTCGATCCCTTTATCATTATAATAAGCACCGGAAATATCGCTGATCGCGTGGATCGCAACACCTCTTTCGCGTAAAAGTAAAGCGGCATGTGAACCCACATTACCAAAGCCCTGAACCACAGCTGTTGCGCGATAAGGGTTAATGCGCAGTTTCTCCATCCCGGCCAGTGCCGAAACCATTACGCCGCGTCCTGTCGCCTCTGTACGGCCCAGAGAGCCGCCCAGTACCAAAGGTTTGCCCGTAACTACGGCCGGGATCGTCATGCCTTTTGATTTGGAATATTCATCCATAAGCCATGCCATTTCTCGCGGGCCAGTTCCCATATCCGGCGCAGGAATATCCTGATCCGGCCCCAAAACGTCCAAAAGCGCAGTTGTATAAGCACGCATCAAACGTTCGATTTCTCCCGCTGACATTTCGCGCGGGTTACAAGCAACGCCTCCTTTGGCGCCACCATAAGGAATATCCACCACCGCACATTTCCAGGTCATCCACGCAGCCAGCGCACGCACTTCATCCAGGTTTACATCCGGATCAAAGCGGATGCCGCCTTTGCTGGGGCCGAGGATTGTCGAATGTATAACACGGTAACCTTCAAAGGTTTTAATTTGTCCTGAGTCCATCATAACAGGCAGTCCTACAATGACTTGCTTGCGTGGTACTTTCAAAATATGGTACATCTCCTCTGAGATTCCCAAAAGATCAACGGCCTTATCAAACCGCTGCATCATTGATTCCAATGGATTTTCTTTGTCCTTAATTGGAGCCGGTTCTATATATGACATTTTTAATTATTTAAAGTATTGATATTAAGTATGTTAATGAAAATTTTGTCTTAGTCAATACAAACATAATTGATTATATTTTATAAAAATAAAAAACCAATTAATCTTGAAATAGTATAAAAAATGCAAATAAGTAGAATGTTTTATGCGCAATGCGATCCTTAAAATTATGGCCTTGGTTTCTCGGATTATCCCAAATTTCCTGCAAGGGTTTCTCCGAAATCTGAATTCGTAAAAAATAAAAAAGGAGGCATAAAATTTATGCCTCCTTTCAGTATAATGCTAAATGGCTATTACGCCATTTCCATTTTTCCGGAATTACGTTTACGATCGTTTTCTTCCAGATATATTTTACGCATACGCATGCTCTGTGGCGTAACTTCCAGATATTCATCTTTCTGGATATATTCCATCGATTCTTCAAGAGAGAAGTTGATTTTTGGAGCGATCCTCAAACCATCATCTGTTCCTGATGCACGCATGTTTGTCAATTTCTTAGCTTCCTGTAAATTCACAACAATGTCATTCGGACGGTTGTGCTCGCCAATTACCTGGCCACCGTAGATTTCATCACCCGGCTCAACGAAGAAACGTCCGCGATCCTGCAATTTATCAATGGTATATCCTGTTGCAGGTCCTGTGTTTTTCGAAATAATAGAACCACTGATACGTCCTGGAATCGGTCCACGGAATGTTCCGAATTCTTTGAAACGGTGTGTCATAACCGCTTCACCTTGTGTTGCAGTCAAAACGTTAGAACGCAGTCCGATCAAACCTCTTGAAGGAATCTCGAATTCAAGGTGTTGCAAATCTCCTTTTGGTTCCATGATCAACAACTCACCTTTACGCTGTGTTGCCAATTCGATCACTTTTCCAGCAGTTGCTTCCGGCACGTCCACAACCAATGTTTCGATTGGTTCAAGGCGCTCGCCCTTTTCGTCTTCTTTAAAAAGAACCTGAGGCTGACCTAGTTGCAATTCATAACCTTCACGACGCATTGTTTCGATCAATACAGACAAGTGAAGGATACCACGTCCGAAAACAAGGAATTTATCTTCTGTATCAGTTGCTTCAACTCGCAATGCAAGGTTTTTCTCAGTTTCTTTCATCAGACGGTCACGAAGGTGACGTGATGTTACAAACTTACCTTCCTTACCGAAGAATGGAGAATTGTTGATGGTGAAGAGCATATTCATCGTAGGCTCATCCACAGCGATACGTGGAAGTGGTTCTGGATTTTCAGCATCAGCAAGTGTATCGCCAATTTCAAAATCTTCGATTCCAGTCACTGCGCAGATATCACCAGCCGTAACTTCGGAAACCTTCACACGACCCAGTCCTTCAAATATCTGCAATTCTTTAATTTTCACTTTTTTGAAAACGCCGTCAGCTTTGCAAAGCATCATGTTAGCGCCTTCTTTCAGCACACCACGTTTCACACGACCGATCGCGATACGGCCTACGAATGCGTTATAGTCAAGAGAAGTGATTTGCATTTGTGCATTTCCTTCGTCAATAACCGGTGCAGGGATTGATTCGATAATGGTATCCAGCAGGAATGTAATGTTATCCGTTGGTGTTTTCCAATCCGGGCCCATCCATCCTTGTTTCGAAGAACCGTAAACGGTAACGAAATCAAGCTGATCTTCGGTAGCGCCAAGGTTGAACATCAGGTCGAATACATTTTCCTGAACTTCTTCCGGGCGGCAGTTTTCTTTATCTACTTTATTTACAACCACGATTGGTTTCAAGCCAAGGCCGATTGCCTTGCCTAGTACGAAACGTGTTTGTGGCATAGGGCCTTCGAATGCATCAACAAGCAACAAAACGCCATCAGACATTTTAAGTACGCGTTCCACTTCACCACCAAAGTCTGCGTGACCTGGTGTATCAATTACATTGATTTTTACGTCTTTGTAACGCACCGATACGTTCTTAGAAGTGATGGTGATACCACGCTCCCTTTCAAGATCATTATTATCAAGGATTAGGTCATCAAACTCCTGGTTATCGCGAAATAACTTTGAAGCGTGAATGATTTTGTCAACCAATGTAGTTTTACCGTGGTCAACGTGCGCAATGATTGCGATGTTACGAATGGCTTGCATTGTTTTATAGATCAATTGTTTACGGTTGTCCTTTCGGCGGCTTAAAACCGGCAGTGAACCGTTTTGCTTTTAGTTTGACTGATTTTTTGTCAAATAGGGTGCAAATGTACGGACTTTTTCTGCTGAATAACAGTATTTTACAATTAATTTATTGTTACCAGCCGAAAAATGCGGTTTGTAATGAGAGAAGTGCAATAAAACAAGAAAAGAGACGCCGATATCAGCGCCTCCTTTTACTTCAACACACCTAATGAAACACCTGCATTAGTCTTATTTCCGTTTCAGAAATATCTTGTCAATCCCTTCAACATCCAGCACAATGGAGTCGCAGGTGTTGGTCAATGCTGAGAAAGAATAATTTTTGATTCCTTTATCCTTGAACTTTCCTGTGATTTTGAGAGAATCTCCTTTGACGGTCCAGGTTAACGGGGACTCGTTCTTATTGCCAAAGAGCAAACCACCTGTATCCTCAAACTGACCGTTTTCAGAAAATGTAAGACCGGCTTTAATTTTAGGTGTCAGTTCAAAGTTACCTGTCCAGGTCCCGATGATATTTTTTCCGAAAACTGGGGCAACACAAGGTTTCTCTTTATCCTTCTCACAGGATGACGTAGCAACAACGACCATGCAAAATATAAGGATTCGCTTCAACATGATAATCTAGTTTACAAGTGTGGTATCGCTAATCATTTTCGAGAACTTCATGAAAGGCCAGACTCGTTTCGTTATTATTAATCGAGTCTGACCAGTGTAAATATTAGTCTCCTTGACTAATTATTTACCACTATTTTATGAGTTGTTTCAGATCCGTTTGTATTAGTCAAACGCACCAGATAGACTCCATTCGACAAGTTTCTAATTTTTACATTTGGCGATGGCTTTCCAGTAGATTGGTAAACAGCTTTACCATTTGAGCCCAGGATCTCCACCTTCGTAATCTTGTTCCAATCTGCTGCTTTAATCGTAAGTTCTTCTGAGACAGGATTAGGGTACATGAAAGTCGCAACTCCTTCAAACTTTACAGTACGGATACGGCTGTAAGCGCTGGTCCCATCTTTATCTATCATATGCAGACGATACAGATTATCGCCCTCAAATGGGTCTGTATCAATAGCTGAATACTCAATTTTGGAACTGCTTTCTCCCTTTGCTTTTATACTTTGAATAGTGCGCCACTCCTTGCCATTCGAACTGCGCTGAACATCAAAGCGATCACTATTAGTCTCTGCTGTTGTGGCCCATGTCAAATTAACTGCTGAACCTTCCTTTTCTGAGTCAAATGAAGTAAGGTTAACCGGAAGGCTTTGATCGACTGGGAACGTTTGGAAAATTCTTCTAATCACAGAATCATTCAGATTAGCCCAGAATGAAGTATATGCGCCCTGCAATTCAGTGATGTCAAAAGGACGAACTGTAATTGTATTTGAAGCAGGCACTGCGCCGGAGAAATTTATTGTAACCGTTCCCAGCATGCATCCAGTCCCTGCTGGGATATCGCTTTGATCTTCATCTCGCAAAAGGTTAATGCTGAAGCTATTTTTATCCACTACGACATCACCTGGTGCTGGGAAAGACACTGCGCCTACGGAAGTGTAAGTGAAATTCCTTGCAATTGACGCAGTCGTAATGACAACGCCAGCGGGTACATTAATGTCCGCACGAACATTCATCCCCTGCCAATTGCTCTCATCCGGGTTTGCAGTGTTGTATCCCTGGCCTTGAAATGCCCATAAATCAAACTTGTAAGTTAAGCCATCAGGGGACAAGGAAGTATTTTGGAATTGAAGATTAATTGTTTGAGCCCTGAGCATGTTTGCAAAAAGGATTAGTGCAAACAGTAACGATGATCTTTTAAAAGTCAAATTCATATTATTATAGTTATAGGTTGTTTAATTAGCTATGTATTTAGTTATGCTTGAATAGTAGCCCGCCTTGAAATTGTTATTAAAAATTGTTACATCTGCACTATCCAACACGCCATCCATATTCAGGTCCGTCAGATGATAAGTCTTACTTAAACTTGCTTTAAAGGCGCTATTAAAGGATGGAACATCTCCCGAATCAACGAGAAGGTCAGAGTTTGCGTCTCCAGCAATCATACACCAAACTCCATTTTTCAAAATCATTTGTGGCTTGGGCACGACTTGGTAGGCTTTTGACAAGTCTGCAGAAAAGTCATAATTGATAGTTCCAGCATTGAAGGACACTATTCCAAGGCCCAACACACCAAGGTGATTCCTATGCTTGACAGCAATCCGAACACCTCCAAACTGCGGATTGAACTTCGGAGCAAAGCCATCTTTATCCACTACACTTCCATCCGGTCTAAGCAGAAGACTTTTAGATTCAAGAATTACGGCTGGATTTTGCATGCTACGAATCTCTACTTTTACCCAGTCGACAATTTTGTTTTCAGAAAGAGTGCTATTAATATCCGCAAACACTTCCCCTCCGCCGTAAGGATCCTGGGTAGGAAGCAACCCGTAAGTTGAAACGCTAGTTGGAAATTTCTGCAAATCATTCCTCATCGTTGCGACGCCGTTTTCCTGCGTTGTTGCACCTTGGAGGAAGACTTTTAGATTGAGATTAACTTTTGTGGGAGGGCAATTTGTGATTGTCACTGTAATGTTATTACCACCATCGTCTGCACTGTAGCAATCATTTGCAGCGTTATAGAAATATGCATAATAAGTGCCGGACACAGCAACTTTTGTTGGATCAACAACTTTGGTGCCGCTATGGTGTAAACCAGTAAACCAAACAAGTGTAGTTCCTTGTGGAGCGCCATTAAGGACGAAGCTGTTGAGATCGACCGTTTGCACGGGACAAGTGTTGCCAGTATTGTCCTTGCTTAGTATGACAGCATCATTTATTTGACCACAAGATTCACAGGAAGATATTGTCACATTCACCTTCGCAGTCGATAAATCCGTAGAAAAACACCCATTTACCAAGTCATACAAAAAAGCGTAGTACGTTCCCGAGGAAGTAATTGATTTTGGATCAAGCTCGGCACCCTGATGACTGGCATTGTTGAACCATTTAATGCCGATTGCCTGACTAACTGGCGTATTTGAGACCGACTCTAAACTGACGGTATTAGATGGGCAAGCGTTGGAGAGGATATTGCGTTTGAGTGAAACTTGGGTCGGGACATGTTTTACTTGTACACCAGCTGTGGAAGAATTTGTATTGTAACATTGGTTAACTTCACTGTAGTAAAATGCCATGTACTCGTTAGCAGCAACACCAGCGGCCTCTGAATTAGCATCGGTCAAATGAGAGGCATAACCTTTTGGGAAAGACGTCCCATACTGCCACACTAACTTGCCTCCCTCGGGAGTTGTGCTCGTGACTACTGAATTTAAGTTTACTTTTCCACAAGGAAACGGGGTGGTAAGAACTGTTTGTGATAACTGCACTTGGTTAGTTGGTAATATGCAATCAAGTGGAAAATCGATAATGTCAAAGTTTACATAACCTAAGTTATTATTGACACCTGAGGCACTGGTGCCTCCTGTTAAATGGAAGACTAATTCGGTAGCAGAGGCAGTAAAAGTGAAGGCTTCACTAATCCAGACATTGGTATTAGACCCAAAAGTGGTGGTGCGAGATCCAACCGTAGTTACAAATGGGAACTCACCTGTTGTAGTAATCGTCATGGTTGCAGACTTTCCATAACCCGAATTTGCGGTCCTCGATGATAGAACTTTATAGCGAATCGTATATGTTTTACCAGGTTGAAAACCGCTAATTATTTTTTGTACTTTCGACTGGCTTATAGTGCTATTCTCAAGAGTTAAAATGGTGTAGCTGTCTATAAAATCACCATATGGTATGGGGAGCTTTTGAGTCCCTAATTGTCCCTGCCATGACAATTGCGGTTCTCCCGCTAATGCAAATATGTTAGACAAAGAAGGGTTTCCAGTTATTATGTCATATCCGCCTGCACAAGAGGCGCAAACAGTTCCGCCTCTTGTACTTGGAAATTGTTGCGCATGCACACCTGCAATGCATGCAGTCAAAAATATTAGTGTGTAAAAAATTATTCGTTTCATAGTCATCCTGTTTAGTGTGTCAGGTTTGTGGCCTGGAAAAGTTTTTTCTTGTCATGTTGTCAATTAATAGGGAGGGAAATGTTAGGCGTTGTGATCTGTTTGACGCGGGGCCGTTCTTTTGGGGCGAGCGTCGGGAGTTGGATTGTTTTCATATGCTTATTGTCATATATGGAGTGATGGTTAAAGTGATAAAAATGTTAAGTCTGAATCCTGTGATTCGAATCGAGGCTTAAAATTGTGGGATGGAATTGGAGAATCTGAAATGCGTTGATTGTTGGGCGGGAATGGGTGAATTAACGGTAATTTTTACGCTTTTTGCTTCTTGGTCGGGCGTTAAGGGTTGATATTGTTTGAGTTATCTTGTAGGATTACATTTAAGTCGGTAGCAGCAATTACAAAGACAGTGAATTAGAATTATTCAATGTTTGGAATTTTGGTGAAGTGGCAATTTGAGCTGAAAAGAGCGATTTGCTGTGAGAACATGTCCTTTAAAGAACTTATCCTAACCGTTTAATAAACGGAAAATAGTTTTCCCGAGAAAAAAATGAACTTAGGTTTTATTCTGATTTAGGGACTGAAATGCTATATAAGATCTGCCTGTTTTTATGTCTTTTACCTGGGTTGGTCAGTGGCCAGTTCATCTTTCAAAATTTGCGTACGAATGATGGGTTGAGCAGCAAGGTGATCAGGAGCCTTTATAAGGATAGCGATGGGTTTCTTTGGATAGGGACGATAAAGGGATTGAATCGATTCGATGGGGCGGCCATAAGGCAATATGGAAATGAGAATGGGTTGAAAGATTTATATATCAATGCTATCCAGCTGCTGGGCCAGGATGAATTGATTATCGGAACAACACAGGGCATCAAGATCTTCAATCGGAAGGAAGGCGCATATGTAAGTGATCCGCGTTTTGAGCAATTGAGCTCAATAGATATCTATAATATTTATCTCGACGGCTTTTCCCGCCTATGGTTTTTGACGCAATCAGGAATTTATATATACATCAATGGGAACCTTGCAAAGCTGGAAAGTCAGGTGTCGGATGCGCGGATTCTGCAAAGTGTGAGATACGACCTTGCGACACTTGTCTGGGATCATGGCAGGGGCGGGTTTTGGATGAGTGGCCCGGAAACTTTTTTTATTGATCTCAGAAAGAAAACGATTTATCATAAATTAAATAACCCAAACAATGTACCCATTTTCGATGCAGCCGATGTTTTTGCGATTGGAGTTGATGCAGAATCCAACCTTTGGTATGGAAGCAACAAAACAAAATCCCTGAATTTTTGGAGTCATAAAACCAATAAGGTCATTTCGTATTCTGAGTTGGACGGCGAGCGAATTTATGAAGGATGCAATAGAATTTTCATAGATAAAAAAGGTCGTGTCTGGATTTCGACCTGGGCATTTGCAGCTTACGTAAAAGAATCCGGCGAGCCTATCAGGAAGATTCCGTATAGCCAAAACCGTAAGTATTCAATCGGGTATGGATTCTTCTGGGCGGCTATCGAAGACACGGAAGGAAATGTATGGCTCGGCACATTAAATGGGATCAGTAAAGTTCAGGCCAATGCTCCGGTTCAGGCGATTTACCAATTGCCTAGCTTCAAGTATTTTTTGCACACAGGTTTTGCCCATGCAAACTCAATAGTGGTTGACGGGAGTACGATAATGGCCGCCAAAGAGGATGGGATTGTCCGATTTAATATGAAAACCAGACATTATCAGCGGTATATCTCCAATAATGGTCCTGATCTGGTTAAAAACAAATTTTTTATGTCAGTTAAGTCAAAAGGAGTTTGGTGGTTTGCAGGCCTGGATGGAATACATTTTCTGCGACCTGGAAGCGAGAGGTTGGAACCATTGATTGCGGGTGGAGTCAAATTCAAAGCAAAGACCTCAAATTTTATTTTTGCTGATCCGGTCGGTAATATCTGGTTTCAAATCCTTGATGATGCCCTGTACAGATATAACCCTTCGAAAGAGGTCATCACGCGCTTCGACGGCAAAAGTGAGCGTTTTGGAGCGTTTCCGCTGGCCAACGCTTATAGTTTTCTGATACAGCGCAATGGGAACATTCTATTTGCCAATAAATACGGCATTTTGAAATTTGATACATATAAGCAGCAGTTTTTTGAAGTTTATTTTAATAAGACGTATGGTTTTATGGTTAACCAAATGGTTGAGGATGAGCTGGGAAACATCTGGATGGCGGTTTGGGGGAGAGGTGTTCTTAAACTAAATGAAAATTATAATGTTACCGACAGTTTAAACACAGGAAATGGGCTCCCCTATGACAATCTGAATAACATTGCCATTGACCATCTGAACAATATATGGGTTTCGGGCATTGAAGGGCTTCTTTTCTTTAATCCGGAATCAAAGGCGCTTACAAAGGTAGACGTGGATCTTGGGCAGAATCTTCAAGACTATTATAATGATTTGTTTGTGGCAAATAAAAGGATTTATGCTACAATGCTTGATCATGTTGTAGTCTTTGATCCATCCAAATTCGCCGCCTTGAAAGTGAGGGAGCCGCCGCATATAACGTCCGTGAAAATTTTTGGCAAGGAAAAAGAAGATTTCATGAGAAATCCACAATTAGACTTATCACACGATGAAGATTATCTCACATTTCAATTTGCGTCGCTGGTGCACCGCGATGTACCAACATTGCGATACAGTTATATGCTCGAAGGTTTCGATCAGACCTGGATCCATTCGGGTCGGTCCTTAGTAGCTTCTTATAAGAATCTGCCCTGGGGAAAGTATAGGTTTAAGGTAAGAAGCACGGATGAGCGGGGTATTTGGATGAGTATTTCAAAGACATTAGCCATTAACATTCAGCCTCCGTGGTGGCGTGAATCGTGGTTCCTTGGAGCAGTGGCAATCTTGTTTTGCGCGCTGATGGTCAACATATATAATGTATATCTGAAAAGAAAGCGGAAACGCATAATGGATGCGAGCATTGACTACTTCGCCAATGCTGTTTACCCTGAAAATTCTGTAAAAGAAATTTGCTGGGACATTGCCTACAATTGCGTATTGCATTTACATCTCCAAGACTGCGTGGTTTATCTGATGGATCATAAAAGGAATGTGCTTGTGCAGAAAGCCGCTTATACTTACAATAGCCCGAAAACGTCTGAACAGGACAGCCGAACGGAAATTCCGGTTGGCAAAGGCATCATTGGGACGGTTGCGAAAACAGGTAAGCACTTAGTAATAAGGAATACTTCCAGGGATCCAAGATATGTAGTGATCGAGCAAAGACGGTTTTCTGAGCTATCCGTTCCTATTCTGCATGATGGAAAAGTGATAGGTGTGGTGGATTCGGAGCATTATAAGAAGAATTATTTCAAAAGTGAGCATCTGAAAGCAATGTCAATTATTACATCTATATGTTCGGGCAAAATTGCGGAGGCAATTGCTCAGGCCGCAGCCAAAGAAAAGGAAATAGAGCTGCTCGAAATCAGTAAGGCACTTGCGGAGAGCCAGCTAATGGCTTTGCGCGCACAAATGAACCCGCATTTTGTTTTCAATTGCCTGAATAGCATTCAGGAATGCATAGTTTCTGAGAAATTTAAAGAGGCCAGCAAGTATCTGAACCTATTTGCGAAGCTATTCCGCAATCTGTTAAATAATTCCGGCAGAAGCTTGATAACGATTGACGAGGAGCGCGATATCCTGGAATTTTATCTCCAACTGGAAGAAATGCGGTTTTCAAACAGCTTTTCGTATGAAATCCGTTTCGATGAAGAGCTTGAAGATGAAGGAATTATGATTCCTTCCCTGCTGGTCCAGCCATATGTGGAAAATGCCCTTTGGCATGGGCTAATGCACTCCGAACTGGAACGGAAGCTGCTGGTGGAATTCAGAAAGATCAATGAAGATATCTTCGAATGCAGAATCGATGATAATGGAATTGGCAGAAAAAGATCCTTTGAATTAAGGGCCATCAACGAAAAAAACAGGTATCATGAGTCCAAAGGGCTTGGTATTTCCAGCGACCGTCTGTCTGTGCTTAACAGGCAGGGACATCATGCAGAGGTCGAGTTTGTTGATAAGGTGCACGATAATGGCGACGCGGCAGGAACATTGGTGATCGTGAGGCTGTCCACTTACCTGAGATAGAGAAAGGCGTACGGATTCTTAATTTATTCATTTAATACACGCACAGTGATGGGGTTTGGGATTTACTTTTTTACTTTTTCAGCACTTCTGTATGTCTATTCAAATTTTTATGCAAGATGTAAACGGAACAGGGGAAGGCATATAAAGCGCTTTGGGATAGAGACAGAAGCTATTATACTTTTTATTGACATACCCGAAAAACCTCAATCAAGACAAGCTGCGAAAGTACAGGTTCAGATAGAGCCGGTCCAAGGCAGAAATTTTGTAGCAACATTGACCGATGTTCCCCGCACGCTAGTGAATTCTTTTAAAATTGGGGATAAAGTACGGGTCAAATATCTTGCTAAGAACCAAAAAGAAGTGGCTTTCGTGAAGTTGACCAATCTGAATTGAGACCACATATCACCGATAAATAATTCAACCATTGCCGTTAGTTCAATGGAGCGTTAAGGAGTGATGGAACATATGGGGCGCTGATATATTATTGCGGTTGAAACATGATTTCAACATCAAAACATCAGCTTATGAAGCGCATTTCTCTTCAACTCTCAACGCTGCTCGCAGCACTTTTTCTTTTCGCCTTTTCCTGTCAGGATCACTACGTGCCGGAGGAGCCAGCTGAGGCTCCCGTTGTTCAAACATTAGCGCTTACTGTCGAAAATCAAAACACAAACTTGTATCGCTATAAACTTAATGTAGAAAAGGTAGGGAATATTCAGATTACAGGGTATGGCGTCGTTTTTTCCGCAGACTTTAATAGCAATGCTCCTTTTACAAAAACGCCGACAATTGCAGACAATAAAATTGTATTTCCTATGCCCGTTAGTAGCGGAGAAAAATTCAAGGTCGATGCTGCACCGCCAGTTGGTTTCAAAATTATGTATTATAGAGCTTATGTAACTTACGGAGTTAACTCTGTGGTTTATGGTGATGTAATGGAATTTGCGCCCATTCCTTTGAAAGAAGCTAAAATTGAGACAAGAGAGTACTTTAAGAATGGAGCTCAAACCGAATACCGAGTGTTTTTTGAAGATTTGGGTGATATCAGAATTATCGAGTACGGAATATTGCTCAACTTTAAGGAGTCAGCAGATGATCAAGATTTCAGCGTGGATCCTAAAATTGACGCCTATGATAAAAAATTCCCATTTTCTGCCCTGCTAACAACGAAAGGATTGAAGTCGCTTTTTGTGAATGATCCCGAATCGTTAAATTATAATCAGCGTTTCTACCGCGCTTATGCGATACTTGAAAATGGTTCGGTGGTATATGGCTACGTGATGGGCTTGGACTGACAACTAAATTTTTTAACTCACAATGCAACAACAAGAAGAAATTCAAATAGGAGATGTGGTTTGGTTGAAATCGGGGAGTCCGGCTATGGTGGTGGATGGGTTTCACCAGACTTCGAAAAATTTTTATCGATGCTTTTGGTTTAACGAGGAAGCTAATGCAGTTTCGGAATATTTTAATCAGTTGAGCCTAACGACGACAAAGACTGAGCTGCAATTAGTCATCAAGGATAAGCCCAAAGAGCAATAATAAGTAGCGTGATTCTGTGAGAAGAAGTCCCGGACTACCCGACTTTACAAAGAAAGTAAGTCGGAGAGAGTTCGGGGCTTTTTTGTGTTTGAATGTTTTGGAGGATATGCTCATGTGTTGTGGCGTCGCAAGTAATCTGCGATGTGTCTGGTTTGATGAAATTTTGCATTGGCCGGGGCGTTTAGTTTCTTTGTGAGAATTGACTTTTTAACGCTTTATATGAATAAGAATTTGCTGGCAGGAATGCTCCTGTCCATATCAACCCTCACTTTTGCGCAGGATGATGCTGCGAAATATGCAGAGAGCATTACGCCCGATGACTTGAAAAAACATTTGGTAATCATTGCCTCGGACAGTCTTGAAGGACGGGATACGGGTTCGCCAGGCCAAAAAAAGGCCGCAGAATACGTTTCAAGCTACTACAAACAGTATGGTTTGACGCCGGCTGCCACAGCTGCGGACGGCTCGAAAAGTTATTTGCAAAAATATAATCTCCATAAAAGAAGCTGGGGTGAGGTTTATGTAAAAGCGGGCAGTAAAAAATATGAGTTTAATAAAGAATTCTATCTCAATGGAATTCTGAATGTGCCGCAGGAAACAAGCTCTGAGGTAATCTTAGTAGGCTATGGCATTGATGATCCGGCTTACACCGACTATAATAACCTGGATATTAAAGGTAAGGCTGTCGTTGTTTTTGAAGGTGAGCCGAAAAGTGCAGATGGGAAATACCTGGTTAGCGGCACGGGTGAGAAAACGAAGTGGAGCGGACCTGTTTCCTGGCAGGCCAAGGCAAGGGTTGCCTTGGACAGAGGGGCAACATATGTGTTCATCGTTACTGATAAAACGGGCGACGATCTGGACAAGGAAATCCGTCAGCGGGCGGTTATGGCGAGGCGTTTTAGCGCTCCTACATTAAAACCTGTGGTAGAAGCGCCAAACAGCCTGGCTGCCTTTGCAGTTCCGGCGAGCATTGCTGCGCAGATTCTGAACACGTCTACCAGCAAACTTCTGAAAGAAAAAGCTTCGATCGATAAATCTGGTAAGCCGCTTTCAAAACAAATGTCAGGCAATGTAGCAGTGAAAGCCGAGCGCGTGAGCGAGACGATTGAAACCGAGAATGTTGCTGCCTTTATGGAGGGATCTGACAAAAAAGACGAAGTCCTGGTCATTAGCGCACATTTGGATCATATCGGGATCTCTGATAATGGGGAAATTAACAACGGAGCAGATGACGACGGATCGGGAACAGTTTCGTTGCTCGAACTTGCGGAGGCATTCAGCAAAGCGAAAGCAGAGGGTAAGGGACCGCGCAGGAGCATATTGTTCCTGAATGTTACAGGTGAGGAAAAAGGGCTTTTCGGTTCGGAATATTATTCTGAAAACCCGCTATTCCCGCTTAAAAATACGATTGCTGATTTGAACATTGACATGATCGGTCGTGTGGATAAGGCGCATGAGAATGATCATAAATACGTTTACCTGATCGGTTCTGACAAGCTTTCTTCCAAGTTACACGCGATCAGTGAAGAAGCGAATAAGAAGTACATCAATTACAATCTGGATTATACATTCAATGATCCGAAAGATCCAAACCGATTCTATTACCGCTCAGACCATTATAATTTTGCTAAAATGGGCGTTCCGGTTATTTTTTATTTTACCGGGGTCCATGAAGATTATCACAAGCCAGGCGATGATATCGAAAAAATCCTTTTCGACAAACAGGCACCCATCGTGAAACTGGTTTTTCATACGGCATGGGAGCTGGTTAACAGGGAAGAACGCATTGAGGTTGATAGCAATAAGGAATAATTAGCCAAGCCATGAAAAGATCGCTTTTGAGTATTTTTCTGTTCGCTACCAGCTTGTTTGCCAGCGCACAGGCGCCAACAGAAAATTCCCTTCTTTGGGAAATCACATCGCCCGGACAGGCAAAGCCTTCCTATTTGTTTGGAACGATCCATTTGATATGTCCGGCCGATTTCTCATTAAGTGACTCATTAAAAGCGACATTAGCCAGAACACAACAGGTTGCCCTGGAAATTGACATGGACGATCCCGGCATGATGGCGAGCATGATGAAATCGATGAACATGACCGATGGTAACGAGTTGAAGAAACTGGTTACCGAGCAGGAATATGCAAGACTGGCGAAGTTTTACAAAGATTCAGTTGGCGTGGGGATTGCAATGTTCGAGAAAGCTAAACCATTTATATTAATGGGGCCGCTTTTCAATGCAGTCCTCGCGTGCCAGCCTCAGTCGTACGAAATGTCATTGGTGGAGTTGGCAGCCAAGCAGAAATCCGAGGTCATCGGGATTGAGACGCTGGATGAACAAATGGCAATTTTTGATACAATCCCTTACAAAGAACAGGTGAAGACGATCATCAGCATGATAGACAGTCTTCCGCAGGCGCGTAAAGAGTTCAGTAATTTGGTCGCATTATACAAGTCTCAGAAAATCAACGACCTGTATAATCTCATGATGGCCAGTAATTATGGGATGGATGGGAATGAAGAAGTAATGCTGTTTTCGAGAAACCTGAAATGGGTGCCTAGAATCCGTAAAATCGCAGCCGAAAAGCCAACTTTTTTTGCAGTAGGCGCCGGTCACCTGGGTGGTGATCGCGGCATTATTTCGTTATTACGGAAGGACGGATTTAAAGTCCGGGCGATAAATTAACCCTAAAAGGCAGATATCCATCTGGTAAGCAGGCCGGGATTGAAAAATAGCAGGAGGATCGTAACGACAAGAAGTCCTGCAATGAATTTGCCGGTTATACTTTGGTTTGCAGGAGCTTTTTTCTGCGCCAATGCTTTAAAGAACAATAAATACGGGATTCGCAGATAGTAAGCGAGGGATATCGCTGCATTAAGGATTCCTCCGATCAGCAGCCACAGCATCCAGGGGAAATGTTGCTGATGATAACTTTCCCAAAGCGCGGAAAATACAAGCAACTTCGAAGTAAATCCGGCAGTTGGCGGTAATCCTGCCAAGGCAATCATGGCGATCGTCAGAATGCTGGAAATCCACATATTTCTTCGTCCTAAGCCTTCAAAGCACGTAAGATTTGTGTTTGACACGGGTTGCAAAAGATCAATCAAAAAGAAAACTGCAAGATTGATAATCAGGTAAGCGGCCGTATAAAAAACGGCTGACTCAAACCCAAACCGGCTGTAAGCGGCTATTCCGACTAGTAAGTAACCTGCCTGAGCAATAGAGGAATAGGCTAGTAATCGTCTTGCATTGGTTTGCAGCAGTGCTGCTACATTGCCAATGGTCATGCTTATCAATGCGATCCCGCCCAAAACCGGGAAATATTGAGCCGGTAATATTCCGGCAAGACGCATAAGTACAAGCACCACGGCAGCCTTCGGTGCGACAGACAAAAATGAAACAAGCGGAGTAGGAGCAGCTTCGTAAACATCAGGTGTCCAGACATGAAACGGCACCAATGAAAGCTTAAAAAGGAGTCCGGCGAGTGTCAGTACAATGGTTACCGTTATCACCAGGGGAGAATTATTCATCAATCCCGCGGTCATAGCTTCGCTGGTAATGTCCATGGTTCCGGTGATACCATAAATGAGCGATATCCCGTAAAGCATTACTGCTGAGCTTGCTGCACCAAAAAGCAAATATTTAATCCCTCCTTCCGCCGCTTTCTTGTACGGCGACATGGCAACCAGCAGATAGGAGCTAACGGAAATCAGTTCCAATGAAAGGTATATAGTCAGCAAATGTGTCGACATTGTCAGCAGATTCATGCCGGCAACGGCTGCAATGAGCAATGCATTAAACTCTGGCGGGAAGTCGTATTTTAATACACGGACGTGGATTAGGGTGAAAATCCAGGCAAGCGTAATCATGATTTTGAAAAAAACAGCCTGTCGGTCGAGGAATAATAGGGGTTGAAAACGAAAGGAAGGTTCGGTATTCCACTGGCCCAAAATCAGTAAAAGTGTAATAATACTGCCTGCAAGGGCTATATTTTGCAGGTAAGAAGCGATTTTCTCTTTTTTAAGCCAACGCAAAAACACAAGTTCCGCAAACAGGAAAAAGCAAAAGAGCAGTGCCAGAAAAATCTCAGGAGTGATTCCTGCCAGGCTTCGGCGTATATGTATAAGCTGTTCGTTAATATCCAATTTGAGCGGGTACAATTTTTTTGGCAAAAGTACAGAAAGATGCCAGCAATCTAAATTCTGGCATGTTCAGACTTCGAACTTATCAAATTAACCAACTTTATCATGAAATATGTACTAAGATTTTTTTTGCTCTCCTCTTTTCTTTGGACGAATGCTGCCGTAGCACAGGATTCCACAGGATTATCGGGAACACCTTATCAGGAAACCGCTGCTGATGGAGAGAATTCACCATATCTGTTTAAAGAATGGTACTCCGGAACGGTCCGCACGAGCGACGACCGGGTGCACGATGGGGTAAAAATCCGGTATGATCTCAAAAAAGATGAAGTAGAATATAAGGCTGATTCCGGGTTATTCCGGGTGTCGTCCGGCGTAAAGGAGTTCACAATCCCGACAGGCACTGATCTTTACATTTTCAAGAATGGCTATCCTGCCGTTGGAGAACAGACAGACAAAAGCTTTTACCGGGTTCTTTATGATGGCAATACGAAGCTGTTAAAAAAATATGTTAAGCCTATTAAAGTGGAGAAAGCAAGCGCTACGCGAACATTGGAACCGAATGCTAAGCTGTATATCCTGAAAAATGACAAGCTTAATCCTGTGCAGCTCAACAACAGAAACAGCTTTTTGAAACTGCTTAGCGAAGAAAAAAACAAAATGAACTACATCATTCGGGAGTCACAGCTGGACTTTGCAGCAGAGGATGATTTAATCACTTTGCTTGAAGAGTTTGACTCTTACAAAGCAGGGCGCGGCGGAAACTAGTGCCGCATTAAGACGTTAAAAAAAGCCGGAATCGATATTTTTAAGTATCAGTTCCGGCTTTTTATTAGTATACAGATAATTTTTATGGCACTAACGGCGCTTCGGGAGCCACTTCTTCTTTTTTTCGTTTACCAAAAACATAAACCAGTCCGAAATGACTTTTCAAAACACCGCTGTCAAATTTATCTTTAACATAAGGATTTAATTCCAATGCAACCTGGAACCGTCTGTTCTGCTTCAACGGCGAAATGCGGACACCTACATTTAAAGAGTAACCGTCAATTGTGATCAGATCTGCGTCGGCATCGGCAATTCGGTAAAGCGGGTTTAATCTTAATCCTCCACCCAGATACCATTGCACCACTTCGCCTCTTTTCAGATTGATCATTGGAAGCAAATCCACACTCAGACTGCTGAACAGCGAGTTGGTTTGAAATCTTGTATCCAGCCAGATTGCCTTTTTTGAATTGGTGCTGATGGTCAGCAAGCTGCTCCATGGATAATAACCCACCGAAGCCTGCGCCCGAAGTTTTTGCTGATTAAGAAATAAAATCAACGTGAGTACAAAAAGAATGCGTTTCATGAACGAGGGATGAGTAAGTGGCACTTGCAATGTTGAGACTAGCGGCGCAGTGCCTTGCCCAGCTTGCCAGCCGCTTGCATGGTGTTCATTTTCTTCATCATCTTGCGCATTTCATCAAATTGCTTGATCAGGTTGTTAACCTGCAAAATGGATGTTCCGCTTCCGGCTGCAATGCGTTTTTTGCGGCTGCCGTCGATCATATCGGGGTTTTCACGCTCCTTTTTGGTCATCGACTGAATGATCGCTTCAATAGGCTTAAAGGACTCATTATCAATGTCCATGTCTTTCATGGCATTGCCCATCCCGGGAATCATGCCGATCAGATCTTTGACATTACCCATCTTTTTGATCTGCTGCAACTGACCTAAAAAGTCGTCAAAATCAAACTTGTTCTGACGCATTTTGGCATTGATGCGTTTGGCTTCGTCTTCGTCAAAAGCCTGCTGCGCACGCTCTACAAGCGAAATAACGTCACCCATGCCCAGGATCCTGCTCGCCATACGATCGGGGTAAAAGGAGTCAAGTGCCTCCATTTTTTCACCCGTACTGATATATTTGATAGGCTTGTCAACGATCTGACGAATCGAAAGGGCCGCTCCACCACGCGCGTCACCGTCTAATTTGGTCAGCACGACACCGTCAAAATTGAGGCGTTCGTTGAAGGTTTTGGCCGTGTTGACCGCATCTTGTCCTGTCATGGAATCCACAACAAACAGGATTTCAGATGGCTTAACGGCAGATTTAATGTCCTCAACCTCCTGCATCATGACCTCATCCACAGCCAGACGCCCGGCTGTATCGACAATCACAATTTTCTTTCCTATTTTTCTTGCATGCGCCACTGCATTACGCGCAATGTCAACTGCATTTTTATTGTCAGGCTCTGAATAAACTTCCACACCAACCTGCTCTCCAAGCACTTTCAACTGCTCAATCGCAGCCGGACGATACACGTCGCAGGCTGTAAGCAGAACCTGACGACCTTGCTTTTTGAGCAATGTGGCCAGTTTTCCGGAGAAAGTCGTCTTACCCGAACCTTGCAAACCGGCAATCAGGATAACCGCGGGGTCGCCCTTGATATTGATTCCTTCTGCCTGGCCGCCCATGAGCTCGGTAAGCTCTTCCTGAACGATTTTGACAAACATTTGGCCGGGTTCAACAGAGATTAATATCTTTCTGTCGAGTGCTTTTTCACGAATCCGGTCTGTAATTTCCTTGGCAACTTTAAAGTTAACGTCGGCATCGACCAATGCTTTGCGGACTTCCTTTGTGGTTGCGGCAACATTTATATCTGATATCCTGTCCTTTCCTTTTAGTGTGCGAAAGGCGTTATTTAGCTTGTCCTGTAAGTTTTCAAACATGGAATGATATGTATGATTCTAAACCTTAATTGAAATAAAACACAAAGGTATAAATAAAATAAGGAGTACAGGAAGGTTAATTCCGGCACTCCTCGAATATTTGGTGCGAAGCCTAAGCTGCTGAAATGACTGTTATTTGCTGAATTTTGCTTTGATCCAACGGAACATTTTCTTTTCTTTTTCCCAAAAAAACGAAAACTGGCCCAACAGAAAGCCGTACATCAGTAAAAGCGTCTGATAAGTTGGAAAAATAAAAAGAATGTAAGTAATCGTTTTAAGCCACATCGGGGTCAGCTCGTCGTAACCCAGCAGGAAGAAAAGCCCTTTTCTAAGCCAAACTACGGAAGAGCCTGCTAAGCTAAAAACTGCTAAAACCAAAAGAACTTGTCTGGTTGTCTCCAATCCCCACTTTTCCTGCATTTTTCCCAACCAGGGTTGTGCGCTTTTTTCTCCGCCTTGCATATTTATTGAATTAAATTTTTACAAAGTAACAACCCATCGGGCAATTTTCCTCTATTTTAATGGATGTTTAATCCTGGTTAAAGACATGATCAGGATCATTTTTACTGTTAAAAAAAATCGCAATCATAATCACAGAGACGTTCCTATGCCCGGGTCTGAAAAGCGCTTGTCGTTGATAAATTGCTCATCATTTAATGTCTTCAAAAAAGCAATGATTGCTTGCTTATCCGTTGCAGAAAGCTTAATTCCCCGTTTTTGTCCCGCAACCTGCAACACCGGATCGAGCGACGGCGAGACGTAAATGCTGTCCTTACTGCTGCTCTGATCATTGGCATAATGATCCAAAACCGCTTCCAGAGTTGTGAAACGCCCGTCATGCATGTAAGGCGCAGTCAGGCCCACATTGCGAAGGCTCGGAACCTTGAATTTTAACCTGTCGGCTTCGTTTAATGTGATTGCGTATCTTCCCTGATCATTGATTTTAGCAGGAATCAAACCATTATTTCTGAAACTGTGGTCTGTAAAAAGCTCACTGCTGTGGCAGGAAGCGCAATTTTGTTTGAAAAGGGTCATTCCCTGCTTTTCCAATGCCGTTAAAGCGGACGCATCGCCCTGTAAAAAATAATCGTAACGGGAAGTGGCAGAAACCAGGGTCATCATAAACTGCGATAATGCTTTCATCATCCGGTCCGCATTGATTTCATTTGTTCCAAATGCTGCTTCAAACATTTTGGGATAATCAACCTGCTTCGTAGCCCCTGCCACCGGCGTTTTGCGGAGCTTTTCAATGACATTTCCCACGCGCTCACCCATTTCTACTTTATTCTGGATCGGAACGGGTGGAACCAGATCCATATCATGCACGCCTCCATCCCAGAAGAATGTCGGGCTAAAAGCCATATTCTGAATGGAGGGCGAGTTGCGGGTGCCCAATAAATCGTCGACGCCGTGGCTCAGATCGTGTCCGTGATGGGTGAATGCGGCTTGTTGCTGATGACAGGTTCCGCAGCCAATGTTATCTGTCCGGGACAGAATGCCGTCGTAAAAAAGGAATCGTCCCAGTTCAACACCTTCGGGGGTTAATGGGTTTTTGGACAGATCATAAACGGGGTCAGGAAAATAAGCAGGTTTTTTCCATTCAAAAGGCAGCGGATCAGTGGGTGGCGGATCAGTAATGACAGGAGGCTTTGGATCAGGCGTTTCTGACGCTTTATCACAGGAAACCATTCCCTGAAATAAGAGTAAAAGCACACCAAAAAGCAAAACCGCTTTTTTCATATTAACCCAACTTCCTTATTTATTAATGATCTGGCCGAGACTGAACATAGTCGCGTAATTATCTGCAATATTTTTTGAAAAAGGAATAAACATTACGCTGCCGTTTTCCTTAATGCGCACTTTGGTGGGGCCGTTGAAGACTTTAAGTATATCTGCTTTCAGGTTAATCTGCGTTGCTGCATTTTCTGAAAGAGCCGCCCGCTGATCGCCAAAATCTATTTTCGCCACCCGAATGTTGTTCAATGTCTTTGTGGTAAGCCCGCCGAACCCGCCGATATGATAGTAAAATTTGCCGTTCGACGATGTTGCAGAATCCGAACTGCCTTCCAGTTTCAGGAAAATATAACCCGGATTCCAATCCCAATACATTGCTTCCTGGTTGGTAGGGCCCGAATCTTTGTCCAGGATCCCTTTGCGTTTTGAAATATCGGACACACTTCTCAGGCTGTCAATCCCTATGACGAATTCGATGCCCGTATAGTTGCGTGCCGGGACATTATTAATAGTAATTTCCTGAGAATCAACATTGCCTTCGCGAATCAGGAAGTAACTGGAATCCTGAGGAACAGTGTAATTGTTGCCGCCCGCGGCGATAAACTTAATGTTGGATACGTAATAATTGAGCGCGCTAACCGTAAATTCCTCCCCGGCAGCATTAACATACGTCTCTGAATTGAATTTCAAATCTTTGGAGCCAACCACATTATCGAATTTCACGCTGATACTGCCCTTCGGAAGTGGAACGGGGTCGTCTGTACAGGAAGAAATAAGGGAAGCACTGAAAATAACTGCCGTAACAGACAGCAACAGATATGAAAATGTCCTTTTCATGCCGTTCAGGTTAGAGAGAATGAGAGTCTATATCATCTACTAAACAGAAAAACGGTCGGATTTATGCGAAATCAGCTCATCGGACGGTGAAAAATATTCTTTATTGACAGAATCCTGCCGGGATTGGTTTTCCGTGGAATCGCGAAGAGTAATTTTCCTATATTTGCCCTTTAAACAATAAGGGGGCACTAAGGCCGTTTATGTTCAAAGCTGTTTTTTGACCGGATTGACCTCTTTTTCATTAGCTTAACATTCACTTTTATAACCAATATGATGCTTCTACAAGCACTTGCTGATTCTACTTTGGCCGCACCCGTTGCCACAGAGGGGCTTTCTATTATTGATCTTCTTGCAAAAGGAGGCTGGGTCATGTTTCCACTCGGACTACTTTTCCTGGCGACGCTTTTTCTTATTATAGAGCGTTTTCTTGGCATTGGAGCCAATGGAAAGATTGATCCGGGCGTGATTGACAACGTAAAAGACTTTATTCAGCAAGGAAACCTGAAATCAGCCGAATCGCTTTGCCGCAATCAGCGCAATGCTTCCGGACGGATTCTGGAAAGAGCCATCGGCCGCATTGGTTACCCTATTAAGGACATTGAAACGACGATTGAAAATGCAAGCCAGATCGAGATTCAGAGAATGGAGGGAAATCTTCCTTATCTGGGTGTTATCGCGGGTATCGCACCTATGCTCGGTTTCGTCGGAACGATTTCAGGGATTATCCGGATTTTCTACGATATTTCTATTTCTAACGACTTCAATATCAGCACCATTGCCGGTGGTATGTATGAAAAAATGATTACTTCCGGTTCCGGTCTGATCATTGGTTTGATCGCCTATGCAGGTTATCACTTGCTGAATATGAAAATTGACCGTTTTGCTTTGCGTTTGCAAATGGCCGCTTCCGATTTCCTTGACGTTTTGCAGAAGCCTGTTGCTGCAAAGAACTAATATCATTTCCAAAATATGAAAATACGTCGTAAGAGTCGTTTTGCGCCAGAAGTGTTCACGCACTCACTGAACGATATTATGTTTTTCCTTTTGCTGTTCTTTTTGATCATCTCCACGATGTCCAATCCGAACGTGATCAAGCTGATGCTGCCCAAAGCATCCGCTACGCAGCAAATGTATAAGAAGCAGATTACGCTTTCTATTGATGAAAATAAAGGTTACTTTATTGATAAAGAGCCTATTCCGTTCGATCGCTTAGAGACCGAACTGCAAAATATTTTCGCCAATGTCGAAGACAAGACCATTGTTTTAAGGGTTGATAAAAATCTTGCTGTTCAGGATCTGGTGGATGTGCTGGAACTGGGCGCGAAAAATGAGATTAAAATGGTGATGGCTACTGCAAAGTAAGCCGTCACCTTTCTGCACTTTTATAAATTGCTTCCACGACTTTTTGTAAAACAGCACCCTGCGAAGCATTACATATGTTACTAGCCTTTCCATCACAAGCATCCAGGAAAGCAATCGTATTTTTGAGCTGAATGTCGGTTTCTTCCAAATGCGGAAATTCCATATCAACGAGCTCTCCTTCCACTTCACTGTATAAAGAAAACGGGTTCAGCATTGCGCCGGCCTTTGTTCCAAAAACTTCCAGATTTACGTTTTTCGGTATTTTTGTATTTAATGCAAATGATGTGGATAACGTGATGCTTGCATTATCAGGAAAAGATAAATGAGCAAAACAAGCGTCCTCAACCTCAAACTTTTCTGCGTCCCAACCTCCCATGAGGCCTTTTCCACCTGCTTTTCCAATGTAATCATACGTGTTTGCAATGATGCGGTCGGGCTCGCTGTAACCGAGCAGTCCTAACGCAAGATCCAGCACATGAACGCCCAGGTCCATCAACGCACCGCCACCCTGAATGGATTTATTTGTAAAATTTCCCCAACCCGGAATGCCGCGCCGACGCAGAAAATTAGCCTTAATGTGGTAAACTTCACCCAGACGCCCATTGTCTAAAGCGCGTTTCAGTAAACTGTATTCCGGCGTTTGCCTGAGTTGAAAATTATAGGCAAGCACTTTTCCATTCTTCTGCGCCAAATCCGCCATCTCACCAGCCTGAGCCGCAAGGATCGCCGGTGGCTTTTCACAAAGCACGTGGCAATTGTTTTCCAGAGCCTGCATGGTAAATGGATGATGCAGATGATTGGCCGTGCAGTTAATGATCAGATCGGGTCTGTTGTCGCTTTCAAACATTTCAGCTGCATTGTCAAAAGCCAGTGGAATGTCATGCTTATCTGCCAATGCGCGTGCCTTGTGAATGTCACGACTGCAAATGGCAACAAGCTCGACACGCTCAGGAAGTGCCTTTAGTGCTGGAATGTGGTTCTGATCGGCAATATGGCCGCCGCCAATGATGGCTGCTTTAAGGATTGGCATAAATAACGGTTCGGAATGAATGCTAGGAGGGCAAAAGTATCAAATCGTTCCGAATTGTCTAACAAAATGCCCGGAACGGGCCGGGCGTTGGTATTACATATAAGCTAAATGTCAGCCTTGCTTACTTTTTTGTATTGATAATGATAACGCCATCTTTTCCTTCGTTTCCATAAATATCAATCGCACTTTGATTTTTAAGCACATTGATAGACTCGATCTGTTCGGGCTTAATGTGGTGATGCCCCATCGACCCACGCTGCTCCTGCTTAACACCGTCAACAATGATCAATGCATTACTTCCCGGACCATTGTAACCTCTGATGCTTATCGTCCCACCGACTTTTGTAAACGAGTCCATTTTTGCGATCGGCCCAATGTTGGCTGCGTAACGATAATTCGAGAATGTTGCTGCTTTTGCAGGTGTTTGCGGAAGCGTATCTGGGATTTGAGATGTATAAGAAGTCGTGGGGAAATTTACCTTGGCCTTTTTCGAAACCTTACTTTTCTTCGATTTTGGCGCTGCTATTTCAGCTACGGGCTGTTCCATTGGCGTGTCAAATGCTTTGAGGTCATCCAGTTTAGCATGCTCAACAATCATCTGACCAATTACAGCTGGCGTCAGTTTTTCAATGGACTCTACAACTCTTTCCCGTGCTGCCGTTGTTACGAGCACGATGCAGATCAGCGGCAGCACGATGAGATATTTACTTCGCAGCCATTCTCCATTCCGATTTTTATAGATCATCTTAATCCGGCTTTTTAATAACGGACCATTGAAAAAATGATTAGTTAAAGCCGCAGCAGGTGCATTGAAAGCGTAAGCAACCAGAAACCGCGCATATCCATCCCGGTCCGGGGCATGCTCATCTGCCAGATATTCGTGAACTTCCTGCAAAGAGCGCTTGTAAAACCAAAGCACCGGATTAAACCAAAATACAATTTTCAAAAGCTCAATAAAAACAATGTCCAAACTATGCATCTGATGAATGTGGACAGATTCGTGTCTCAGGATCGGCTCAAAGTTCTCTTCATAATCTCTCCGGTTCATAACCAGCCATTTAAAAAATGAAAATGAACCAACCTCATTATGCGGAAGCAGCACCAGTTTCACATCATTTAAATCCATTACATCATCCTTTCTGATCATCACAAAAACATCCCGGATTGACCTGACAAAGGCGGAGCGCAGATACAATGAACCCACCGCACACAAAGCGAACAAGATAGGGCTCCATGTAGTAAGCCAGGAAACCGGCTCAGGCGACTCCATGTAAGGAAGGCTTGCAGCCGCATATATCGCAGGTTTTGACGTAACAACTGCCTCAGGAAAGCTTACCAGCGGCAACAGAAATGCGATGAGCAGCGAGCCAACCAGGTAAATCCGGTTCCAGATAAAGAAGGTATGGTTGCGCAATAACAGTCTGTAAGTGAGGTAAAAAAGCACCCAAAACAAATTGACCTTTGCGAGGTACAGCAGTGTTTCCATTTTTGTACTTGAATGTTAATGTGAACTCAGCGTTGGTATTTATCCGGGAACTAATGGGATAAAGGGCCATAATGCACAACCGTCGCCGCAGATTTCGCCGCTTCTTTGTGACTGCTAGACGTTTTCTCGTCGCTTTCTTCCAGTTGGAAGTTTACCGGCAAATGGTATTTTACATTGACCGGTTCCCCATTTTGTCGGCCTGGCTTCCATTTCGGAAATAGTGCAAGCACTCTTGCAGCTTCCTCGTCACAGCCTGACCCAATGCCTTTTAAGACCTTAATGTCTCGAACATCGCCGCTGGTAGTAACGATAAATTGTAAAAAGACCCGTCCCTGAACATTGTTTTTTGCCGCAACAGTCGGGTATTTTATTTTTCTTCCAAGGAACTGAAACATTGCCTGTTGCCCACCTGGGAATTCGGGCTGTTCTTCAACGACTGTGAAGACTTTTTCATTTGCAAGTGCATCGTTAGCTGCCTTTTCTGAATTTCTAAAGGCCAATTCTGCTTCATTCTGCTCGGTTTGTTCACAACCTGCAACAAATAATGCCGTGCTTCCTATAACCGTCAGGGCCAGCATATAGGTGCTGAGCATCCATTTCGAAGTTCTGTTTTTGTAAATCATACGAATGCGATTTTTGATTTGCGATGGTTTAAAAAAATGGTTCGTTAAAGAAGTGATAGGCGCTTTTAATGCGTAGGCGACCAGGAAACGGGCATAATGGTCACGGTTAGGCGCCTGGGCGTCTGCAAGAAATTCGTGGATCTCCTGCATGGAGCGCTTGTAAAGCAAAAGAAATGGGTTGAACCAGAACAAGACTTTCAAAATCTCGATAAACAGAATGTCCAAACTGTGCATTTGCTGCGTATGGACCATTTCATGTCTTAAAATGGCATCGAAATGATGCTCGTAATCATTGCGATTAATCACAATCCATTTCAAAAACGAGAATGAGCCAGTGTTATTAGAATCGATTAAAACCACGGTGCAGTCATCGAGCTTGATGATTTCACCGGCTTTTAAAAACTTCCGTAACTGAATGATATGCTTTAAAAACTGGAATGCGGCAATGATCAATCCAATGGCATAAACAGCCCAGATTACCTGTGTTTTGCTCAACACTGGCGCCTCTTCATAGTTTGCTGAAATGGTAAAAGCGGCAGCATTAAGCTGATATACAACCGGAATTACAGGCGCATTCTCAGGGTAGATCAGCAATGGAAGAAGAAACGCCAGGCACAATGATCCGAGCAGATAATAGCGGTTCCACTTAAAGAATGTATGGTTCCGCAGCATGAGCAGATAACACGCAATGAGCAAGATCCAATACAGGTTAACCTTTCCAATGTACAATAGCGTTTCCATGGCTAACGGATTTATTTTTCGCTTTTATGATCATTAATCAGCTTCATGATTTCATCCAGATCCTTGGTTTTGAGATCATTATCCTTCACGAAAAAGGAAACCAGATTAGGGAGCGAGTTGTCAAAATAATTGACCATCAGCTGCTGCATTTCATGGCGCTTGTATTCTTCCTCGCTGATCAGCGGAAAATATTCGTGCGTTTTGCCATAAGCCGTGTAACCCACAACTTCCTTCTTTTCCAAAATCCGTATGATCGTTGAAACTGTATTATAAGCAGGCTTGGGTTCAGGCATTTCGGCCAAAATGTCTTTTACAAAAGCCTTTTTCAATTGCCACAAGATCCGCATGATCTCTTCTTCGGCCCGCGTTAATGTGCGTATTTCCATGATGTTATTTTGTCTTACCAGTATTTCGAACTACTAATTCAAAGTTAATACTATTTACTTAGTTTCAAAACTATTTTATTAGTTATAAAGTGAAAAATAATAGCGAAGATGTTTTACTTCGCTATTCAAATGAGTTTAGATGAAACTAATGAATTACACATCAAGCATTTGCCAGATGCTGCGTATAACTTTTCACAGGTCATGCAAACTCGGAGCCTTTGTCTTTGAGATATTGACCTACATTACAAGTAATACCGTCTAGTATTTCCACATCATAATTCCAGTCAAACGACTGCCATTCATCATCGTGCGTTGCAACCATGACCTTTTTTGATTCTGTCAGAAACCAAATGACTTTTTCCGTGCCAAAATCCAATAATTTTCTGGTTTTCAGATTGATGTAGCTGTGAGCAGTTAAGTCTTCCAGCGCAATGTCAATGTCCACTTCAATTGATATAAGCGGTGGAACACTTGCGTAGTTTTTATTGATCTTATCAATGGTCAGTTTACCGCTGTCAAAAATTAACAAATCTCCCGCCAAATTATTCTTTCGATCTAGATGCAATCCTGCTTCGCTTGTCAGAATATGATATTTATGCTCATGGATTTGCTTGCCAATCCAAATTGTTAAATACGTGATCAGGAAAGCCTGCAAAGAACTCGAACCCATAATGTCTTCAACCGTTTTCGTTTTGGCTAACACATCGCGGTAACCCTTCCGATAGTAAGGTTTCCCGTCAATTATCTCATGAATCAAAACGTTGGGTATTTGGGTAGCAATGCTTCTGGCCGAAACCTTGCCCGGAGTTGAGGGAGCGATCATCTGGGCGATTGATTTTCTCATACTCAAATATAACTATTTTGCTTTTCAAAGTTCATGCAAACTCCGAGCCTTTGTCTTTCAAGTATTGACCAACATTGCAAGTAATACCGTCTAGTATTTCCACATCCTCGTTCCAATCAACCGTCTTCCAAGTGCCATCATTAGTTGCGATCATGACGCTTTTGGATTGGGTGAGGAACCAGATTACTTTGTCCGCACCGAAGTCGAGTAGCTTTTTGGTTTTGATGTTCATGTAGCCCTCCTGGGTGAAGGTTTCCAGTTCGATGTCCAGGTCTATTTCAATAGAGATTTTGGGATGAACCTGTGCATAATGCTTGTTTATTTTATCGATGGTTAGCACATCACGGTCGAACAGCATCATGTCGCCTGACAGATTGTTCCGTTTGTCGATGTGAATGCCCGCTTCATTGGTGGCGATGATGTATTGGTTTTCATCAATTCCTTTATACAGGAGGCGCAATAAGTAATCAATAATAAAAAACTGCAATGAGCTGCAACCCATAATGTCTTCAACCGTTTTCGTTTTGGCCAGTACGTCGCGGTAACCTTTGCGATACAAGGGTATGCCGTCAATTATTTCATGGATCAGAACGTCAGGTATATTTTTCGCAGAGATCGTCTTTGGTAAAACCCTCTGCGGATTGGAAGAAGCTATCATATGTCCTATTGATTTGCTCATAAGTAAATATAATGATTTTTGCTTTGGGGCGGAAGAGCATTGTCCCACCGGTTTACTGCCATTTTTCTAACGGTAATCTGCCGTATAATGCAAAAGCAGCAAGAGTTGCCTCCTGCTGCTTTCTGATAAGAATTCCTTCTATTTATTCTACAACGCTCAATTTCACAGTATTCGTCTTGCGCTGTCTTGAAACCGGGATGCTAAGCGTGTTGATGAAAACATCGCCTTTTTGCAATTCACCTTTTTCAACTAAAAACTGCTTAATGTCCTCAATCAGATCGTCCGTAGAAGCATCTTGGTCGCGGTCGTAATAGTATACTTTTGTTCCCCAATACAATGCTAGTTGATTCATTAACACTTTATTAGAAGTGAAAATCAGCAAGCCAGCCTTTGGGCGGTGATGCGAAAGACGGAAAGAAGTGTATCCCGAACGCGTGATACCAATGATCGCTTTCGCTTGCGTGTCGCGTGCCAGACGGCAAGCGCTCATTACCACGTAATCATTCAATTTGTTAATGCTTGTGCTTTCGCTAACAGCAGCGTGGTGTTTGAAATA
Organism: Dyadobacter sp. CY351; assembly: GCF_021502625.1. NCBI lineage: Bacteria > Pseudomonadati > Bacteroidota > Cytophagia > Cytophagales > Spirosomataceae > Dyadobacter > Dyadobacter sp. CY351. The sequence continues at coordinate 137,417 of NZ_JAKFFU010000014.1, read as the reverse complement.
AATGCTGTTTGTAGACGATTCAACTCTTTCAATTGTTCTCGTCATACTTTCAACAGCCAGCAACGGATACTTTCCTGATGCAGTTTCAGCGCTGAGCATTACCGCGTCAGCACCATCCAGAACAGAGTTAGCAACATCATTAAGCTCCGCACGTGTTGCGCGAGGGCTATCAATCATGCTTTCAAGCATTTGCGTAGCAACGATAACCGGTTTTCCAGCCTTGTTACATTTGTCAACGATCATTTTCTGGATCATTGGCACTTCTTCCGCGGGAAGTTCAACACCCAAGTCGCCGCGGGCAACCATGATGGCGTCTGTGGCTTCGATGATCTCGTCGATGTTCAGGATAGCTTCCGGCTTCTCGATTTTCGCAACCAAACGCGCCGTTTTGCCTTTGCTGGCAATATATTCTTTTACTTTAATCAATTCTGAGGCTGTGCGAACGAACGATAATGCCACCCATTCCACATTATTTTCAAGACCAAAATCAAGATCTTCGTAGTCTTTTGCTGTTACAGAAGGCATTGAAACCTTTGTATTTGGCAGGTTTACACCTTTTTTGGATTTCAGATAACCACCATAAATTACTTCGGTTACCACGTCTGTTCCATCCATTCCTGTTACCAGCACTTCCAGTTTACCGTCGTCCATCAGGATGCGGTCGCCGATCTTAACATCATTATACATGCCGTCGTATGGCGTGCTAACTTTTTCAGCAGTTCCCAACACTTCTGTGTTGGAAAGTATCAATTTATTACCTGCTTCGATCAGAACGCCATCTTTTTCGGCAACCATGCCGATACGGATCTTTGGTCCCTGCAAATCTTGCAGAATAGCGAGGTTTAAACCATGCTCTTCGTTGATTTCCCGAATGGTGTTTAATCTTTGGAGGTGATCAGCGTGAGAGCCGTGAGAGAAGTTAAGGCGAAAAACGTTTACCCCGGCTTTTGCCAATGCATACAATGTTTCTTTTGTTTCGGAGGCTGGACCTACGGTAGCAACAATTCTGGTTTTTTTGGAAGACATAGATTAATATGCAGTAAAAATGATTTTTATAAACAATCCACGTCAATCACGACCTGGATGCTTTTGAGCGTCTTATCGGTTAAAATATCAATAACCTTTTCTTGTATAAATGACTTTGCCGCCTTAAAATTAATCTTTTCTCGTTCAAGTTTAATGAGAATGTCGAACAAAAACTGATTTCTTACTCTTTCCACCAGCGGTGGTTGCGGTCCGAGAACCCGGCTGGCTCCCAGGTTGGCCGTCAGTTTGTCTGCCAGGATCTTGGCAGCCTTGCTCGAAGTGGCTTCGTCGACGTGCTTAACCGTCACTTTTATAAGCCTTGTAAAAGGCGGATAGTGGAATTTTTCACGCTCCTCGATTTCATCCGCATACATGCCTTCGTAATCGTTGTTAATGATCTTTTCCAGCAGCTTTTGGCCAGGATTACTCGTTTGAATAAGCACTTTTCCAGGCTTTTCGGCGCGCCTTCCCGCTCTGCCGCTGACTTGTGTAAGCATTTGGAACGCCCGTTCCGAAGCACGGAATTCAGGGAAATGGATCATCCGGTCCGCATCAAAAATCCCTACAATGCTAACATTGTCAAAATCAAGGCCTTTGCTCACCATTTGTGTGCCGACCAAAATGTCGATTCCGCCTTCCTCAAACTCCGAAATGATCTGTTGATAAGCGTTTTTTGCCCTTGTCGTATCCAGATCCATGCGTTGCACACGGGCTTCCGGAAACATCGAATGGATCTCATCTTCAATCTTTTCCGTCCCGTAACCCATCGTTTTTACCTGCGTTGAACCGCATTGCGGGCAAGTTCGTGGGACTTCTTCTTTATGACCGCAGTAATGGCAGCGCACTTCGCCGGCTTTCATATGATAAGTCAGGCTCACGTCACAATTCGCACATTCAGGAATCCAGTTGCAGATTTCACATTGCAGATATGGCGAGTAACCGCGGCGGTTCTGGAAAAGAATGGTCTGTTCTTTATTTTGGAGATTTAATTTTAAATGATCAATCAGCACAGATGAAAACTCATTTTTCATCTTCTTCGACTTCTTTTCCTTTTTTGTATCAATTAATTCGAAGGTCGGCAACGCTGCATTTCCAAATCGCTGCTTCATTTCTACAAACCCATATCTGCCCGTTTGCGCATGATAATAACTTTCTAATGAAGGCGTTGCGGATCCAAGCAGCGTTTTGCCCTTATGCATATAGGACATGATCACAGCCACATCACGCGCATTGTAGCGCGGCGCCGGATCATGTTGCTTGTACGAAGTTTCGTGTTCCTCGTCAACGATGATTAAACCAAGATTATCAAAAGGAAGGAAAACGGCAGAACGAACGCCGACAACAAACTGAAACTTTCCATCCAAAATGCCTTTCCAAACTTCAACACGCTCATTATCAGAAAACTTGGAATGATAAATGCCCATTGTGTCACCAAAAACCTTCCGCAGCCGGACAACGATTTGTGTAGTCAGGGCAATTTCGGGTAACAAAAACAGAACTTGCAGGCCACTTTCCAGGACTTGTTTGATCAGTTCAATGTAAACTTCGGTTTTGCCGCTGCCGGTTATGCCGTGCAATAGCACAACTTCCTTTTCTGTAAAGAGTTCGTGGATTTGTTGAGAGGCTATTTTTTGCGTTTCCGTCAATGTAATGACCGCATTGCTGGCTGGAATGTCGTCAAATCTGGAAATGAAAATTTCAAATTGTTCGAAGATTCCCTTTTTAATTAACGTGTTCAGCGAAGCATCGGAAACATTGTCATCCTGGCTAAAAATGGATTTGTCAAGCCCTTTTTGATTTAGATCAGGATTGTTATAAACTGGAATGTAACTCAAATATTTTAGGAGAATTTCCTGCTGCTTCGGCGTTTTATCCAGCGAGCCCGCCAGTTTGGAAAGTGCATCATTGGACGTGTAAGCAGCATTCAACCTGATTTTTCGAACAACTTTCGGCTTATATCGTTCTTTAACCTCTTCAAAGAGGATAACGGCACGTTTGCCGACCAGCGATTTGATGATTGCCGTTATGTTTGAACGCTGCAAAAGCCGCTCAACTTCCTCATAGGAAAGGGTTTGGTGCTTTTTGATCTCATCAACGACAATCCGCTCCTGATCTGTCAGCAGGTCATCATGATCAAATTGAGGATTGATCTGGATCCGTGACTGACTTGTGATTTTCAGTCCCGCCGGAAGCGCAATGTTAAGCACATCTCCAATATTGCATAAATAATATTCCGAAACCCAATTGAACAATTCAAGCTGTCGCTTTGTGACAATAGGTTCATCGTCAAGCAGTTCAAGAACGTATTTCGCCTGATATTTGGAAGGCGGATTCGAATGTATGTGAGCGACAACCGCCGTAGTTACCCTTTTTTGTCCAAACTGCACAATCACCCGCGCCCCCACCTTAATCATCCCGCTCATTTCCCTGGGAACCCTGTAAGTAAACAAAGAAGGAATCGGAACCGGCAATATCAGATCGGCAAAAAAAGTAGTTTCTTCCTCAAAAAGGGAGGCCATTGGCTGCGGGGAATGTTTAATAAATTAACGTGCAAAGTTACGATTAATCGCACGGATGGTCTGTAAGGGGATAGTGAAAGCTAAAAGATGCGTTTCTTTTTGGGATGTTGGCGTGTATCAAACACTGCTAAAACAAAAACCTTGGAATCCGTTACTTTGTATATCAGTAAATTATGTTTGGTTATAACAGCTTCACGCATTGGGCTATTCTCTGAAATTTGCCTAAACATGCCAGGATGATCAGCAATCATGTGCAGGACATGTTCAGTTCTTTTTACGAAATCCCGAATGACAGCTTCGTGCCAATTCTCTTCCAAGTAAGCAATTACACCATGGAAATTATCTAATGCACGTGGTGTCCAGACAATCTCTAAAGCCATTTTTTATAGGTTTCCCTGGCTTTGTCATGTGATATCTCCAAGCCGGCATCGATTTGCCTGATTGATTCCTGAACATCCGAAATAACCTTTTCTGGAAGGTCGCCCCATTCATGATCTGCGTCAAAATTCTTAAAAATCGATTTGACCGCATCTATAATGTTCTTGTCCTCCGTATCCAGAAGTCGTTTAGCTAATTCGATCTTTTCAGTTTGCATATCCATATGATCAAATTTACTGTTTTTGTGCATAAATAATAATTCCCAAATCAAACAATGCAATCCATCCCCAACTCCACTGCCTTTTCCCAGCCAATCATCGCATTAAGCAACCTCATTTTACTAAAATTGGCAAGATCATCTTCGCTAATCCTTTCCTCTTTAATAACCCCCGATTCCAGTAGAAACGCTCGTTGCGTGCCTGGTAACAGCGGTGAATTGGGGGTAACCCAGGTAATTCCATTGTAAAAAGCAACATTGCCGTAAAGGGAATCGGTTACCAGGCCGTTTTTGATGATCAGGATTTCGTCGGCGTCATTTCGTTGGGCGAAAAGGGTGTTAAGTTCTTCGCGGTCTTCGTATTTGTAACGGTAATCGATGGCGTCGTGATATACGCGCCGGATTTTGCAGATGTTCCTATATGCGTACGGCTCCCATTTGACGACTTCTATTTCCTGGCTGTATGAAACGCGGCATTTGTGCAGCGTATGGTCAACATGGTCAGGGATAATGAGGAGTTCGGACAAATTCCAGTAGTCGGAATAACCCCAAAGTTCGTGGCGCGTCCTGTTGAGCCGGGCTTCGTGGTAAGCAAGGTTTTTCAATTCACGATTCTCACAGCAGATCGTTTCAAAACATAGTGTGCGGGACATGGGCGAAGGGGAGGTAAACTTTGTCTATTAATTCCTGATACTCTTTTTCTGCATTGCTTTGCGCGGTGATCCCACCGCCACTTTTGAAAACCAGCTTTCCATCCTGATTTTCGATAAACCGGATCATGACAGCACTCTCAAAATTTTCTCCGTCAAAATATCCCATAACCCCCGTATAGTAACCGCGGTCATAATTTTCTGCTTCCTCAATGATCTTTAACGTGCTCGGTTTCGGCGCTCCTGTGATGGAGCCGGCGGGAAGCATTCGAACCAATAAATCACCAAATTTACCATCGAAATCATTAGGCAGAATCCCCGCGATTTCCGAGCTTACCTGCAATAATGTCTTATCATTTGTCTGAATGCGGTCGATATAGCGGTATTTTTCGACCCAAACTTTGTCTGCAACCATACTCAGGTCATTGCGGATCAGATCGACGATGGTGGCGTGTTCGGCGGCTTCTTTGGTGTCGGATAAAATTACATGCGCTGCATTCGGAACCGATGCGTCAATTGTGCCTTTCATTGGAAATGATGCAATCCGGTTGCCGTTGATCCGGACAAAAATTTCGGGAGAAAAGCAGACGAACTCATTTTTATACAAAAACCGGTAAGGCGCCTCACTATGAATAAAGATCTCTTCCAAAGTAAGGTCCGTAGTGATGTTTGTTGGAACGGAAAGATTGATCAAAAACGAATTGCCGGCCTTTAAATTAGCAACCACCCGATCAAATTTAACAACGTAATCGGTAAAAGAAATGGGCTTTTTATGAAATGCAAAGTCGGAAAGGGCAGGTTGCTTTTCATCTCTGCCGACGTTACCAAAACCATTCAGATCGAAGCGGATGTTGGTCAATGCATTGTCGTCCAATGTCCAGGCTAGCGGCTTTTCGATGCGGTAATCTACAAGAAAAAGGAAGGGAGTTTTTGATTTTCCCCACTCGTTCAGCCTTTCCGCAAAGTCCCTTGCCTGGTCTTCCAAATCTTGATTCTAACTAAATAATGAACATTTTGAACAGCCAGCTAATTTACAAAGTTCAGAAACCAATATCTAAATTAACGGGTTTATTGAAGTAGGAGAGCACAATCGAATTAAGATTATCGCAATGCATATATATGATGTAATCGTTATTGGCGGCGGGCCATGCGGGCTGGCAATGGGTGTGGAATTGGCGAAAAGCGGCCTGGATTATCTGATTCTGGAAAAAGGAAATCTTACGGAATCGATTCGCAGATATCCACGGCGCATGAAGTTCTTTTCAACCGCTGAAAACATTGAAATCGGCGGAATTCCTTTCGCTATTTCCGAAGTGAAGGCCAACCGGAACGAAGCATTACAATATTATAGAAAGGTTGCGGGCTATTACCACCTGAATTTTAAGCTCTTTATCGATGTGGACCGCGCGGAAAAGCAGCCCGACGGCACATTCCTGACTTATGCTAATGATGGTCAGGTCTTTCAATCTAAAAATGTGGTTCTGGCCACAGGCTATTTTGATGTTCCCCGGCTATTGAATGTGCCCGGCGAAGACCTGCCGCATGTATCGCATTACTATGATGAGCCTTTCAAATATTCTTTCACCAATGTGGTGCTCGTCGGCGGGTCCAATTCATCAGTGGAAGCTGCTTTGGAGCTTTACAGGCACGATGCACATGTGACGATCGTGCATAAGGAGGCCGATTTCCGTACAAAAGTGAAATATTGGCTTGTGCCTGATGTGAAAAACCGGGTTAAGGAAGGCAAAATCCACACGCGTTTCAACGCTATTACTAGAAGGATCGAGCAGGGTCGGATTGAAATTGAAAATCTTGAAACTGGCGAAACAGAATGGCTTCCGGCGGACTTTGTATTCTTGCTCGTAGGATACCTTCCCGATGAACATTTGCTCGCAAGATGTGGCGTAGCGCTGGATGAAGTCACCAAGGTTCCGTCTTATGACAAAGAAACCTTTGAAACGAATGTACACGGACTTTATCTCTGCGGAACAGTGATGGCGGGTGTTTTTACAGAAAAAGTCTTTATAGAAAATGGTCGTGATCATGCAGCCGCGATTGCAGATCATTTGTCCGGAAGGGAAGTCAGGGTGGTTAAAGACTTGATAGACAGGATCTGATTTACTGATCTACAAAAACCAGTTTCCTTTTTTTCTTTTTGGTCGAGAATTTCTCAATTTTCCCGATCAAGCCGTTGGCTCCGACCGCATAGCCTACATTCCCTGCAAAACTCATGGCGTGAAATCCTTCTTTGCCCAATTCCTGCCAGGTTTTGCCCCAATCCGCCGAAAAGCTGCTGCCGGAAGGGCCGCTTGCGATTAATGCGTAATCATCGGATCTGAGCTCCGATTCGCCCGTCCAAACTGCATCTGTTTTATGATATAGTGCAACGCTTTCCTTCAAACCGGTCGGCTTGGTCATGCCCGTTAGTTTCCAGGTAATGCCGCCATCGCGTGTAATGAGCACATTCTGCGTTGAATCAGTCGTTTTCTTATAATCACCACCTACTGCAATGCCGCTGCTTTTGGACCAGAACCGTAAGCCAAAAATGCCGCTCGTTGGCCCGGCAGGCAACGGCGTTGCCGATACTTCCCAGGAACGGCCATAGTCATCTGAGCGGAAAACGCGTGCCATTTTGCCTCCCCCTGTTCCTATGAAAACCTTTTCCTTCCCGGCAACGAAGATGGAAGTGCCACTGGCAGCAAAACATGCTTCACCTGGTTCAGCAACCGGCCGCTTCTCAACCGGCAATTCCTGCCAGCTTTTTCCGCCGTCTTCCGTAGTCAAAATGAACAACCTTCCATCGATCGGATCGCCCAGACAGATGCCTTTATTTTTATCCCAAAAGTCGATTCCATCCAGAAAAACCCCATTTTGTGTAGTTTGGTACACAAGGGACCAGGTCAGTCCGCCGTCTTCTGTGCGGTAAATTTTGGCCTTATCGTGCTGTGCCTCACCCGCACTCATGGCCACTGCGATATCCTTATTGAAAGCATGAATATCCCTGAAATCAAGCGAATCTGCACCCGAAATTTTTGAGGTTAACCATTTCTTACCCCCGTTCACCGTCTTCAATACAGTTCCCCCTGAACCGCCAATCCAGCACGTAGTAGGTGAAACAGCGTGCACTGCGCGCATGTGGATTTTCGCTTTTATATCAATGACCCTCCATTGCGCTGTTACCCATTGTGGCGTGAGAAACACGGTAATTAATGCAAGCGACTTAAAAATGGTTGGGCTTAGTGGCACAGTATTTTTATTATTTTACAGTTCAAACTTATTATTCTCACAAAATAAGAAATTCATATGAACAAGAATCAAAAATTTCTGATAGGCTCAATAGGTGCACTTTTGACAGGTATTGCGATTGGCCTTTTAGTTGCTCCTAAGGACGGGAAAGACACTCGTAAATTGATCAAAAATAAAGCAAATGATCTTGGAGGCAATGCAAAAGACAAGTACGAAAAAAGCCTTGAAGAACTGTCTGTTTTAGCTGACAGACTGAAAGATGGCTTCTTGAAAAACGTTGGCAATGCAAAAGACAAAGCTGGATCCGTTGCTGACAATGTGAATGAAAGAGTACGTGGAGTAGTAAATAACGGATAAGCATCTGACATCGACCATATTGCGAGGGCTGTTTCTTCAATGAAGCAGCCCTCTTATTTTGGGATTTGGTCAACTATTTCTTTGATAGCCTGATTAATATCCTCAGTAAAATTGCTGCTCTTTTCAGGAATAATGCCTTCCGCACCTCCCTGCCACACCATCTTGTTAGTCGAAGAATCTACCAAATCGATCATGATTGTGCCTTCGCGGTATTTGCCGACAACCACTTCCTCGCTTTTCCAGGTGTAGCGCCTTTGACCCATATAACGCGGAAGCCCGTCCGTACGAAAATCTGTTTGCCGTGTTTGTGATTTTTCTTCGACATTCAATGCAATGTTGATTTTCAGATTGGCATCCCGGGCTTCGTCAAGGCCTCTTGCTTGCAGATTTCGCGCAATTGCCGTTTTTATGACGCCTATATTTTTCTCAAAGTTTTGAGAAATGGTATCCCCTCTGGCTTCAATGTCATAAAATCCAAAAGTGTCGTAATTTGACAATTTGAATTCGTCTTCTTGTCTGGAATTGAGGATCTTATAAGAAGAATTGCATCCTGAAATGACAACCGCGGTAAAGAAAAACAAGATTGAAATACAAAAAGTCTTCATAACATTAGCATCTAAGTTGACCATTTATCCAATTACGCTACCCAACTCTTTTGCAGCTGCCATGCTAATGCCCTTATAATACATGAATTCACTCATCACGGCGGTTTGCTCTTCCTCCGTTTTGGCATGAACCGCTTGCTGCAAGCATACTTTCATTTTTTCCTCAATAAATGCCTTTTTAAGCCTCAGAATGTTTATAAAGGCTGTTTTGTCTAAAACATCAGTTTCAAACGGAACAAAAATCTCATATTTTTCAGACCATAATTCGCTTAACTCATATTTGTTGGCAAGCCAGTCAATGGTCAGGTTTCTGATCTCCGGTTCGTGATGGTTTAAAAAATAATCCGTAGGCAGCACGTGATTCCGGTTGAAATTTTCCCTGAAGAGCACAAGCAAATGGTGGAAAACCGTGTCCTTGAAATCAATTCCTTCGATCTCGCTTAATACATACTGGCAAACGGTTATAGACGGTTCCAGCTCGCGCGCGCCATAAACCACCAATAACCGGATAAATGCTTCTTCCTGGTAGTACAACTTGCTGCGCTGCGGCGCCTCTGTCTGGGAAGTTTGTGGCGCAAAAAAGTCAGAAGGAGGTTCGTGCTGTCCGGTTTGGGAGTCGCCGGAGAACAATGCATCAAGATCTGCCGGACTCTCAGGTGCCTGATAACCTTGGCGGGGCGCCCTTTCCTGCGGCTTTTGCGTATGGAGCTTGCGCAGGATTTTATTACCTTCCGTGATCAGCATCTGCTCATCCACCTTCATCATTTCGGATGTCCGATGGAAAAAAACCTGCCGCTTAATCGCGTCCGGGATCTTCACAATGCTATTAACGACTTCCCCGATTACTGCTGCGAGTCGAAAAGGATCATTTCCGGCGTCCTGCAACAACATTTCTGTTTTGAAGGTAATAAAATCCTTCGCGTTGTTTTTTAGGTAAGCTTTAAAAGCCTCCGCACCGACCTTCCGGACGTAGCTATCCGGATCGTCGCCGTCCGGGAAGAGGACAATGCTGACATTAAGGCCTTCTTCCAGAACAAGGTCCAGACCACGCAATGCAGCTTTAATTCCGGCAATATCGCCATCATAGAGGATCGTGACATTTGGAGTAAACCGGCCAATGAGCCTGATCTGCTCCACGGTCAGCGAGGTTCCGGACGAAGCCACAACATTCTCGATTCCTCCCTGATTGAGCGAAATCACATCCGTATAACCCTCAACCAAATAACAATGGTCAAGCTGCCGGATTGCATTTTTCGCCTGGAAAATGCCGTATAGGACATCACTTTTGTGATAAACTTCGGTTTCCGGCGAGTTAAGATATTTGGGCTGATTAGCCGCTTTGCTTTTGTCGGATTTAAGGATCCGCGCGCCAAAGGCAATTACTTTTCCGGCCACGTTATGGATCGGAAAAATAACCCGGCCGCGAAAACGGTCGTAACCGGCAGTCTGGCTGCCTTCTTTATGAATCAGTAGGCCGGCTTTTTCTAGTAATTGGGTAGAATAACCTTTTGCAAGGGCCACTTTTGAAAAAGCGTCCCACGTATCCAGGCTGTAACCAAGTTCAAATTTCTTGCGAATTTCACCTGTAAAACCCCTTTCCTTGAAATAGCTGAGCCCCACAGCCTGCCCTTCATCACTTTCATGAAGCTGCTGGACATAAAAGTTTTTAGCAAAATTAAGAATGATATAAAGGCTCTCCCGCTCATTCTGCCGAAGCGCTTCCTCATCCGTAACTTCCTCTTGCTCAATCTCAATGTTGTATTTGTCGGCCAGATAGCGCAATGCTTCGCCATAACCGACGCCATCGATGTCCATAACGAACTTAATGGAGTCTCCCGCTGCTCCGCAGCCGAAGCATTTATAAATCTGCCGTACAGGGTTGACGTTGAATGACGGCGTCTTTTCGTTGTGAAACGGGCAACAGGCCGAGTAATTCGCCCCTTTCTTTTTTAATGACACAAAATCCCCCACCACTTCCACAATGTCAGCGGTTTGTTTGATCCTTTCAACGGTTTCGGGGTTTATGCGCATATGAGTAGTTTGAGCGGCTTTTGCAATGTTATTATTCTATTTGCTGCTTTAGAGGTCCGAAGCAGCACGTAATCTTCAACAAAAAAGATAGTGCTTAAATTTTGGACACCGGTGATTATTTACAAATTAATAAGGTAAAGACACATTGAGCAATAATTAGGCAATATTTCCGTAGATTTGATGACAGCCGTTTAATCGGTCAGAATTTTTAGAGAAATGTCTACGTTTTTCTCAGTTTAGCTAAGAAAATCACAATAGAAAGCTTTTTTCTAATTACTTTAATTTGTTATTTTGCGGTGTTGAAAGTTATCGGAGAAATTATCAAATGTTTATATAGATAATAAAAATATAGTGTGTGTATAGTGTGAAACAGGGCATGGAAATTTTTCTATGCCTTTGTTTTTTTTATAACCACCTCGTTTTCAATTATATATATTGCTGATAAAGGCCGATTAACTTACTTACTGCGCTCGTTTCCTCCGTTTTGCATTCGCTTTGCAAGCGAATTCTCCCTCTTTTAAGTTCTTCGACCAGGTTAATGTTTGCAATGTCCTCATACACAACGCAAAAGCGAGCTCTGGAAACGCTATTCGAAGCCAGCACCACTACATTACACGCATGTGCTTCGTATATGGAGAGCGAAACCCCGTCCGTCGTTGTGTTCCTGATAAATGCGTCTGAAACGCGCAAAATATTCGTGAAATCATGCGGTCCGTCAAGGAATAGTACATTTTTTGGAACGCTCCCGAAGGATTTTTCAATGAAAGGTCGATAGTTACCGGAAGGATCGGAGATGACCAGGCCACCAGAATTTACATTACGCATACTGTTAATGATCTGCGAAATCCCGTAAGTTTCCTTTGCGTTTTTGTCAAAAGCCAGATTCCATGCATTTGTACAAAACAGAAATTCAAAGTGTTTACGGAAATCGTTTAGCTGTTGCGCACATTGTGGGTCCAGTGAAATGATGAGGGCAGCCGGGATGAATGTGGAGATGAACAGCGCGTTGGGATTACAACATTTGGCTTTTGTGAAACTTTCATCGTTCTGGACAATCGGCACTGCGCAGAGGAAGGCTGACACGCGAACTGCCCAATTTCCCGCCAAACGATATCGTCCCCAGTTTCCATGATAAGTCAGAAGCAGCCGCTTCCTGATTAGGACACATAACATGGCAAACAGCAACTGAAAATAGGGGTTGGATGCATGCAGGTGAATGGTTCGATGCCTGATGATTTTCCTGATAATGTTCACCCATTTGTCAGTTTTGAAATCACAAAAGGTGAAACGGTCGAATCCATTTCGTGGCAAATGTTCAATTAACCGGCTTACATGCATGGTAACCCCTCCGATCGGTGCCGGAAGCCGCCCAATGATCAGCACCTCATTCATCTGCTAATCCAATATGCGCTTTTTGAGCATGTTGAGAATAGAAATAAATGCACATTAACAGGATAGGAGCCAGGCAGTTGATCGTCACGCTCTTTGCTGGCAGGATCACGAAAACACTGCCAACTGTATGGTTGTAAATCAGATAAAAGATGAAACTGACTAACAACAAGCCCAGCTTTCTATCCATTTTACAGACGGAAATAAGCTGGATCAGCAGGCTAACAAACAAGCCGTAAAAATAAACCAGACCAAGCATTCCATTTTCTGCGAGTAATGTATAAAACAGCGAATGCGCTTCGCGGTAACCTGGTCCCAGCGTTTCAAAACTACCGGTTCCGTGGCCGGTTAGCGGTTTCAGGAGAAATAAATGATAGGCTGTTTCATAAATTTCAGCCCGTCCGCTGATCTCCTGCAACTTGTCAAGAAGAGAATCTGTCGCCAGCAAATCGCCAAATCTTAATGTCCAGAAATATGCCATATCCGAGTCGTGGTATTGAGAAAGAAGATCCGGGACAAAACCGATTATCCCAAAAGCCAAGAGCAAAAAGTGCCAGAACCGAAAATGATTTCCGGCCAGAATTGACGTCAGTATCACATAGGGAATGACTAGCAGGACGGCACCGCGGGAGAATGAGAGTACGACCACACTGAGCAAAATTGCGGAAAGCGCCAGTCTGACCAAGCTGTTCAATGCACGCATGGAAGCATAAAGCAATACAAATGGCCAAAGAAGAATGAAGTAAGCCATTGTAACATTCGTATCGGTAATGTTACGGGTCGCCAGTAAGTTATCCGAACCCATGTAGCTGGCTCCCGCAACGACCAATCCGAAAGTCCCGATGCCAAGAATAATATATAAGGCGCAAAGATAAAGTTCCAGATTTTCAGCAAAGTCAATAGCTGTGCTAACTTGTTTCAGGTAAATGAAAAAGGATGGCAGCACTATCAAATAGAGCAGAAATCCACCGGAAATGATGTATCCAAAATTCGGTGAAATCAGGAGAAAGAATGCCTGAATATTGATCCAGGAAAACAGAAACAGCTTTTCACCCTGAGTCAGAGAAATGGGTTTTCGAAGGGAGAAATAAGCGAAATAGCAGCTCAGGATTCCAAAGGGCAGTAACCGCCAAAATGAATTGGCGCCTGCAGTAAATGCATATTTTTGAAATAAATGTAGAAACTGCGTAAAAACCGGAATGGCAAGCACATGAAAAAGCTTGTGTTTGGAGGCGGAAAGCAGACTGATAATGCAGTAGATGTAGAATGCGAGAACCAGGGAAGTCTGCATTTCATCTTCACCTAATAGCAAAAGCTGCTCAAACAACTTTCCTAAAGTCAACACGAGCATGCATGCCGCCAGCCAGTACATTGCTGCTTGAATTCCTAGTCGAGCCATTCCGCAATGATTTTAGCAGTGAAATCCACTGATTCGCTTTCCGTAAAATGTGTGAATGGCGCAATGGCCGCAAGCTTTTCTTGGTGATCTGTGTCTTGCAAGCAGGTTTTTAATGCATTATATAATTGCTGTCGGTTTGTCACGACTTTGTCTATTTGCAAAGCATTTAGCGGAACCTGATGTGCATAATCGTAAAGCCTTTGTACGGATTGGTGGTAGGGAAGTGGGATTTTGCCATCATAAGCAATGCTGATAACAGGTTTTTTGCAAGCCGCAGCATCCAGTTTCATCGTGGAAGCAAATTGAACGCACACATCACAAATCCGCAGCATCTGCGCTAGCGAATGCAGAAAGTCCAGCTCAGGAAACCAATTGTAAAACAGTTTATGGTTTGTCGCAGGCAGGTTTTCAGGATGCCATAATGTGACAAATTGCTCACGGGCGATGTGTGCATATGCATTTGCATCATCCGCCGGATGGCATCGCATGATGACGTGCACGTTGTTTTCGCCTCTTGCAAATTGCAGCACGTCTTCTATGATTTCCAGTTGATTAGGAAAATGCCGATTGGCACTCGTAGCGATCAGAATTATAAATTTGCCGCTTTTCACATTAAATAGTCTTCTAGCGCGCTCATAGTATGCTTCGGACCGATGCTGAAAATAGCAGTCAAATCGTGGAATGCCGGTAGCGACAACCTTTGGCGGCTTTAACTTAAAAATGGAATAGAAATGCAGAAATTCGTTTTTCATGAAATCATTCCAGACCAATGTGCAATTATGGTCAGCGTTAATAAGGCCTTTGGAGGTCAGGTTATCCCAACTAATGATCATTGCCAGTGACTTGACATGATGTCTTCCAAGAAAGTTTACGACCTGACTTTCTCTCAAATCCAACGGCGACGAGGAGATTACGCCTTTGAAATGATAGGCGAGGAGAGGTTTTAACCTGATTGAGAAAGATGAGAGAGTGATAATAACCCGTCTTAATGTACATAACGCAGTTTTGGTAATGTGCAACAGGCTCAGAATCCAAAGCAACTTTCGAATCAGCAAGCCTTTCCATTTCTCTTCATTTTGATATTTAATAGTCTGAGTGATAATGTTGAAATGATAAGCAAAAAGTGCCTTTTCTATTTTTCTCAGATAGCAAAGCCAGGCCGATTCACGCGGAAAATCTACCTGAATTAGCTTCAAGTGAAGATTGAAATGCTTGTTAATCTCGGCTAGTTCAGCAGTACGGGTCATCGTTGACATGATATAAACGTCATATTTAATTCCCAATCTTTTAATCAAACCGCTGTGAATGATATTCATAGCCGCAAAACTGTTGGTTACGAGAATTAAGAGACGTTGCTTTGTTGCTTCCTCCATATTTTAAAAAAGATTACAGCGAGCTCCCAATCCTCCGATGTATTGATGTTGATATCCGGTAAACTTTTGTCCTCATAGCCAACCATTTTCCCGCCCATCAGCAGATCCTTGTCGAGCAGGGTGGTTTTTAGGAGGTAAATCTTTCCATCCCGACAAAAAGTGTCAGGCAACTCCTGTCGTCTCGTGGGCATATCTTCGTGCTGCACAACCCGTTGCAATGCGTTGCCGGTTACACCAAGTGCCCAAAGTGGATGGTACTTCTCCGGGATTTTTCGAATGGTTACCAGGCTATCCGCATCCGTTTCCATCATGTGCGCAAGGGCTCGATCGATCAAATCCCAGGTCCGACATGGCGAGGTGGGCTGCAACAGGCATATGTAGTCAAACTCCGTTTGTTGCTCTTTGAAATAGTTTACGGCGTGTTTTACCACTTCCAACGATGGCGTGTCGTCAGCCGCCAGTTCCGAGGGCCTCACAAACGGCGCTTCCACGCCTTCCCAACTTTTTGCAAAAGCAATGGTTTCCGCACAATCACTCGATACGACAATCCTGGTAAGAAGTTCGGATGCCAATGCAGATTCGATCGAATATTGGATAAGGGGCTTGCCGGCAAGCAGTCTCATGTTTTTCCCCGGAATTTCCTTGGAACCTTTCCTGGCTGGAATGATGGCTAGTATTGATTTAGAATCCATTAATAGGTAATTTGTTTGTGGGTGTTTAAATCCGCTGTTGCCAGCAAATCGGCAATTTGTAGCCCCGCATGTCCATTGCCGTATATCAATGAGCTTTTGTAAGGACCGTTTGCAACCTGTTTCTGCACTGCTTCTATGATTGCTTCGGCATCAAAATTCACGTCAATGACATTGCAGGATCTTTCCCGGCCGCTTTGCCTGCTGCCAATGTTCACAACCGGAATGCCCAGCAATGATCCCTCCCTGATGCCCGTGCTGGAATTTCCGACGAGGCATGCACAATGTTTAATGAGCTTCAAAAACGTTTCCGGATTTAGGTTTCGCAGAAAATGGATCTTGTGATTCTTCGACATTTCACTATATCGCTGGATTTCTTTCATAATGCGGTCAGCGCCGTAATCTGCATTGGGAGTAAACCAGAATGTTGGAATTTGCAGCGCCTCAACGGCCGTAAGCAGACTCTTAAACTGATCTTTAATCAACCCGCCCTCATTCGTCACCGGATGCTGCATAACCACCAGATATTTGCTCGCGGGAAATTTTGAATGGCCACATTCATAGTCGAATTCCGGGGAGGCATCACTCTTCGCTTGCATCGCGAGGTCGATGGACGGGCAGCCCGTATGCCATACTTTGTCTGGATTTTCGCCCATAGCAATCAGGCGCGCGCGGGCAGACGCCATTGCTACGAAATGCATATCCGCGAGCTTGGAAACTGCATGCCGCACACGCTCGTCAATGTTGCCGGTCACTTCGCCGCCTTGTACGTGCGCCAGGGGAATGTTCATAAAGGAAGCGGCTATCGCAGCAGACATTGTTTCGTAGCGGTCGGCAATGGTTACCACGATATCCGGCCGTGTATTTTCCAATACAGAAGCCAACTCAATGATTCCCAGGCCGGTTGTTTTTGCAGCAGCCGTGGCGTTTTCGTTTTCGAGCAGGTTGGAAACCTTTATAATGTTCCTAAAACCGTCCCGTGCGAGGAGGTTTTGCATTCCGCCATACTTATTCAGCAGACCGCTTCCGGTAAGCACGAGTTGCAGCCGGAGTAACGGATGCGCATTTATAGCAACTAGAAGTGTTTTGATCCTGCTATAACTGGCTCTTGCAGTGATTACTACGCAAATTTTTCGTTTCATAGCAAATCACTGAAATTCAGGAATGACCACTTAGGAAGATTGCGCTGCAACTGCCTGCCAACGACCGTTTCAAAATGCGTAGCCGACACACCATATCCCGCTGGTTTCTTCGCTTCCAGGTCGTACAACGTCAAAATGTGACCTCTGTCCAAGTCATTATTGACTGCCAGCGACTTACCAAAAGTTGTCTTCAACATTGCATACTCTGAACTATCAGCTTTATCAACCGGAAATTTCATTGCCGTTTCAATCTGCCGGACGCCCTTTACAAGCTGCTTGACCTGATCAATATTTATGGAAGACGTGGAGTCCGGACCAAACATTCTCTGATCAAAGGTGACGTGAAATTCCAGAATCTCGGCTCCCGTGGCAGCAGCTGCAAGACAAGCATAGATGTCTCCCGAATGATCAGAAAATCCAATCGGGATCTGGAAACGATCTTTCAGAAGAGGAATCACATTCAATCCCCACTGATGCGGGCCGGTAGGATAGGACGATGTGCATTGCAATAGTGAAAGCTTGCATTTGCCCCTCACCGCCGCTATCGCGCTGTCCAGCTCGGCAAGGGAACTCATTCCGGAGGAAAGCGTCATTTCGGTTGCCAGCTTTGCCGCGGAGGAAAGTAGCAGAAGATTACTCATTTCCCCGGATCCGATCTTGATCCTGCTAACACCAATGCTTTCTAACAATCCAACTGCGCTGATGGAAAACGGGCTTGCCACGAAATCCAGATTTTTCTGCTCGCAATGTGCCTTTAAGCCTGCCCATTCCTCTTCGGAAAACTCCATCCTTTTCCAATAGTCCATCCGGGAAAGGTCGTTATAGGAAAAATCTGTCCGGAACGGCTCGTGAATGCTGCTTTCCGCCTCCGCAATGTGAACCTGAAATTTGATAGCGTCAACGCCGCTCGATGCCAGCGCGTCAATATAGGAGTGTGCCAGCCCCAAGCTCCCTTCATGCGCCTGGCCGATCTCCGCCATCATGTAAATGTTGTTTTGCATAGTGTGATCGATGATTTGATTAATGATAGGTTATGATTTTCGCCGTATAGCGTTGAACAAATGACGTTTCTCTTGTTGGTAATAACCGTAATTGTATCCGGGCATTTCCTTCGTGTCATTCAATATCAAATGCAGCCTGGGCAACTGTTTGGCATCCTGGATATCCTTGATAATTTCCAACTGGCTTTTGAATGTAAATTGCTGTCGAACGACATATAAGGACATGTCGGCCAAATGGCTCAGCAACCGGGCGTCTGTAACCAATCCTATCGGAGGCGTGTCCAAAACGATATAGTCGTATCGCGTTTTTAATAAATTAATCAGTTGATCCACTTTTGGTAAGCCTAGTAATTCCGCGGGATTGGGTGGAACGCTGCCCGCTGTGATGAACGCAAACGGATGTTTTGAAGACGGTTGCTGGATGTATTCCTGGAAATTTACATCAGACAAAATGTAATTTGTGAAACCCTCTTCTTTCAGCATGAGGTCCTTCGCCAGCCGCGGCCTGCGCAGGTCGAGTTCGAGAAGCAAGACCTTCTTATTTGTGAGTGCAAGCGAACCGCATAGGTTAACGGCAATAAAAGATTTCCCTTCACCGCCCATGCTGGATGTTAACAGGATAACCTGATTTTGTCGAGGCGCCGAAAGAAATTGTACATTGGTTCTTAAAACCCGAAACTGCTCGGCAATAGGACTTTGAGAATGTGAGTAAACACTTGTTTCAAGGCTATGATTATGAGATATCTCGGCTAGCAAGCTGATGTTGAGAAGATCGGCAATGTCGTGTTTGCCTGTAACTCTGGTGTTGAGGATGTGCCTTAAATGAATAATTGCCAGCGGTAAACCAATGCCGATAAAGCCGGACATCAGCATAACCAACTCCTTATTCGGTTTAACAGGCTCGGGACCAGCTTTGGGTTTGTCGATAATTCGTGCGTTGGCAAACGTGGACGATCTTGAAATGGAAGTTTCTACGCCTTTTTTCAGCAACAAAATGTAGAGCTCCTGCTTAATTTGCTGCTGCCTTTTCGCTTCAAAAAAGAGCCGCTCAATTGCAGGAATACGCTTTAACTCTCGTTGAACCTCATCATTATAGCTGCTCATAGCCAGCATTCCTATCCGCAAATCACCATGTTGGGCATTTAAGTTGGTAATCAAATCGTGTCTCAGGCGGTTGAGCTGCGCTTTCAAACCCAGGACATTCGGATGCGATTCATGCATTGTTACCAGATCATTCGTGAGGGCCAATTGAATTGCATTGTATTTTTCGACAATGGATAGGAAGCCTTGGTTCTGAATGAAAAGCTGAGTGGGAACAATATGGTGCGGATTGGCTTGAAGAAATTGGAGCAAGGAATCTACACTTCTCGCCTGAACTTCATACTTGCTTTTATCACGCCCATATTCAGCCGATTGATTTAGAAGCTGCCGGACATTTTCACTCAAATCAGTGATATGATGTAAACTTTGAAACCGCTCAATCGCTTTCTCACTATCAGTCAGCTCGACTGAAACTTGATTGAGGTTTTGATTAATAAATGCAATGGTGCTGTCAGCAACACGATTTTTATCATGAATACTAGCTTTGAAATAATTCCGTAACAGCCTGTCCAGAACGGCTTCTCCCTTTGCAGGAATTGCGTCAGTAAGCGAAAGGTTTACGGTGCTGACAAATTTGTTGGTAGCCGCAATGATGAGCGCTTTTCTGTAATGATCAACCAGGATCTGCGGGTCCTGAATCACGATCGAATGCTGATCTTGGGTATCTAGCAGGTGAGAAGTGCGGTATACTATGCAGTGGCCATGGGGAAGGGCTATGCTATCTCCAAAAATACCGGTAAATGTCTGCGAACCAAGTTGAAGCTTATAATGACCCTTCGCTCCAATCGTCACAACATAGGTGCCTGGTGGACTTTTGGAATGCTGTGCTTGGCTTACAAATCTTAATCTGAAAGGCGAATTCTCGAACAGTTCAGTCGTTTTCACGCGTCCGGTGGAGTAGTAACTGACATTTAATTGCAGATCCTCCACGACGCTCTCCATAAGCGTCCTGCTTTTCAGTATTTCAATCTCATTGTCCACGCTACTTTGCATGGACGACAACCCCATACTTTCCAGGAATGCTGCATCTCCAAATTCTGAGCCCTTCGCATCATCACGAACCAGAATTGATGCTTTTACCAGAAATTGAGGCGTATTATAGCGAAGATAAAGGAGTCCGAAAGCTACACTGAATACGAGCGAAACGGTTACCCAATGCCAGTAGTCCCTGACATCGTTTAGTAATGTCAGCGCTTTTTTGACATTTGCCGAGTCTCCTTTGTTGATGTTCGTAATGTGTTCCAATCGCTTCTCCTGCATATGGTCTAATTTTCAGTTTAGACGTAGGAGCAAGATATCGGTCACTCGAAAACGAATATTTTTTTCGAAAAAAGGCAAAATAAAAATCCCTGACCCGCTATATATCAGCAGATCAGGGATTTAAGTGTTAAAATTTTTTCTTAGTCGAAATGCGCTTTCACCTTTTTTAATGCTGATCCTACAACCTGGTGCATGTCATAGTAACGATACTCGGCCAAACGACCACCGAAAATTACGTTAGGCTCCTGTTCTGCAAGCGCTTTATATTGGCTAAAAATGGCGGAGTTTTTATCATCATTTACCGGATAATATGGCTCAGAACCTTTTTCCCACTCCTGTGGAAATTCATGTGTTATCACCGTTTTAGGCTGTGTTCCGAATTCGAAGTGCTTGTGTTCAATAATCCTTGTGAAAGGTGTTTCGCCATCAGTATAATTAACCACCGCATTGCCCTGGTAGTTTTCCTGATCTAGCAGCTGGTTTTCAAATCGCAAGCTTCTGTATTCAAGCTGCCCGAATTGGAAGCCGAAATATTCATCAATCGGGCCTGTGTAAACAACCGTTTCCGCAAGTGCTGTCAGCGCTTCGCGCTCTTTGAAAAAGTCAACGCCTGTTCTAACTTCGATGCCTTCCAGTAAACCCTCGGTCAGTTTGTTATAACCGCCGATAGGAATGCCCTGGTAGCGATCATTGAAGTAGTTATTGTCAAAAGTAAACCGGACAGGCAGGCGCTTGATAATGAACGCTGGCAACTCAGTCGCTTTTCTGCCCCATTGCTTTTCTGTATATGCTTTAATCAGCTTATGGTAGATATCTGTTCCTACCAACGAAATAGCTTGTTCTTCCAGGTTTTGCGGGTCTTTTATACCAGCTTCTTCCACCTGCTGCTTAATTTTTTCCTTCGCTTCTTCCGGCGTTTTCACTTTCCACAATTGGTAAAAAGTGTTCATGTTAAATGGGAGGTTATACAGCTCTCCATTAAAATTGGCTACCGGCGAATTGGTGTAGCGGTTGAATTCCACAAATGAATTCACATAGTCCCAAATGTCTCTATCATTCGTATGGAAAATATGCGCACCATATTTGTGAACATTAATTCCTTCTACATTTTCACAAAAAATATTTCCTCCTGTGTGATCCCTGCGGTCGATAACCAGGCACTTCTTTCCTCTCTTGGTTGCTTCGTGTGCGAAAATAGAACCCCATAGCCCTGCGCCAACGATCAGATAATCGTATTGTTTCATTGTTTGTATGCCCTAATTTATAGTTGAGATGAATTTTTAAGGTGTTATCAAAAGAGAAAGGCTCCCATCAGGAGCCTTTCTCTTTTCAATTTATCGTTAACTTCTATGGAAGAAGTTTAAGTTCTACACGACGGTTTTTCAATAGACCTTCACGTTTCGCGCTGTCAGCTATTGGTTTGAATGAACCGAAGTAGTCAACAATCACTTTGCTAGGATCTGTCAAACCAGCTTCGTTGATCAGGAAGTTCTTCACTGCATCTACACGACGTTTCGAAAGAGCAATGTTGTAACGATCCGTCGCACGACGGTCTGTGTGACCTGCAAGTTGCAAACGGCATCCGTTCAAGTTCATCAAACGAGCTACGTTTTTAAGCATTTCCTGCGCCTCAGGCTTGATTGTATTTTTGTCTGTATCGAACATTACGTTAGCAAAGATCTCTGCGCAAGCTGCACCATTTTTAAGTGCATTTTTAACGTAAGCATCGAAGTCAAGAACGCGACCACCACCGTCAACAATGCTTCCAGCTGGTGAATTAGGCTCTTTATCGAAGAAGTCAGAAACACCGTCACCATCTGTATCAAGCAACAATCTTGGGTCGATATCCTTAGGGCGGTTTGCCTTAGCAACTGAGTCCATTTCTTCAAGTGTAAGAATTTTTGGTGGCTTGATCAACACTTTAGGATCTGTGTAACGCAAGTGGTAGTAACCGCCTTCTTCTGGCTTGTAATCCCATTTGCCATCAACTTTCGCAACTTTCAATGGATTTTTACCCAATTTGTAAGTTACCTGAACTGATCCGTATCCGTAGCTGTCAAGCTCAGAATTTCCTTTGCGGGAAGTTTTTTGGTCTGCGATATCGAAGCTGCCTGGGGTTCTGTCATAGTCACCACCGTAAGTTGCATCAATATAGTCAGAGTTTGTATGGTTCAAACGGAAGTCAAGACCAATGTCAATTCTCTTAGTTACTTCGTAGTTCACATTAAGACCTGTAGGAATAATCCAGTCGTTCATGTTTCCTGTTTCGCGAAGTTTAACACCGCCTGTCAGGTCATATGCAGTTGCATCGTAGAATACTTGACCAACACCTACATATGCATCAACTTTCCATCTTTTCATCTTGTTTGGTCCCATTAAAAGACCTTTAAGATTAACTGTTCCTGCAAGAGAAACATCGAAATAGTTGCCTTCAAAGTAACGGTTGTAATTGCGGCGTTTCATACCTCTCAAATTACCGATAGAAGCATCAAGTCTTGCACCGAATAAATATGAAAGTTGTTTGTTTAATGTCAAGCCTCCTTGAATAGTACCGGATTCTTTGTGGCTGTCCGAAGTTGTTTTCGTTACAGGCCAGAAATCATATTCTCTCAAATCGCCGAAGAACATAGAAGGGCCAATGTGTGCAGAAATTGACCATGTGTTCAATTTGTAGGGGCCATCATAGGTTGCTTTGGGATTGTAATCCGGAGAATTCGGCTGCTCTAGTGGTTGTGCCAATGAAGGCAGCGCCATCATTGCCGCCAGGGCAAACGAACAAATCAACTGGGATACTTTTTTCATACTATTCAAGTTAGCGTTATTAAGATTAACTAGGATTGATCTATAGTCAATTATGAGTAAAAGATGTATTTATTCATGGCCAAACTTACTTTAACCAAATGCCTAGTGGGCACAAAAATAGGTTAACAATATCATTTAATCAACCGAACTAGATACAATTGAAAAACTTTCCTGCTTTTCAATCAAATTTTACCCGAAAGAAACTTCCTTTTATGAACTTTCAAAGCCGTTGATTTATTTTTTTTTCTATTTCCGCCTTCCAGGGAAGGAAATCACCAGCTATAATCCGCTCTCTCGCACTGTTGACCAGCCACAGGTAAAAAGTGAGATTGTGTACACTGGCAATTTGCGCGCCAAGCATTTCATCCGACTTAACAAGGTGGCGAAGATAAGCTTTACTGTAAAACGAACTTACATAACCTCCAAGCCCTGCGTCTATCGGTGACAAATCATCCTTCCACTTTTCATTGCGAATATTGATTACACCCTCTGTCGTAAAAATCATGCCATTACGCGCGTTCCTGGTAGGCATTACACAATCAAACATATCCACGCCCAGAGCAATGCATTCCAGTATATTCGCAGGCGTTCCGACACCCATCAGATATCTCGGTTTATCCTTCGGTAAGATGTCACAAACGACCTCTGTTAGTTCATACATGATTTCGGCCGGCTCGCCTACCGAAAGGCCGCCAATTGCATTTCCTTCACGTCCGTATGAAGCAATTGTTTCTGCGGATTGTGTTCTAAGATCTTTATAAACACTTCCTTGCACAATCGGAAAAAGCGTTTGGCTGTGGCCGTACAAGTCGTTTGTACTGTCAAACCTTGCGCAGCAGCGTCCCAGCCAGCGGTGCGTCATCTCCATGGATTTGCGTGCATATTCATAATCGCAGGGATAAGGCGTGCATTCATCGAAAGCCATGATAATGTCTGCTCCGATGATCCGTTGAATATCCATTACATACTCTGGGGTGAATGTGTGTACGCCACCGTCAATGTGTGACTTAAATACCACACCTTCCTCATTGATCTTTCTGCCCGTGCCCGCAAGTGAATAAACCTGGTAACCGCCGCTATCAGTTAGAATAGGTCTGTCCCAGCCATTGAAGCCATGTAGTCCCCCTGCTTTTTGCAGAATGTCCAGGCCCGGACGCAGGTATAAATGATAGGTGTTTCCTAATATGATTTGTGCCTTTATGTCTTCTTTCAGTTCGCGCTGATGAACAGCTTTCACAGTCCCCGCAGTGCCGACGGGCATGAATATGGGTGTTTGAATAGTCCCGTGATCTGTTTCAATAAATCCCGCCCTGGCTTTCGACGCGGGATCTTCAACTTGTAATGTAAACTTCATTAAAAGGTTTTAAATTGTGGTGTGCAAAAATAGGGTTAAGGTCTCGAACATTGCTGACAATGACCTTATATTTGTATGAATATGATTAAATTTTACAACTCTCTTCCATTGTGGCCGATTCTTTACTCTTTGCGCTCGGAGCATTTGTGTTCGTTCAGTTATGTTATTACTTCTACTTTTTTACAAGACTTGCATTTTACAGTAAAGGCGCCAATTATGACAATGAATTACCAGGAGTTACGGTGCTTGTCTGCGCCTGGAACGAACGTGATAACCTCACCGAACTGATCCCGCTCCTCGACGCCCAGGAATATCCCGAATATGAAGTAATCCTGCTGGATGATCGTTCCGACGATGGTAGTGAAGAATTTATCAGACAAAATATCTTTCAGTGGAAACACATTCGCTACATCAGGATCAATGATCAGTTTGACCACGTAACGCCCAAGAAATACGCGCTTACTGTGGGCATGAAACAGGCTAAATATCCAATTGCGCTGATGACCGACGCAGATTGCCGCCCTTCTTCCAATCACTGGATTACAGCGATGACTTCCCGCGTAAGCCATGACAAGGACATTGTGCTCGGTTTTTCACCTTATATGAAGCAGCCCGGATTACTGAACTGGTTTATCCGCTGCGAAACGTTTTATACAGCTGTTCAATATCTTTCGTTCGCGCTTGCGGGCTTTACCTATATGGGTGTAGGTCGCAACATTCTTTACAAACGTTCCGTTTTTTTTGCCAACAAAGGTTTTTATACACATAAGCATGTATTCGGCGGCGATGATGATATCTTTCTGAATGAAGTGTCAACAAGCTCCAATACAACGATATCTATAGAAGAAGATTCTTTCGTATACTCTGTTCCGAAAACCACCTGGAAAACCTGGTATAAACAGAAGCAGCGGCATATGTCTGTAAGTATGTTTTACAAAATGCGTAACAAGATCTTGCTCGGGCTGCTCTCCGGCGCGCACGTCGCGGTATGGATGGCGGGCATTACTATATTGTTGGTTGGATTGCTTACAAAAGACATTTATCTGTTGCAGGGGCTCGGGATTGTTTTTGCTGCAAGATGGTTTATCCAGTGGTTTTTGCTGATCGTTATCAATCTCAAATTAGACAAGACCGTAGAGTGGTTCAGCTTTTTATTCATGGACTTTGCACTCTTTGTGTATTATGTCGTCTTTGGATTTCTGACCTTTACAAAAAGAAAACTTCGTAAATCGTGGAATTAATTAATAAATACTTCCCGGATCTGACTGCTGATCAGCGTGATAAGTTCGGACAGATGGAGGAGTTGTACCAATTTTGGAATGCCAAGGTGAATGTGATTTCCAGGCAGGATATTGATACATTATATGAAAGACATGTGCTGCATTCATTGGGGATTGCCAAAGTGCAGGAATTTAAGTCCGGAACAAGCATTTTGGATGTAGGAACCGGAGGCGGCTTTCCTGGGATCCCGCTAGCCATTCTGTTCCCGAAAGCGCAATTTCATCTCGTCGACAGCATTGGTAAGAAAATTCGTGTTGTACAAGAAATCGCCGACGCCTTGAAGCTCGACAATGTTAAGGCCGAGCAAATCCGGGCTGAGCGGCTGGATGACTCCTACGAATTCGTCGTTAGCCGGGCCGTTACCAGAATTACACCTTTTGTTGGTTGGGTCAAAAAGAACATCAGCAAAAACTCATTTCATTCCCTGAGGAACGGAATTTTATATTTGAAAGGAGGAGACCTGACTGAGGAATTGTCTGAATTGAATCAAAAGTCTCGCACTTACGAGCTTTCAGGCTATTTCGAGGAAGAATTTTTCCAGACCAAAAAAGTCGTCTACGTACCATTATAACTTAATATTTAACCTAAAAACAATGAACGAACGATATAGCGCCAGCGGGCTGATGAACCCATTTTTTCCAGATTCGGTATCATTTGGCGATAAAGGAGTGACTTTCACCGTAAAGAAGCTTTTCAAGAGCAACGACAATTTTGTTTTTTACTCCGATATTTCGGGCGTTGAGATCGAGAGCGGGATGTTTTTTTCCACCATTAGAGTGATTCCGCGGATGCGTCCAGAAATTATTATCAATAATTTTACGAAATCAGATGCTAAGAGGGTCAAGGAGTTAATCCTTCAGCAAGTGCAAGGCTGACATTTTTTTTAAAATTATCCTTGCGCTGTATAATTCAAATTCTTAGATTTGCACCAGAATTCAGATAAATAATCGGATTTGAAATTCCTGAATAGCTCAGCCGGTTAGAGCATCTGACTGTTAATCAGAGGGTCGTTGGTTCGAGCCCAACTTCGGGAGCCCTAGACTTGAAGCACCTAGCATTAATTTGCTAGGTGCTTTTTTTGTTGCAATAAACTTGCAATAACTACCAAATGTGTAGAAAGTAGTTGGTGCCTGTAAAGCGGATTAAAATGAATTCAATATGAAATGCAGGATAGTACAGGATGGGCATTGTTAAATAAAACAATACAATTGGTAGTATAAATATGATAATTCAAATAGTGGTTTATGGGAAAGCCCACACCGATACCAGTAGATGAATTGCATCTGGCTGATCTATGGAACCGGTTTCGTCAGCATGATGAGCAGGCTTTTGACGAGTTGGCTAACCGCCGTTACCGCCTGCTGTTTAATTACGCCACCAAATTCACCAAAGACACCGAGCTGATCAAGGACTGCATTCAGGACCTTTTTTTGGAGCTATGGTATCGCCGCACGCGCCTGACCGACACTTCCTATGTCACAGTTTACCTCATTTGCGCACTCAGGAACAACCTTTTGCGGAAATTGAAACTGAACAACCGCCTCGATGATTCGGCCGATATTACTGTAAGCTGCGAAGCATTTACAGACAACCTGACAGTGGAAACCATGCTGATCAGCTCCGAGTCCATGTCGCAAAAAGAGCGCGAGATCCGCAACGCGATCAATCGGCTGCCTGCACGCCAGCAAGAGGTGATTTTCCTGAAATTTTATGAAGGCTTATCCAATGACGAGATCGCCAAAGTGATGGAGATCGAGCGCCAAACCGTTTCCAACTTCATTTACAGAGCCATAAGCCAGCTCAAAAATGACCTTCCTTCCTTCTCCAATGTCATCCCGCAGATTATTTTAATATTTTTTCTAAAATTTTTATCATAAAAAGGGTATGCTGTTCTGCGGCCGTACTATTTCATTGTATACAGTCCAATGAATACGGAAAATGCAGGATTACGCACGATACGACATTAAAGATTTCCTGGCCGACGAGGCTTTTTGCAGGTGGGTGCTTCATGAAAAGCCCGCCGACAATGCTTTTTGGGAGAACTGGATCCGCAACAACCCGGATCGCGCCAGCATTGTAAAGCATGCAAAAGAACTCATCGCCGAAATCCATCATGCGCAAAACTATCTGAGCGAAGAAGAACTGCAACACGAACTTTACCGCCTCACCGCCGCAAGAAAGTCTGCAACGGAAGCGCAGGAATATGCGGAGCAAACTAATGATGAATACAAACCACACTGGTTCGGTGCGAATTGGGCAAATCGTATGTCTGTGATTCTGGTTGCCTTAACCTGCTTCGTTGTCCTGTTTTATTTTTATACCAATTATTCCAAAACCAGCAAGCCGCAGATCAGCCAGCAAACCTTGCAGGATAAGAAAGACGAGAAATGGATTGAAGTGCGCAATGATCAGACCGCAATCAAAGTCGTTTCATTGCCCGACGGCAGCTCGGTGAAGCTTTCACCCCAAAGCAAGATCAATTATCCCGCCTTTTTTGTAAAAAATGAAAGGAAAGTTTTGCTCAATGGCGAGGCCTTTTTTGAAGTTGTGAAAAATCCGGAAAGTCCGTTTAAAGTCTATACCAACGACGTCGTTACCACGGTTTTGGGCACCAGTTTTACGGTTAAGGCTTTTGATCAGGATAAAGATGTGCGGGTTGTGGTGAAAACGGGGCGCGTAACTGTCGCAGCCAATCCGGCCCAGAATAAAACGCAGCAGCCAGAGAAGAACGAGCTCGTGCTGTTACCCAACCAGCAGGTCGTTTACCACCGCGACGATCAGAAAATGAAACGGTCGCTCATCGAGAACCCGGCCCAGATCGGCCCGCCGGACATTACCAGCCAGAATTTGATCTTTGACAATGCGCCCGTCGCCAAAGTCTTCGAGTCGCTTCAAAAAAGATACGAAGTCCAGATTATTTATGACGCCGATCTCATGGCCGGTTGCGAGCTCACCGCCGAGCTTGGTCAGGAGCCATTATTTGAAAAGTTAGGCATGATCTGCAAGGCGATCCAGGCGCGTTATGAAGTGATCGACGGCCAGATCGTCATTCACGGAAGCGCTTGCAAATAAATTTAAAATACAAATCCTAAACCCTTTAAGCAAACATTCATGATCCGTTCCAGCCACCCGCCCTGACAATAAAACAAGCAAGCCGAAGATGCTGTAACATCCCCGGCTTGTCTTTTCCCCTTTCTTAATTCCCATTAATAATCCGGTTCGCTAAAACCGGAACAGGGGAGTTTTGTATCTCATTTTTCCAAAAAAGCATACATACAAATCTATGAAAATTAGTACGAAACCGATCAGGATTTTACTCAAAATCATGCGCATTTCAATATACCAGCTAATCCTGTCTGCCCTATGTACGTCGTTGGTCCTGGCCCATGACAGCCGGGCGCAGGAGTTACTGAACCGTCGTATTTCCCTGGATCTGGACGAACAGAAAATAAGTGTAGCGCTCCGGCAGATCAGCCGTCAGGCGGCGGTGCGGTTTATGTACAGTCCGCAGGTGATCCCTGTTGAAAACAAAGTGACGTTACATGTTCGCAATGAGCCGCTTAATGTCGTTCTGGAATCACTTTTCAAGCCTTTGAACATTGGTTACGAAGTTTCGGGCAACCAGCTTGTGCTCAGCATTGTTTCGGATCTGAAACCGCTTGATCCCAAGCCGGCCGAAGAGCAAAAACCAGTGGATCGCAACATTAAGGGCTCTGTAAAAGATGAAAAAGGAGCACCATTACCCGGCGTAAGCATTGTTGTAAAAGGCACGCAGCGCGGCTCATTGAGCGATACGGACGGTAACTTCGACGTCAGCATTCCGGATGGCGAACACACGATCATCTTCTCTTTTGTGGGTTACCTGAGCCAGGAAATCCCGGTGGGCAATCAGAGCACGATCGATGTTGTATTGAAAGACGACCTGAAAGCATTGCAGGAAGTGGTCGTGGTGGGTTATGGAACGCAGAAAAAGGTTAATCTGACCGGTTCCGTGGCTTCCGTGGAAGGTGAAGAATTGCTTAAAACGCCTGCTACTAACATTACCAATTCGCTCGTCGGCAGGCTTCCCGGCCTGATCGCTGTCAATGGGAACGGAAAGCCTGGTGCAGGATCGTCCATCTCGATCCGCGGCGCCAGCACGTTCGGCGACAACAGCGCCTTGATCGTCGTGGACGGCATTATCCGGACTTTCGACCAGATCGATCCCAACGAAGTAGAAAGCATTTCTATATTAAAAGACGCTTCGGCAACTGCGGTTTATGGTTCCAGGGCAGCCAATGGTGTTATTCTGGTCACTACCAAACGCGGCGCGACGGGCAAGCCAACATTCAATTATAATGGTTTTGCCGGCTTCCAACAACCTACCCAATATCCCAAAGTGATGAATGCGTACGAGTATGCAACGACCAAAAACAAGGCGGTGCAAAATTTGGGCAAGCCCATCCAATACTCCGATCAGCAACTGGAAGACATTCGCACAGGCGTGCTGCCGGAATACGACTGGTATGGCAACACATTGAAAAAACGATCATTTCAAACGCAGCAAAACCTGAGCGTAAGCGGCGGATCGGATGCAGTCCGCTATTTTCTTTCGCTCGGTTATCTCGATCAGGACGGAATGTACGACCGCATCAATTTCCAGCGCTATTCCATCCGCACCAATGTGGATGCGAAAATCAACAAGAACCTGACCATTTCCGCGGACATTGACGCAAGCGCCAGAAACACCAACCAAAGTGCGTACGCACCTGAATCCATTTTCGATGATATTGTAGCCGCGTACCCGCTCGACAAGGCTTATAATCCTGACGGGACCATTTTTTACACCCGCGAGCAACACCCGGTGGAAGAGATCAAAACCGGCTACAACCGCATGCGGAACAACATTCTGCAAGCCACATTGACAGTGAAACATGAACTGCCATTTATAAAAGGCCTATCCGTTTTGGGACGCGCATCCTTTGGCCGGGAATATGCCAATAACAAGCATTATAATGTGCCTATTTTCATGAACCGCCAGGATGCCGACGGGAACACGCTGGAAATTTATCCGTACGGCGGCTGGAATGGCAAAACTGCATTGACGCAGTCATTCAGCGAATACAATACGACCACATTGAATGCTTCGCTAAATTATTCGCGCACTTTCGGCGCGCACGAATTTGGCGGTTTGCTCCTCTTCGAACAGCTCGATGCGAAAGGAAACAACTTTTACGGTTTCCGCACCAACTTCCCCGCACAGGGACTGGACGAGTTTTTCTATGGCGGTGAAAGTCAGAAAGACGCCAATGGCGGCTCCTTCACCGACGGTCGCCGCGGCGCAATTGCCCGCGTGAATTATAGTTTTCAGCAGCGTTATTTGTTTGAGGCATCATTCAGAAGGGACGGTTCGGTGGCTTTTCCAGCTTCCAAGAAATACGGATTTTTCCCTGCCGTGTCGGCAGGATGGCGGATCATTGAAGAGCCATTTCTTAAAAACAGCACGGCGCTTTCGTTCCTTGATAACCTGAAATTACGCGCTTCCTATGGCGTGGTCGGGAAAGACCGCAATGTATACACGGGCTATCTTTTGAGAAATCCGACATTCCAGTACTCGCAGGTTTACAACCCGTCCGGAACCATAGTATCGGGCACAGAAGGGCTTTCTACCATTGCACCGGGCATTTTGCCCAATCCGGATGTGACCTGGGAAACGGCTTCTGTTTCTGACGTTGGACTAGAAGGCTCGTTGTGGAAAGGGAAGTTTCAGTTCGAAATAGATGTTTTTTACAAAAGAACTTCCAACATTCTGCGCACACGGATCCGCTCCATTCCGGGCACATTGGGCGCACAGTTACCGGCAGAGAATTACGCAAAAGTGGACAACAAAGGCATCGAGTTCATGCTGAGCCACCAGAACAGTTTTCAGGCTTTGAAATACTTTGTAAAACTCAACGGAAGCTTCTCACAAAGCAAGGTTATCACGCTCGATGAACCGGCTAACACGCCTGATTATCTGTTGCAAACGGGCCGACCGCTGGGCTTCATTACAGGTTATAAAGCATTGGGCTTCTTCCAGACAGACGAAGAAGTGGCTGCCTATTTACCCCAATTCAACGGCGGACAAAAAGCAGGTGATGTGAAATATGCAGACATTAACGGCGATGGAAAAGTGGATGCCAATGACCTGACAATCATATCGATGGACAACAATGTCCCCAAAGTGATCGGTGGATTATCATTCGGGGGTTCGTTAAAAGGTTTTGATTTAAATGTCCTTTTTCAGGCCGCGGGACGGGTTCGGCAAGTGCTTTACGGTGCTGCGCGTGACTTTTTCCAGGGCGGATCAAGAAACACCTATGTGGATTTGCTCGATCACTGGTCACCTGAGAATCCGAATGCATTGTATCCGAGGCCGTGGGAAGGCCCTCACCCGAACAACTCGCTGACTTCCAGTCTGTATCTAAGAAATTCAAGCTATATCCGGTTGAGGTCAATTGATTTTGGTTACACATTGCCTTCGGATCTGATCAAGAAAATTGGCGTTCGTAATGTGCGGGTTTACTTCTCGGGGGCGAATCTTTTTGTGTGGTCCAAGATGAAAATATTTGACCCTGAAATTGAAAACACAACGGGCACTTACTATCCGCAGCAGCGCACACTGAACCTCGGCCTGAACCTTACTTTTTAATCAGTTAATGTTTACTGTCATGACAAAAATATTTGCCAAAACACTGCTGGTTGTAATGATCCTTATGACCACCGCCTGCAACGAAGAATTCCTCGAACGCCAGGCCGCAGACTCTATTCCCGAGGAAAATATCTTCGCGGATCCTGCGCTTATCCAGCTTTTTGTAAATAATATGTATCTGGATGTACCCGGGTTCGATCACAGCTTGTATGATAACATTACCGACGAATCGCGCAGTTACTGGGGCGGAGGACCGCGTAATGTGGTTCAGGGCCAATGGTTTCCGGACAATAATCCGATGGAATACTGGGCTTATGGCCCGGTAAGGAAGACCAACATGTTCCTGAGCAAGATAGACGCGGCTGATGTGGATGAAGAGCAAAAAACAAATTTTAAGGGACAGGTAAAATTCCTGCGCGCCATGCTCTATTTCAATATGATCAAGCGCTACGGCGGCGTGCCCATTATCACTGAGCCACAAGGACTTGACGACGATCTTTTTGTAGCCAGACAAACGACGGACGAAAGCTTTGCCTTTGTCATAAAAGAACTCGAAGAAGCCATTCCACTTTTGCCCGAAACGCACGGAACGCGTGCCGTGGATGTGGGAAAAGCCAACAGGCATTCTGCAAAGGCATTTTTGGGGCGTGTGCTGACTTATTATGCAAGTGCTTTATTCAATCCGGCGGGGGAAGTTTCGCGCTGGCAAAAGGCGGCATTGGTAAACAAGGAAGTAATGGATGCAGGCATTTACAAGCTGC
This sequence comes from Dyadobacter sp. CY351, assembly GCF_021502625.1. NCBI lineage: Bacteria > Pseudomonadati > Bacteroidota > Cytophagia > Cytophagales > Spirosomataceae > Dyadobacter > Dyadobacter sp. CY351. Next base: position 104,166 of record NZ_JAKFFU010000014.1, on the reverse strand, counting down.
ACCCCAACTTCCGCAACATTATGCTCGATAAAAACAATGAGGAAGAGATTTTCAGTGTGCAATATCAAAAGCCGTTCCGCGAACACGGCTGGGATTCATGGGGCCAGCCCGATTCGCAATCCAAGCAGGACGCAGTGGAGCGCAGTCCTGTGCAGGAATTTGTGGATGCATTTGAAATGAAAAACGGAAAAGCGATCAACGAAACGGGTTCAGGTTACGACCCTGCCAATCCTTATAAAAACCGTGATCCAAGATTCGACGCAACAGTGCTTTACAATGGAGCACCATTTTTCGGCGCAACCATTTATATGTACGAAGGTGCGCCCATTGACGGCATCAATCTTCCCTATGCGACCATTACCGGTTATTTAATCCGAAAAGGCATGAATGAGAGCAATAAAGACTATTACGGCAGTTCCGGCAGCGACCAAAACTGGATCGAGCTGCGTTATGCCGAAGTGCTTCTCAATTATGCGGAAGCTAAAAACGAAGCATTATCCACTCCGGACGCGTCGGTTTATGCAGCCATTGAAGCCGTTCGCCAGCGTGCAGGATTGGCTCCTTACCAGCTTGCAGCAGGACTTTCCAAGGTGCAAATGCGTGAAAAGATCCGCCACGAGCGGTTTATCGAGCTGGCTTTTGAAGGGAAACGCTATTGGGATCTGCGCCGCTGGAAAATTGCGGAACAAGTGCTGAACGGCAAGCAGTTCAACGCCATGTACATTACCAAAAACGCGAACGGCACTTACACGTATAAAGCAAAACCGGTGGACGGCGTGCCTTATGTTTTTCAGGAAAAAATGTATTTCATGCCCATTCCGCAGCGCGAGATCGAGAAAAATCCGAACCTGAAACAAAATACCGGCTGGTAATCCAGCCCTTTTATTGACTTATCTTATTGATTATGAAGTCCAAATTTCAGCATATCCTTCTGGCCATCGTTTGTTTGTGGGTCACATTTGCGAACGCGCAGGCGCCTAACCCCGGTTTCGCACCCAAAAATGGCGATCATATCATCCTCCTTGGCAACACATTTGCCGACCGGATGCGGCATTACGGCTACTTTGAAACAATACTTCAGAAAAACTTCCCCGGCAAGCAACTAACCTTGCGAAACATGGGTTGGAGCGCGGATGAAGTGGGCTTACAGCCTCGCCCGCTGAATTTCCCGGGTTTTGGAGAAAAAACAAAAAGGCTTACCGAAGGCCAGAAGGAGGTGAAATTTCAGGGTTTCACACATGAAGGCGAGCGCATTGTAATGCCCGTCGCGCTCAATTTTGAAGGTTTGAACCAGGATCTCTATGATCAGAAAGCGGACATGATTTTCCTATGTTTTGGTATGAATGAAGCATTTAAAGGTCCCGCAGGATTGCCGCAATTTGAAAAAGACCTTAACACATTCATTCAAAACCTGCAAAAAAATCAATACAATGGTCGCTCGGCGCCTGCGCTCGTGCTTGTTTCCCCGATTGCGCATGAGGAGCTGGGCGTGAATTTTCCAAATCCGGCGGAGCACAATAAAAACCTGGATTTGTATTCCAAAGCCATGCAGAAAACGGCGGCTGCGAAAGGGATCTATTTTATTGATCTTTTCACGCCGTCACTGGCTAAGATGAAACAAAAAGGCCAGGAAAAACTAACCATAAATGGCATTCACCTCACCGGAAATGGTTACAGGCAGGCGGCGGAATGGATGGCGCAATCGCTGGGTTTTGGCAAAATGCCCGATCTGAACTCGGAAAGCAGCAAGAAGCTTTTGGCGGTGATCAAGATGAAAGACGATCACTTTTTTTACCGCTGGCGCGCGGTGAATGGCGAGTACATTTATGGCCGCAGAAGAGAGCCGTTCGGCGTGATCGCATTCCCGCCGGAGCTGAAAAAACTCAATCAAATGACGGCTTCGCTGGATTCGGTGATCTGGGAAATGGGGAAAAGTAACAATGCAGATGCTTATAAAAAGGCCATTGAAATCGTAGACCGGCGCGGAAAACCGGTAGATCCAATGCTAACACCTGATATTCCAATGACCGGACGGCAAGGAGAAGCCGCGAAAGCAGCCGCACACGCGCACCACGAAAAAACGTGGCCCGCAACGACCGAAGGATTCAAGCTGCCGGAAGGTTATGAGATCAATCTTTTCGCTTCGGAAAAGGATTTCCCAATTGAAAAACCGGTTGCCATGAACTTCGATGCGCGCGGCCGGCTTTGGGTAGCCACGATGCCGACTTATCCGCAATATTTTCCCGGCATTCCCGTGCACGACAAAATCGTGATCCTGGAAGATACGGATGCCGATGGAAAAGCCGATAAGCACACTGTTTTTGCCGATGATCTTTACCTGCCGCTGGGTTTTGAGTTCGGCGATGGTGGCGTTTATGTGTCTCAGGAGCCGGACATTGTGTTTTTGAAAGATACGAACGGTGACGACAAAGCCGATTTCAGGGAAGTGGTTCTGACCGGTTTCGGTTCGGAAGATAGCCACCATGCCACGCACGCATTCACCTTCGGGCAGGACGGCGCATTGTATTTCAATGAAGGCACATTCCTGAATTCGCAAGTGGAAACGCCTTATGGCCCCATCCGCTCCTATGCCGGCGCGACGTATCGTTACGAGCCCCGTACGGCGAAGCTCACACATTACATTTCTTATCCTTACTACAATCCGTGGGGCAGCGTTTTTGACAAATGGGGCATGCATTTGATCGGCGATGCCTCCGACGGTTCCAATTATTTTGCGCCGCCCATGACAGGCAATGTTACTTATCCAGACAAACATCCACGCATTGAAATGTTCACAGAAACACGTGTAAGACCCACTGCGGGCATCGAAATCGTTTCCAGCAGACAGTTTCCGGATGAGGTTCAGGGCGATTTTCTGGTCAATAACAACATTGGTTTTCAGGGTACGAAGCAGCACCGAATTATTCCGCGCGGCTCAGGAATTGGGAGTAAGGAAGTGGAGGCGATCCTCCAATCCCAGGATCCGAATTTCCGTCCGATCGACATTGAATTCGGCCCGGATGGCGGCCTATACATTGTAGACTGGTACAATCCGCTGATCTCGCACGGTGAAAATCCGCCGCGAGATCCAGCCCGCGACAAATCACACGGCCGTGTCTGGCGCATCACTTATAAAGGCAAGCCGGTGCTGAAAGTAACCGACGTTTCCAAGCAAAGCATTGCTCAGTTACTGGATAATCTGAAAGTGCACGAAGACCGTTTCCGCTATCGTTCGCGGGCGCAGATCCGTGAAAAGAAAGCCGAAGAAGTGTTGCCTGAACTTAAAAAGTGGGTATCTGCACTGGACAAAAACGATCCGCAATACGAGCATAATCTGCTCGAAGGATTGTGGCTTTATCAGGATTTCAATGTCGTTGAACCAACAATTTTAAAAACGTTACTTAATGCAAAAGAGCCTCATGCACGCGCTGCGGCCACAAAATTGCTCCTTTACTGGCACGACCGTATTCCCGGCTCGCTGGGACTGATGCGCGCCAGAATCAATGATGAATCGGCGCGCGTGCGAATAGAAGCAGTTGTGGCATTGAGTTATTTCAATTCGGACCAGGCTGTAACTGCCGCCGCAGACATCTTCAAATATCCGACCGATTATTACATGGATTATGCCGTGCATGAAACTTTCCGGTTTTTAAAACCGACTTGGCTGGCAGGAATGAAGCAAGGCAAGAGTTTCGGAGGAAACAAAGGCAACCGTTATTTATTAAAACTGGCAAATGCGCAGGAATTAGCCACATTACCCCAATCTCCCGATGTGCTCACGGCCATGTTAACAAGGCCGGATATTGATGCGACAAAAAAACAGCAAGCGGTGAGCAGTCTTGCCAAAACAAAGAAAACGGGAAAAGTGAATGTGCTGTTAAATGCAATCCGGGAAGAAGAAAAAGACCGCCAATCCAATCCGGCGCAACAGGAGCTTATCAAGCTTTTACTCTTTTCCGATCCTTCGGAGCTGAAACAAAATAAGGCTGAGCTTACAAAGCTGATCAATGCTGATACAAGTCAGGTGATGCAGGCAATCGGCTTAGCAGCAATGATTACCGCAGGGCAGTCTGATCAGACTTTACAAAAAGTAATGCAGGAGAAACAAGAGGTGTTTTTGTCAGCGATTTCAATGTTGACCAATGCGGATTTACGTGCTTCTTTTTATAATAAGATAAAAGAAATCGCTCCGAACATGCCAACGGCCGGCTATCCTTTATTGATGAGAATAACCATTGAAAACGCGGCCAAAACGCAGTCAACAAAGGATCTGATCGCATCATTGGGCAGCACGCCGGAATCCATTCAAAACTCTCAGCCATTTGCTGACGCTGTTGCAATCATGAAAAATATGTTGGTTTACATGCCGGAGAAAGACAGAAAGGACGTGCTATCGATGCTGGAAAATATAGGGACGATTGAAATAAAACTCGTGGCGATCGAAGCAAAAATGGCTTTTGACAAGAAAGCATTAAGCGTTCCCGCAGGCAGGGCCGTAACATTGGTTTTCGAAAACCCGGATCTCATGCCGCATAATGTGGTGATCGTCAAGCCTGGCGCGGCTGAAAGAGTTGGTGAAGCGGCCGATGCGATGGCGAGTCTGAAAGATGGTTTTGAAAAAAATTTCGTTCCTTCCACGCCGGATGTTTTGTTTGCAACACCGCTCATCAACTCGGGGAAATCATTCCGGTTGGAATTTAAAGCCCCGAGCCAGCCTGGCGAATATCCATTCATATGCTCATTCCCAGGACATTGGCGGGTAATGCAGGGAATTCTGACGGTTACCGACTCCAAAGTGCCCTGACATGCTCATAATAAAATGGATTTTCCTGGCTGCATTAACTTCCTTTTTTAGCCTCAAAAGCATTGCGCAAACCCACATAAACCTCTATCCAGGAACGGTCCCGAATTCAATTTCGGGGCCGGACCAGGAAACCCACACAGCAAATGCATTAGTCGATTCCCTTACTTCCAAAGTTTCCATTCCGGGACTCACCGTCTTTTTGCCAGCCAAAGAAAAAGCCACGGGAACGGCGGTGATCATCTGTCCGGGCGGCGGCTACGGCACATTATTGACCAAGCGAGAAGGCAGTGATGTTGCACGGGCATTCAACAAACTCGGTATAGCCGCATTTGTCGTAAAGTACAGATTGCCAGATCCGAAGATCATGAAGGATCAATCCATCGGGCCGATCCAGGATGCGCAGCAAGCCATTAAGATCGTACGCGAACACGCCGCGGAATTCGGAATTGGCCCAAATAAAATCGGCATCATGGGGTTTTCAGCGGGCGGCCACCTCGCCTCCACCGCCGGAACACATTTCAAAACGCGCTACATTGATCAAGCAGGGAAAACCAGCCTTCGACCGGACTTTATGATATTGATCAATCCCGTCGTAAGCTTCAATGACAGCACAGGGCACATGGGTTCTCGGGAAAATTTGTTGGGCAAAAATGCAAGAGCTAAGAAGATTCGTTTGTTCTCGAATGAATTGCAGGTTACCAAAGAAACACCGCCTGCATTTCTGGTCCATTCCGGCGCAGATGTGGTCGTTCCGGTTTCCAACAGCATTCAGTTTTACAAGGCATTAAATAAAAATGGGATTCCAGCCGCATTGCATATTTATTCAAAAGGCGAGCACGGGTTTTTGACGTATCCGACCTTTGAGGAATGGTTTGGCAGGGTTGCGGGATGGATGGAAACTTTAAACAAGTAGCCGAAATGCCCGATTGTTTCCACAGAAAAATAACGTTTTGCGAATAAAGTCATTATTTTAATATTTGTGTAATCCTATTCAAAATGAACAGTTTACCATTTAAAAAAAGAAACGATGAAAGTAAAACTATTTGTCTCGCTTATTCTGCTGACCATTTGTTTCACCGCTTTTGCACAGGAAAAGCAAAGCACGGCTGTGGCAGAGAAAGGCTTGACCAAAGTATGCGTGATGTATCCTTTTGCGGAAGGTAAAACCTTTGATATGGCCTATTATGAAACCAAGCATATGCCGATGGTAGCAGGGTTTTTGGGGTCAAATTTGGTAAAATACACCATTGAAAAAGGTATCGCGAGCGGCATTCCCAACCAGCCATTGCCTTTCATGGCCATCGGTACATTTTATGTAAAAAGCCTGAGCGACTACCAGGCTGCGATCGGTCCGAATAGAGACGCCATTCGTGCGGATTTTCCTAAATATACCAATATCAGCCCGGTCATTCTGGTCAGCGAGGTGGTTAAATAGTTTAAGCGCATGCAGCTTCATTGATAATGTATAAATTTGAAGCATTACTGTGTTCAAGTCCTTATGTTTTCAATAAAAAAGCTGATTTCAAAATTTCGGGGAGCCGATCAGCATCCGCAGGTTCATCAATATGATTTGTCCCTTTGTTGTATCGTTAAGGACGAAAACAACTATCTGGAAGAGTGGATCGGGTATCATCGCAAAATCGGTGTCCAGCATTTTTACATTTACGATAATGGTAGTAAGGTGCCGATTCGTACTGCATTAGCAGCTATTAATGCTCCCGCTGATGTTACGGTGATTGATATGCCGGGGAAAAACAAACATGTTAAGGCATACCAGCATTGTCTGGACAGATTCGGCGGTTCTTCCACCTGGATCGGCTTCATTGATATTGACGAATTTATAGTCCCAAAAACAGCAAGTTCAAACCTGCCGGAATTTTTGAAAAACTATGAAAATTACGGTGGGTTAGGGGTTTCCTGGCTTATTTTCGGCTCCAATGGACATGTTCAAAAGCCGGGCGGACCACAGCTGGAAAACTTTACAAAACGCTCGGAAGTTACTTTCCCGCCCAACAGGCATATTAAAAGCATTGTGCAGCCCCGATTTGTGAAATCCGCCTATAAGTCGCACTGCTTTCATTATAAACCCGGATATTTTTGTGTTAATGAGCACTACATTGCCATTGACGGCGCGACTGCGGATGTAAGCGTGGATAAAATCCAGCTCAACCATTACTACTGCCGCTCATTGGAGGAATATCATGAAAAGGTTGAAAGAGGAATCAGCGATACCAAGCGTAAGCGGAAACTGGAAGAATTTCACAACCACGATATCCAGGCCAATGTAATTGAGGACACTACGATACTGGAAGTCGTGGAAAAATTAAATAACAGCGTGAATTGATGAGCCCTATTTTTTGGGTGGGACTTTGTTCCCGATGACCAGGACTTCTTGCAAAGTAGAGTCATTAAGGATCATTTGCAACCTTTTCGGATCCGGGTAAGGGATTTGAAAACCCGGCTTATTTATTGTAGAAAAATCCTTTGTAGCCAGATAGTTTCGGACATTCTCTGTTTGCGTCAATCGCCTTGCGCGTTCTTCCTTCAACACCCTGAAATCCAATACGGACCGTTGAATGTAGCTGAAAAATACGGCTACGAAAAACACTGCTGCAACACCCCAAACGGCCTTTCTGACCACGGGCTTGCCCTTAATACTCGTAAGCCTTACCACAAACCAGCTGTTCGCCGCCAGACCCAGCAAGAGGACTTCGGCATAGCGTGGCGGCATATGTATGGAATCGTGCCCGCGGCCGTAAGCGAGTGCGACGATTTGCATGGCGGTCCATGCGAGGTAGCCAAACATTAACAAATCGGTTTTGCCTATCTGTTTGCGCAGGAAAAGCATGCGGGAGACAAAAAATAAGCCTGGCAGCCACATGACACCAATAAACAATTTGCTGCCGCGCAAAGGCCAGCCCATAAGGCGAAGCATCGTAGATATGAACTCTGAAAACGTGGTGGCATGTAAAATATAATGTCCTTCAACACGGGGCATCGTGAAATAAGCCGAAACTGCCATTGCAAACAGAATGATCATTAATAAGGCTGTCTTTGCACTTAATAAGCGTTGAAAGTAAGCCCGTGCGAGATAAACAGCGATTACGGCAAGAGGCGTTAACAGGCCCGAGGCCAATGTTAAAATGCTGATCAGGCTCAAAAATAAAATCACCCATACGGACCAGCTTCTATTGTGAAAATGGGCGGCAATAATCAGTGATGCGAGTGTAAATAGGTTAACAAAGTAAAACTGGCTCTGAAAACCAATCAAAAAGTTTTCCCACGAGAAAGGAAGTGATCCGCCTGCAATGATAACGGCAATAATCAGCCATTTTAATCCGGTTATTTTTTCGGTCCGGGCCAGGGTCCAGATAAGAAGTAAGGGCGTTGACGCACCAAACAGAATATTAAAACGTGCTTCGACAATGTTGTTCCAGGATCCTGTCAGCCAGAAAGTGAACAAGGTCATGATGCGGGTAGGCAGGATGCGATGTTCATTGTGTGCAATGAAGAGGTCCTGAAATTGTAATTTCCCCTCGATCCACGGTTTCAGTAAGCCAAGCCATTCAGCATCCCATTGATCCCAAAATGGCAATGAAACAGCAAACCGTTCCACATAATACAAGCGAGGGATGATTAGAGCTAGGGTAGAAAATCCTATTAGAAGACTATTCTTGCTATACTTATTCACAATTGACTGGCTAACATTTAGCAAATATACGTCGTGCCTGGTAAACTAAAAAAAAGCCGAATGCCGGGATCCCCAACATTCGGACTGAACACCTAAACCGTTTAATTAGTCATCAAAACTGCATGAATATAGGAACGAACCAGTAGCGATGAAAAACCAACCAGCCTCCGGTGGGAATGAAAAAATTAGCGGTCAGGAAGCCGCATTAATGCACTTGAAAAACGATAGCGAGGAATAAAGGCGCTTCACCTTATCTGAGTTTCAATAATCTGACTACTTCCACTTTCTTCCTGCGGGATATTTCCACCTCGGTGCCATCGCTTACCACAATGTATCCGTGGTCATGACTCATCTGGGAAATGTGTCTCGGATTTACCAAATGTGATTTGTGGGTGCGGATAAAACCGAATTCGTCCAGCATCTCATCAAAGTATTTCAGTGTTTTGCTGGTAACGATGGGCTTTTTGTGAGTGGTGTGGATAAATGTATAATTACCATCTCCCTGCATGCGTATGATTTGTTCCAATGTCAAAAACAGCACGCCGTCCTTTGATGGAATAGCAAGCCGGAAATCTTTGGTTTCGCTTTTACCAATATTCTGAACGAGGTTATCATATAAGATCAGGTTGCTTTTGGCATCGGGCATCTGCATTTTCAGATATCTGTCTACGGCATACCTGAGCTCATCCGGGTCTATGGGTTTGAGCAAATAATCCAGCGCACTGAACCGGATCGCCTGAACCGCATACTGATTGTAAGCAGTTGTAAAAATCACCTCGAATGACGGGTTTACCAGCGCACGCAAAAAGTCAAAACCGTTACGCTTGGGCATTTCCACATCCAGAAATACGATCCCGGGAGTGAAATACCGCAGGATTTCGAGTGCCTGGTCCACGGACTCCGCCTGCCTGACTTCCGTAATCTCTCCAACAAAACTTTCAATATAATATTTAAGCACAGTGCGTGCTTTGGGTTCGTCGTCAATAATCAGCGCTTTAATCATTTTCTTGATTATACATTGTTGAGATACGTTGATAGTTCTATTTCCACCAGTGTGCCGGTGGCTTCGCCGTTTTCGTCGTAAAGGTCTTCGATGTTAAGCACCGCATGGTTTCCCTGTTTGTTGATCAGGTCGATGCGGTCTTGCGTGATGCTTAATCCCTGCGAATCGTGACTTTTGTATTTGATGCTCTGTGATTTTAATTCAAATGATTTCTTTCTTCCAATGCCGTTGTCCTGTATCCTGCAAATAAAAACGTCCTCGTTAACCAGCCTGAATTCAACGAGCAGCTTGCGGTCGTCGTCTTTATGCAGCAGGCCATGCCAGAGCGCATTTTCCACATAAGGCTGTAAGAGCATCGAGGGTAGCGCAACGTCCTCCTCTTCCAACTCGGGGTCCATAATGATCTCGTAGGTAAAATTTCCTTCAAAACGCATCAATTCCAGTTCAAGATAGAGTTCCAGGACCTGGCGCTCTTGTGTAATAGGAATAAGATCTTTCCCCGAGTTTCGCAAAACCATTCTGAACAGCTTGGAAAACTTATTGAGATAAGTGCTTGCCTGCGGATATTTCCCGGTCACAATGCATTCCTGAATGCTGTTGAGGCAGTTGAAGATAAAATGCGGGTTCATTTGTGCCCTTAACGCCATCAGCTGGCTTTCGGCAAGCATCTTGCTGATTTTCAGCAACATTAATTCTTTTTGCTCACTCTGGACTTTTTGCTTCTTACGCTGACTGTAAGCCTGATAAACAAAAAACAATGTTACAGCCGCCAGGATCAGGCATATCGTTCTGAACCACCAGGTTTGCCACCAGTTGGGTCTTACAACCACTTGCAGCTTCTGGATTTTTGTCATCCATCTGCCGAATTCATCCGTACTCCGGACTTTGAACACATATTTCCCCGGCAAAAGATTGGTGTACGTAGCCGTAATCGCCCTGCCTGCGTTCACCCAGTTTCCGTCAATGCCTTCCAGCTGGTAACTGTATTGCAGGGCCGGGATATCGCGGTGACTTAATGAAGCATATTGAAACGTAATAAAATCCTCATCCGGAGCCAGTTTCAGGACACCCCCTTTTTCAAATCCCAGCTTTTCCTGACCAAAAACCTTGATGGAAGTGATAAAAGGCGGCTGTTTTACCGGCACGCCGGCAAAGCTGAAAGGGTCTATTAACAGGATATGGTCCAGCATTACCGCATAGATTTTACCGTTCGCGAATGTGAGGTTGTTATAATAATCCTGCAATGTTTTGCCAAGGTCGATCTCAACTTTCGTTACAGCGCGCGTATCCGGGTTGAAAAACATAAGTCCCTCCCTGCTGGATCCCCAAACCGCACCGCGCGAATCAATGGCAATGCTGGATAAATAATCATAGAACAGTCCGGTTCTGCTGTCGATGCTGTCCAGCGGTGTGCCGTCACGACTTATCTTCACCAGCCCTCTGCCACTCACGGCAGTCCATATGTTGCCTTTTTTATCTTCGGCAAGTTTCAGGACCTGTGCATTAGCTAGTTCTTTATTGGGTAAAATAGAAAAGAATTCTTTCTCGTAATTGAATTTCAGAAGTCCGCTTCCGGGCAGTGAAAACAAGATATCGGTGTCGCTCAGCTGCAAAGAACTCGGGCAACTTTTAAATGCAAATAACCCAAAACGACTATCAGTTCCGTCATAGCGCGTTGTTTTCTTAGTTACCGGATCGTGGCGGTAAATGGCGTCTTCCAGGATCTGGAACCAGATATTTCCTTTATGATCAGTAAAAACAAAGTTTGCGTAGCGGTGGGGCGTGCCTTTTTTTATATCTGTAAACTTCACCAGTTTATCGCTCCCGTTATGCAGCACGTGCACGCCGTCGTCTCCTACAAACCACCAGGCATCTTTCGCTTTGGTGCACATCACGAAACGGTTTCTTCGCAAGTCTCCGTCCGTAACGGTGTAGCGCTGATAAGTGCGGTTATCGGTATGATAAGCAATAGCCCCATCCTCCTTGCATGCCATCACCAGGTTTTTGTCAACCGTAATGGAGTTGGCATGGGCAAAACCGGTTTCAAGGAAAAATTTGAAATTAGGCAGCTGGTATATCGCCTGCAACGGATATTGTGATTGACTTTTACTTACACCATTGATCGTTCCCAGCCACACATTACCTTCCTTGTCTGTAATTGCGTCCCGGAAATGTCCATAACCGATGCAATAAGGAAGGTTTTGGTCATACTCAATCTTCTTGATCGGTTGTCCGCGTTCCTTGATATAGGCCGCAAACAACCATGTCGATATCCATAGCCGGTCCTTATGGTCTATAAATAAATGATTGATCCCATCGCTGATCTTATTGCCGTCGAGCGCAGGGAAGCTTTGCACTGAGCCTTTTCTGACATTCCAGTAATTGAGGGTCAGGTTGTCGTCGCATCCGTACCAAATGTCGCCTTTGCTGTCAACAGCGAGCGCATTTACATATTTCAGGTCGAATATGGGTGAATGCAGAACATTGTTTTGTTTATGGTAAATCGCTTTTTTTCTGATATCGATAAAATAAGGCTTGCTGCCTACAATCCAGAAGCCGTTTCTGATCGTGTCCCACACCATGCCGGAAAGAAAATAGTCCGGTACGCCGAACATGGTTGATGCCGACGGCACAATGGCCGCGAGAGGAAGTAATTTCCCTTTTTCATAAACGTAGATCCTGTTGGAAGTGCCAATCCAAAGGCGCCCGACATTATCAGTCTTAATGGTTACAATTGATTCCTGATCCAGGGCGGAGAAGCGGCTGTCTTTGGAAAACGAGCCTGAGCTCATATTGAACAGCATCACACCGTTCAGTAATCCGAGGATCAGCGTATCTCCCTTGCCGAGCGGTTGTATGGCATTGACAAGAAGATTTTTCTGTTTCGGGCCGTGCTTGTATTGCTTTACAACGGCCCCGTCGTAGCGGTTAAGGCCATTGTTGGTTCCGATCCAGAGAAATCCTGTATCGTCCTTATAAAGGCACCGCACTTGTTTCGCACTAAGACCGTCCTGCCACTTGATATTCTGAAAAATCGTCTGCCCGAAAAGCAGTATTGGACTCAGACAAAAAGCAAGTAAAAAGATAAATCTCTGACGCATGCTCCAACCGGATTATTTCTTTGAAATAAGATTGCATTAATGTGAAGTAGCTGATTAACGGCGGCTCATATACTAACCGTTCACCGTTAAATAGCCAGAAGCAACCGTTCCCTCTTTGGTTTTGAAATTTGCTGCCGGGTAAGCCAACTTTATTCCGCAATAAAGCGATTAGCCGTGAAAAATGATGGAATTATCCAAATCAACGCTCGCTATAATCAACATGAAATGCCCTGACTTCCCACCTTAACCCAACTATACACATAAGGCGCAGCGATGCGCCTTTCTTTTTTGCCCGTTAAGCGCAAAGTTTCAAATCTTTTGAAGTAATATTTTGCCCTTATTGTCTTGTATATGAATACAATTCAGATCTAAACTCTTAACAAATGTTGGCTTGCACACATGCAAAGAACGCCGGACGCGTTGCCGTGTTCCTGTGTTCCCTGCTGTTTCTATTCTCTCCTTACTTTACCAATGCCCAGGAAATTGACCTCCTGCTGAAAGGCGGGCACGTCATTGATCCCAAAAACAACATTGATGCGGCAATGGATGTCGCTGTTTCAGGCGGCAAAATCGTCCGGGTAGCCAGTAACATTCCAGCTTCGGAAGCAAAAAAGACGGTTGATGTAAAAGGTTTTTATGTAACGCCGGGGCTGATCGATATGCACGCGCACGTTTTTGCCGGAACTGTGCCCGATGCCTATATTGCCAATGCCTCCACCAGCCTGCCGCCCGACGGCTTCACTTTTCGCGCCGGGATCACAACGGTTGTAGATGCCGGCTCATCCGGCTGGCGCAACTTCCGGACTTTTAAAGCACAGACGATCGATAAAGCGCAGACGCGCGTCCTGGCATTGCTCAACATTGTCGGCACGGGCATGGCCAGCCGTTATGAAGAGCAGGATGTTACGGATATGAACCCCGTTATGGCCGCCAATATGATCCAAAGGCTTTTTCCAAAGATCATTGTAGGTGTAAAAGCAGCACATTACTGGGGCGACTACGCGCAGGTGAAAGCCGCGGTTGAGGCCGGAAAACTGGCCAATGTGCCGGTTATGGTTGATTTCGGGGAGCATAAGCCGCCCCTATCCATTGAAAAACTATTCAAAGAGTATCTTCGTCCAGGCGACATTTTCACGCACACTTTTTCGCATGGGCCGGAAAACCGCGAAACGGTTGTAGACGAAAAAGGAAAAGTAAAACCATTCGTTTTCGAAGCACAAAAGAACGGGCTGATTTTCGATGTCGGGCATGGCGGTGGCGCATTTGCGTGGCGGCAGGCGATTCCGGCCATGCAGCAGGGATTTAAGCCTAATGTGATCAGCACAGACTTGCATACCGATAGCATGAACGGCGCTATGAAAGGCCTGGACAATGTAATTTCCAAATTTCTTAACATGGGAATGACGCTTCCGGATGCCATTCTGCGAGCAACATGGAATCCCGCACAAGTTATCAAACGCCCGGATCTGGGAACATTATCCGTTGGTTCTGAGGCAGATATTGCTGTGTTTAATTTGAGAAAAGGAGATTTTGGCTTTTTAGACACCCGAAAATTGAAACTCAAAGGTGATAAAAAACTGGAAGCCGAGCTGACCATCCGCGCAGGTAAAATCGTCTGGGACCTGAACGGGATCAGCGCGGCGGGTTGGGAATCTGAAACATTGGCTAAATAACTGGTGGTGATGGATTTAATAACATTCGACAGGGTCATAAATGTTATCAAAAGTCACTTTTGGGTGCTGTTTTTGCTTGTTTTTTACAGCAATGGCTTTGGCCAGACCTATGATCTGATCGTCAAAGGCGGCCATGTTATTGATCCTGCAAATAACATTGATAAAGTGATGGATGTGGCTGTCAGTAAGGGTGTTATCGTAAAAGTGTCAGATAAAATTAACGAGCCTGCTGAGAGAACGATTGATGCAAAAGGCTTATTTGTAACGCCCGGTTTTATTGATATGCATACGCATGTTTTTGTGGGTCCGCATGCGGGTCTTTTTGCCAATGGCGTAAACAGCGTTTCTCCCGATGATTTCACATTCCGGTCCGGGGTAACGACGGTTGTAGATGCAGGAACTTCGGGTTGGCGGAGTTTTCCTTTGTTTAAGAAACAGGTTATTGATCAGTCCAAAACGAGAATTCTGGCTTTTATCAACATTGCCGGGGACGGAATGACCGGCGCTGAACATGAGCAGAACATTGCCGATATGGTCCCGGATTCTGCTTTAAAGATCATCAACCAACATGCCGACCTGATCGTGGGCGTAAAGATCGGGCATTATAACGGAGCCGACTGGACGCCTTATGATAATGCGATAAAACTCGCCCGACAGGTCGAGAAGCCGCTTTTTGTGGAATGCCATTTACCCCAATATTCCTTACAGGATCAGCTTGCCAGGCTCAGTGCGGGCGATATGATTACGCATACTTTTGAAAACATTAAGGAGCGGATGCCGATCATTGGCGAAGATGGAAAGGTGCGGCCATTTGTGCTGGAAGCAAAAAAACGCGGAGTACTATTTGATCTGGGTCACGGCGGCGCGGGTTTCTGGTTTGATCAGGCCGCACCGGCGATTAAGCAAGGTTTTGCTCCAAATTCTTTCGGCACTGATCTGCACCGGTTCAGCATGAATTCGGCTATGAAAGACATGGCGAATGTTATGTCAAAATTCATGGCGCTGGGTTTGTCCTTGCATGATGTGGTGCAAATCGCAACCTGGAATGCTGCACAGGCTATTAAGCACGAAGAATTGGGCAATATGAAAGCAGGCAATGTGGCTGATCTCGCCATTTTCAGGGTTCGTGACGGTCAGTTCGGTTTTACAGATTCCGGTGGGAAAAGTATAGCAGGATCCAAGAAACTGGAAATCGAGATGACGATCAGGGATGGGAAAATTGTGTGGGATTTGAATGGGTTAGGGGCTAAAAAATAGATAATTGAAATAATGGGATCTGATTTTTATAAACAAAAAAGGAGGCTTGTGCAGCGATATTTCAGCTTCGGCCTGATAGTAATGCTTCTCATCGGCGCGCAAAGGCCGGATTTACTGCCAAAAGGTGATCCGGACAATGGCGGCCTGGCAACGCCGGCAGGTTTTGAAGCACTCGTAGTCGCCGACAGCACCGGACTGGCCCGGCACATTACGGTAAATGATAATGGCGATATTTATGTAAAACTGCGCTACTTCGGAAAAGGCCAGCGGGGCGGAACTGCGGCTCTCAGGGACACAAACCGGGATGGGAAAGCCGACATTATCCAAAATTTCGGCAATTACCCCGATCAGAGCAGCCTCGCCAACGGCATCACGATCCGCAACGGATATTTGTATTACAGTTCTTCACTGTTTGTATACCGCAGCAAACTGATCCCGGGGCAGCTGCTGCCGGACAGCACCGTAGAGGTAATTTTAAAAGATGATCATGAGCACGGCACACATTGGCACATTACCAAACCCATGGCTTTTGATGACAAAGGGAACATGTACGTGCCTTTCGGAGCGCCTTCCGATGCATGCCAGGATGTGGCCAATTCCCCGGGTGGTAAACCGGGAACCATTGGCCTTAATCCTTGCCCGGACCTGGAAAAACATGGCGGAATCTGGAAGTTCAGTGCTGATAAGCTGAATCAGACGCAGGCCGACGGCAGCTTGTATGCAACGGGTTTGAGGAGCATTGTGGGCATGCGGTGGAATAATGCGGATCAAAATTTATATGCAGTTGTTCACGGACGCGACAATCTGCGCCGCTTGTTTCCTGACATTTATTCCTCATGGCAAAGCGCCGTTTTACCCGCCGAAGAATTCGTAAAAGTGACCCAGGGAACAAACCTGGGCTGGCCATACTATTATTTTGACCAGATGAAAGGCAAGAAGGTCCTGAACCCCGAATACGGCGGTGATGGCAAAAAAGAGGGTGAAGGAGCTAAATATCAAAACCCGATCATTGGATTCCCCGGACATTGGGCACCCAACGACATTCTGTTTTACACCGGAAGTCAGTTCCCGGAACGTTATAAGAATGGCGCATTCATCGCCTTTCATGGCTCCACAAACCGTGCTCCTTATCCGCAGGCGGGCTTTTTCGTTTGTTTTGTGCCTTGGGTAAATGGTAAATTTTCAGAAAAATGGGAAGTTTTTGCAGATGGCTTTGCAGGCATGGATCCGATCATCAATGTAAGCGATGCCAAAGCCCGGCCTATGGGCCTGGCACAGGGGCCGGACGGCTCCCTTTACATTACAGATTCGAAAAAAGGCAAGATCTGGCGGATCATGTTTAAAGGAAATAAGCAGTCATTCGGAGCGCCGCAACTGGCTGCTATGGAGAAGCACAAGCTGGCAGGAAACATCCGAACGCCGGATCCCGTAAAGGATAACCTGGATAAGGATACAAAGCTCGCAGGCGAAAAAATTTACAGCACTTATTGTACGCCATGCCACCAGTCCAACGGCCTCGGCGACGGCAGCCGCTTTCCGCCTTTGGTAAATTCCGAATGGGTTACTGAGGATAAAAGAAAACTGATCCAGGCCGTAGCAAATGGTTTGGAAGGACCGATAGAGGTGCTGGGTAAGCCTTACAATGATCTGATGCCCAAACACGATTTTATCCCGCCGGCAGAAATGGCCCAGCTGCTCACCTACGTAAGGCAGCAATTCGGCAACATGCCCGACCGCATTTCGGTGGATGACGTGAACCGGGTTTTGAAAAAATGATTTGAAAAAACCTGAAACAGAAAACGCCGGACAATTACCGTCCGGCGCCTGGCATGTATAGTGGTCAGACTGTTTTAAGGGATCAACACCTTTTTAATTTGGCCCGGGTAGTTGCGTAAATTGAGCAGATATAAACCGCTGGTAATGCTGTGTCCAGGTTTAAGCGTATATGTGTTTCCTGTTTTTGATATTGAAAAATCAATACTTCTGCCGTTCAGGTCGTGCAGCATAATGTTCTCGGGTTTTTCATTTTTCAGAATAAACCGCACTTCCCGGTTAGTGACCGGATTTCCCAAAAGCTCAAATGAAATGCTGGATGCATGGTTCGCCACAGCTATAATGCTGGATCGGGCGGTGCTGCCATCCAGATCGACCATCGTGAGCCTGTAATAATTATTTCCCTGCAACGGCAGCTGGTCCAGGAAACTATAATGCTGCGTCACATCGGTTGTTCCTGTCGCCTGGATGCGGCCAAGGTTAACAAAT
Organism: Dyadobacter sp. CY351; assembly: GCF_021502625.1. Lineage (NCBI taxonomy): Bacteria > Pseudomonadati > Bacteroidota > Cytophagia > Cytophagales > Spirosomataceae > Dyadobacter > Dyadobacter sp. CY351. The sequence goes on along the minus strand of NZ_JAKFFU010000014.1, from coordinate 86,375 downwards.
TCCACGGCGTCTTTGCTGCGTTCCACATCAAAATAACTGCTTCCTGATTCTTCGGTTGTAATCCATGAAAGCGCAATCGCGTTGTCCAGCAAGTCGCCCTTGAACTTCGCCAACTTAACTGGAAGTGTTAGGGAGCAGTTGTTTACGATTTCGTAAATAATGTCATGCGGCAATGAAGGTAACGTCAGTACAACCCAGATAGATCGCTTATCTTCCATAAAATCATACGGATATGTTGCTTCTGTTTTTGTGATCGGAAGCGTTGAAGAAAGGGTGATCGAACTGGTCAGAAACAACTCGTCATCCGGCCCGAAAGTGGGTTGGTTATTTGTTAATGCTCCGTCATCCAGATAAAGCTTGTAAGTAACCTGGATAGCGTTCGGATCGGTCGTGGTAATGTTGAGATCATATGTTCTGGGTCCTTCCGGTTCATTACAATTAATTTCTCCTGTAATCTCTGGTCCCTTGATCGTAAGCGGGATGTTGGTGAAGACACAATGAACAGGAGGGTGTTTGTCCGCTTCCGCCTGCGTAGACCAAATGTCGCTGATCAATTTTGGAGGGTTCTCGCAAGCCCCGGGAATGACGATTTGAACATTGCTGATTGTGATTCTGGTCTGCTTACCGCCCAGGTCTTCTTCGGCAATAAATAAGCCAGCAAAAAGTGGGGTTACCGTTTCATCGGGACCATAAGTGGAAAGGAGGGAAGAGGAGCCATTGGTGCTAATGGCTATCGTTGCCAGCGCACTAGCCAGATCCTCTCCTTCCGGCGCTTTTTTGTAATCATATGCCGGGTCAGGGTAGTCTGCTTCATTCCATAAATGAATGTAGGTGTATTTATTCCCATTGTTTTTATCAATTGTAAATGAGATGGTTACATTGGCAGTGCAATTTTCTTCGCTCCCCGAAAAGCCAATTAGTTCAACTATGGGATCGAGAATCGTGCATTGAGCCTGAGCGCTCAAACTTATGGAAAGACCGACTACGGTCGTCCAAAGAAATAAGTAGAGTGTTTTCACGGTAGAGTACGTTTTTAAGAGTGATAATGATAAATTAATATACCATCATTCATCTTAAAAAAATTAAATTCGCGCTCTTTCGTCAGCTACTCTTAATAATATTTTAGCTTACTACGATCAATCTCAAACTATATTTATAATACAATTAAATCGCCGTATAGTAATGTAGTATGTTCGTATTGATTCACATAAAAATACATGTATCTTGCTGATTGTAAGTATTTTTATGTTAAAACAAGGGGGTGGATTAAGTGCTTTGAAGTGACTTATGCAAAATGCGATCCATGATTACCGAATACTCGCCCAAGTTAATTGCGGTGATTTATAATGGATTGGAATAGTTATATTTATTTTGAACCAGATATCTGGATAATGTGCAATTTTTGAAACTGAAATCACACATTATCTGCTTCCGTTTTTCAAATGGTTACATGCAAAACGTGCACTTGTTCCGACCGCATTTCGACAGTGATCCTTTGCTGATCATTGAAATTTAGCACATGCCCGTCCTGCCTTACTTCATCAATTTTAGAAAAGTCCAGCTCCTGAACGAGCCAGCCTTCTTTCTGGGGGATTTCGGCAGCGATAATGCCTTCCTCAGGTAAGCCCCTGTCAGGCGTGGAATAATAGGCTGCATAGCCGTAATTAATATCCACTGCCGGTGACCAGGTTGCGTTGCCGACGGTCTGAGAAACAGCTGTATAAGCCTGATTTTCCAGCGCGCGAGCCCGCGCGCCTACATGTACACGCGTAGCGCCACGGATGGTTTCCGTGCAGCTTGGAACGAGGATCAGTGATGCCCCTGCGCTGCACAATAATTGGGATCCTAACCCAAATTCAATGTCATAACAGATCTGAATGCCAAATTTGCCCCAAGCCGCTTCGAACACCGTCAGCACTTTGGGAGCGCTTTGAATGCCCCATTCTTCATTTTCAAACCGGGTCATGAAAAACTTATCCTGGTAACCGACAAGGCCTTTGTTTGAAAAAACGAAAACACGGTTATGGTGCTTTCCATCATCAATAACAGGCAAGCTTGGCGCAACAATCACCACATTATATTGGCGCGCCAGGTCTGCAAAGATCTGGCAGAACGACTCCACAAAGCCATCCATCGCCGCAACTTGCAGGAAGATATCTTGCTGAATGTCAAGAGATAATATGCTAACCAATTCCATGGCGCCGTACTCAGGAAACAGCAATAGTCCGGCTCCGCTCGCAGCTGCATCGGCTACCCAGTTTTCAATGTGTCTTTGCCAGCCCGCAAGGTCGACATGTTGGGAGATCGGATATTGAGCTGAGGCAACGATTACAGACATAGGCATTTAGTGATCGAGTGGTTTGATCCAGAAAATCATTTGTTTTGAGGAGGAAGCCGTTTCGCCAATATCGGGCCATTCCATGGAACTTTGCAACGCAGGTTCCTTTACATATCCGCGTTTGATCCAGAATGCGTCATTAGGACGATAATCGGCTGGTTTGGCGGGGTGGTTCTCGCCCCGGTCGACCGAGCAAAAACAGCATAAATTGTAATGTCCGAAGCTTCTGGCATGCGCCTCGCGTTCATCAAAAAAACGATGTCCAAGCCCTAATCCGCGATATTCGGGAAGTAATATGCTTTCGCCAAAGTAAAATATAGTGCTTATGTCGAATCCCGCATCTTCAAACGGTTTCCGGACTTCCGCAGCTTCGTCGGTTAATGGAATGCACGTTGTTGCGCCTACCATTTTTCCTTTATCAAAGACAGCGAACAAAAAGGCGCGTTCGGACTGAACGTAAATTTGCAGATACTCTTTTTCGTAATCCAGCGACCCCTCATACAAATAAGGATAATCATGGAAAACTGCGATGCGCAATGCGCCCAATGCTTCCACCACGGATGCTATTTCAACACCCTTATAAGATGCAAAAGTCAGTTGCTCAGTCATTTTTCGGGTTTGAAACCAGCTCTATCCAATGCGGCAGATTGTAATAAGTGGTTACGCGGCAGATTTTTTCATTTTTTAATTCCAAAAAAGCGGCTGCCGGAAGTTTGTAAGCCTGTCCGTAAGCCTCAGGGAAGCCCTCTTCGCCTTTTTTGTAAATTCCTCTCACTGTGAATTCAACCGCCACCCGGGAGTCGTCCGTGGTTGTGAAAAAGACCATGTCGGTGAGGGTTTCTTCATAGGATTCGTCCATTTGGCCAAGAAACTCAGTGAATTTTTCGATGCCGATGCGCACTTCGCCCTGGTTAGGCTCATGCCTAACTTCCGGGTGCACCAGGGCGAGCATGCCGTCCCAGTTTTTATGATTAAAGCTTGAATAATATGCTTGTACGATGTCCAGAGAAGCCATGTCAGTTCATTAATGTTATTTAATAATAAGAAAATAGAGCAGTAACTAGTTCACCGGAACATATATTAAAAGTGAGGAAGCCGTTATTTCGCGGCCAGTTTGATTGCCGCAACCAATTCAGCAATAGTGAAGTATTTTGCATTTTTTTGTTGCCATTCCATTTGCCAGGTTGTGCCAGCTGCATCCCGATCGCAACGGACCTTGAATGTTGCATTCATGTCGTCGGTCAAACCAAAACCTTCTCGTTGCAAGGCCCGTCTGGTCCAGAAAGCCAAGACAGGATCACCCGCAATGCTTATGGAATGTGTGCAAACGTCCTGGTAAATGTTGAATGTGCCGCTGGATTTATCAAAAAAGAATCCATTCTTTTCAAATGCTGCTTCAAATGCCCCATTCAAAACAAGATCTTCGGGGACACCGGCTACAAGTTCGCCGTTTTGCTGCATAAGCCAGAGAATATCAGCAGCTTGTAATGCAAGGTCTAGTTCGTGTGTGCTTAGTAAGATGGCTTTTCCGGTTGTTCTGGCCAAATTATGCAGCAAGCGCATCATTTCCACGCGGTTGGGCAGATCCAGATGCGCGGTAGGCTCGTCGAGCAGAATGAGTTCTGTGTCTTGTGCAAGCGCACGTGCCAGCATGACCTTTTGCCGTTCTCCATCGCTCAGCTGATGGATTTTCCTGTTTACCAAATTTTCAACATTGGCCAGTAAAATAGCTTCTTCGATCTTTTTATGGTCGATCTCGCTTAATGCGCCAAGCCAGCCGGTGTAGGGCGTGCGTCCTAATGTAATCACTTCCAGCGCGGTAAGATTTCCAGCCTCGATGCGCTCGGTCAAAACGAGGCTCAATGTTTGTGCGAGCTGAGCCGATTTTAAGCTGGAAATAGGCTCCTGTCCAATGTAAACAGTGCCTTCCAAAGCGGGTTGGAGGCCTGCAATTGTCCGCATTAGTGTCGATTTTCCTGAGCCATTGGAGCCAAGCAGGCACACAAGCTGCCCCGGTAGGAGGGTTAGGTTCAGGTGTTTTGAAATAATGCGTTCGGTACGCTTGGTCTTATATCCAATAGACAAATCCTTCGTTTCCAGAAATGGTTTCACATCACTCATGAGAAAGAAGAACGGAGGTTATTGCGGCTGATAATGATCCAGATAACCACCGGTGCGCCAAGTAGCGAGGTGACAACATTCACCGGAATGACGGTTTGCATGCCCGGCAACTGGGCAATGATGTCACATAAAAGCAGCAGCACCATGCCGGTGAGGCAGCAGCCGGGAATGAGCACCCGGTGGTCCGACGTGCCAAACAGCGAGCGCGTTATATGCGGAACAGCAATGCCGACGAATCCGATCGGACCGCAAAATGCGGTAATGCTGCCGGTTAGCAAGCTGGTGCTGAGCATGATGATCAGTCGTGTTTTTCCAATGGTAAGGCCCATGCTTTTGGCGTAATTTTCCCCCAACAATAATGCATTAAGCGATTTGGAAGATATAAAAGCGAGTAGCAGCCCAAATGCAACCACACCCGAAAGCGCGTAAAGGTGATACTGCGTAACGCCCCCCAACGACCCGAATGTCCACATAATGTATTCCTGCAATTGTTCGGGCTGACTGAAATATTGCCAGATGCTGACAATGGAAAGCGTTATCGTCCCGATCATCACCCCGACGATCAGCAATATTACATTGTCCCGGATCCTTCCTGCAATCAGTAATATCAGCGAAAGCACCAGTGCAGATCCCAGCGAAGCCATCACAATGATGAGCCAACTGCCCGAAACGCCAAGTTTGCTGATCGCATACATGCTCGCGCTGCTTCCGCCTGCAAGCATTACCGCCGCCACGCCCAGTCCGGCGCCTGCTGTTATACCCAGCTCCGACGGTCCTGCCAAAGGATTTCGGAACAAGGTTTGCATTTGTAATCCACTGACGGATAGTCCGCAACCTACCAGCATTGCGGTTATCGCTTTTGGGATGCGGATTTTTTCAATGATAAAAAGCCAGGCAGTATTTTCGGAGTCTTGTAAAAAAATGATTCTAAAAACTTCTTTAAGCGGAATTTGCACGGAGCCCAGCATTACATCCAGCACGAAAAACACAATTGCCAGCGTTGTCAATCCCGAAAAAGTGAGCCGGTGCGCATTCAGGGGCGTTTTAAGCAATGGTGCTTTGTTGAGGGATCCGACCATTATTTGAGCTGCTTATAGTAGACCAAATTATGATTTGGCAGGAGTTCCGGATGCAATATTTTGATAAGATCAGACAGGACAATGTGCGGGTTTACAGTTCCGGATTCAAAAAAATCGTTCGCGCCCTGCTCATTAACACGTCCATTGTAACTGAACATTTGCCCCGATTTATAAGCCTTAAAATCGCTGTAACGGGAATCCTGCGCCAGAATGTTGGCTTTCGTATCACTTTTATCGAACCCAACATTCAGCCAGGCGTCGGCTTGTAGAGCAATTGGATATACCGATTCGAAGTTCAAAGGCAAACTGCCCGTCGCCTTCATATTACTCCAATGATAATCCCCTCCAGCATCCCTGAAAAACTGCGACATATAGCTGTCCCCATTCGGTAAAAACCAGGCATCTTTGGTATTCAAGCCCGAAATAACGGATGGCTTGATTTTCACCTCCTTAGCAAGCTGAGCCAACCGAAGATATTCATTTTCGATCTTGCCAAACTTTTCATTGACCAGCTCTTCCTTATTTAATAATGCGGCAATAAGCTTAACCCACTCGGCACGGGCCAGCGGCGTTTTTTCAATCCATTCCGAATTAATCAAAATGGGAATTCCTGCCTGCGTTAAAATGCTGTATTGATCCACTTTCGCGCCGGGCCCGCCCATGGCCATAAGCACATCCGGATGCATTTCCACGAGTTTTTCATTATTCAATCCCTGATCCCGTCCAATGTTAGCCACTTTGCCAGCTTCAATGCGCGATTGAATTTTAGGCGAATAAATGTATTGCGGGTTGCTAAGGCCAGTGATAATGTTCTCCGAATCCAGAAATTCCAGTAATGCAGCATGCATGGAGGAAGTAGCCACAATGCTTGTAACCGGAATGTTAATTACCTGCGCATTCTCGAAACCTTTCGGTCGTGGTGCTCCTTTTTCCAGTAAAATGTATTTTGAAGTATCCGTTGCCGTTTCAAAAGGACTCAGGATGCTTACGATTTTGTAATTGTTATGATAAGTTATCGTAAATCCTTGCGCGTGATTGATTTTGGTTTGGGCAGTGTAATTAACCGATTTCGAAGTTATGTTCTCCTCCCTTTTCGATGAATTTTCGGGATTACAGCTAAGGATTATTAGATAAAGAAAACACGAAAGGCAGAGGTTTTTGATCATTAGACGATATAGGGAGCGTTGAGCAGAATAAAAATGTAGAAACAAGAATCAGATATAAGATAGCATTTGCTTCACATTTGCCAAGCCGTTCTGGATGACCTCAGCTGATTCTGTTCCTTGATAGTAACCAATAAGATGTAATTCGCTGTAAGCATTGATCGTATGTTTCAGCAATTTTTTGTCATATTTTCTTAATCGGCCCTTGTAGTCCTCAATGCTTTGTGGCTTTACAAAATGAATGCCTTCTTTTTGTTTCAGATATTCATCAAGAATTAGCAGCGCCGCTGAATAAGCAGTGCCTGCGGCCATTCTTACATATTTAATGTCCGAATACAATCCATCCTTTTTGCCTGCTTTTTCAGTCAGTATTTGTCTGGCATTTTCAAGATATCTTGCTGCTTCCGCACTTGGAGATAAAGGGTTTTCCATACTTTTCTTAGACATAGTTGTGTATTTGATAATGATATTTGTTTAGACGCAGGCCAGAGAAATTGGTCACTCAAAAATAGCACTTATTTTTCAAAGGCGTCAGAGGCCTCGGTCCGCAATTGGCACACTTTTAATATTTTTCAAGCCATGCCAGCACAATCTCTTTTACAGTTTACAGGGAAAAGTATATACTGCGCCGTTGCAGATGCGCACATTGATCCATGGATCCCCGTAGACCGGGCGATCATCACGCATGCGCACAGCGATCACGCGCGCTGGGGGAGCAAACATTATCTGGCCCACAAGGATAGCGAACCCATTTTACGGCTGCGATTAGGGCAGGATATTTCCTTACAAACCGTTGAGTACTACGAGAAGTTTGTGATCAATGGTGTCACATTTTCATTGCATCCTGCGGGTCATATTATTGGTTCTGCACAGGTCCGGGTGGAGTATAAGGGGGAAGTCTGGGTTGCGAGCGGAGACTACAAGCTTGAAAATGACAACTTTGCTACGCCTTATGAGCCAGTCAAGTGCAATGTTTTTATTACCGAATCAACCTTCGGTTTGCCTATTTACAAATGGCAGCCTCAGCATGAGGTGATGAGCGAAATTGACAACTGGTGGCGGCAGAATAAAAGTGAAGATAAAGCCAGTGTGCTGATGGGCTATTCATTGGGAAAAATGCAGCGGATATTGAAAAATATTGAATTACAGGACAAAATAATCTACGCACACGGCGCTATTTATACATTAAACGAGAGGTTACGGCAGGCCGGTTTTGATTTGCCTGAATTAACATTGGTCACCAAAGAAACCGACCGGAAGCTATTTCGGGGATCATTGGTGTTAGCCCCGCCCTCGGTCGACAGCAGCACGTGGATCAAAAAGTTCGCCCCCTATTCCCTCGGTTATTGCTCAGGATGGATGGCCCTTCGCGGCGCCAAGAACCGCCGTGCCGTGGACCAGGGTTTCGTATTGAGCGATCACGTGGACTGGCCGGATCTGAACACTGCTGTAAAAGAATCGGGAGCCGAAAAGGTATATGTAACGCATGGATATACAAGTATTTACGCGAGATATCTGAACGAAAATGGCATTGAAGCAGGTGAAGTCCACACCATGTACGGCAACGAAGATGAAAATGAGGAAGAAGAAGTTGTACAAGACATCAGTGCCGGAACCGACGCCTATGAAAAGCACAAAGAATTACTAGATGGCGAATTCATCACTGATACAAAGGCATCAACAAAAAAGTCCCCTTTAGGGGATTTAGCGGAAGGGGAAGGAGGCATCACACTATGAGACAATTCGCAGAACTTTTCATGAACTTGGACCGCACCAACAAAACCAATGCAAAGGTGGAGTTGATGAAGCAATATTTTCTGACTGCATCCGACGAGGACAAACTCTGGGCATTAACGCTTTTTACCGGTCGCCGGCCTTCGTTTAAGGTGAACAGGACGATGGTAAAAGAATGGGCCGCACAAGAAGCGGGTATTCCGATGTGGCTTTTCCAGGAAAGTTACCATAGTGTAGGCGATTTGGGTGAAACCATTTCATTGCTTTTGCCTAAAAGTAAGGTCGACGGATCGGACAAATCGCTTACCGAATGGTTCTATTATCTGGGACTTTTACCCGGTATGACGGACGAAGAAAAACGTGACCATATCCTGCAAGCCTGGATGCAACTGTCTCAGCACGAGACTTTTGTTTTTAATAAATTATTGATGGGCAGTTTCCGGATCGGGGTTTCGCAAACATTGGTGGTGCGTGCATTGGCGGAAGCCACCGAAACCGATTCTAATGTGATCGCGCACCGGGTCATGGGTCAGTGGGAGCCGTCGGGGACAACCTTTGAGCAGTTGATATTGGATAAAGGGGAAAATGACAACGCATCGCGCCCATATCCGTTTTTCCTGGCTTATCCGATCGAAGGCGACGTTTCTGGTTTGGGAAATCCCGAAGATTGGTTTGCCGAATGGAAGTGGGACGGCATTCGCTCACAAATTATTTATCGCAACAATGAGCTTTTTATCTGGACTCGCGGCGAAGAATTATCGACTGAAAAATTCCCTGAACTGCATTTTTTAAGTGAAGTTTTGCCAAACGGAACGGTCCTCGACGGAGAGATCGTAAGCTATATGGATGATAAACCGATGCCATTTAATGTATTGCAAACGCGTATCGGCAGGAAAAACCTATCCAAAAAAGTGCTGGAAGAAGCACCAGTCGCATTTCTGGCTTATGATATTTTGGAAGTCAATGGCGTGGATGTCAGGGGGCTTACCCAGCAACAACGCCGGACCGAGCTGGAACTCATTCATCAGAAAGCGCCTAATCAATTTGTATTTAATCTTTCGCCGCTTATTGATTTTAAAGAATGGGTAGTTTTGCGGGAGTTGCACACACTTTCCCGGCAGCATATTGCGGAAGGTTTTATGATCAAGAGGAAAGAAAGCACTTACCAGGTTGGCCGTAAAAAAGGCGATTGGTGGAAATGGAAAATCGATCCGTTAAGTGTGGACGCCGTGCTTATTTATGCCCAGAAAGGCTCAGGCAGGCGCGCTGAATTATTCACTGACTATACATTCGCCGTCTGGGGCGAAGACGGGAAGCTGGTGCCATTCGCAAAAGCCTACTCCGGACTAACAGACGTAGAAATCGGCCAGGTCGATTATTTCATCAAACGAAACGTCCTGGAAAAATTTGGTCCGGTAAGGACCGTAAAACCCGAATTGGTTTTCGAAATAGGCTTCGAAGGCATCAACGAATCATCCAGGCATAAATCCGGAATTGCAGTAAGGTTCCCAAGAATCCTCCGCTGGCGAAAGGACAAAAAAGCAGAAGAAGCCGACACGCTGGAAGCGTTGAAGGGGATTTTGGAGATGTATAAGTGAATCATCTCTGCAAATTTAATATTTAATGTTAAATTTGCAGAGATGATAAAGAGAATTTTAGAAGAAACGGTAAAAACGGCACTGACTCGGAATGCTTCTGTGGCGTTAATGGGACCTCGTCAGGTTGGCAAAACGACCCTAGCACTAGACTTAACTGAAACTTTACCTTCCGTCTATTTGGATTTAGAAAGCAGACTAGACCTCATTAGGATAGATGACGTTAGAATATTTCATTTAGCAAACGAAGGGAAGCTAATTGTGCTTGACGAAGTACAGAGAATTCCGGAGATATTTTCAGAAATACGAGGGATTATAGATCAAGAACGTAGAAAAGGAAATAGATATGGACAATTCTTATTTCTAGGATCAGCATCTATGGACCTTTTACAAAGATCGGGAGAGTCCTTGGCTGGCAGAATTTCTTATCTGGAGTTATTCCCCATCAATGTTTTGGAATATGCAGAAGATGATCAGGAAAAGCTGAATATGCTTTGGGTTCGGGGAGGTTTTCCGGAAAGCCTTCTGGCAGAGTCAGATCAAGCTAGTTTCGAATGGCGGCTTAATTTCATTAAAACCTACTTGGAACGTGATATTCCAATGCTGGGGCCCAGAATCCCAGCGGCGGCTTTGGAAAGATTTTGGACCATGCTTACCCATAACCAGGGAAGTGTTTTTAATGCTTCCCACCTGGCAAGAAACCTAGATGTATCTAGCGTCACAATTGCGAGATATCTTGACTTGATGACTGATTTGTTACTTGTTAGAAGATTGAAGCCATGGACTTTCAATACAGGGAAACGACTTATCCGTAGTCCGAAGGTGTATGTCAGAGATAGTGGCATTACTCATGCTTTGCTAAATATTGAAAACCATAACAACTTGCTGGGCCATCCTGTTGTCGGAATGAGTTGGGAAGGATTTGTGATAGAAAATATTATGAGCATACTTCACACTCGTGCGCAGGCATATTACTACGGAAGCCCTGGCGGAGCGGAAATTGATCTTGTTTTAGAATTTGGGAATGGGGAGAATTGGGCTATCGAAATTAAAAAAAGTTTTTACCCAAAGTTGTCAAAAGGATTTCACGTCGCATGTGAAGACCTGAAACCTGAAAGAAAGTTTGTGATTTATTCAGGCAATGATACATTTTTCCTTGGCGAAGATATAATGGCAATTTCAATTTCGGCATTTATGAAGTTAGTGAGCAAAAAAAGCTAATGGAATAATAATTGTTCAACTTGTTAAGCGGCTTTATTTAGTTAAAATTCAAAAGAAGACATCCCTTTGACCAAATCCCCCGGACATACAATCGTTGAACATTGGTTTAAGGCCAAGAAGTGGAAGTGGGCGGCGTTTCAGAAGGAGGCGGCAGAGGCTTATTTGGATGGAAAAAGCGGCCTGGTGAATGCGCCGACGGGGAGTGGAAAGACTTATTCGCTCTGGCTTCCGATATTGATCCGGCATATTAATGAAAAGGCGAATAAGGAACTCAAACCAAAACGAGGTTTGCAAGTTCTGTGGATCACGCCATTGCGTGCATTGTCCAAGGACTTATTCCGGAATATGGAAAGCGCTGCGCTGGAAATGAACCTGACCTGGCGCGTAGGCATTCGCACCGGCGATACTAATGCAAAAGAAAAAAGCGATCAGAAAAAGCAAATGCCTGATGCGCTGATCATTACGCCGGAAAGCCTGCACATTCTTTTTGCACAAAAAAACAGCACAGAAATATTTAAAAACCTGCACACCATCGTCGTCGATGAATGGCACGAGCTTATGGGCAGCAAGCGCGGGACACAAACGGAACTGGCGCTGGCAAGGCTCAGAAGCATCAAGCCGGATCTCCAAACCTGGGGCATTTCGGCAACCATCGGCAACCTCGACGAGGCGAAACATGTGCTGCTCGGCATGAAGTTCCCGGTTGCCAAGTCCATGGTGATCAAGGCAAATACAGATAAAAAAATCCTGGTCGAAAGCATTATCCCTGAACGCGTGCAGACGTTGCCGTGGTCGGGATATATGGGGACGAGCCTGGTTGACCAGGTGGTAAAAATCGTCAATGAGAGTAATACGACGCTGCTTTTTACCAACACGCGTTCCGGAACCGAAATCTGGTATCGCACCATTATTGATAAATATCCTGAATTTGCTGGCATTATGGCGCTGCACCATGCATCGCTGGACCGGGAAATAAGGGATTGGGTGGAAGAAGCACTGCACGACGAGCGGCTCAAACTGGTTATATGCACGGCCAGCCTCGATCTAGGGGTCGATTTCCGGCCCGTTGATACGGTCATTCAGGTTGGCAGTCCCAAGAGCATTGCCCGGTTTATTCAGCGAGCGGGCAGGAGTGGTCACAGGCCGGGCGTGGATAGTAAGATTTATTTCTGTCCTACGAATGCTTTGGAGCTGATTGAGGCTGTTTCGCTTCGGGAAGGCGTCGCCAAAAATATGCTGGAAGACCGTCCGCCCGTGGCTCATGCATTCGATGTGTTGGCGCAGTGGATGATGACTTTGGCAGTGGGCGAAGGTTTTGATGAGGCTCAATTATTTGATGAAGTTTGTGACGCTTATGGTTATCAATATCTGAACCGGCAGGAGTGGGAGTGGCTTTTGGGATACATTACCACCGGAAGCTCTTCGCTTCATGTATATGATGAGTACAAGAAAGTAGAGCGTGTCGATGGCCTGTATAAGGTGACGAGCCGACGCGTCGCATTGCGTCACAGACTGAGTATGGGAACGATTGTCTCGGAAACAGGCATTAAGGTGAAGCTGCAAAGCGGGAAATATCTCGGGACGGTAGAGGAGTCGTTTGTTACCTGGATGAAACCGGGGGACGTTTTTACTTTCGCGGGTATGACCGTTGAGTTCTTGCGGATCCATGAAATGACGGTTAGTGTCAAAAAAGCAGAGGGTAAAAAAGGCTTTCTGGTGCGCTGGGCTGGCGGAAGAATGCCGCTGTCGTCGCAGTTGTCCACATTCATCCGCGAGCGATTGGCCGATGCCCTTGAAAATCCGCATAAAGAGCTCGAACTGGCCAAAATGCAGCCATTATTGGAATTGCAGGCAAGCCGGTCTATGATCCCAAAAACCGACGAACTGCTTATAGAGCAATGTGAAACCCGGGAAGGTCATCATATTTTTATATTCCCATTCGAAGGCCGTTTGGTGCATGAAGGGATGTCCATTATATTGGCCTATCGCCTGAGTCAACTCAAACCCATTACATTCTCAGTGGCTATGAATGATTATGGTTTTGAATTATTGAGTGATCAATATGTTGATTTTGAGCAGGTAATGAAGGAAGTTGATCTTTTTTCTACGAAGCATTTGGTCGATGACATTTATCAAAGTGTGAATGCAACCGAAATGGCCAAACGGAAATTCAGGGAAATTGCCGCAATTTCGGGATTAATGTTTCAGGGTTATCCGGGCAAAAATGTCAAAACACGGCAGTTACAGGCTTCCAGCTCGCTGCTGTTTACGGTAATGACCAAATATGAAGACAACAATTTGCTGATCAAGCAGGCTTACCAGGAAGTTTTGACTTACCAGTTGGAGGAAGTGCGGATGCGGGAGGCGCTTGACCGGATCGCAACTCAGAAAATAATTGTTAAACAAACCCGCAAACCAACGCCTTTTTCGTTCCCTATAATGGTAGACCGGCTACGCGAGCAACTTACATCAGAAAAGCTGGATGACCGGATCCAGAAAATGATCAAACAGTATAGTAATGCAGATTGAAATCAAAGAAAACCATTTTATTTTACTCACACAAAGAGCCATTTTTTGGCAGGAAACGCAGACATTACTAATCGGAGACCTTCATTTAGGCAAGATCACCCATTTCAGAAAAGAGGGAATTGCGGTGCCGCCCAATGCGATTGAAAACAATTTCGAAAGATTAAACGAGCTGGTCCAAAACACCGGTGCCACCCGCATCATTTTCCTGGGAGACCTGTTTCATGCCCAATACAATGCTGAATGGGAGCTTTTCAAGAACTGGCGCACGGCACATCATTACATTGAAATGCTGATCGTTATCGGCAATCACGACATTCTCCCGGTAAGTATGTTCCTGGAATGCAACCTGGAAGTGCATTTAAACGATTATGAAGAAGACAATTTCATTTTCACCCACCACCCAAAAGTCGATGCAGTTTCAGAAAAATTCATTTTTGCCGGCCACGTTCACCCCGTTTTCACAACCTACGGAAAAGGCCGCCAAAGCGTGCGTCTGCCGTGTTTCGTAATCGATAACCATCAAGCCATCGTACCCAGCTTCGGCGTTTTCACAGGCGGTTTTCAAATGGACCTGGCCAAGGATAGGAAGATTTATATTACTACAGAGACCAAGGTTTTTTCGGTTTGTTAATCCGGTTTCCCTTGATTTGGCAAATGTTTCAGGCATATAATGTGTTCTTATAACCATCCCCGAGCTTTGCAATCAAAGTTGCCATACGGAGCTGGTTCACGATATGTTCCCGCATTTCTGGTGTTACCTGGCTCAGGTTTTCTGTAAATAAAAAGGTTTCTATCATTGCGTGTAGCGACCCAATCATTTCGCTTCCTTTATCTGTTTGAAAAAACTCTTTTACGATCTCAAATTGCTGCCTTAACGCAGCTTCGTTACCGATAATTTTTTCATTCCCGCCGTTCATTTCTTTGTTTGCTGAATTTTGTAGTGTGTACATATTTTTGATGAAGTTTGATTGTGAACTTGATTGAACCGAACCCGGATGCCATTGTTCTGTGGCAATGCTCCGGGTTTTTTTGCAGACCTGATTTACGGAGAACTCCATAAAATTCAGGTAAATAAAAAGCCTTGTTAAGGCTTGTATTTGACCAATGTTTCGATCTCAAAATGACCATATTCGAGCAAAATTTGTTTCATTCGTTTTTCGGATATTCCTTTTCCGTATATGTAATCCTGCATTGCCTGCACCGCTTTCCCTCTTTTCATCTCCGGCGTCAATGTAGGATATAAATTCTTTACCCACCACTCAAAAGCTTCTTCTACGGAGCTGAATGTTTTCATTTTCCAAAGATAGTTGTTTTACGGAGAAATCCATAATGTTGGTATTGCCTTTAAATTTTTCATTCCTGCCGTTTATTTTTTTGTGAGATTATAGTTGAGTCGTATTTATATATTCGTATGGGTCAAGATGCATCTAACACTATGAAATTTATATCAAATACAGTTTCCAAAGCCGTTATTGGCAAAGAAGCTAAAAAGCTTATAAAAGCGGTCCGAGAGAACAGGCATGTTGCTAATGAGCAGGCAATGGAGACTATTAAGCGCATTGTGGCGCGCAGATCTATTAATTGCAAGTAATGTTTGGATTCATGTTTGTCAATCCCGAAGAAAAGCTTCTGCCTCCCGCTTATCCTCCGGCAATTCTCTCTGATTATCCGCGGTTTTCATAAACTCCAAAATCTCCCCATATCTACCATTCCAGGGATTGAAAAATTGAGTGATCATGGGAATGTGTTTTTTGCCTTTTTGAATGTGGTAAGGTGTTTCTGGCGCGTAGGTTTTTAGGGCTTTGATGAATTTTTCGTTGCTTGCCAGGATGGAAGGATAGGTCTTTCCGCCCCGGTAAATGAGCATGGGAGGCATGTTGCTGTGCAGGTGATAAAGCGGTGTGGCTTTTTTCCAGGTGTCGGGGTTGTTGGAAAATGTGTTGAGATAGGTGTTGCCTTTTTCGAATTTTTCTTCTTGCAAATATCCGTACATATCCAGGCCGGCAGCGTCGATGAGGATCACACCCGCAAGCGGATCTTCCAGGCCGATGTTTTTGAAATAGTGTTCATCCGTGGCAACCAATGCCGCAAGATGGCCGCCTGCGGAATGTCCGGATAGGAAGATTCTGTCAGGATTTCCACCATACTGACTGATATTTTTCTTCACCCAATCAACAGATTTGGCAACCGAAACGGCCATGGCATCATAGCCAGCAGAGGGGCTTAGTGGGTAGTCCACAAGCACGGTTACCACCCCTTTTTTGGCCCAATGTCCTCCAATAATGTTGTATTGCGACTTCTTGCCGGAATTCCAGTTGCCGCCATGGACAAAAATCAGGACATCACTAGCCTCGGAATGCTTCTTTGGCGCAAACACATTAAGTTGCTGTTCTGCGGAAGTTTTATCTGCTTTTTGGTATACAATATTCTTCGACTTCGTTATCCTTTTAAAAGAACAACCTGATAATGTGAGCATAAATGCGCCCAATAAAATCATTAAAAGTATTAGTGTGATCCGTGCCTGCGCTTTCATAACTCTTTCTGAATATGATAACACATACGAGAGAAGCATCTTAAAAGATTTAAAAGCAAGTAGTTAAATCATGGCGGCGGCTTAATTTTATTATTCTGGTGTAAAAAATAGAGTACAATATGGCTGAGGTGATTAACATTAAAGTGAACGGCAAAACCCACCGCGTTACGGCGGACCCGGAAATGCCGCTGCTTTATCTTTTACGAAATAACCTGCAACTGAACGGCCCGAAATATGGCTGTGGCATAGAACGTTGCGGCAGTTGCATGGTGCTCTTGAATGGCAAAGCGCAACCTTCTTGCGTAATTCCCGGCTCGGCTGCGGCAGTTTATGAAGTGACAACATTGGAAGGACTTTCCATTAATAATGTGCTTGATCCGATCCAAGAGGCATTTATTGAAGAGCAGGCTGCGCAATGTGGCTATTGCACTAGCGGGATGATCATTTCGGCTAAGGCACTTTTAACAGAAAACAAAAATCCAACTGACCAGCAAATACGGCAGGCTTTGCAACGGAATTTGTGCCGATGCGGAACGCACACGCGCATTATTAGTGCTGTAAAAAAGGCGGCTGCTAAATTGAATAAATGATGGACGAATTGAATGATATAAGGTCTGGCAGACGTGGTTTTCTCCGGAGTTCGGGTTATCTGCTGATGGGTTTTACGCTCATGCCCGGACTTGGATTTTCTATGCAGCCGGATGAATGTTACTCGCCGGAACAAACGTTGATCGCAGATCGTGAGGCAATTGATTCGTGGATCAGATTTGATGATACCGGCATTCTGACGGTGTTAACAGGCAAAATGGAGCTTGGGCAGGGCATAAGGACGGCATTAATGCAAATGGCGGCTGAGGAACTGGACATTGAGATGAAGCAGGTGCAGATTATCATTGCGGACACCGGGCAAACGCAGGACGAGCGCTATACGGCCGGAAGCGGTTCCATTGAAGGAAGCGGCAATGCGATCAGAAATGCTGCTGCTGAGGCTCGGAAGTATCTTTTGACATTGGCAGCAAAGGAATTAGGCTCAAATGTGAATGAACTTTCGGTTCAAAGTGGAATTGTTAAATCAGCCAAAAATCAGAAAACAATTGCCTATACAGATCTTGTAAAAGGAAAACGTCTTGAAGCAGAAGTCACTGGAAAGGCTGATTTGAAAAAGCCTGGTGATTACAAGCTTGTCGGTAAGCCGATCAAAAGGACTGACATTCAAGAGATAGCGGTGGCGAAAACTCATTTTATCCAGGATCTGCGGTTCCCGGATATGTTGCATGCGCGGGTGATGAGGCCACCGGTTTATAATGCCAAATTGATTTCGCTTCCAACGGAACAAATCCAAAAATCCCCTGGCGTTTTGAAGGTTGTAGTCAATGGAAACTTCGCGGCTGTGATTGCTTCGCAGGAATACGAGAGCATGAAGGCGTTGGGTAAGATGAAGGAGCTGGCCAAGTGGGAAAGCATGCCGATAACGCCTTTGCCAGGTCAGTTGTACGCTGATATGATCAAAAATGGCAGTGCCGGCGAAATTGTGGAAGGAGATAAAAGTCCAAATAGTAAGGTTTGGGAGAACAGAATAACACTCGAAGCGGAATATAAGCGGCCTTATCAAATGCATGGCTCCATAGGCCCGTCTTGCGCGATCGGTCTCTGGAAGGATGATCAGCTGACGATCTGGTCACATACGCAGGGCGTGTATCCTTTGCGAAGCACAATCAGCGATTTGGTGGGTCTGCCTCTGGAAAAAATCAGGGTCATAGGCATGCCGGGCGCGGGTTGCTATGGACATAATGGCGCCGATGATGTGGGAGGTGATGCTGCATTACTGGCTCTGCAAATGCCTGGAAAGCCGGTGCGTGTGCAATGGATGCGCGAAGACGAGCACAAATGGGAGCCTTATGGTTCTGCTATGGTGCTGAAAATTAAGGCTGCATTGACTGCTGATGGCAAAGTAACTGCCTGGGAAACAGATATATGGTCGGACACACATAGTTCACGGCCAGGTGGAAAGGCGGGGCATTTAATTGCAGGACAGCATTTGGAAAAGCCATTTGCTTTTGAAGGCGGTGGATTTGCAGGAGGCACGCATCGGAATTCGCTTCCGTTGTATGATTTTGAATTCAAAAATGCCTCTGTTCACAGTTATAAAGGCCCTTTACGGACTTCTGCTTTGCGAAGTTTGGGTGCCTATGGCAACATTTTCGCATTGGAATCTTTCATGGATGAGCTGGCGGCGAAAGCCGGGAAAGATCCCGTTCAATTCCGTTTGGATCATTTAAACGATGATAGGGCCAAAGAAGTGATTACTACTTTGGTGAAAAAAGCAGGTTGGGATTTGAAAAAAGAGCCCGGATTAGGAAAGGGTTTTGCTTTTGCTCAATATAAAAACAATGCTTCCTACTTCGCTGTGAAGGCCGAGATCAAGCTGGATAGGGCGGCAAAAACCTACCGTCTGGTAAAATTGACAGGCGTAATTGATGCAGGGCAAGCCATTAATCCGGACGGGATTATCAATCAGACTTCCGGCGGGATGATCCAGGCTGCGAGCTGGACCATGTTGGAGCAAGTTCAGTATGGTGCAAATGGTGTGGAAAGCAGTTCGTGGGAAACTTATCCGATTTTCCGTTTTGAAGATGTGCCTGACACAGAAGTGTTTGTGATTGACCGGCCGGAACTTGAACCGCTGGGTGCGGGAGAAGCGGCACAAGGGCCCGTGTCAGCTGCGATTGCAAATGCTATTTTTGATGCGACAGGAAGCCGTTTGCGAGAGCTTCCGTTGACTCCTGATAAAATCGATTGGACGAAAATCAGCTGACCGGGACAGGTCGGGCAGCATTACTAAATGCAAGATGCCTTGCGATAACACGGATCAGCTCGTCCGCCTTGAATGGTTTGGTCACAAAATCATTGAAATGGCAGGATTCAAGTTCCGGGGCGTTTTCAGCAAAAGTGTCTGCTGTAAAGGCGATTACGGGAACATGCATATATTTCGGATACTGGCTCCGGATGGTTTTCATTGCCGTAATGCCATCCATAACCGGCATCTGAATGTCCATTAAAATAAGGTCATAACCATCGTTTCCGTCGAGGCTGGTCAGCACTTCCCGGCCGTTCCCGCAAATGGTAAATTCTGCTTCCCATCTTTTGAGTAAATGTTTGAGCAGCATCTGGTTAGCAGGAACGTCGTCCGCTGCCAGGATCCTGAAACCTTTCAGTGAGAGGTTTTCGGGCGCGCTCGCTTTTTCTTCTTCTAACGAAAGTCCGCCTTTTCCAAAATGGAGCACAACACTGAAAGTCGCACCTTCGCCAAGCTTGCTTTTGGCGGAAATGGTGCCGTTCATCAGTTCTGTAATTTTGCGGGTAATGCTTAAACCGAGGCCGGTTCCACCGAAATATCTGGTGGCATTGTTGTGGTGCGCCTGTGAAAAGCTTTCGAAAATGTCGTTTAACTTGTCTTCGGAAATGCCTATGCCTGAGTCGGATACATCAATCCTGAGATCCACATTCCTGCCATGGTCTTTTTCCAGCTGAACGGCAATTTTGACAAAACCATTTTCTGTAAACTTAATGGCATTGCCAACCAGATTATTGAGAATTTGATTCAGGCGATATGCGTCGCCCATGAGGATCTTAGGAACGTCATCGGCACATTCAAACAGCAGGTCAATGGATTTTTCCCTTGCCCGCATATCAAATGTCCGGATCAGCACATCCAGCTTTTCTTTTAAGTCAAACTGAAAACTTTCCAGCCCGAATTTTCCAGCTTCAATTTTAGAAAAATCAAGAATGTCGTTCAGGATAACGAGCAGGTTATCAGCCGAACTTTTGATCATTTTCAAATATTCCTTGTCCTGTCCCTGGAAATCGCTGTTTAACAGAATATCGGTAAAACCAATAATCCCGTTCATAGGCGTGCGGATCTCATGGCTCATGGTGGACAGGAAGTCGGACTTGATGCGCGTTGCTTCTTCGGCGTCGCGCTTCGCTTGTATGAGTTCCTGTTCCGCCTGTTTCCGGCTGGTAATGTCTATTGCCGTGCCGAGCACTTCCTGCACCGTTCCTGCTTCATTGCGCTTAAACGGCACTTCACGAGTGATAATCCAGACTTCCGAACCATCTTTGTGTTTGAGCCTGAACTCCTTTTCGATCACATCTTCATCCTTCACATAATGCCGCATATAATGATAATGCCGCCGGAAAGTAAGCTGATCCTGATTATTAATAATCTGTTTCAGCCCGTTCTTAGAGTCGGTAGCAATGTCATCTTCGGAGTAGCCCAGTATTTTCCAGATTTGTTTATTATGAAAAATGTTGGTCCATTTCTCAATGTCGATCACATAGATAATGTTAGGAGACAGGAGGGCGATTTTATTTATAAATTCCTCTTTCTCTGCTAATTCATGCCTTGCGTCTTCCCGGTCTTTTTCCACTTCGAGCATTTGCCCGAGTGTGTGAAAAGCCTTGGTCAGCTTTTCGGCCGTGATCTCGGATTTGGGATAATAATCCGTTGCACCCGCTTTCATCATTTCCACGGCAATCCGCTCGTCGCCCTGGGAAGTGAGCACGATAACGGGCAGCTGCGGCGCCCTTTCTTTGATCTTTTTCAGCAATTCCAGTCCGCTCGTTTTGGGCAGCTGGTAATCCAGGAATACGCAGCCCGGCACCCAGGAATCAAGGGTTAGCAGCGCATCTTCGGCATATTTGCAGATTTTTACCTCTCCAATCTCCACCTGAGACTTCCTGATCGCCCGCAATAAGTTCATTGCGTCGATCTCATCATCTTCAACCAGAAGAATACTGAAAGGGGTCATAGAATGGAGAATATGCGTTGTTTGGATTATCCGGGATATTCGCAGAGTGTCCAGTAACTGTTGAGCGTGGAAACGGCCGAAATGAAGCGGTCCATTGAAAGCGGTTTTAAAATATAGCCCGCTACATTCAGGTTGAAAGCCTCAATTTTGTCGCTGTCTTCATTGGAAGTTGTCATTACAAAAACCGACAAAGAGCTCAGTTCAGGATCCTGGCGGATCTCTTTCAAAAACTCAATTCCACCCATTCTGGGCATATTAAGGTCTAATAGCACAATTCTCGGCTTTGGGCTGTCGGATGAACCGGAGCGTAGCACTTCAAGCGCTTCAATGCCATTTGAAGCCACGATAAGCGGGTTGGAAATATTGTTCTTTTTAAATGCGCGCTTCACATTCATTACATCTACTTCATCGTCTTCAACCAATAATATGGTCATGGGGACTGGGGTTAAGGGGAACATTTTTGTGAAATTCTAGTTACGGAAAGGGTTATGTTTAGAGGGGAATTTCTGCTTCTTTGGCTTCGCTTTTGGGCCAGGTAAATATAAATTTGGTGCCTTCCTTCATGGTAGATTCGATACGGATCAAACCGCCTTTTTCGTCAAGGATCTTTTTAACAATGGCTAGTCCCACGCCTGTGCTCTCTATCTCGTCGCGTGCCTGCAAGGTTTGGAAAATGACAAAAATGCGATCGTGAAATTCGGGGCTTATGCCCGGGCCATTGTCACGAACGTAAAATTCGTACTTAGTGTCTTCCTCCGTCCAGCCCACCGTGATTTCTATTTCAGGCTTATCATTGTATTTAATGCCGTTGGAAATCAGGTTTTGAAGGATTTGGGTCAATGTGATTTTTTCCGTTTCGAGCTCCATGGACATATTTCCATCGAAAACGAAACTGACGGGCTTTTTGCTGTTGAATGTTTCGTGCAGATCTTCCAAAAGAGAACTGATCACAAACCGCTCTTTCACCGTCTTCATCCGGCCCGCCCTTGAATAGGATAAAATACCATTAATAAGGCTTTCCATACGGTGAACGCGCCCGCGGAGCAGTTTGAACTGGTCCAGCGTATCGCCTTCGAGCAAATGGCTGATATCTTCTTCAATCCACTCAGAAAGGTTATTGATAGCGCGCAGAGGCGCTTTCAAATCATGACTTACGACATATGCAAACTGGTCCAGCTCAGCATTGATGCGTTCCAGGTCACGCATGTAGGATTTTAATTTCTTTTCTGCCGAAACGCGCTCCGTAACGTCCGAAAATGTTCCAATGTAGCCAGTCAGCGCATGATCATGGAATTGTTTTGTAAGCGAAACGCCTATCCAGATCTCTTTTTTCTGTGCCGTAAAAACTTTGATGGTCGCATTGATCGTCGATTCCCCGGAACTCAGCATTTCACTGATCTCCTCTTGCGAATCGGAGAAAAAATCCATCCAGTTGCGGGTAAGACATTCACTTACCGTGTAGCCTGTGATGGTTTCCCAGGCCTTATTCATGTAAATAATGTTGCCATTCCGATCGAGCTGCACCAAAACTTCGGTAATACTGCTCACCACTTCTTCCAATCGCTTGTTGGTAAGTTCCGCTTCTTCGGTTTTCTCTGCGGCAATGCGGCTCAGTTCGCGGTTGGCCTTGAAAAGTTCGCCGGAGCTTTGTTCCAGAATAAGCTCCACGCGGCCAAGGTCGTCCTGATACTCAGTATATGCTTGATTTACAGATAACAAAAAGTCCTGCAGATCGGGATGTTCGGCAAGTTCGGGCGGCAGCGATTTCCGGATCTGACGGTTCAGTAACCGGTGATAATTGACGTCCGTAAGTTCGGGCATGTTCATTTTAATATTCTCTGAAAGTTGTAACGGTCATTGTCTGGTTGTGCAGCTCGCACAGCGAATTGCGGTTGAACGGCGCAAGCTCTCCATACGAATAAAAGCCTGTGATCACCGGACTATCCAGCACATCGGATACGCTTTCAACTTCTTCTTCAACCATTTGTTTGAGCACCAGCTTCCTGCCCACACAACTTACCAGAATGGCAAACTCAGGGCTGTTTTTAAGACCTTCCGAAGCGGCCTGAGCGGCTTCTTCGGCGCCGTTAATAAGCCTGTCGTTATTTGCTTTCATCAAACGAACAAATGAGCCCTCGGGAATGTCGCCTGCAAAAGTGAGGCTTTTTTCATCTTCATTGATACCCAGGATCGTCCGCACAACAGGTGCACGATCTTCGCTATCACGCATGCTAAGCGGGAAAAGTAACCCGGAAGCAGGCAGTTCTTTGGCCTTGTCGCCCAGGAACGATTTGTACAGATCGAGCGCAGGCTCGCCGTCAATTTCAAACAATATATTCTCTTTTGATCTCGTCACACGCCTGTCCAGCCCGAAGCTGTCCCATCCGCCCCGCGAACCAAAGCCGATCGTCAGGTTTTCACCATAAAAGCCGATGGCTGCCACCGTCTCACTGGCAATGTTTCCGTCGGGTTCAACGATCACAGTTCTTGCAAAATGCGATCCGTCGCCGGCGAGTCCGCCTGTAAGCGAAACTTCGGAACCCAGCCCTTCGGCCATGCCTTTTACAAGGTCGGTGCCATTTACTTTCAGTCCGTCTGAGACTACAAAAACGTGTTTCAGGCCCTCTTTCGGAAGTTGTGAAACGAGGTTTTTACCCGCTTCAATGCTGCTGAAATGAATGTCTTCCAGCGCAACTTTGGAGCTTTTGACGATTGTATCATCAAATCGGATGGCAGTAATGATGATGGTATTGTCTTTTACCGAAACGTTAGAGATTTCGCCTGCTGTGGAGCATCCGGAAAAAAGAGCTTCGGGATAAAGTGCTGCCAGCTGGGCAATTACATCGCTTTTTTCGAGAAGTTCCCGGTTTCCGAATACAAAAAAGAGTTGGGGTGAAAAGGAAAAGGTGACGTTCGAGGAGGCATTGGTATACACCAATTGTTTGATTTCCATAAAAGATTGATCGGGCTCATGAATTTGATCAACAATTTACAGAAAACTTTTGACTGGCGAATTAATTTTACGCTGAACCAAAGATTTATACTGGTGAAACGAACATTAAGAGAGTGAGGGAAAAGAAATTCCTTTAATTTTTCTAAATAATTCAACCGCATACAAGTCTGTCATCCCCGAAACGAAGTCCAGAACGGTCTGGATTTTCGCATATTCGTCCGTTTTTGATGTTATAAACTGCTTGGGAATCAGATCTACCAGCTTGCGTGAATAATGTGAATTGTTATTGAGATAAGCAGGAACAAATTCTTCCAGCAACCCGCCCATCACCTTGTAACCAGCCACTTCGATCTGTACAACGGAAGAATAGTTATAAATTTTATTGACTGAAATCTTCGCAATGTCCTTCATAACAGAGCGGTAAGGCTCCTGGATTGCGTCGATCAGGCCTGAGTTGAAGTCGCCGCTGAGAATAGCATCCTGTTCGTTGTAAAACAACTCGGAACATTGGAAAATCAATGTGCTGATGGATTTAGCCCGTAACAAGCTGATTTTGGCATCTTCATCATCAATTTCCAAAAGGCGGGCTGGCATTTTAGGATCGTTGCAAAGGCGTAGCAACAATGTTTCCACCTCGCCATACGACAATATTTTCAGCCTGTGGGCGTCTTCCAGGTCGATTATGTTGTAGCAAATGTCATCCGCAGCTTCAACCAGGTAAACCAGCGGATGGCGCTTGTACACCAATGGTGATTCCGTAACCATATCCAATTCCAGATCTGCTGCAATCTTTTGAAAACCAGTCTGCTCCGACTGAAAGAAGCCGTATTTCTTGGTGTAGATCTTGGATTTATTATGTCCTGCAATTGACTCGCAGGGATATTTGGCAATGGCTGCAAGCGTAGAGTAAGTGAGTGCAAAACTGCCGTAACCTTTGCCCGCGTAAGGGTGCGTGAGAATGCGGAATGCGTTGGCGTTGCCCTCAAAATGCGTCAGATCAGCCCATTGTGATTCGGTGACCTTGTCTCGATATTGTAAACCGGCGTCATTGGTAAAATAATGTGAGATCGCCGCCTCGCCAGAATGCCCGAATGCAGGATTACCGAGGTCGTGCGCCAGGCAGGCGGCCGACACAATGTTCCCTATTTCACTGATCAGCGGCAATTTATCATCAATGTTCGGATCGTCCTTTTTGAGTTTATTATAGAAAATCCTTCCTAAGGACTTGCCGACACTGGCCACTTCCAAGCTGTGTGTAAGCCGGTTATGGACAAATACGCTGCCCGGGAGCGGGAAAACCTGTGTTTTGTTTTGCAGTCTTCGGAATGGGGAGGAAAAAATCAGTCGGTCGTAATCACGCTGGAATTCCGATCGTGCCTCAGCCGGATCGGCATTGTATTTGTCTTCACTGCCCCACCGTTTCGCCGAAAGTAATTTTTCCCACTTCATTATTCAAGAATTTTAATTGTCGGCAAAACTAATCCCTTTCCGGTAATTAAGGAATAACAGGCGCTGTGGATTGCAATGGGCCAACAACTGGCATTGGTAGTTTCGCAAGTCGGGGCGCTTTTGATTTCTACACGGATTCCATTTGAAGATTTAAATTGAAGATATATGAAAAGGCTTTTAATTATAGTCGCATTCTTAGCCAATGCGCTCATCATAAGCACTTCCGGAACATTGTCGGCTGCAACTGGCCACGATTTGGAAGGTTATACAAAAGACGAGAAACTGGCCAAACAAATGGCGACTGTTGTCACTGCATTTCTCAAAACACTTTCTGCCGACCAGCTTTCAGAAACCAAGCTTCCTTACGACGATCCTGCCCGTTTCGACTGGAATTTTACGCCCCGCAAGCGAAAAGGGATTACTTTCAAAACCATGAGTGAATCGCAGCGGAAGTCAGCCATGGATATGATCAGGCTTGTTTTGAGCCAGGAAGGTTATACCAAAGCCGAGCAGATCATTGACCTGGAAAATGTGCTCAGGGTTGTTGAAACACGCCCTGCTAACGACACTTACCGCGATCCCGAAAACTTTGCATTCCTCGTTTTTGGCGAGCCGGGAAGCGATCCCTGGGGTTGGCGGGTGGAAGGCCATCATTTATCGCTGCACTTCTCATCCATCAAAGGTGAAATTGCTTACACACCGAGTTTTATGGGCAGTAATCCGGGTAACGTCATGGCCAGTGTTCCTCAAAAGGGCCTGCGGATCCTGAAAAATGAGGAAGATTCAGCTTTTGAACTATTACACTTATTGAATGAAAAGCAGCTCGAAAAAGCCGTTATAGGAAACCCCGCACCCAACGAAATGTTCACTTCCAATTCCAGGAAGGCATCTTTGGAGAAAATGCAAGGCATCCCGATGGGAGAAATGACCGCTGCGCAGAAAGCAGCATTCAAAAAACTCATCATGTCATATTTGCAGCGTTACCACGTAACATTAAAAAACCAGCAATGGGCCGAGCTGGAAAAAAGCGGCCTCGACAAAATACATTTCGCCTGGATGGGCGACCAGAAAAACATCATCGGATCAGGCCAGGGCCACTATTACCGCATCCACGGCCCCACCTTCCTCATCGAATTCGACAACACCCAAAACGGAGGCAACCACATTCATTCGGTGGTAAGGGATTTGGTAAATGATTTTGGGGAAGATATGTTGCGGAGGCATTATGAGAAGGCGCATTAAGCTAGTTTTGCCCCTAAATCCCCTAAAGGGGACTTGTTGCTGCTAGTAAGTAACATGCTCTCCCCTTTAGGGGCCGGGGGAACAAGCAAACCGCATACCAGCAAACGCAACAATCACTACTTTTGCAACAAGCTCTCCCCTTTAGGGACCGGGGGTAGAAGTGTGACGCAAACTCGGATTGCCGAGCGGGGCGTAAGGAATAATTAAGACATTACACACTAAAAACACACATTATGATGCACTTTGGTGCTTCGCCATGGCTTTTCGAAAGGGCGCGGCAATTAAGAGATAATGAAACACGCGCCGAAAAACTACTCTGGGCCAGGCTTAGTAACAAGCAACTTGGCGTGAAATTTCGAAGGCAGCATCCGCTTCACTGTTTTATCGTAGACTTCTATTGTCATGAGCTAAAATTGGTCATAGAAGTAGACGGTGGAATTCACTTTACGGAAGAGAATCAGGAATACGACAAGATGCGGACGGAATTGATAACCGAGTTTGAGATCACGGTAATCCGGTTTCGAAATGAGGAAATATACTACGAGATTGATAAGGTGATTGACTTAATTAATAAGTTTATTGCCCATTAGATCTTCGATATGACCCCTTCACTGCACCATTACTACATTATCAACAAGCCCCCCAATATGGTTTCACAGTTTGTGAGTCCGGATGATGTGGGGTTGCTGGGGGATCTGGCGTTTGAATTTCCGGAGGGGATTCATGCGATTGGACGGTTGGATGGACATTCTGAGGGGCTTTTGATCCTTACCACGAATAAGAGAGTAACCAATCTGCTGTTTCAGGGAGAGGTTCCGCATAAGCGCACTTACTGGGTGAATGTGGGACATCACGTCAGTGAGGAAACGCTGCATAAACTCAGGACGGGCATTGGCATACGGATAAAAGGCGACGTTGAATATGTGACGTCACCGTGCGAAGTTGAGATTATTCCCAGGCCTGAGATATTAGCGCCACATGCCAGTGAAAGCTGGGAAGGAGTGCCCAACACCTGGCTCAAAATCACATTGACAGAGGGGAAATATCATCAGATCCGTAAAATGGTGCGGACCGCTGGTCACCGCTGCAAACGACTTATCCGGGTCAGTATAGAGGATTTGGAATTGGGAGACCTTGCTGCCGGTGGTGTAAAAGAAATTGAGGAAAGCGAATTTTTTAGGTTATTGAAGATCGATAACTGGAAATAACGAAAACAACCCCGACATGAATTTAATAGGCAACATTATCTGGCTCATCTTTGGCGGATTCATCGTCTTTCTGGAATATATGATTGCCGGCCTGGCGCTCTGCCTGACCATCATCGGCATTCCGTTTGGTATACAATGCTTTAAAATAGGTCTCCTGACGCTATTTCCTTTCGGGCAGCAGGTTAGGGAGGTTCCGGGGAACACCGGCTGTTTATCCACAATATTTAACATTCTCTGGATTGTGCTGGGCGGCATCTGGATTGCGCTTACGCATCTTATTTTTGGTGTGATCCTTGCCATAACGATTATCGGTCTGCCCTTTGCGCGCCAACATTTTAAGCTGATGAGCTTGTCCTTCACGCCGTTTGGCAAAGAAATTTACTAGTCATTATTTCATTTGACTGTAAAAAACATGAAAGCCATTATAATCTCGCAGCCCGGCGGCCCGGAAGTGCTTCAAACAGAGGAACGGCCAATGCCTCAACCGGCTGCTGACCAAGTCCTGATTAAGGTTTATGCGGCAGGGATCAACCGTCCCGACGTGTTTCAGCGTAAGGGAAATTATCCACCACCGGCATGGGCGCCACAGGATATTCCGGGGCTTGAAGTTGCAGGAATTATTGAGCAGGTTGGGCATGATGTTGCTGATTGGAAAAAAGGCGATGCCGTTTGTGCATTGCTGCCAGGAGGCGGTTATGCGGATTATGCGGTTGCGCAAGCAGGCCACTGTCTGCCTGTTCCCGGCGGCTTCGATTTCGTGCAGGCGGCTTCCCTTCCGGAAACGGTTTTTACGGTTTGGCACAATGCATTTCAAAGAGGCGGTTTAAAAAGCGGCGACAATTTCCTGGTTCATGGTGGCACAAGCGGAATCGGTATTACGGCCATTCAGCTTGCAAAAGCATGGGGCGCAAAGGTTTTCGCAACGGCTGGCTCGGAGGAAAAATGCAGTGCTTGCGTTACGCTGGGTGCGGATATTTGTATTAACTACAAAACCGATGATTTCGAAGAAAAGCTGAAAAATGAAGGCATAGACGTCATTCTGGATATGGTAGGCGGTGATTATATTCCTAAAAATATCCGGTTACTGCGGGAAGATGGGCGGCTGGTTTTTATCAACACCATGAACGGCGGCAAGCTCGAAGGTACCGAAGTAGATTTCGGCATGATCATGAAAAAGCGCCTGACAATCACCGGCAGCACGCTGCGCAATAGAAGCGATGAATTCAAAACGGCACTTGCG
Organism: Dyadobacter sp. CY351; assembly: GCF_021502625.1. Classification (NCBI taxonomy): domain Bacteria; kingdom Pseudomonadati; phylum Bacteroidota; class Cytophagia; order Cytophagales; family Spirosomataceae; genus Dyadobacter; species Dyadobacter sp. CY351. The sequence goes on along the minus strand of NZ_JAKFFU010000014.1, from coordinate 57,159 downwards.
AAGGAAATACGGGCGAATGTTTGGCCCATTATAGAAAGCGGAGACTTCAAAACCGTCATAGCAGCTCAATTTCCATTAAACGAAGCCTCAAAAGCACATGCATTAATGGAAACGAGCGGGCATATCGGGAAAATTGTCCTGGTTAATGATTGGGAGTTGTAACCCAGTTGTCGCTTAATTTCTTATTCAAAATATCTGAAATCTATTTTGCCTGCGCGTAAACCATCAAATGTCCGGCGCCATCGATTGACACATCGGGTTTCACCATTTTTATCGGGATCAATTTATCGGCGGTGCCGTGAATGTGATACAGGTTTTCGAGATTATCCTGTCTTTTCCAGCTGCCCATTCTCACCAAAGCCCATTTTAAAAAACGGCTGTCGGTGTCGTGTAAAATGGATTTCAGCAGCGATTTCAGCTCGGGTGTATCCGCACCGAAAAATTTATAGGTAAATGTATTGGTTGATTTCAAAAACGGAGCTGCGAATGGGCTTAGTAACAAAAATTTGGTTAACCCCTGGTAAAATTTGGAAACCGGGACGCCGGTTGGTGTGCTCGAAATGATGACAATCTGCTCTGGATGAACGATATGTGCAAGTTCTGAGGCGACAATCCCGCCAAATGATAAGCCTACCAACTGGAATGGACGGGTTGTGTCAATTTGTGAAACGAGCCTGCCCGCATAATCTGTGATACTTTCCTTTTTTAATGGTTCTATCCAATCTATATAATGTACCGCAAAACGGTCATCCAGTTCCAATTTGCTGAAAACACGTTTATCAGCGCCTAAGCCGCTCAAAAAGTAGAGATTCATTTTATCGTTGTCCGGCGCTGTTGGTCGTTGGTGCGTATTCGCCGTTCCAGCCGATAAAGTATGCTCATTTCCTAAATTTGCTACAAACGATTTTTCTAACGGTCGGTTCGCACCATTTAACGTAGACTGACCGAAAATTTCGGCGCTCCGAACCGTTAGATAGATGGTCAGGCAGATGTGGGAAATGTTGATATTCGAAAGCATAATCGATCTTAAAAGCCAAACGAATATACGTAACGGACCAAGAAAAAGATTGAGCTACTTCGCGAAATTGAACCTGAGTCCGCCCATAGCCCATCGACCCGGCATTTTGGAGCCCAGCAAGTCGCTGTACTGAACGTCGAATGCATTATCGGCCTGCACAAATACGGCCAGACTGCGGTTCAGGAAAGCATATTCAGCCTTAGCATTGAGTAAAAAATAATCTTTCGAAATGTTCGCCTCAATGGCCGAAACCGCCCGTTCTGCCCTGTTTTTATACAACCCATTTACACTGAACGAAAACGCGGAAATCTGGTAAATCGCAGAAAAATTACCCAGGAACTTGGCGTGTGACGAGACGTAGAATGAGGGCTCAACATTGCTGCTTTCGCTGTTCAGCCAGGTTAACCCTGCATTGAAAATGATTTTTTGATTGGCAGAAAATGTATTGACTGTTTGAAAATCAAGTTCAAAGCCGGTTGTGTTCACTTCTGCAATGTTCAATGCAAGGCCAAAAGTCCCGGTGGGCGAAAGGTTGTCTTTACGCGGCATTTGGGCATACGGCGTTGAAACATAATCGATCAGGTCGTTTTGGAGTCTTTGGAAAAATGTGCCTGAAATTTTCAGCTGATTGGTGCTGCTATTAGTCAAAAACCAATCGGCGCCCGCTTCATAACTGAATGATCTTTCCGCTTTTAATGCAGGATTGCCCACATTTCCGCCCGTTACCAATGCTTTTTGAAAGTTATTAAACCGCTCTGTAAAATCGGCATCCCGGATCGTTTTGCCTGCGCTTCCGCGTAATTGCCAGTTTTCTTTTTTGTAAGATAAATTAATCTGCGGCACCACTTCCGAACCAATGCTTTCCCGCCAATCCAATCTGACAGAAGGCGTTACAGTGAAATCGGAACGGATATTTTGTACCAAAGAAATAAATGGTGCGAGCTGGCTCAGCGAATGATCGCCACGGTCATTGGAGGCAATGTTGCGGTTCTGGTAATTCAGTCCGGCGATCAGGTTCGTGCTTTGGGTAAATGTTTGCTGCCAGGTCAGCAAGCCCTGCCACAGTTGTGATTTGCTGTCATTAGCGATGGAATGCGGGTTAAACATATACTGATCCCTTACAAATTTATAGCCTCCATCGAGCGTGATGGCCGTTTTAGCTTTCCTATAACCGATTTTAACCTGATTCCAGGAAGTTTTTACCTTCTCGCTGGCCGTGTCGGATTTTAAAGCTGTGTAGAAATTCTGAGCAGCGAAATCCCGGTGATCATAGGAACTCCGCACGGCCACATTCAAATTCGGGGAAAGTGCGTAGTTCAGGGATAGGGATGCGGTGTTGTTATGAAAGTATCCTTTTATGCCACGCTGCTGAACGCCTGAGGCATTATTTGATAAAAAACCACCTGAAACCGCCAGTTTATTTCTTTGAACGAATGCGCCGACATTTGCATTTCTTAACCCATATTCTCCACCCGTCAATGCTGCATTAATGCTCGTTTTTGTTGTTTCAGCAGCATTTTCAGCACCATTACCTGACTGTAACCGTGCTGCAAATGTTTTGGAAATAACATGGATCACACCGCCCACCGCATCGGAGCCATAAATAGCCGAAGATGCGCCTTTCAAAACTTCAATCCGTTCAATTTCAGCAGGAGAAATTGGGATATAAGCATTGAAATGGCCGGTGTTGGGATCATTCAATCGTAAACCATCCAGAATGATCAGGACTTGCTGAAACGTTCCACCGCGTAGCACAATGTCACTCTGCGAACCCATCGGCCCGCGTGCCTGAATTTCCACGCCCGGCACATAACGCAGCAGATCATCGATGCTGTGCACGGGCAGGTTTTGGAAATACTCCCCTTTAATAACAGCAATGTTACGGCCGGTTTGCGAAGCGCGCTTTTCAACAAGAGAGGAAGTGACAGTAACCGGGTCAAGCGAAATATCCTGCGCATAAAGCGGATGCAAAATGCCTAATAAACTAATAAGTCCAAGGCTTGTAAAAACAAAAATTGCCGGGCTTTTCAAAGCCCGGATCAGAAGAGAAAGGATAGTTGTCATCATGGCTGAGATATCAGAATCAAATATATTTTTTACAAACTTACTATCTTGCCGGACTGTTAACATGCTCCGGTTTTAAGTTTATGAGTAGTCCGGTTGAAATCCCATTCCAAAGTATTGTGACCATTGACCGGCAAAATGAGACGCCGGTTTATCTCCAAATTTCGCGTCAGATGATCAATGCGATCCAGCGCGGCGTGCTTTATACAGGTGCCAGATTGCCCGGAACACGGTCATTGGCTGAGATCTTATCGGTTCATAGAAAAACCGTGGTGGCCGCTTATAATGAACTCGATGCGCAGGGGTGGATCGAACTTCGGCCGAACAAGGGGACATTCGTCACCCAAAAATCACCTGCAATTGCTGATAGTCCGGCGTCTTTTAATGCTGATTATCTTGTCAAATATCCTCAAAAAACGGGTTTTGCATTTGAAGAAAGCATGCTGCTGGACAGGCCGGTTTCCGTTTCCAAAGCCGAGCTGGAATTCACCGACGGTCTTCCCGACGTGCGCCTGGCTCCCATGGACAAGCTGGCAAAAGCCTATTCCAGCGTTTTAAGGCGAAATAATAACCGCAAATTGCTCGGTTACTCGCATGTGGAAGGCAATGCGTTTTTCAGGACGAAACTGGCTGATTACCTGAATAATACGCGCGGCTTGCATATTGGCAAAGAGAACATTATCACCACGCGAGGCATTCAAATGGGCATTTACCTGGCCTCCATGCTGCTCCTCAAAAAAGGCGATCACGTGGTGGTGGGTAACCTGAGTTACTATACTGCGAATATGATTTTCCAACAGGCCGGGGCCAACATTATTTCGGTTCTGGTGGATGAGCATGGCATATCGGTGGAAGCAGTGCGGAAGTTGTGCGAAACAAAACGGATACGGATGCTTTACATCACACCGCATCATCATTATCCCACAACGGTGACGCTGAGCGCGGAGCGGCGCATGGAATTGCTTAATCTTTCGGTGCAATATGGCTTCATTATCCTGGAAGACGACCATGATTATGATTTTCACTATAATAGCAGTCCGGTTTTGCCGCTTGCAAGCGCCGATCCGGCGGGAATGGTGGTTTATATCGGCTCATTCTGCAAAGCGCTGGCGCCCGGACTGCGCTCCGGCTACATTGTGGCGCCGCAAAACCTGATTACGGAACTGGGGAAATTTCGGAGGATCATCGACCGCCAGGGAGATCTGATGATGGAGCAGGCATTGGGTGAACTTTTGGATGAAGGAGAAATTCAGCGGCATATCAAGAAAGCACAGAAGGTTTATCATCAGCGACGCGATCTTTTGGGAACATTACTGCAAGCAGATTTCCAGGAATATCTCCATTTTAAAACACCTCCCGGCGGCCTGGCGATCTGGACAGAATGGCGGAAGGATGTTAATCTAATGCGCCTTAGCAAGAACTGTTTGAAACAAAACCTGCATTTACCACAGACACTACTCTTCCAAACCGGCCAGCTGAGTGCTATGCGGCTTGGATTTGGGAATCTGGATGAAGGAGAAATCCGGACGGCGGTTGAAATCCTGAATTATTCAATTAATTTGTGATTTAATCATATCCTTCTGGTTTTCACTTTGCTTTCTTCCCAACATATGAATAAGAGAACCTTTATTAAACTTTCATCCGCATTAATGACAGCTCCATTATTTACACCATTAACCGGCTGGGCAAACACCGATAAATTGAAAAACTGGGCAGGGAATTTAGAATACAGCACGCAAAAGCTGGATCAGGCGAAGAATCTGGCACAGGTTCAGGACATTGTGAAGAAATATCCAAAGCTTAAAGTGCTGGGAACCAAGCATTGCTTCAATAACATTGCGGACACTAAGGATCAGTTTATTTCCTTGGTAAATGCGGAGGAGCAGATGGTTTTGGATGAAAAAAACAAAACTGTAACCGTGAATTCCGGCATGAAATACGGACAATTAAGTCCCTATCTGCATCAAAAAGGGTTTGCGCTGCATAATCTGGCATCCTTGCCGCACATTTCGGTTGCGGGTGCCTGCGCTACGGCCACGCACGGTTCCGGGGATAAAAATGGTAGCCTGGCGACTGCGGTTTCGGGAATGGAGATCGTTACAGCGGCGGGTGATGTGATGCAACTGAGCCGTAAAAAGGATGGGGAGAAATTCAATGCGGCCGTTGTAAACCTGGGCGCTTTGGGCGTGGTGACGAAAGTGACACTGGATATTGTGCCGACATTCATGATGGGGCAGTTTGTGTATGAAAACCTGCCTCTGAACCAACTGAAGGATAATTTTGAAAAAATAGAATCGAGCGGATACAGCGTGAGCTTGTTCACAAACTGGCAAAGTAACGACATTACGGAGGTTTGGGTTAAGCAAAAAATAGAAGACGGAAAGCCGTTGAAAGCAGAAAAAGAATTCTTCGGCGCGAAACTGGCGACTAAAAACCTGCACCCGATCCCAGAACTGTCTGCCGAAAACTGCACCGAGCAAATGGGCGTTTCCGGTCCCTGGTATGAGCGCATGCCGCATTTCAAAATGGGCTTTACTCCCAGCAGCGGTGTGGAGCTGCAATCAGAATTTTTTGTGCCCAGAAAAAACGCGGTGGATGCGATTATGGCCATTTCCAAGCTGGGAAGCCAGGTCGGGCCGCATTTGCTAACTTCTGAAATACGAACTATCGCGGCGGACAATTTCTGGATGAGCCCTTGTTATAAGCAGGATTCTGTGGCGATTCATTTTACGTGGAAGCAGGAATGGGACGCCGTGAGCAAGCTGCTGCCAGTCATTGAGCGTGAGCTTGCGCCCTACAATGTGCGTCCGCATTGGGGAAAGCTGTTTTCGGTTTCGCCGGATCTGCTTGCAAAGCGTTATGTGAAAATGGAAGAATTCAAGGAGCTGGCCCAGGAAATGGATCCGAAAGGGAAATTCAGGAATGACTTTCTGAACCTCAATATTTTCAGAGTTCGAAAAATTAATAGGCCTTTCGGTGAATGATTACGGCCCTTTATTTTGTTCTCTAATAGTCCGCTATGAATATTTTATGCTGACCAACATTCGTTGTGTAAGCGTGGATCAACACCTTGTAAACCAAATAAAATAATGGCAGCAAAATTGAGGGAACTTCCGAATGCAGGAGAGCCGAATATGGCCGAGCCGGCAGCGGCACGGGAAATTACATCCGATAAGATCATTGAATTATATATGCACGATTGCCTGGAACAGAATAAAAAGCCGGAGTCGGTTTACCTGTTCTGCAAGCGGCATGGCATTGTCGAGAAGGAATTTTACAAACATTTCTCTTCAATCGAAGCAATTGAAAAAAGCGTTTTTGTGAGCTTTCACAGACTGGCCGTTAACCTCATGAGACAAAGTGGCGATATGCCGTCGCTTGATTTTCGGGATAAGCTTTTAACTTACTATTTTACTTATTTTGAGATACTTACGGCAAACAGAAGTTATGTTGTATTTGATCTCAAAAGTGAAAAGAACCGTTTGGCTGGATTAATGAAGTTGAAAGATTTCAGGAGTCAGTTTAAATCGTTCGTTAATGAAATCAGCGAAGGTTATCTGAAATCCAAAAGCGAGCGGATCCGCAAGGCGCAACAGGATGCATTGGAAGAAGGTGCGTGGATACAGTTTATGGTAACCCTCAAATTCTGGCTGGATGACGAGTCTATCGGCTTTGAAAAAACAGACCTTTTCATCGAAAAATCAATCCGCGCGACATTCGATCTGATCGACATTACGCCGCTGGAAAGCGTTATCGATTTTGGTAAATTTCTCATCAAAGAAAAGTTAAAGTAGGAATGGAAACAATTGACAGCATCCCTACTTCGAAAATTCAGCGTGCAACCAGATTGATTTCGACCGGTGTAAAAATCGGGGGTAACTATTTAAAATATTACGGTGAGAAAATCACCAATCCTGAATCGGCGCGGGATAACTTGAATACAAACAACGCTGAGGATATTTACGACGGACTTAAGAACCTGAAAGGCAGTGCCCTAAAAGTGGCGCAAATGCTGAGTATGGAGAAAAACTTCCTTCCGCAAGCTTATGTGGAGAAATTTTCTTTGTCCCAATTCTCCGTTCCGCCGTTGTCGGCTCCGCTGGTTGTGAAGACATTCAGAAAGTATTTCGGTAAATCGCCGCTTGATCTTTTTGATTCCTTTGATGCCAATGCGATCAATGCTGCGAGCATTGGCCAGGTGCATAAAGCGACGAAAGACGGCAAAGATCTGGCTGTGAAAATCCAATATCCGGGTGTTGCTGAAAGCATTTCTTCGGACCTGGCGATGGTGAAACCGATTGCCATGAGCATGTTCAACATTCAGGCGAAGGATTCGGATAAATATTTCAAGGAGGTTGAAACCAAGCTGACGGAGGAAACCAATTATTATCTTGAAATAGCCCAAAGCACGGAAATTGCCGAGGCCTGCGCACACATTCCTAACCTGCGTTTCCCAAAATATTATCCGGAATTATCCTGCGAAAGGGTGATTTCAATGGATTGGATGACGGGCAAGCATTTGTCGGAATTCACGAAAACGAATACGGACCAGAATCTGGCCAACAAGATCGGGCAGGCGCTTTGGGATTTTTATATGTTCCAGGTGCATCAGCTGCGAAAAGTGCATGCTGATCCTCATCCGGGCAATTTTCTGGTAGACGATGCCGGGAACCTGATCGCCATTGATTTTGGGTGCATTAAGGAGATTCCGGAGTCGTTTTACACGCCTTATTTTGAGCTGGCAGAGCCGGATAAGTTGAATGATCCTGAGATTTTCTATTCAAGAATGGAAGCGCTGGAAATTCTTTCGAGCAAGGACACGCCTCAGGAAACGGTTTATTTTTCGAAGCTTTTTAAAGAGATTTTATCGTTACTAACCCAGCCGTTCCAGTCGGATACATTTGATTTTTCGGATGAAACATTCTTTGGAAAACTGGCGGAATTGGGTGAGAAATATGCAAATGATAAAGAGCTGCGCAAAATGAATGTCAACCGCGGTTCCAAACATTTTATTTACATCAACCGCACATTCTTCGGGCTTTTCAGCTTGTTGCATGATTTGAAAGCGACCGTGGAAACGAAGCAGTTGGTGGCATAAAATATCGATTATTAAGATATTCAAACCGGCGAAAGACTAAGCATCTTCGTCGGTTTTCTTTTTGGGCTTGCGCTTGTTCACAAGCCTGAACAGATTGTTATTCGCCTGTTCCGGCGTTTGATCTCCCAGTAAAATTCCCCAAGGTTTCAAGCCATCAATCCGGTCAAAGACCACTTTCATCATCGCAATAGCGGGAATGGATAGGAACATTCCGGACAATCCGGCCAAGGCGCCACCCACCAGCACGCCCACAATCGAAACCAACGCATTGATCTTGACCTTGGAACCAACAATGAGCGGCACCAGGAAATTGTTGTCAATAAACTGAACAGCAATAAATACGCCCACAACGCCCAGCAATGTATGCGCATCGGGATGGCTGATAAACGTCACCATAACCGCCAGCGCTGTTGCCACAAGTCCGCCAATGTAAGGGACAAGATTTAAAATCGCGGCCATGATGCCCAAAAGCATCGCATACTGAACATTCAATAACAGCAGCCCTACCGAATTCAGCACGGCAACAACAGCCGTTTCCAGCAGCAAACCTACCATATAGCTCTGAATAATGGCTTTGATCTCGCCCAGCACTTCCAGCACGCGCGGCTTATGCTTCTCTGCAAACAGGACGACCATAAAATGCAGCAGCATCGTACGGTAATAAAGAAGCAAGAATGCGTATATCGGGATAAGGATCAATGTTGCGAGCGGTCCCGTAACCACGCCGAGCGTCTCGGCACCCTGGAAATTTTCCAGCGTTTTTGTCTGGGCATTTTTGAGATATTCGGCCTGTTTGCTATAACTGACGCTATATTCCCGCCGGATCCAGCGCCGCGCATCCCTGTAAAACTCATTAATGTTCCGCTTCAATTTCGGCCATTCATCCGAGAAATCTGAAAGTTGCATTGATAGCAAGATCGCGACGCCGGACACAAGCACGACCGCAAGTAACACCGCCAGGGTGATCGCCAGCACCTTATGCATCCCCAGCCGCGTAAGCCAAGCCTCCACCGGCCTGAGCAAAACTGCAATTAACCCCGCTAATGCCAAAGGAACGATAATATCCTGACCCAGATAGATTCCCAGCATGATGAGGCCTATGGCCAGCAGGGAGTAGGTGAGCTTTTCGTGAAAGGGGGCGGGGTTGAGGGAAGTCATTTCAATTGTTTAGCGACTCAATATAATGTAAAAAAGAATCTTCTTGGAAAATGTTTCAAACCAAAGGCTTCACCATAAACACGCTATGCCCGATCTCCTCGTTCTGCCCGAGTTTTTCGGCGTTGGTGTAGCCTAGTTTGTGATACATTGCGATGGCTTGGGGTTGGCCGGTGCCGGTTTCCAGGACGGCGTTTTGGAAGCCTAGTTCGATGGCCCATTGTTCCAGCTCGCGGACCATGGTGGAGGCGATGCCTTTGCCGCGGAACGCCGGAACGACAAACATGCGCTTTATCTCTATCGTGCTTTCGTTGTAAATCTTGAAACAGCCGCAGGCTACGACCGTATCGTTTTCGTAAGTAAGAAGCACGGTTGGCAGATTGGTGATACGGTTATAGTCTTCGTAATCAGCCTTGTTGGTATTGTAAATAGCGCAAAGCTCGTCGTCCAGCTGGTCGGTTAGCTTTTTGAAATCAGGGTTTTCGCTGTTTGTTCTGATCATTCGTCGCGTGTCGGGAAATGGATCGCGAAATTAGAGGATTTATAGCAGATTATTGTTTGTCCAATTTGGTCAGGAAATCATTTGCGTGCTGCAAATGTGCTTTTCGCTTTCCTTCTTCCATGTTGTCGAATGTGCTGATGAGCATGCCTAAGCGTGGGTTTTTCAGGAAGAATTTTCTGTTTTTATCCATAAACCGCCAGAAAAGTCCGTCCCAGGTTTGCTGCCAGTCGCCTTTGGGGAAGTCGCTCATTTTCATCAGATAATTACTGCTGCTAATGTAAGGTTTGGTTGCTAGTAATCCACCGTCTGCAAACTGGCTCATTCCGTAGACATTAGGGACCATCACCCAGTCGTATGCGTCGATAAAAAGCTCCATAAACCAGCGATAAACGTCATCAGGGTCGAATTCGCATAACAGCATGAAGTTTCCCAGCACCATTAAGCGCTCAATGTGATGGCAGTAACCGATATCGAGGACTTTCCTGATAACAATATCAACCGGCTCGATGCCCGTTGTGCCAGTCCAGAACGTTTCAGGGATTTTGCGTGTATAGCCCCAATAATTTCGCGTCCGCTCTATGCTGCCCTTGTATTCGTAAACCCCATGCATAAACTCGCGCCAGCCAATGATCTGCCGGATAAAGCCTTCCAGTGAGTTGAGCGGAATGTCATGTTTTCGCGCATACTTTATAGTTGCGTTAATGACTTTTTTAGGCGTTAGTAAGCCTGTATTGAGCATGGGCGTCAACACGCTATGATGGAGAAAATGTTCTGCGACAACCATGGCATCCTCGTATTTGCCAAATTCCTCAAAACGCTTTTCCATAAACTGATCGAGCCAGGCCTCGCTTTCTTCGGTGGTGATCGGGAAGCGGATTTCGTCGGGAATGTCGCCGTAATTGTCCTTATAATGTTGCCCGACGTAACGTTTCGCTTCGTCATAATGCTCATTTGAAGCCGGGAAATGAATTGTTGGCGGCACTTGTTTTTTTGGGAATTTTAATCGGTTTTCCGTATCAAAACTCCATTTGCCACCTTCCGGATCACCGTCTTCGTCCAGCAGTATCTTGTATTTTTTGCGCTGAGCACTGTAAAAATCTGCCTGGAAATATCTTTTCTTGTTCATGAAATACATTTCCAGATCTTCTTTGGAATTCACGAACATTGGCGTTTCAAACTCGATCAGCTCGATATTGTTCATCTTTGCAGACGTTGAAAGTCGTTTTTGGAGCCAGTTATCGGTAACATCCACATAGAAAATTTCTTCAACACCCTTCTTTTTAAGCATAGGAACCAGTTTCCGGACATCAGCCAGGGGACCCTGCGCGTCAATGTAATGCACATTTAATTTCTGGCTTTCTAAATGCAGCTTGTAAGCCTGCATAGAAGCGCGGTGGAAAAATAATTTGTGCTTGTGAAATGAAAATTGGTTGAAAAAAAGATCCTCTTCCACCAGGAAAACGTCTCTTCCGGCTGTAACAGCCGGATGCGGATGAAACAACTGATGCGGAAAAATTAACGTAATTGCCTTCATTTGCTATTCATTATCGATACATGCCGACCAACTTCCTTACTAAAACCATGCGAATCCTTGCATTCTTGCTCTTAACCTGTTTCGTTTCTGTTTGTTCTGCTCAAAACAGCTTCCGCGTCGTTCCGCTGGGGGTTAGGGGAGGCGGGGACGATGGAAACCTGTCGGCTTACATGGTCGCACCGGTAAATTCCAATGCTTATGTTTGCCTCGATGCGGGGACTGTGACGAATGGGATTTCCAAGGCATTGATTAACAGGGTATTCTCTGTTGCCGCGGATGTTGTTTTGAGAAAATATATCAAGGCTTACTTGATTTCCCACCCACATTTGGATCACGTTTCGGGCATGGTGATCAATTCGGTGGAAGACACTGCAAAGAACATATATGGCACAGAATATTGCATTGAAACGCTAAAAAGCCATTATTTCAATTGGAAAAGCTGGCCTAACCTGACGAACGAAGGTGCGAGTCCGGCTTTGAAAAAGTATAGTTATAAAATGCTTGGTGAGGATCAGGAAGTTGATATCGAGCAGACGGAAATGTCCGTGAAAATATTTAAACTAAGTCATTCCAATCCCTACGAAAGCACTGCATTTCTGATCCGGAAAGGCGAAAAATATGTTTTGTATTTTGGTGATACGGGCCCGGATGAAATTGAGAAGTCTGATAAAATGCAGCAGGTCTGGAAGGCGGTTGCGCCGCTGGTGAAGGCAAAACAGCTGGCGGGAGTATTTTTAGAAGTGTCTTATCCTAACAAGCAGCCGGACAGACAATTATATGGCCATTTGACGCCAAAATGGTTAATGAAAGAATTGAATGTGCTGTCAGAAATATCAGGCGCAGGAAGCTTGAAGGGGCTGAATGTAATTATCACACATATGAAGCCAACGGCAGATAATGAGTCGCAGATTCAGGCGGAACTGGCGAGTAACAATGCGCTTGGATTAAACCTTATTTTCCCGGAACAGGGCAAAGCATTTGAATTGAAATAACAACTTCCGGGCCGAAATAACATGCACCCGGAAGTTGAAAGCATTATTTTTTAGCAGGAACCGGCGTTGGATGCACAGGCACTTTAAGCTCCATTCCGAGCTTTTCGTTGAATTTTTCTATCAGGTAAGCGGAAAGCAACGGAGAAGCCTCTTCATGATTCTGGTGGACAAAAAAGTAAATGTTCTCAATGCCTTCTTCCACCCACAATTTCAATCGCTCAAACCAGTCATCCAGCCTCGTATAATCGGAATCCACATTGGCACCATTATAACGCACAAATGCAGTCGGCGTGGTCAGGCGCATGTGCAGTAAGTCGCGGCGACCGGCGGAGTCTGTGACAATGTGGGTAATGTTATTTTTTTCCAAAACCTCGTAAAGATCGTCGCTGTTGAATGAGCCGTCGTACCAGCCTGTGTGGCGAAGTTCCAATGCAAGCGGAAAGCCGGAAGGCCATTCTTCGAGGTATGCTTTCAAAACGTCCCAATTTTTCGGGCCGAAATTGTCGGGCATCTGGAGGAAGAGCATGCCCAGTTTTTCCTGCAAATGTGCGATGCCATCCAGATACACTTCTGTGGGCTCTTTCGCATCTTTCAGGCGTTTCCAATGGCTAATGCCCTGGTGCAGCTTCGGGAAAAACCGGAATTCAGCAGGCGTTTTGTTATACCAGCTTTCGATCGTTTCTACGGGAAAGTTGTTATAAAAAGTCGCATTCAGTTCAATGCTGTTAAATTGAGTTGCATAGTAACCGAGCTCATCCTTTGTTCCTTTTGGATAAAAACTTTTTAAATCTGCCTTGTTCCATTTAGCACACCCAATGTAAATATTCGGCTTGCCTTTCTTTGCGTCGTTCAACAATTGCTTGTTAGCAGCCGCATCGTCCGGCAACTTAAAATCAACATCTTCTGGATTATCAACTTTCCCGAATTTCATGGTCTAATGTCTAAAATGGATCAATGATATATATAAAGAAGAATTTCCGTCGGTTTAAACCGACGGGAAAATTTTCTTTTTTATCGGCCGAAATCGTCTTGTACGCGGACGATATCGTCTTCATCGGATGGATTTGCGGCATCTGTATGTTTCCAGATTTCTGCCACAAAACCCCATTCGTCAACCCCTACCAAGCGATGACGCTCTCCTTTTTGCAGTTCCACAACTGTCCCGATCGGCAATTGGCGCAATGGTGTTTCTTCGTCTGTATCGCTGATCACAATGCCCGCATTGCCGCCAATTACCTTCCAAATTTCCGCACGACGGTGATGATACTGCCAGGAAAGACGTTTATTAGGCGCTACAACCAATATTTTAGGGCTCAGTTTTTCGTAACCTGCAAAATCTTCAAGCGACAAATGAGGGAAGAATGTGGATATGAATTTCGGAGCTTCCGTTTCTTCCAAAACAAAAAAACCGCCCCACGGCCGCGAATGATCCTTGCTTACAACAGTGAAACCCTGTTCGTCGATAAACTGCTGAACTTTGGCAAATACAACATCCTTATCGGCTGTCGCGGTGAAAGATTGTATCATAAATTGTGATGTTGGTAAAATCAGTGATGGTTTCAAAATTAGGATAAAAAACAAAAAGATGCCCCAAAATATTCAGGGCACCTTTTGAATTATATCTACTAACTTATATTATTTGTCCCACCAAACTTTGGTAGTGAAGTCGTCAGGTAATGTTGCCCCGGTTTGGTAATTCGGGTTTCCTGCCACTTCGTTGGTTGGGTAGCGAAGTCTTACCGGGATTGTTCCGCCTGTTACGTTGCCTGGATAATTGGTTGGTGTCAATTTAGGGAATCCCGTTCTTCTCCAGTCGGACCATGCTTCCCACCAGTTGAAGAATTTGTTCACCCACATTTGCTCACCGATCATTTCAAGGGCTGGTTTTGTAACGCCATAAGGATAGGTCGTCAGATATTTGGCAGCCGCTGCGTCGGACACGGTCAGGGACGCGTCGAATGGCGTGTACATTTGCATAGAAGCCTTCACGCCTGCCTGATAATGTGATTTGGCTGTGCCTGCAATGCCGGTTCCAATCTTTCTCTCAATGGCCTCAGCAAGCAGAAATTCTACTTCGCCGTAATTCATGATCTGGTAAGGATCCGAATCTTGCAGCATTTTTGAGTTGATTCTTGAATAGGTTGTAGACACATCGACCGGCTTCTTGTTTTCCAATTTTTCAAGCATCGCCAGATCATATCCGTTGGGCATTCCTTTTTGCTTCACCGGGTCCGTAATCACCGTCCCGCTGCCGATTCCACCGCTAATGATCATCAAACGCGGATCATCGTCTGTGGCAACAGCCGGGTTCGAACCTTTCAGGAAATTAACCAATGTCGCACTTAAATAAGTAGGCTGACCGCCATCACCCGCATCAAACGCACGCGAAATACCGTTTTGGTTTACCCACTCGCTCGGGCCATCGGCCATTTTCACCCACACATTGTCTGCGTTGCTTGTGAAAACACCTCCCGCAGCCGCTTTGGTTACGTAAGTTGCCGCTTTGGCCGCATCCACATTAGAAATACGCATTGCCAGGCGAAGCATTAAAGAATAACCCCATTTCTTCCATCTGGCAATGTCACCATTGTAGATGAAATCCGCTGCTTTGAACCCCTCATCCGGATTGGAAGTGCTCAATGCTGCTGTTGCCTCATCTAGCTCTTTCAGCAAGTCGGCGTAAATGACATCCTGCGTATCATATTTTGGGAAAAATATTCCTTCAATGCCTTTATTTGCCTCCGAATAAGGAATGTTTCCATACAAATCCGTAAGTCGGGCAAAGCTGAATGCACGAAGGATCCGGGAAGCTTCGCGCGTGTTTTTGTACTTGCCTTCCGCAAAACCGCCCGGTCCGGACTGTTTCAGAATCTCAGCAATGTTTTTGAGCTGATCATTGTAGGTAAATTCAAATGGCGCAGCGTTTGTTTCCGCATTAACAGTGTATTTATCGCCAGGCGCAATGCCGCCGCCCGAATTGGCCAGGTGCTGAATGGCATAGGAGAACATGCCGATGTTAGTCCGCCAGTCGATGTAGCGGTTGTCGCCCGTTGTACCATTGGAGGCAATGCCCAATTCAGCCGACGTAAAAATAAAGTTCAGATTTACTTCGTTCAGGGCCTGCGGGTTAATGTTCAGATCGTGCAATTGCTTGGTATCACATCCTGTCACCAAGGCCACTGCCAATCCGTATTTTATATATTTTTTCAAATTTTTCATCTTTGGTAAATTAGAATGTTGCTCTCAAATTGAAACCGTAGCTGCGTGTCGAAGGAAACCCGAAATAGTCGAACCCTTGGGAGTTACCGTTCGCATAATTGGATTCAGGATCAATGTTCGGCGTGTTTTTGAACAGAATAGCCAGGTTACGACCTACGAATGAAAGTGTCAGGTTTTGCAAAGGCGTTTTGCCAAGCAGCTTTTTAGGAAAAGAATAACCTACCGTAAGCTGTCTCAATTTGATGAATGACGCATCGTAGAGATACATTGTGGTCACAGCATTATCGCCTTCACCACCCACGGCTCCCCAGTAATTGTATGCTTCCAGAGGCGTTAATGTTTTCGTAAATGGCTTGTATTCGGTGCCTTCCTGCGTAACGCCGGTCACTGTAAGTGGCTCTTCTCCTTCACGGCCTTTCAGGGAATTTTTGCTTAATCCCCATTGATCCAGTCTCATGTTCGTTCCGGAAAGAATGTCGCCGCCCACTTTGAAGTCAACCAGGAAAGAAAGGTCGAATCCTTTGTAATTGAATGAGTTGGTTACGCCGCCTGTCATTTTCGCGATACCATTTCCAATCACCTTATATCCAGCTTCACTCACCGGACGACCGTCTTTATCGAATACGGGCTGGCCATCAGGCGACATTTTTTGCACACGGCCCGTGATCATTCCAAACGGTTGGCCCACAACGTTTTTGATAAAAGCATTCCGGGTTCTTGGTTCGTCCATCACCAATTCTGTTGTTCCTTCGATCAGCGATTTTACCTTACTATTGTTTTTTGCAAGGTTTACCGTCAGGTCCCAAACCAGATTGTTGCTTTTAAGTGGCGTTGCGGATAACAAAAGCTCCAAACCGCGGTTCTGTAATTTACCCAAATTCACCGAAGTGCTTCCGAAGCCAGATGCCCGTGAAATTGTAGCATTCAGGATATCGTCCGTGGTTTGCTGATCGTAATACGTGAAGTCGATGCCCAGTTTGTTGTTAAACACTCTGAAATCGATTCCAACCTCCGTTTCTGTAACTGTCAGCGGTTTAAGTGCGGGGTTAGGAATGTTTCCGCCGTTACCCATCGCCTGCGAGAATGACGCCATAGGAATGCCCAGATGCGGGTTTCCGTTCAGGGAGTAAGTCAGGTTGTTTTGATAAGCATCAATGGTAACATTGCCCACCTGCGCCCACGACGCCCTTACTTTACCATAAGACAGCCAGGATGGAAGTCCTTTGAAAGCATCAGAAAATACAAAGCTACCACCAACAGAAGGATACAAAATGCTGTTTGTTTCAGGGTTAAGCACTGAGAACCAGTCGTTTCTCGCCGTTGCCGTAAGGAACAAATAACCGCCATAGGAAACTTCGGCAGATCCTAACAACGAATTAATGCCGCTTTCTTTAGGGTCATAAGTGAAAGATCTGTCTTTTACGTTGTTCAAAGCAGGAAAAAACTGAACATTAAAGCCGTTTCCATAAACGTTTGTGTATTCATATTTCCTTCTCATCCGGTTTCCACCCGCAAATGCAGTGAAACCGAATTTGCCAAACTCCTTGCTCGCACCGATTGTATACTCTGCATTAAGCTCCGAAACGTTCCAGTTTCCAAGGTTTCTGGCGCCGCCACGCTGGTAACCGGTTCCTTCGGGTGTGAGGGACTCTGCGCGTCTGCTGTACTTGTCCAAACCAACCCGTCCCTGGATGAAAAGCCAGTCGGTGATCTGATATTTCAACTGACCGGAAGTAATAATCCTGTTTTTCTGATCCGATTTAATGAACTGATAAGCAACCCAGTATGGATTTTGGCCCCAGTTGTTGCTGGCTTGCTGCATTTCTTCTCCTACTGCTCTCGACTCGGAAACACCCCAGATGGCCAGGCTGGCTGGATCGGTGCCTGCTGGAATTGCACCCGGCTTGGCAGGATCTCCGTAATAATCAAGCACATTCTGGTCGCCCGGAATCCGCCAGATTGATTGGATCGCATTACCAGGGGAATCGGAAACATTTGGTCTGTTCTTCGCCTTTTCCTCTGAATAAAGCACTTTGGCATCGAAAGAAAGTCTTTTGCCAAATTTCGATTGCGTTGAAAGTGAAAGGTTAATTCGGTCGAAACCTGAATTAGGGATAATGGTCGTGCTTTTCAGGTTGGTAACAGATGCCCGGAAATTCTGTGTTTCATTTCCGCCTGAAAATGCCAGGTTATTGGTGAAAGCATGCCCTGTTTTCAGGTAACGGGAGAAATTGTCGCCAGCGTAGGAATATGGGTGCATTTTACCATCGAAACCGATTGCTTCGCTGTTGTCAAATTTTGGTCCCCACGAATCGTCACCCCAGTCATAAGCCTGCGCTTGGTTGGATGGCTTGCTTGCAACACCATTTACATAACCACCAGCTCCGTATGAATGTTGCAGATCAGAAAGGTCATTCAGTTTTTCAAAAACATAGTTTGAGCCGAACTCAATGCCGACGCCTTTTCTTTTTGTGCCGCGTTTTGTGGTGACGTTAATAACACCATTGGCTGCACGCGAACCGTAAAGCGCCGCTGCATTGGCGCCTTTTAATACTGTGATAGATTCAATATCATCAGGATTAATACTCGAAAGACCATCTCCTTCATCAGAGCCGCCCCAAAGGCCCGCTTGTCCGAAGTTGCTGTTATCCATGGGGATACCATCAATTACATAAAGCGGTTGGTTATTGCCTTGCAGCGATTTATTACCACGAATGATCACACGGGAAGACCCGGCCGGGCCAGATGCCACTTTGCTAACATTCACACCTGCAACACGTCCTGCCAACGAATTTCCAAGGTTAGCTTCACGGGCAGCCGTCAGGTTGTTGCCGCTCACTTCTGTAATGGAGTAGGCCAATGCACGCTTATCACGACTGATACCAAGCGCCGTAACAACAACTTCATTCAGGGCAGTTGCTTCTGCTGCAAGATTCACATCAAGCACACTCGCATTGACAACAATTTCTTTCGAAACATAACCAATATAGCTGAATGTCAATGTTTTTCCCTTTTCGACTGAGATGGAATATTCTCCCTTGTCGTTCGTGGTAGTTCCCCGGGTTGTTCCCTTTACCACCACGTTTACACCGGCGATTTCTCCGCCGGATGCATCATTTACTTTCCCGGATACTGTCATATCCTGTGCATAGCCCTGGAGGGCGAGCATGGAGAGCAGTACCAACACAATGTTCAGTACAAGTTTTTTCATACGCTTTCTTTTTCTGGAAAATAGGTTAATCAATTCATAACATTGGATCTTGAACAATCCGGTTCAAATATACCACTTCGAAGAGCATACCTTTATAGTTCTTTTTTATCTAAAAATAACACATTTTTGACAGTTGTTCAAGATATCAGGGCTATTTTTTTGCAGTAATATTTGCTCTAATGCCTTGTTTATCAGCATTAACCTTTAAGGATATTTGTGAAGGCAAATTTTCCTTGCTGACACTATTTTCGAGAGTGTCGCTTTGCTATATACGTTCAAGTATTGTTTAGCAGTTTTAGAGGTAATTTCCTTGTGGCAGTCAGGTTTTTATGATTTAGTGATCGGGTAACTGCTTGTACCAGGTTTTCCAGAGGATCAATCCTGAAACGGCCAGTATGGCTGCTGCGATGGCGGTTTGTTCGGGCATGAGCAGCACCAGAAATACAGGTAACGCGGTGATGGAAGTCTGCGCCGTAATGCCCACCACAACATTAAACATATCCCATTTGCAACGACGGTTGGGCTCAAATGATGGATCTTCCGATTTTACAGCAATGGCCACAGGTTCCCAAAATCCCCACGGCCGGACCGTTTTGTAAAATTTTTTCAATGTTTCAAAATCCGTTGCGGGCGTCAGTAATGAGCCGGTTACTGCGCCAATTGTTGAAATGAGCAGGATTACCGGAAAATAAAAAAGCGGCACCATTCCCGGGAAAATGGATGGAGCTGCCAAAGCGCAAAGGATGCCGGAGAGCATTCCCCAGAAAAAACCACTGCTATTAAACCGCCACCAATGCCATTTCAAAACATTGGAAGCAATATAACCACCAAAAAGCGCGGAAACGATCCATTGCAGAATGCTGTTGACGTCTTTCGCCAAAAAACCCAGCAAGATACTGATCGTTACCACGGCAAGGCCCAGCAGGTAATTCATCCTGGAAATCTGCTTGTTGGTCGCTTTTGGATTAAAGGATTTTAGATAAATATCATTAACAAGGTAGGCCTGCGCAGCATTGAATGTCCCCGCAAATGTCCCCATAAAAGCGCCCATTAGCCCAACCAGCACCAATCCAAGCAAGCCTGAGGGAATATAGGTGTTGAGCACAGCAGGCAGGATCCGCTCAAAATCCGTTTTGTCTGCGATTGAAATGCTGAGATCTTTATAAAATAACAATCCGAGAACGGTGACGCTGGTAATGAGCAGGTAACGCGTAGGAAGCAGCACCACATTCACGATCATGCTCATAAGGGCAGCCTCGCGTGGTGTTTTTGCCGACAGGACTTTTTGCATATCATAGCTCGGAACAGGTCCGGCCAGACTCGCCAAAATGCCTTTGGCCGTCATCAACGCAAAGAAATACCCAAAAGGTGAGAAGCCATTGGCCTTGATTTTTTCGTTCACCTCAGGAATATGCGTGCTCCAATCCAGATCCAGTTCTTTGCCAAAAAACAGATTATTCCAACCCATCGGCACAGGCAGCGATCGGACATCGTGTAACGCGGTCATAGCAATGACAGCGATGGCGACAGATACGACAACCATGATCGCATAATGGATCAGATCGGCCCAGACGATACTTTTCATGCCACCGAGTAGTGAATAAAAAACCGTAAACAATGTAAAAATGACGCCATAAACATGCGCTGCATATGCTGCACTAGTTGTAAAAGGTAAATATGGCTGGACAAAATGCCAAGGAATAAAAATTTCGATAAACTTGCCCAATCCGATAAATCCGTAGGCCATAAAACCCAGACAGCTCAGGAGCGCGAAGGCAATAATCGTCTTATGTGACGGCAACGCATCTTTTTTATCTCCAAACCGTGTGAGCATCCATTCGGCGCCCGTTGAAACATTGGATCGCCGCAACCAGATGGATAGATACACCATCATAAATATCTGATTAAAAACCGGCCATAACCACGGCAGCCAAATGCTTTTTACACCGTAAACAAACATGATGGAAACCATCCAGACGGTTCCGGAGATATCGAACATTCCCGACGCATTGGAAACGCCCAACATCCAGAACGGCATGGATCTCCCGCCAAGCATGTAATCATTTTTACTCTTTTGCGCCTGTTTTTTGAGTATGATTCCAATCACCGTTACCAGCAGCAGATAGGCAATGATGACAAGGAAATCAATCAGTTTTATTTTCATGAAGAAGGTCCGGCGGCCATGGTATTTTTATCACAGTGAATTTAGAATACTAATGACAGATTTCAATATGTAACGCCAATTCTTCCCCTTGCCCGTCGATGAATATTATCACGAAATCATTATATTTAGCACATTCTGTAACCAAGATCTGTATGAGTGAAATTTACCGTGAAATTACCCCATTGACTCAGTATGACTGCTTTACAATCTTTGCCAGGAAAAAAACTGTTTTCGATTTCCCTTTACACAGCCACGATGAATTTGAGCTGAACCTTGTGCTATCGGGTAAGGGTGTGAAGCGGATCGTGGGGGACCATACCGAGGTGATTGACGATGCGGAGCTGGTGTTGGTTGGAAATAATTTGCCGCATGGGTGGTTAACCAATTCGTATAAATGGCAGGAAGGGGTTCCCGAAGTGCAGGAGATCACCGTGCAGTTTCATCGCGACTTGTTTGACGACAAATTCCTGAAACGCAACCAGCTGTTTTTCGTGCGCTCACTGCTTGAAAAATCGTCGAAGGGAATCGCATTTTCCAGAGAAACCATTGAACGCATTACACCCAGGCTCACGGCCCTTGTTCAAAAGAGTGGTTTTGATTCTATTCTTGAATTGATGTCTATCCTGCACGATCTGTCCGTTTCCAGAAACATGCGAACGCTTTCAAACAGCACATTTACAGGCGAAAACGTTAATTATAACAGCAGAAGAATCGAAAAAGTGTTTGCCTATATGCGCGATAATTACGACAAAGAGATCAATCTGGAAGGCATTTCCAAGCTGGCCGGCATGTCGGAAGTTTCGTTTAGTAGATTTATCAAAAAACGAACAGGAAAGACATTCATCGAAAGTCTGAATGAGATAAGGCTCGGCCATGCATCACGCTCGCTGATCAACACGACGAACACGATTTCGGAGATTGCTTACAAATGCGGGTTCAATAATTTGTCCTATTTCAACCGGATTTTCAAGAATAAAAATGGCTGCACGCCAAAGGAATTCCGGGACAATTATTCGGGGACGAGGACATTTATATAAAACAGAAAACCCGGTAATGTTTAAACCAAAAGGCCCGGTTAAGATCGCTTAACCGAGCCTTTTGTATAAAATATCAGAACTATACTTTCAGCATCCAGCCGAATGTATCTTCCTCTTTGCCAGTGCGTAAATCCGTCAGGAAACGCTTTACTTTATTGACAAATGAATCTTCTTTGATTTCAGGAAGCGGATAATCCACGCCTTCGTAGGCAATGCTCGCGAATGGAGAGATCACAACCGCCGTTCCAGCACCGAATGCAGCTTCCAGACTTCCGTCTTTCAGGCCGTCAATAATTTCTTTCACACTTACCCGGCGTTCTTCCACCGGAATACCCCAGTGCTGTGCAATGGCAACAATGCTTTTACGCGTGATGCCATCCAATGTGGTTTCCGAAACATATGGCGTAACTAGCTTGCCGTCCAGGATAAACATAATGTTCATCGTTCCGGACTCCTCAATGTATGCATGCTCGCGGGCGTCGGTCCAGATCAATTGATCATAACCTTCCTGCTGAGCCAGTTTCGCCGGATACAGTGAACCTGCGTAGTTTCCGGCACATTTGGTTGCGCCCACGCCACCTTCGGCAGCACGGATGAAATGCGTTTCCACCTTTACCCGCGGAGGCTTCGCATAATACGTGCCAACCGGGCTTGTGAATATGATAAAGTAATATGAATCAGATGGTTTTACACCAATATAGGGGTCCGTAGCGAACATATAAGGGCGAATGTATAGCGAGCAACCTTCTTGTGAAGGCACCCAGTCCGCATCCTGACGAAGCAATTCTGTAAGCCCGCTCATGAAGATTTCTTCCGGGATTGTAGGCATGCAAAGGCGTTCGGCGGATTTATTCAGTCGTTTCCAGTTGTCGATAGCGCGGAAAAGAAGCACTTCTCCTTCTGCACTTTTATAGGCTTTCATGCCTTCAAAAATAGCCTGACCGTAATGCAGCGCGGCTGTTGCAGGACTTAGCGCGAGATCACCATAAGGGACGATCCGGAGGTCTTGCCACTGACCTTCGCGATACTCGGCGATAAACATGTG
Source organism: Dyadobacter sp. CY351 (assembly GCF_021502625.1). Lineage (NCBI taxonomy): Bacteria > Pseudomonadati > Bacteroidota > Cytophagia > Cytophagales > Spirosomataceae > Dyadobacter > Dyadobacter sp. CY351. The sequence continues at coordinate 34,120 of NZ_JAKFFU010000014.1, read as the reverse complement.
GTCGGAAATGTTCCGGCCAAAAACGAGGTTATTAAAATCAACCTCTTGCAAACGTGAATTTGTTGTCTGCTGAACCTCTATTTGCAACGTGTCGGCTGTCATAATGCCAAAAATTTAGATTGCGGATATTGTTTTTTGAGGAAGTTTTGCGGCTTTCCTAAGTCCCGCAATTTAAAAAAATAAATCTATAAACAACAGATATTTAGTATAACAATTATTTTTTTGGAGTGACCCTCGGTTTCCACGTAACTTCCTCAATTTCCAGCTCATAAGTCATGGCGCGGCAGAGCATAAATAAATAATCCGAAAGTCTGTTCAGATAACGAACGACGATATCCTCGACCTCTTCTCCCTGCTGCAAATGGATCACCGCCCGCTCAGCCCGCCGGCAGACAGTCCGCGCAATGTGCCCAAACGAAACCGACGGATGCCCGCCCGGCAGGACAAATGCTCTCAAAGGTGGAATTTGCGAATCAATCAGGTCCATTTCCGTTTCCAGTAACGCCACATCATCATCCAGTAAATCCGGCAAAACCCGCTTCACCTGATCAGATTCGGAGGCCAGATGCGAGCCAATTGTAAAAAGCCGGTCCTGAATCTCTTTCAAAAGATCCCGCCGCTGCTCATTCACCGCCTGGTCGCGGAGCATGCCAATGTAACTATTCAGCTCATCCACAGTCCCATAAGCATCAATCCGCACATGCGCCTTACTCAACCGCGTCCCGCCGATAAGGGACGTGGTTCCTCTGTCACCTGTTTTGGTGTATATTTTCATTTTTACTCATTTCAAATATTTCCTGAAGCGTATAATTTTTCGCATTAGGATCTAATAATTCCTTTTCAATTGCCTTCATCTCCGCCTTCGTATGCTGATTTCGGATTACAGCGATTGTCTTAGTTTTTCGCTCTTTCATGGTAAAGTCGTCTAGTTTGTGTATTTGCAGGCCAGCTGCTTATAGGTCGGATTTTTCCGTTATTGACAGTGAAGATAACAACATTAATTCTTCCTAGGTTGCTTAAACCGATAGCTCTGTATCTCTGCTCGGCAGCAACATGGTTGCCTTTTCGGTAGATTACAAATGGATCTAAAAAAACGCTTTCTACTTCACTTATGGTATTTTCTCGACTTGGATAGTCTTCTATAACATGTTTAATATTATGGCTATCCCATTCAAATTCAATCATCAAAATGTATATAGTGTGTAATAAGAAATGCCAACTTTCAAAGTTAACATTAATAGCAATCCCAATTAGGTTTTAGAAACTCCCCAACCTAATTTTGCAGCCAAAATTACTATGGCGATAAAACCTCTTGAAGGTTACTGATTCATGAAAGTTACAACATTTGTTATAAAAGTATGGCGCTGGATGTCTTTGATCCTGGTGATCGGGGCGCTGGTATGGACGTATTCGGTTTTTCCGCAGACGGTTGCAGTTGATTTCGCAGACAATGGTCTGGCTGAAAAATATCTTGAAAAAGAGCACATTTTTTACATTGTCATGGCCCTGTTTCTGCTTAATAATGTGCTGATCACTGGCTTGGCCCGCCACATTCCCAAAGTGGACCCTATGCATTTGCCGATTTTGAATAAGAAAGTGTGGGCACAGCATCGCGAAGCATTGAATGAGCATTTGATCAACTGGCTTTATTGTCTCGTAGCGGTCATCAACACGATCATTGGCATGAGCCTTTTCGCACTCGCGACCGTCAATAGTCAGCAGTATAAGCTCGACGTTTTCGATTTTTCCTGGCTGTATTATGTTGGTTTGGGGTTAATGATTATCGTTTTCCTTTTGCCATTAAGATTGCTGTGGACGCCGGCTCCTGAGGATAAATTGTAGAAAAGGAATGGAAGAAGCAGAATCTCAAGGCAGCGGAAATTCAGAAAATTCCTGGCTAAAAGCAGCAGAATCCATTCATTTGGACGATTATACCTATGACCTTCCGGACAATCGAATCGCAAAATACCCCCTCGAAAACCGAGATCAATCCAAACTTCTGATTTACAAATCCGGCGAAATCTCGCACAAGCGTTTTGCCGATCTGCCCGAAAACCTGCCTGTAAAAACGCTTCTTGTCTTCAACGACACCAAAGTAATCCCGGCAAGAGCTTATTTCAAAAAGGAGACCGGAGCGGTTATCGAAATCCTGCTGCTTCATCCAGAGCTGCCGACGCGTGTAATCAATGATGCCATGTTGGTGAAAGATTCGTGTGTTTGGGAATGCATGATCGGCAATAAAAAGCGCTGGAAGTTAGCAGATTCATTAACGACAGAAATCAACATTAATGGTCAGCTGGTTGTTCTGAGCGTTAATTATGAGGATTATGAGCGGAATTTGGTCCGGCTTAATTGGAATAAGGACTTTGTTTTTCTCGACATTGTAAAAGCACTTGGTGAAATCCCTTTGCCACCTTACCTGAACCGCGATACTGAGGCAGGCGATTCAGAAACTTACCAAACCGTTTACGCCCATCACGACGGCGCCGTCGCAGCGCCAACCGCTGGCTTGCATTTCACGCCGGAGGTTTTTGAAAAGCTTGAATCAAAAGGTGTAAAGAGATCTTTTCTCACCCTTCACGTGGGCGCAGGAACATTCCAGCCAATCAAAGTAAGCTCCGTAACCGAACACCGGATGCATTCTGAGCAGGTTGTTTTTACGAAACAGCTGATATATGATCTGCTTGAAAATCTGGAAATGATCATTCCGGTCGGCACTACATCATTGCGGTCTTTGGAAAGCTTGTATTGGTTCGGCGTAAAGCTCTATCGCCAGGAGACGACTGATTTTTTCATAGAAAAGCTTTATCCCTATCCCTTCGAAGAAAAGGATCTTCCGTCTGCAAGCGAAGCATTGCGTTCGATTTTAGCTTTCATGGAGCAACACAACACAGACCACATTGTAGGTGAAACCGAAATCTTCATCTTCCCCGGCTACAAATTCCGCCTTTGCAAGGCCATAGTAACCAATTTCCACCAGCCAGGCTCCACGCTCATTCTCTTAGTTGCTGCGCTTACCGGGCAAGATTGGAACCGCATTTACGCTGAGGCTTTGGAGAAGGATTATCGGTTTTTGAGTTACGGAGATTCATCGTTGCTGTGGCGGAAGGATTGTGATTTGAAAATGCTCGAATTTTGATGTAATTTGTTTTGAAAAATCGACCAATATGGGACACGCACAAATTTCAGAACAAAAATACACAGTAGCCGAATACCTGGAAATGGAGGAAAAAAGCGAAATCCGTCATGAGTTTTACGATGGAGAGATTTTCGCCATGGCAGGAACTACTATGAATCATAACAGGATAGTAGGACGAATTCGAGGACTTTTTGAAAGACGATTTCTCTCTGATGGCTGTGACGTTTTTGCTGAGAATATTAAGGTTGAAGCTGTTAAAAACTTCTTCTATCCCTATCCTGATGTGGTTTTAACTTGCTCAGCTGAGGATCGAGCTGGAACATATATAGTTAAACATCCTAGTGTACTTGTTGAAGTTCTTTCTAAGACTTCGGCTTCGTACGATCGAGATTTCAAATTAAGGATGTACCAGGGAATCCCCTCTCTACAATGCTATATGCTCGTTTCGCAAAATCGATTCTATGTACAATTATATACTCGCACAGATCAGCCCGATACCTGGACTTACAAAGTATTTAATACTCCAAGCGACATAATAAGGTTTGAATCTCTCAATTTTGAAATAATACTCTCAGCGATTTACGAAAACATTATTTTCATCCCCGACGAAGAGATTATTTAAATCACTTCACCCCAACAACCTCACTCATCTTCGAAACCCCATTCTCATTAAACGCCTCAATAGCAAAGTAATAAGGCACACCAACGTTCAATGCTCTTAACTCAAATGCATTAGGCTGATCATTCCAGAACTGGTAAGTCTGATACAATTTATCCGGCGCGATTCCCCAAAGCACATTATAGCCAATCACTCCCGGCACTTTTTCCCATTTCAAGTCTGCATTTCTGGCGTCCTTTTGACGAACTGCGGTGAAGTTTGCAGGCGTTTCAGGCGCTTTTCCAAATCCATTTCCAAAAACACGGAATTCGCTGATCGCTAGATTGGGTGAAGCAACATAAATATGCTCATAGCGAACATAGCGTGCCTTTACCGGTTTGGCCAGCTCAATGTATGCACAGGGGCGATCGCGTTTTGGCTCCTGCGTTAGGTCACTTACGACGTCCCATTTCTTGCCATCATTGGAAGTCAGGATCTTAAATTGTGTGTAAACGACTTCCGGTTTGTTATCGAAAATATCTGATTTGTAATCTGAATAATTTACCTGGACAGCTTTGATTTCCTGCTCTTTTTGAAGATCAATGGTTAGAGTTTCACCGGGTTTGTTCTGTTTGGCGACCCAGAAAGTTCTGGGGTTTTCGTCTGTGATTTTTGTGGCGGACATAGTGTCCATGACGGATGATGCTGTGACTGGCTTTTTGTAGGAAAGCAGCATCCAGCCTGTGAAGAGTTGGTCGCCTTTACCTTCCCATTTTTTGGTTGTCATTTTGTGTGGGAAATCGCCGAATCGGGTGTTGGCGAACATTTGGCCGTCTTTGTCAAAACCGGCGGCATATCTAACGATCCTTCTTTCCATGCCCCAGTTGTAGCCAATCCACGACGTTCCGGTGTTCCAGTAATTTCCAAAATTATCCTGAAATGTATTCCCGTGTCCGGCACCTGTCGCGAAGCCGCCGGGCTTGTAGGAAACCGGATTATAGGGCGCATAAGTGAATGGCCCGAGCGGGTCGTCGCCGACGTAAGTGCCATTGGCGTAAACATTGTATTCCGTGCCCGGAGCACCGTATTGCAGGTAATATTTGCCATTATGCTTGGTCATCCAGGCGCCTTCCGTGAATGGTTTAAAGGGATCGGAATGATTCGGGCCGAAACGTTCCCAGCCGTGCTCGTATTGATTTAACCAAAACATTGCCTTATACTGATCCTTGAAAGCCAGCTTTTTACTATGGTCAAGCTCGGCGCCAAAAATCGGATAGACATTCGATGAACCCCAATACATGAACCATCTGTCGGTGTCCGGATCGTGGTAAATGGCTGGATCCCACGGCCCAATGTCCTTCGGCAAGCGCGGCGTCCAGCGGTTATAAAACTCCCAAATTCCCTTCTCCGGCGCAACGGAATAGAGGATAGGCCGTGATTCGAAAGTGGATTGGAACAAAAAAAGTGTGTCGCGAACAGAAACAGCCGCCGGTGCGCACATATCCTCGAAAGGCCAGCGGTTGGCAGTCAGATATTTCCAGTTGATCATGTCTTTGGAATGCCAATAACCGCCCTGAATGGTTACAAACATGTAATAATCGCTGCCTTTTCCTGAAACTGTATGATTAATGATCACCGGATCCGCGCCGGAACGGTAACTTATTTTCTCATTCAACTGCTCAAAATTGTATTTGTAGTCAATGTCCATCGGATTGCAATACGTCGTTTGAGCAACCGCAGACTGGAAAATAAGGACGATGAATGCGCAGGAAATGGCTTGTAAAATGTTTCTGATCATTAGTATGTGCGGTTTGAATGCAGGAAAATCTTTTAATCATGCTAAAATAGGCACTTTCCCGGTAAACCGATAACGTTTACCTTTGCGCTTGGATTTTGAAATAAGAAACACCATTTATAATGACGATTGATTTTGTTGAAGAACTGCGCTGGCGCGGAATGCTTCATGATATGATGCCCGGAACGCATGAGCAACTGAAAAAAGAGATGACCGCTGGCTACATCGGTTTCGATCCAACGGCCTCGTCGTTGCACATTGGTAATCTGGCCACGATCATGCTTTTGGTTCATTTTCAACGTGCTGGTCATAAGCCACTTGCATTGATTGGCGGCGCAACAGGAATGATCGGCGATCCGTCATTTAAGGCGTCTGAACGGTCGTTTTTGGACGAAGATACATTGCGCATCAATCAGGAAGGCATTCGCAAGCAATTGGAACAATTCCTTGATTTTGACTGCGGAGAGAATTCGGCTGAAATGGTGAATAATTATGATTGGTTCAAGGATATTGGCTTTTTGCAATTTTTGCGTGAAGCTGGTAAGTTTTTGAGCGTCAATTATATGATGTCTAAGGACTCAGTTAAAAAGCGTTTGGAGACGGGAATCTCATTCACAGAATTTTCTTACCAATTGCTGCAAGGCTACGATTTTTATCATTTGTACAAAAACAAGAATATCCGTTTGCAAATGGGCGGTTCCGATCAATGGGGCAACATTACAACCGGAACTGAAATCATCCGTCGCAAGGAAGGCGACGAAGAAGGTTATTTCAAAGCATACGCATTAACAACGCCCCTTTTGACAAAATCTGACGGTTCGAAATTTGGCAAAAGCGAAGGCGGGAACATTTGGCTTGATCCTGAAAAAACCTCACCTTACGAGTTTTACCAATTCTGGCTCAACCAGGCCGATGAGGATTTGCCGCGTTATCTGCGGGTTTTTTCTTTCAAAAACAAAGAAGAAATCGAAGCATTAGAAACCAGCCATGCCGCCGAGCCACATTTGCGCATCATGCAAAAAGCATTGGCATCCGAACTAACGATCCGGATCCACTCAGAACGCGCATATAAAACCGTTTTGAAAGCATCAGAAGTGTTATTCGGCAAAGCAACATTGGAAACTCTGCAAAGTATAGAAGCCGACGAGTTTGACACAATCTTCGCCGGCGTGCCGCAAACAGAGATCACAAAGGCCGAATGGAGCGAAACGGCAAACATTACGGATTTGATCTCAACCGTTACCAAATCAGAAATTTACGCTTCAAAAGGTGAGGCTAGGAGAGCCATTCAGCAAAATGCGGTGAGTGTTAATAAGGTTAAAATAACCTCTGCGGAGCAGACTTTGAGTGATTTTAGTTTGCTGCAAGATCGGTTTTTGTTGATTTCGAAAGGGAAGAAGAATCATTTGGTAAGGGTTGTTTAAATAATTCTTGAAACATTCTCCAAAGACTTTCTGGGCTCGTCCTGGGAAGTCTTTTTTTTGCTCAACTAATTTCTTTCAAGCAGCCTTCCAATTTAGAAAGCAATGTTGCGACGCGAAGTTGATTCGTAATGTTCACCCGCATTTCTGGCGTTATGGAATTAATGTCTTCCGTAAGTAAAATGCTTTCAATGTTCTGGTTTAGCGATGCTATTATTTCGCTTGCTTTGTCAGTTTGGAAGAATTCTTTGAGGATTGTTAGGTGATCCGGCAATGTTCTGTTGTCTGTTTGAATAGTGTTTGTCATAGCTAATTTGTATTTATAAATTTGTTGTGTTTTACGACAAAATGTCATCAAAAAAAATCATTTCGGCTTGTAGTTAACAATAGTCTTAACTTCTATATCGCCAAATTCTTCCAAGATTTCTCTCATCCGTTTTTCAGTAATGCTTCCTCCATGCGTGTAATCACGCCAGGCATATGTTAATCGGCCCTTCTTCTGCTCAGGAGGAAGATTTTTGTAAACGTTCTCAAGAAACCACTTAAAAGCTTCGTCAATTGACGAAAATGATTTCATATTTCAAATGTAGATCAACTTGTCGAAAAATACAACAAGGGTGCTTTGGTACGCATGCTAGCAGGCTCCGCCGAAGCTGAACACCAAACCGAATCATATTGCTAAAAAAAGGGAATCCCACCGGGATTTATGTAAGCTTTTTGCACAAAGGGTACGGCTAGAATTTTGCGACTAGTCGCGGAAAGATACAATATTGGTAGAAAAGTGTGTTACATCCCTCCGGGATTTGGATAGATTTGATCGCGCTTTTTTCCTACCAAGATCACATCCCTCCGGGATTTTGTTGATATGGTGATGTTCTTTATCTACTAATATTCTGATTCCACTGGGATTGTTGAAGGTTTTATGCACAAAGGGCGCGTTAGGAATTTTGCGATTAATCGCAGAGCGATGCAATATTGGTAGAAACGTGAGTTACATACATATGAAAATCCCGGAGGGATGTAACGGCATGCAAGCTGTTCCATCCCTCCGGAATTTTTAAGCCGATTGGCAATTTCTTTCATAAGAAAAATGTCTTTTTCCTTATGCCCCTCGATAATTAGCTTAAATGTCATAGTGTGTATCTAGTTTATGTAAATTATTAACTTGACTCGAACCAACCACAATTTAGAAAACCAGCAAAAAGCACTTTTCAAAAACGGCAACGCTATAAAAGCAAAAAGTTCACCCTAAGCGCCCTGTGCCAATGGGAAGGGGGGTGAACGTGTTGATGCGAAATTAAATAATTTCTAACTCTTCCCAGTAAAACTATTCAAAACTGGCGCAGCCGTCGGGTTATACTGATACGACTGCCACGTGCTATCCTCATAAATCTCTACAATCCGGTAACCTTTATAAGTCGTTCCCCAATTGCCGCCGAAATGGCCGTCGAAGAAGTAGGGTTTTTTGCCGTAGATCTTGGTGCTGTCCTGGTCGTGGTCGTGGCCGTTGAAGATGGCTTTGATGTTCGGCGTGTTTTCGAACAGGTCGATGACTTCCTTGCATTCGATTCCGTTCACGGTCCATTTGGCGGGGGTGATGTGCAGGAATACGAAAATACCTTTTTTGTCTTTGTGTTTGGCGATTTCGTTTTTTAGCCAAGTTGCGTCCGGGCACACGTATTCACCTTTTTCGTTGGACGTGTCGCCGATGATGAATGCATATTCGCCTTTCGCAAAACTGTGATTTGTAGGATATCCCCAGGTGCTTTGCCACACATCCAAGCCAACCTTATCGTGATTGCCGCGACTTACGTAAAACGGCACACTGAGGTTGCTGATCGTGTTTTTGAAATCATATAACAATGTTGGGTCGTCGTGGATGAGGTCGCCGTTGAAGAATAGAAAGTCAACGCCTTTCTGCATTTTCTCGCGATTTACCCAGCTGATTAAGTCTGTGTGGAACTGTTTGAAATCCGTGTTTGGCTGGCCGTAATGTCCGTCGGAGGCAACGATGAACCGCATGGATATTCTTGCGGGAATGTTGTTTTCCTTTGGTTTTGATATGAATGAAAGGCCGGGCAATGCGGGTAAAAGTTTGAGAAAAGAGCGTCGTTTGAATGTCATCAGATCGTTCAGGTTTGGGGCGTTCAGGGTGTTTTTATTATTCCAAAAATAGTTATTCGCGAATGATATTTTCTTTATTCTTGCACCTTGTTAAGAATATTTAATATAAAAATCAATTCATGGATCGCCTAATCCTGCAAAAAGCTGCTTCCTATTGTGCTTACCAGGAAAGAACCCAAGATGAAGTGCGCCAGCGCCTGAAAAAGTGGAATGTGTGGGGTGAAGAGGCCGACGAGCTCATCGCCGAGCTGATTTCCATGAATTATCTGAGTGAAGAGCGCTTTGCAAAAACGTATGCTGGTGGCAAATTCCGGATCAAAAATTGGGGCCGGATGAAGATCAGGCAAGAGCTGAACCGGCGTGGGCTGAGTCAATATAGCATTGAAAAGGGGATGGGGGAAATTGAGGATAAGGCTTATGTGGAAGGGCTGAAAACGCTTTTGGAGAAGAAGAGGAATTTGCTTTTGAAAACAGAGAATGATCCTTTTAAGCTGAAACAGAAATTGGTGAGGTTTGCTCTGGGGAAGGGTTATGAGAGTGAGTTGGTTTGGAGGCTGGTTGAGGAATTGCTTGCCTGAAAGCTTGTCAGCCTGAACCTAAAAGCCTGTCAGCCGGAGCGTAGTCTACGGCGCGCTACTTCTGGGTAACGCGCCTTCGACTCCGCTCAGGCTGACAGGGCTGCTTTAAGCTAACATATTACTTAAAAATCAGAGTCGAACGAGATCTTATGTCCTGAATCTTTATCCTTCACACCACTCATTACACCGGCTTTCTGATATTCACCAACGCGTTTTTCGAAGAAGTTTGTTTTTCCTGGAAGTGAGATTAACTCCATGAAATCGAATGGATTAGCAGAGCCGAATTGTTTTTCGCAGCCCAATCTTTCCAGCCAGAAATCGGCGATGTATTCGATATATTGATTCATCAGGTCTGCGTTCATTCCGATGAGGGAAACGGGTAATGCTTCACTTACAAATTCCTTTTCAATCGTAACCGCATCCATCATAATTTCAATCACCCTTTCTTGCGGTAACTGGTTCACAATGTGCCTTGTATAAAGCAAACACGCGAATTCACAATGCAAACCTTCATCGCGGGAAATCAGCTCGTTCGAGAACGAAAGTCCTGGCATTAAGCCGCGTTTTTTGAGCCAGAAAATGGAGCAGAATGATCCTGAGAAGAAAATTCCTTCCACAGCTGCGAACGCAATGATGCGTTCTGCAAACACCGGGCTGTTGATCCATTTCAATGCCCATTCCGCTTTTTTCTGAACGCAGGGAATCGTGTCAATGGCACGTAGCAAATGGTCTTTTTCAGACGGATCTTTAATGTATGTATCGATCAGCAACGAATAAGTTTCGGAATGGATGTTCTCCATCGCGATCTGGAAGCCGTAAAAGCATTTCGCTTCTGCATATTGCACTTCGCTCAGAAAGTTGACCGCCAGATTCTCATTCACAATCCCGTCCGACGCCGCGAAAAATGCAAGCACGTGCGAGATAAAATGCCTTTCACCGTCGTTCAGGTTCTCCCAGTCTTTCATATCCTGAGAAAGATCGATCTCCTCGGCCGTCCAGAAAGACGCCTCATGGCGTTTGTACATTTCCCAGATATCGGAATGTTTGATCGGAAATAGCACAAACCGCAAAGGATCTTCAACTAACAGGGGCTCCTGTCTGGTAAGTTCTTGTGACATAAGTATTTAAAAATTTTAACGGGGACCAGATGTATAATTTATTGATTAGCCCGGGCCAGATTTGCCGGACTGGAGAAAACAAATCTACACGCTTTGCCCCGGAAATTCAAGGAGAAACTGATCAAATTGAATTCTTATCGGGGGAATATTCTTAGGACGAATAAGCTAACTTTGTCACGCTCACATTACTTTAAATTTCGCTTACATTGAAGATTTCCGGCTTTACAATTATCAGGAATGCGATTATAAATGATTACCCGATCGGGGAGGCAATAACGTCCATTTTGCCCGTTGTGGATGAGATGCTGGTGAGTGTGGGGCATAGCGACGATGATACGTTGGGGCTGATCCGGTCCATTGCTTCGGACAAAATAAGGATCGTGGAATCGGAGTGGGATATGTCTCTGCGGGAAGGCGGGAAAGTGCTGGCCGTGGAAACGGATAAGGCTTTGAAACAGATTTCGCCCGACGCTGATTGGGCGTTTTACATTCAGGGCGATGAGGCGGTTCATGAAAAATATCACCAGTCAATCGTTGATTCTTGCACGCGTCACTTGAACGATGAACGCGTTGAAGGCTTGGTTTTCGATTACGTCCATTTTTACGGCACTTACGATTACATTGGCGACAGCAGAAAGTGGTATCGCCGGGAAATCCGCATTATCAGGAATGAGAAAATTCCCAAAGGTTTGCCGATTTCAGCCTATCGCGATGCGCAGGGTTTCAGGAGAGGGAATCAAAAATTGAATGTGATGCATTCCGGCGCGGCGGTTTACCATTACGGCTGGGTGAAAAGTCCGGCGCAGATGAAAACCAAGATGAAGAATGTGAGCCGTTTTTGGAATGAAGGAGAGGCTTGGGAAAAGATCCTGGAATCGGACGATGTGTTCAATTATGAAGAATTTGATTCTTTAAAACGCTTTGAAGAAACGCATCCCAGAGTAATGCAAGAACGCATTGCAAGGCAAAACTGGAAAGTCGATCTGGACACTTCCAAAAAACGTTTCAAGCTGAAAGATGCGCTCCTTTACTGGTATGAAAAGCGGACGGGTAAGCGGCTCTTCGAATTCAGAAATTACCGGTTATTGTGATATTAAGGCACAAATGAGTGTAAAACGATAACAAATTTTAGCGTTTAAATCCTTAATATTGTAGTTTCAGAAAACTCACGAAATTCCTCGTTACATGTTTGAGTATTTTAAAAATTCTCTCGCCAGAAAGAAAGCGCGTCGCCAATTTCAGGAATATCCTCACAAAACAGATACATTTCTGCTGGCCGAGGAAGGTGAAATTTCATTTGCAAACTGGAAAAACCCGTTGGTAAACCCAAAGGTGATAACGCAGGAAGAAGTCAACTTTTTCAAGAAATTTATTCCAAAAGGAAGCCTCTGCATCGACATTGGAACAAACATTGGTGACACAACTGTGCCAATGGCGCTCGCAACAGGCAAAACCGGCACAACCATTGGATTTGATCCTAATCCACACGTTTTTAAGATCTTAGAAAAGAATGTGGCGCTTAATGTTGATAAAACGAACATTATCCCGCTGCCTTATGCGATAACAAAAGAAGACGGCGAATTTTTTTACAGTTCTTCGGAAGCGTCATTCGGTAATGGTGGAATTTCAAATGAAATCGTTGAAGATCAAGGCGCATTCCAGCTTCCGGAAAAAATCAAGGGCATTAATCTGGAAAAGTTTCTAAAAACCAATTATGCTTCTTTATTGAATAAGCTTTCTTTTATCAAAGTCGATGTGGAAGGTGCTGATATGGAGGTGATTAGGTCTATTAGCGAGCTGATCAGACAGTTCAAGCCTGTGCTTGTGGCGGAATGTTTTCCAAAAGCAACAACCGAGGAACGCGCAGAGCTTTACCACATTGTCTCTGAATTTGGCTACACATTACATTACTTTTCCGACTTCGACGAGAACGCGAAAATTATCAAAATCGAAGGTCCTCGTGATATGAATAAGTGGAAAACCTTCAACTTCTACGCCGTTCCGAACGAAGCTTAAATCCAGCGTTTTCGGCGGAAAAACCAAAGTACAACGGCTGAGGAAAAGACCATTAAAAAGAGCGAGCCCCAAAAGCCCCAGGGTTCGGAGGTGCTGGGAATATGATTGTAATTCATTCCAAAAATTCCTGCGATCAGCGTTGGCGGCATGAAAATGATCGTTACCACAGTGAAAATCTTGATCACCTGGCTTTGCTCAATGTTGATCAAACCCATAAATGTATTTTGCAGATATTCAAGGCGTTCGAAGTTGAAAGTCGTGTATTCGAGCAGTGAACTAACGTCTTTCAGGATGATACGCAAATGTTCCTTCCTGTCTTCGGGGAAATACTGACTTCTCAAAATTCCGGATAGCACGCGTTGCTTGTCGATGCTCGTTTCGCGGAGCATCATGGTCGTTTCCTGCAAACCACTAATGCGGATCAGGACTTCCTGACGGGCTTTTTGTTCGTGTGTAAGGTCTTTACTAATGGCAGAAATATCACGCGAAATGCCTTCCAGCGAATCTGCATCGGCTTCAATACGCGTTTCCAACAGCAGCAACATGAAATCCACACCGCTCTGAATGCTTTCCGTGCTTACTTTCATTTTCTTGACCGTATCGGCGAAGGTTTTTGAGTCGCCGCGGCGGTAAGTGAAGAGCACATTTTGATATAAAATAAAAGAGACCGGATACATTTCATATCCATCCCGGTCGATTCTCAGGAAGTTGGAGTTGGCGTTAATCGTGTCATTTTGTTCAAAAAACCGCGAACTGCTTTCAATTTCAACGATTTCCTGCGGCGTCTGGAAACTGATATTGCATTTATTCTCGACCCATTCCTCTTCCTCCGCACTCGGCGACTGCAAATCAACCCAAACCAAATTCTTAACTTTCCCAAGCTCGCGAATATCATTCTCGCGCTTGATCAACCGACCTTCTTTATAAAATATGCGTACCATTTTTTAAAGTTGGGAAAAAACCAGGAACCACCAAAAAGCGATTTTGGAAATTGCTGATTTAACTTACCTTGCAGTCTGATTTAATCACATACTATTGAAACATAATTATTACCCCTACCTGGCTTCGGAGGATTATCTGTCTTTCACTTTTAGCAGTATATCTCAAAAGCATATCGTTCGTAAAAAGGCTGAATTTTTATTGATTTCCGAAGACGTATGCAATTTCGCTTTTGGCGATTTGACTGAGAACAATGAGATTGATGATCGTGCAGTGACTGACAACAAAGATACAAATATGGTTTTAGCTACGGTTATTCGAATTCTGCTTGAATTCCTTGACACCCATAAAAATAAAGCTGTATACTTTCAGGGAAGCACTCCATCGCGAACGAGGATGTATCAAATCATTTTAAGAAAGGAAAAGCCCAATTGGGAGACCAGCTTAATTGTTTACGGTATATTTGATGGTGAGATAATGCCCTATGAAACAGATTTTAAGTTTGATGCGTTTATAGTAAAACAAAAAGATGCCTAGTATTATGGAAACAAAGAAAAACCGCTTAATTGATGGTCCCAAGGCGACTATTGATCCAAATTTGAAGAGTGGAATGCACAACGATTCACCTTTCATCAAACGGAAGATGGAACAGGCTAGAAAGACCCTCGCGGGGGTAGACCTGAGCATCCTCGGGATCAAGGACAAGTTTTAAGTACTTACCAAACGTTCCTCATTTTTTAGATCAAATCCGTACTTTTGTGTAATGCAAAGTACAAGTTCTCCAAGTATCTTCACAACGCAATTCTGGTTACTTGGCCTCAGTTCGTTCCTTTTTTCTTCCAGCTTCAACATGCTCATTCCCGAGCTTCCGGGATATCTTTCGGAGATGGGCGGTGCCGAATATAAAGGCGCAATCATTGGTTTATTCACATTAACAGCCGGACTTTCCCGTCCATTCAGTGGTCGCTTAACCGACCGGATTGGCCGTGTTCCTGTCATGGCATTCGGCTCGATTGTCTGCTTTGTTTGTGGTTTTTTATATCCAATTTTCACAACAGTAATGCCGTTCTTGCTTCTCAGGCTGGTTCACGGATTTTCAACTGGCTTCAAACCAACTGGAACATCCGCATATGTCGCCGACATTGTTCCTGCCGACAGGCGTGGGGAGGCTATGGGCGTGCATGGGATGTGTATGGGTGTGGGTTCGGCGTTCGGGCCGGCGGTGGGGAGCATGATTAGCGAGGCGTTTTCTTTAAATGCTTTGTTTTACACTTCTTCGTTATTCGCGTTTCTGTCCATAGCAATCTTGTTGAATATGAAGGAAACGCTGGTTAAAAAAGAGCGTCTTTCGTGGAATGCATTTCAAATTACGAGACGAGATATTTTTGAACCTGCCGTTTTCAGTCCGGCGCTTGTAACATTCCTTTGCTATTTCGGTTACGGTGCTGTGGCGACGGTTACGCCGGATTTTAGCGGTTATCTGGGATTGCAAAACCGTGGTTTTTACTTCATGTTTTTCACAATTTTCTCGATTTTAATCAGGCTTTTTGCTGGAAAGATTTCGGATAGGCATGGCCGGATTCCGGTGACTATTGCCGGTTGCATTGTGCTCATTATTGCAATGGTCATCACAGGTTATGCTAATTCTGTCCCGATGTTTTTTGCCGGCGCTGCATTCTTTGGGATGTCGATGGGGATTTTGTCTCCGGTTCTTTCCGCCTGGACGGTGGATTTGAGTCGGGACGATAATCGCGGACGCTCCATTGCGACAATGTTTATTTCTCTGGAAGCAGGCATTGGGTTAGGCGCATTTTTATCGGCTGAGCTTTTTGCGAATCAGCGCGGGAATCTGCCATTGGTTTTCTTCGTCATGGCCGGCTTTGCATTGGCTGCATTGATATATACAGTTTTGATTTATCAACTAAAAAAACGCCGCGCCCGTGTTATTTGACGATAGTTATCAAACAGTGACCGAGCCAGCGGAGGGTTTTTTCAAAGATAAGGGCAGCAAATTCCTGGCTTACAGCTTCCCAATTGAAGGTGAAACGGATGCAAAAACGCATCTCGCAACATTGCGGGAGCTGCATCCCAAAGCCGTGCATCATTGTTATGCTTACAGGCTTGGCGCGGATCGGATGAGTTACCGGATGAGTGATGATGGCGAACCCTCGGGAACTGCGGGCAGACCAATTTTGAATACATTGTATTCAAAAAATGTGACGAACATTCTCGTTGTGGTTGTTCGTTATTTCGGCGGGACATTACTGGGTGTTCCTGGCTTGATTAATGCTTATAAACTGGCGACAGAGGATGCTTTGAACCAGTCGGAGATTGTTATGAGGCATTTTTACAATTTATATCAGCTCAATTTTTCCTATCCGCAAATGAATGATGTCATGCGGATCGTGAAGGAAATGGAACTGCCTGTGAGAGAGCAAGTTTTTGAAATGGAATGTCAGTTAATTGCAGAAGTTCGTGTGGCGAGCACGGAAAGGTTTATCGCTCGCTGCGAGCAAATTGAGGGACTTACTCATTCTCTTTTAACATCCGGATGAAGTCATCTTCGTAATCTTTAATCGCTTTCAGCAGCTCTTTCAACTCCTGTTCTTCCGGCGAGCCCTTTTTCGCACCAAAGATTTCATCCGCCCTTTCAGAGGCTTTTTCGTATTCGCTTTCGTTGTTGATTTTCATGATCTTTATATTTGAAATAAGAATTTGACGCACCTTTGGCAGCAAATTTTTGCTAAAATAATAAAGAACACGCAGGCAACATTACTTATTATCTATTTTAGCAGCCGGTGATTTGTACGCGCATGCAAGCCGGAATGTTGTCAGGAAAGTTTGCAACTCTGAGCCGATTTTTTGGGTTATCCAATAACCAGTTTTACTGAACTTTATCGCAAACGGAAATATCATTTTGGAACATTTGAATGCAACTGAGCTCGAAGGCCAGGATTTAATTGAAGTAGAAGGCGCACGCGAGCATAATTTAAAGAATATCGACGTCAATATCCCGCGAAACAAGCTTGTGGTGGTCACTGGCATCAGTGGCAGCGGGAAATCTTCTCTGGCTTTTGACACGATTTACGCCGAAGGCCAGCGGCGTTATATGGAGAGTTTTTCTTCCTATGCGCGTGGTTTTATCGGTGAAATGGAGCGGCCGGATGTCGACAAAATCAGCGGTTTGTCGCCCGTTATCAGCATCGAACAAAAAACCACTTCCCGCAATCCGCGCTCGACGGTCGGGACGGTAACTGAAATTTATGACTTCCTGCGATTGCTTTACGCGCGTGCCGGCGAAGCATTCTCGTATGTTACAGGCCGTAAAATGGTCAAGCAGTCGCAGGATCAGATCATTAATCAATTATTTACACAGTTTTTAGGGAAAAAGATCAGCTTGCTTGCTCCGGCTGTGAAAGGCCGGAAGGGGCATTATAGGGAGCTTTTTGTTCAAATCGCGCGGCTTGGTTATAACAAAGTGCGGGTGGATGGCGAAGTGCAGGAAATTACGCCGAAAATGCAGCTCGATCGCTATAAAGTCCATGACATTGAGATCGTTATCGATCGTGTTGTTCCAAAAAAAGAATCAGAAGATCCGCAATCGCGCTATCGTTTGAGTCAGTCTGTGGCGACGGCGATTAAGCAAGGAAAAGGCGCCTTAATGGTTTTGGATGAAAAAGGAGAAACCTTTTATTTTTCCCAAAATCTGATGGACCCGGAATCTGGGATTAGTTATGATGATCCTGCGCCTAATGCGTTCTCTTTCAACTCTCCTTACGGCTGGTGCCCGACTTGTCAGGGTTTGGGAATGATTGAGGAAATCACGGAAGAGTCCATTATGCCGGATAAATCTTTGAGCATTACCAAAGGCGGCATTGCGCCGATGGGTGAATATCGGGAAGCCTGGATTTTCAAGCAATTGGAGGTTTTACTAAAACCGTTTAACGTGACATTGGCAACGCCTTTGGAAAAATTTCCTGAGGAAGCGATGAAACTTGTACTCTACGGAAGTGAAGACGCGGTGCCTGTTCCCTCCAAAAAATACCCTGGAACAGAATGGGAAACTAAGTTTGACGGCATCATCAACTTTCTGAAACGTCAGCAGGAGAGCGGAAACGACAAAATTCAGGATTGGTTAAAGGATTTCATGACCGTCCAAACCTGCCCTGAATGTAATGGTAAGCGTCTGAGAAAGGAATCTTTGCATTTCCGGGTGGATGGCAAAGACATTGCAGAACTCGCCGACAGCGATATTCGTGTGTTGGCGGAATGGCTTGTGAATCTTGAAGACAGATTGGAGGAAAAGCAACGCGTCATCGGTCACGAAGTCCTAAAAGAAATCAGGAAAAGAGTCGGTTTCCTGCTTGATGTAGGCTTGGATTATCTGACATTGAACCGTGCATTAAGAACACTTTCAGGTGGAGAAGCGCAGCGGATCAGGCTTGCCACACAGATTGGAACGCAGCTCACGGGCGTGCTTTACATTATGGATGAGCCAAGCATCGGTTTGCATCAGCGTGATAATGTGCGGCTTATCAATTCTCTGAAAAGCTTGCGCGATCTCGGAAACACCGTTTTGGTTGTGGAGCATGATAAGGATATGATGCTGGCATCGGACTACATTCTGGACATTGGGCCGGGTGCAGGTCGTCATGGCGGGAATGTTGTGGGAGCTGGAACACCCGAAGTTTTTCTTCAAAATGGCTCCTTAACGGCTGAATATCTGAGTGGAAGAACCGCCATTGATGTGCCAAAAAAACGCCGGAAAGGAAGTGGCAAAACCATTTCTATCAAAGGCTGTACGGGACATAATTTGAAAAATGTAAACATGTCGTTTCCGCTGGGGACGATGGTTTGTGTGACGGGTGTGAGTGGAAGCGGAAAGTCGTCGCTGATCCATGAAACGCTGTTTCCGTTGCTGAATCAATTCTTTTACAAATCCAGAAGAGAGCCGCTGCCTTACAAATCGGTGGAAGGTCTAGAAAATATCGATAAAGTCATTGAAGTGGATCAATCGCCAATAGGGCGTACCCCGCGTTCGAATCCAGCGACTTACACGAATTTGTTTACAGACATTCGGACGCTTTTTGCAGAATTGCCCGAAGCTAAAATTCGTGGTTATAAACCCGGACGATTCTCTTTTAATGTAAAAGGCGGTCGCTGTGAAGATTGTGAAGGAGCGGGAATGAAGAAAATTGAAATGGACTTCCTGCCGG
The DNA here is from genome assembly GCF_021502625.1 of Dyadobacter sp. CY351. Taxonomy (NCBI): domain Bacteria; kingdom Pseudomonadati; phylum Bacteroidota; class Cytophagia; order Cytophagales; family Spirosomataceae; genus Dyadobacter; species Dyadobacter sp. CY351. The sequence goes on along the minus strand of NZ_JAKFFU010000014.1, from coordinate 15,176 downwards.
ATGTTCACATCAATTGCGAAACCTGCAAAGGAAAGCGCTTCAATAGGGAAACATTGGAAGTGCGCTTTAAAGGAAAATCCGTTGCTGACATTCTCGATATGACCGTGGAATCCGCATTGGAATTCTTCGAAAACCAACCAAGAATTTTGCGTAAAGTGCAGACATTGAATGATGTAGGCTTGGGTTACATTACATTAGGCCAGCACGCAACAACATTGTCAGGTGGAGAAGCGCAGCGCGTGAAACTCTCGGAAGAGCTTTCAAAACGAGACACTGGAAAAACGCTTTACATTCTCGATGAACCCACAACCGGTCTGCATTTCCAAGATATCAGGCATTTGCTGAATGTTTTGAACAAATTGGTTGAAAAGGGAAATACAGTGCTCATTATCGAGCATAACCTCGACGTTATCAAAGTTGCGGATCATGTGATTGACGTTGGTCCCGAAGGCGGCGCTCAGGGCGGACGCATCATTGCCGAAGGAACGCCTGAAAAGGTGTCAAAAGTAAAGGGAAGTTACACCGGATATTTCTTGAAGGAAGAGCTGAAATAAGTCTTCCTTTTACATCCATTTGCTCAAAAACTGATTAAAACCATCCTTATGCTGGTCGCTGACGGGAATCGTCATGCTGCCGATTTGGATGGTATTTTTTGTTACAGCGCTGATTTTGTCCAGATTCACGATAAATGAACGGTGTACACGCATGAACTTCGAAGCCGGAAGTTTTTCTTCCAATGCTTTCAGGCTGGTTAGCGAAAGGACTGGCTTTGAATCCGATTTTAAATGCACTTTAACGTAATCCTTCAAGCCTTCCATATACAAAATGTCTTCGTAAGCAATCCTAACCAGTTGATATTCAACTTTTAAAAACAAGTAAGCATCCTTTGGATCAGGTGCGCTTGCAGAAGAAGCTTTGTTTAATAACTCGCTGTAAGCCTGCGCTTTGGAAGCTGCCCGCAGGAATTCTTCGTAATTGAAGGGTTTCAGGAGATAGTCAAGTGCATCCACCCGAAATCCGTCGAGCGCGTATTGGTTGAATGCAGTCGTAAATATGATTCTCGGCGCCCTTCCATCCCCTTTATCAATGACTCTCGCGAGTTCGATGCCGGTGAGATCAGGCATTTGAATGTCCAAAAAAATGACATCAATATGCTTGGAATGAATGGCTTGTAATGCTTCAACCGCACTGGAATATCGCCCGGCAAGTGCCAGGAAAGGTGTTTTTTCAATAAAAGAGCAAACTAGTCCGAGCGCTAATGGCTCGTCATCGACTGCTATGCATTGGAGTACGCTCATGCAGTTTCTAATTCCAAATGAACTTCAAATTCTTTTTCTTCTTTGTTCTCATTCACTTCCAGCTGATATTTACCCGGATACAAAAGGTCGAGCCTACGCTGTGTATTAACGAGCCCAATGCCGTTACTTTCGTCCAAAACGGCTCTTTTATCTGTAAATAATGTGTTTCTGACCTCTACAAAAATCTTGTGCTTGTCCTGCCGGATCTGAATGTCGATCCTGCTGGGCTGAACAGCGCTAACGCCGTGTTTAAACGCATTTTCAATGAATGGTAAAAACAGCATTGGAGCAATAGAAACATCGTGCATCGGGCTCGGCGGATCGAGGTGGACTGTCACTTTATCCGTTAATCGCAGCTGCATTAATTGAATATAATCCTGCGCAAAAGCAATTTCCTGGCTCAGCAGCACCGTCCCGTGCTGGGTTTCGTAAAGCACATAACGCATCATCCGCGACAGCTTATGCAACGCTTCCCGCGCCGCCTCCACGTCAATGACCGTTAAGGCATATATGTTGTTTAATGTGTTGAAAAAGAAATGCGGATTGATCTGTGCTTTCAAGAAAGACAGTTCGGAGTTAATCTTTTCTTTTTCAAGGTTTTCCCTAAACTGTTTATCCCGCTGCGTTTCCCTCACAGCAGCCACACTGGTGCTGATTCCGATTATCAGCAGGGCGGTCAGCAATGCAAAATAGTCGAGCCGATCCTGACGCTTTTTGTCGCCATTGGTTTCCCGCGCCGTCTTGAATGCCTGATCCATCTGCTCGCCGTGGTGGATTGAAATTTTTACCTGCTCAATGATCACAGCTAACATTACGACCGAAATCAGGTTCAGAATAATGAAGCGGCCGTAACGGTTTTTAGCCAGAAACTTGGGAAACCATATATAGTAATTGAGATAAAAAATCGTAATCAACAGCGTAAACTGAACGGCCTGCTTGATCCAGAATGTCATAGGAAATTGGATCTGCCAGCTCAGCGGTTGCCACATTAAGAATAGGGCCAGGAAACTCCATCCCAGTATATGCAGGAAAAACGGAGGATATTTTCGGGCGGCATTTGCATCCATCTTTGTGTCTGTTAGGTTATTGCAGGAAACGTAGCTTGCAATTACAATCTTACGTGTAATAAATCAAAGTGCCTAGCCCAATCGATTAACGCCCTGCAAATACCGACTGATCAGCACCATCACTCTATAAAGCAACTTCGCGTCACAAATACTCAATTCTGCATTATTCTAAGAATGGAATTGGCGGACTTATCGGCTGAAAGCGCGGTTTGATCGGTGGAAGTGTCCTTTCCATCTATTGCCCGGCTTATTGTCAGATTAAGGTATTTACTTTGAAATTGAATCGAACAATTATTGCAATACAACCATGGACATGATAAGAAAAGTTACTCCTGTTATACTTATGACGTTGCTGAGCTTCGCAGCCTTGGCGCAATTTCCGGGAGGCGGCGGCGGATTTGGCGGAAACCGCGGAGGTGGAAATGACAGGCCACAGCGCCAGACAGTGATCCCGGGAACGGCCGAGGACACGCCAAAAGGAAATGGTAAAATTAAAGGAATCCTGATTGACTCGGTGAGCAAAAAGCCGGTCGAATTTGCAGCGCTTTCTTTGGTTGACATTAAAACAAACAACCCGATCGACGGAACCACAACGGATGAAAAAGGCGCTTTCGAGCTTACCAAAGTGGCTTCCGGAAACTTCAAAATCCTTATTTCTTTTATTGGTTATAAAACCAAAGTCATCAATGACATTAAGATTGACCGCAAAACAGAACTTAACCTGGGCAATGTAAGCCTGGGACCGGATGTGGTTCAGTTGAATGAGGTTGAAGTTGTGGGCATGGCGCAATTGATTGAGGAGAAAGTGGACAGGCTTGTTTATAACAACGAAAAGGACATTACCAGCAAAGGTGGCGACGCTTCGGACGTGATGAAGAAAGTGCCGATGTTAACGGTTGACCTGGACGGAAATGTTTCATTAAGAGGAAGTTCTAATGTTCGGGTTTTGATTAATAACAAGCCTTCGACCATTATTGCAACCAGCGTTGCCGATGCATTGAAGCAGATTCCTGCTGATATGATCAAATCTGTTGAAGTAATCACTTCGCCATCAGCTAAATATGATGCGGAAGGCTCTGCGGGGATCATTAACATTGTTACCAAGAAAAGCACGATTCAAGGTGGAACATTGAATTTGGATACAGGAATTGGAAACAGGGGTTCTAACCTGGGATTGAGAGGAAATTACAGAGTCGGTAAAATGGGTTTCAGTTTGGGAGGCTTTGGTCGTTTTAACTACAATATGCCGGGCAAATCTGAAAACCTGCAAGTGGGTAAGATTGACAAATTCTCTATCCGCCAGATGAGCGAGTCGGATAATAAGATGGCTTTCGGTTCTTACAACTTTGGATGGGATTATGAGATCGATTCCAAAACTTCACTTTCTGCCGGCGTGCGTTATGGCATGCGTAACATGCGTAATCAGCAGGATTTGTCGACATTCAACACGCAAAGCGACGGCACAACGCGCAATAGCTTCCGGGATGTAAATACAAAAGACTTGTCCGGCACGTGGGACGTGAATGTGGATTATATCAAAACACTGGCCAAGCCACAGCAGGAATTGAGCATTTCGACGCAGTTTAGCCGTAACAACCGGACGAATGATTTTGATGCTGACATTTATTCATTGAATAACAATCAATTGCGTGAGTTGCTGGGAAGTCAGGGTAACAACAACGCCAGCCATAATCAGGAAAGCACCATTCAAGTGGATTATCAGACGCCGGTGAAAGACAATCAGCTGGTTGAATTTGGTGGAAAAGGCATCTTCCGTCAGGTGGTAAGTAATTTTGATTATTACAATACAGTGGATACGCCGCAAGCTGCGAGCAGTCTGAATTACGACCAGAATGTGGCAGCGGGATATTTTTCATACACTTATACAACAAAAAGTAAGTTTACCGTGAAGGCGGGCTCGCGTTACGAGTATACCAGCATTGATGCGACGCAGGGTGAGCGGGGTGACCTGGGCATTCCGGCTTACAGCAATCTGGTGCCGAGCCTTAACTTGTCCCAAACATTTGGCAAAGGACAAACTGTTAAGCTGGGTTATAACCGCCGTCTTCAACGTCCAGGCATTCAATTCCTAAATCCTAATCAGAATGCGGCGAACCCACAGAACATCACTGTGGGTAACCCGCAACTCCGTCCGGAATTGACGGATCAGGTGGAATTGGGAACAAGCTTTTTCAAGAATTCGCTTTATGTGAACGTCTCCACATTTGCACGTTTTACCAACAGTTCAATCGAAAGCATTCGTACCACCAACGAACAGGGGGTTATCACGACAACTTATGGTAACATTGGTTCCAAGAAAAACTACGGTGTGAATGTTTTCGGAAACATGACATTCTTTAAAAGATGGCAAGTAGGAGGAGGTTTTGATGCTTACTACGCAGATCTTACAAACAACAATCCAGATCCCTTATTGGCAGCTTCCAACACAGGTTTCGTATTGAGTGGCCGTTTCAGAACCAGCCTGAACATTAAAAATGGCTGGGGATTGCAAGCGGGTGGTTTCATGAGGGGACGCGATGTTCAGTTGCAAGGAACGCAAGCAGGATTCAGAATGTATGATTTGGGAATCAAGAAAGATTTTACCAACAAGCGCGGAAGCATTGGATTCGGAATGGAAAATTTCCTGGCTCCATCATTCAAAATGAAGACGCAGCTTGAAACGCCATCATTCACCCAGAACAACACAAACTATCTGTTCAACAGAGGTTTCCGGATAAACTTCTCGTATCGCTTAGGTAAGATGACTTTTACCGAGCAGAAATCACGCAGAAGAAAATCAGTTAACAATGACGATCAGAAAAGTGAAGGTGGCGGAATGGATGCAGGCGCAGGAGCCGGTGCGGTTCAAGGAGCGCCAGCAGTAATAGTGCCAACCATGCGCCCATCTGCTCCAAACGCATCCCGTCCGGAAGGCGCAGGCCGCCCGGCAGGCATCGACAGCACAGCGAGGCCAGCCAGTCAAGGCATGCCCATGCAGCCAGGCACTCGCCCGGATTCAACCGCTCGCCCTATGACATCCCCCGCCGACTCAGCGACAAGCCCAGCTGTAATGCCAGCAGATTCAATGTCTAGGCCGGCTATGCCAGCGGATTCAACTGCGAAGCCGGTTATGCCAGCTGACTCAACTGCTAGGCCAATGGTTCCAGCTGATTCATCAGCCATCCCTGCAAAACCAGCAGTGCCAGCAGATACAACTAAGAAGCCGTAATTTTTGGATAATATGGAAAAAGGCGAAGCCCGAACAAATGTTCGGGCTTCGCCTTTTTTATGCGCAATCGGATGTTACAATGTCGGCGTCTGACTTTTAATTTCTCTCAAAATCCGATCCGCTCCCGCTTCAAGCAATTCATCGGCTAATGCAGTTCCCAACTCTTCCGGAAATGAGATTGAACCAGTTTCAGTTCTCCGGATCAATTCTTGCCCGTCCAAACTAATTATACCGCCCGTAATGTTGATCTGATCCTCGTGCAATGTTGCCATACCGAAAACCGGGATGCTGCATCCGCCTTGTAGGCGTTTCAGGAATGCTCTTTCTGTTAAGAGGCAGGTTTCCGTTTGGGAATGATTGATCAATTTTTTAATGATGGCTTTCTTTTCTTCGGCCAAATTTACAGCACATTCAATGGCGACACTGCCTTGGCCTACCGCTGGTGTGAATTCGTCTAAAAGCAAATGCTCTGCGATTTTATCATCGTATTCCATTCTGTGGACGCCGGCATAGGCGAGGAGCAATGCATCGCAATGGCCTTCATTCAGTTTTCTGAGGCGTGTTTGCAGGTTACCGCGCATGTCCACGGTTTGGATATGCGGATAGAAATGCCTTAAAACAGCCACCCGCCGCGTGGAAGAGGTCCCTACGACGAAGGCTTCGCCGCTTTTGAGCGAAAGTTCGGTGTTATGACTTACCAAAACATCATTGGCCTTTTCGCGTTCAGTAAAGGCAATAAGTTCGAAAGCATCGTCCAGTTGCGATTGCAGATCTTTGGCGCTATGCACCGCAATGTCAATGCTGCCGTCGAGCAACTGATCTTCCAATTCCTGCGTAAAAACGCCTTTACTCCCTATTTTCGATAATGAACGGGTCAGGATTTTATCGCCTTTGGTCTCAATAATGACAATTTCCGTATCAATGCCGCCTTCATTCAAAAGCCCCTCCACATAATACGCCTGCCAAAGCGCCAACTTACTTCCCCGCGTTCCTATTTTTATATGCATGATTACTAATTTTTCTTAATTCAAACCCCAACCGTATCCCCCTCATCCATCACAATCTTATCCTCAATATAGGCAACAATCAAAGCGGCGATATCAATCCCGCTTACTTCTTCAATTCCGCGGAGGCCAGGGGAAGAGTTTACTTCCATGACCAGCGGACCTCTTTCAGATTGCAGCAGATCGACACCGGCGATCCGGACGCCTAGTGCTTTGGCGGCTGCGATGGCCGTTTGTTCTTCTTCTTCTGTTAATTCAATCAAATGTCCTTCGCCGCCGCGGTGCAGGTTCGAGCGGAAATCGCTTTCGTGGCCCTGGCGTTTCATAGCTGCAATAACTTTGTTACCGATTACAAAAGCGCGGATATCGGCACCTTTGGACTCTGCAATGTATTCCTGAATGAGAAAGTTGGCTTTTAAGCCGTAAAATGCTTCGATCGTTGATTTTGCAGCCTTAATGGTTTCTGCCAAAACGACGCCGACACCCTGTGTTCCTTCGAGCAGCTTAATGATCACGGGCGGCCCGCCTACCATGTGGATCAGCTCGTTGACCTGCGCAGGGTTTTTAGCAAAAACTGTCTTTGGAATGTCTACGCCTGATTTTGCGAGCACTTGCATGCTGCGCAACTTATCCCGGGAACGCAGAATAGCCTGTGATTTGACCGTAGTGAAGACCTTCATTAACTCCAATTGCCGCACCACGGCGCAGCCAAATGCATTCACAGACGTGCCGATCCGGGGAATGACCGCGTCGATTTCGGTAATGGGTTTTCCTTTGTAAATGATGGTCGGTTTTCCTCCTTCAATCATGACGAAGCATTTCACATGGTCGATAACCACTGCCTGATGACCCCTTTGTTTAATTGCCTCCACCAGACGCCTCGTTGAATAAAGGTCGGGATTGGTGGATAATACGGCGATTTTCATATAAATAACTAAAAATAAAATGGGGTAAATTCAGGATTGATGTCTGGCGTGAGAACGATGAGATGCCTTTGAACGCTTTGCAGCGGATAAATCTTTTTGCGAGACATCCACCAAAAACCGCTTATTCAGCAATTTGCGCCCTAACAGGATGGGATATCTCATTTTACGCCGGTTGGCAAGTGAAAATTCTGTCCGGATTTTTTTGCCAAAGATGGTGATCTTCGTTTTGATCACATAACGTTTTTCTTCTTTTCCGGACGAATTTCGCACAATGGTTTCTTTAAAATCCGAAACCGTGTAGGATTGCTGTGGTGCGCCTTTTTTTGCATCCAGATAAAAACATAATTGCGGCTGCTCGCCATCTTTGATCAGCCTTACGCGCGAGCAATGAATGGAGGAAGTGGTCGCGCCCGAATCAATGCGGACGGGCACATCAAACCAGCCCAGATCGGGGAGATCCACAATGTCGGTTGCGCCGATAATGTCTAGCGTTGGCTTCATCGGCGTTGGAAAAAATGGGCGACGGTCAGTGAAAGATCCAGAAAAACCATTTTTGCGCGCACATTCCGTTCCATATGATAGTAAGCAAGATTCACCTCTCCGATCATTTTTTCGAGTGAATCAAAGTTAACCGTTTTTGAAAAGTTTTGTACAAATGTAAGCTCTTCGTCGGGCACGCGCAGAAGCTCGCCTGCGCCGTGGCTCCAAACCAGCATATCGCGAAAAAGCCTCAATGCGTATTCCAGAAGGCCTTTTTGCTTTTCTTTATTCATCACATCAAAATTGTCAGCCAACTTCACCAAATGCGAAATATCGTATTTATAGCAGGAGCGCATCCACGCCGCAAACCAGCCGGAACGATCATCCTCCGCATCCTGAACCAATCTTAACGCTTCGGACAAATTTCCGTCACACAAGTAAGCGATTTGATTGGCAGCTGTGTCGCTAACCTGTTGCAGTTTCAGGAAATAACGCACCTCTTCGTCTGAAAATGCTGGAATGTTGATGCGTTGCGTGCGGGAAATAATGGTGGTTAACAGCTTGTCGGACTGATCGCTAACCAACAAAAACAACGTTTTTTCAGGCGGTTCTTCCAATATTTTTAAGATTGCATTGGACGAAGCTGCATTCATAATGTCTGGTTTCCAGATCAGCAGAATTTTATATTCACCTTCATAAGCTTTCACCGACAGTTTTCGCAAAATCCCACGCGCTTCTTCCACGGAAATATTTCCCTGCTTGTTTTCTGCACTAATGTGATCGAGCCACTCAGGAAGAATGCGATAAGGATTTTCCAGCAAAAATGAGCGCCACAGGCCTAGAAACGCCTCGCTGGTTTTCCCGTCGATCTTTTTTGAAGTGGCGATGGGAAATATGAAGTGAAAATCGGGATGGATCAGCTTGGCCATTTTCGCGCACGAAGCACAAACGCCGCAAGCGTCCTCATCACTTTTGTTTTCACAATTAATGTATGTTGCAAATGCTAAGGCAAGGGCGAGTCCGCCACCGCCAGCAGGAGAATCAAACAGCTGTGCGTGAGCCAGATGGCTATTCTTCACCGAGCGCCTTAACGTTGCTTTAATATGTTCAAGTCCCGGTATTTCTCTGAAAAGCACGGTGGATGATTTTTTAAACTAATGTAAAATTGGTCTTAACATTCAAAGTTGCGCTGTTCGCGCGTCTGCTCAAAAACAGATTTTAAAATCTCCTCATCTGTTTCGCCAAATGTAACATTTCGACGGCTAACCGTGTCCTGCGCCACGTGAAGGGCTTTTTGGAAACGATATTCCGAGAATCCTTCTGCATTACCGCCCCACGAAAACGAAGGTGTGTGTTTAGCCTGAAAGCCAGCCCCAAACACATTCACACTTACGCCAACAACGGAGCCCGTGTTGAACATTGTCGAAATTCCCGCTTTGGAATAATCACCCATCATTAACCCGCAAAACCTTAAACCTGTATCAGCCAGATCATTGGTAACATAGCTATGCAGTTTCACATTGCTATGGTCATTTTTCAAATTTGAATTATTGGTGTTGGCACCCAGGTTACACCATTCGCCCAGCACCGAATTTCCCAAATATCCGTCATGCCCTTTGTTACTATAACCAAATACGACACAGTTACTTACTTCACCACCCAGCTTGCTATACGGCCCGACCGTTGTATTCGGACGAATTTTCGTTCCCTGCGCCAGCACGCTGCTTTCTCCAATTGAAAACGGTCCCTGAACCATTGAGCCTTCCTGAATCAACGCATTCTTACCTATATAAATAGACCCATTCTCGGCATTTAAAATAGAAGCTTTAACGACAGCGCCCTTTTCAATGAAGATGTTTTCAGGTTTGTAGCAATGAGTAAAAGGATCAGTCAACGGTTCGGAGGTTCTATTCTCCGTTATTTTTTTAAAATCCGTTTCGATCTGCTCACCATTAAAAGCAAATATGTCCCAAACGTTTCTGATCAGTGTATATGAGCCAGCATAATGATGAGATTCATAATTTGTAATATTTATATCCGGATTCCAGGTCTCGGTACATCTGATGGCAAGAACGTCGTCGCCCGCAATCAATGCTGATTCCAAAGGAAGCTTATTGATTTCGTCAACCAGCCCAGTATCCGGGCACAGGCTACCATTGATATAGATATTATCAGCCGAACTCGTAGCTGGAAATGCCAATGACAGGTAATCCGCAGTTTGATAGGAAACGGCTGAATCCAGCCATAAGCTCCATTTTTCTGAAATCTTGTTAATGCCGCAGCGAATTGCTGAAACGGGACGGGTATATGTAAATGGTAAAAGTTGAGCGCGGATTGCGGGGTCGTCAAACAGAATGATTGTAGGCATATTTTGTGCTAGTATGTGGGGCCAAAGTTCGCCCATTTTTTTGGTTAGGGCAAAAAAAGAAGCAGTCTCTTGTACATTTTACAAGAGACTGCTTCTTTTAATTTCGGTAAAGAAAGCGCTGATTAAGCTTCTTTCTGTGCGCCGTAACGTTTTCTGAATTTGTCTACGCGGCCCGCAGTATCAACAAGTACATTTTTACCTGTGTAGAAAGGGTGCGACTGAGAAGAAACCTCAACTTTATAAACCGGATAAGATTTACCATCTTCCCAAGTAATATTTTCGGTAGTTTCTATGGTAGAGCGCGTAATGAACTTAAAATCGCTTGATAGATCCCAGAAAACTACGTCTCTATAATTGGGATGAATATCTTTTTTCATTGGTATATGGTATTATGTGTTTCGATACAATTCTCAAAAAGGATTGCAAAAGTAAAAATTCTAATTTAGGAAACCAAGAAATCAATGCCTATCTTTTTGAGAAAACTTAACTATACGCAACGTTAAGTGATTAAACTTCACTCAATTGCTGTTTAAGCACCTCTACGCCCCGTCTTGCTTCCTTGTCGAAATCCGTGTAAACGAAGCATTCAATTGATAATCCGCCTTTGTAGCCGATCTTTTTCAGTGAACTTAAATAAGGTCTGAAATCGTCGCCCTTAACCCCGGGTGGCGTCCGGTTTTCCTTTTCGGCAATATGGCAATGGACAATGTGTTTGCCGAATTTCACTATTTCGTCTGGCGATTCATCTTCTTTCAACATGTGAAAAATGTCGCATAACAACTTCACTCTCGGGCTCTTAACTGCATCAATGATCTCGACGCCTTCTGCCAGGCTGTTAATGAAATTGGTTTCCCCGCGGTTCAAAGGCTCCACAGCAATGGTAACCCCATATTTTTCTGCAAGCGGTGCCATTTTTTTGGTTAATTCAATGTGCTGGGCCTTTGCCTTCTCTCTATCAAAACCCTCGGGGATAATGCGTGAAGCACCGCTCCCGAAAACCACATATTGAGAACCGCATTCTTTTGCACGTTTCAAAACCAGGTCTGTCCTCTCCAATATGGCCTGATGATTTGCGTCCGGCCCCAATGTTTTCAGACTTCCCGGAAGCAAGATCACATACGATTTGATTGGGAACTTCTCTTCGTGGAGCTGTTTGAGGTTTTTAGCATACTGCGCATCCCCATCTTTAGGGATGAGAAAATTCCCGACCGACTCCTCTATATATGTACATCCTGATTCTCTTAAATAGTCAGCCTTATCATATGCCGCAAAAACACCAAGTTGAAGGGCATAACCCGGCCCGGTATTTTTAGCAAGCACGATTTCCGGAACGGCAAGTCCTGCCGCCAGGCCCGTAATGATCCCGGTGGATGTTTTAAGGAAATTCCGCCGGGATGGAGAATTAATGAGCTTAGTCATAATGTACTAGTTTTGATCAGTATAAAAATCGTTTTAAATAGTCGTTTATATTTAATCGCCAGCATTGCAGTTTTAAAAGTTTGCTTGTTTAGAATATTTACAAATAATTTAATTGCTGTAACAAGCTGATATTTAAGTTCTTGTTAGATTAATTTGTTTCAAGATCCAAATTTTGTCTTTTAAAAAGTTTACAAATTTTTATCATTAAATTTTCGTAAAATTTTTTTCGGTTTCATTTTAATGTTGATAAACCGTAAACCGCTAGCATTTAGAATATTACAAAATCTATGATTTGGATTATCCCTATAAACCCAAAATGCACCCCTTATTACTGGTTGCGAATGCGATTAATTTAATGTTATTTCAAGGACTGTTAAGCTCCTCCGAAGAACGATTTCAACTTTAAGATACATCACTAACTTCCTAAAAAACAATTCATTAACATGTCAATGTATGTAATAAAACGCGACGGGCGCCGTGAATCGGTTAAATTCGATAAGGTAACCGCGCGAATTGAAAAATTGAGCTACGGGCTTGATACAAACTATATTCAGCCCATAGAAGTCGCTAAAAAAGTGGTCTCCGGGATTTACGACGGAGTGACTACGGCGGAACTGGATAATCTGGCTGCGGAAACTGCGGCGTCCATGACCACCAAGCACCCGGACTATGCGATTTTGGCAGCCCGCGTAGCGATCTCAAATCTTCATAAAAATACATTGAAGTCGTTCTCCGCAACAATGAAACGACTTTATACCTATGTTGATGGTAAAACCGGCGAAAATGCGTCGTTGATTGCGAAAGATGTTTATGATGTCATTCGCCAAAACGCTTCGCTTCTTGATTCTACTATTATATATGACCGCGATTACGCCTATGATTATTTCGGTTACAAAACGCTTGAAAAGTCATATCTATTAAAGGTTGACGGTAAAATCGTTGAAAGACCCCAACACATGCTGATGCGTGTTGCCGTTGGGATTCACCAGGAGGATGTGCAGGCAGCTATTGAGACGTATCATTTACTTTCTGAAAAGTGGTTTACGCACGCAACGCCAACCTTGTTTAATGCCGGAACGCCGAAACCCCAAATGTCGTCTTGCTTTCTGTTGACGATGAAAGAGGACAGTATCAATGGGATTTATGATACGCTGAAAAATTGCGCATTGATTTCGCAATCGGCCGGCGGGATCGGTTTGAGCATTCATGATGTGCGTGCAACGGGTACATATATTAAAGGAACCAATGGCCAGTCGAACGGGATTGTGCCGATGCTTCGCGTCTTTAATGATACGGCAAGATATGTGGATCAGGGAGGCGGAAAACGCAAAGGTTCTTTTGCTATATATATGGAACCATGGCATTCGGATATTTTTGATTTCCTGGATTTGAAGAAAAACCACGGGAAAGAAGAGCAGCGTGCGCGTGACCTTTTCTACGCATTGTGGATTCCGGATCTTTTCATGAAGCGTGTGGAAGCCAATGATACGTGGTCATTATTCTGTCCGCACGAATGTCCCGGACTTTCGGATACGCACAGCGAGGATTTCGTAAAGCTTTACGAGCGATATGAAATGGAAGGCAAAGCTCGTAAAACCATTAAAGCGCAGGATCTGTGGTTTGCCATTATGGAATCGCAGATTGAAACGGGCACTCCTTATATGTTGTATAAGGACCATGCAAACAGCAAGTCGAACCAGAAGAACCTGGGAACGATCAAGTCTTCGAACCTTTGCACCGAGATCATTGAGTATACAGCGCCGGACGAAGTGGCGGTTTGTAACCTCGCTTCGATCGCATTGCCGAAGTTCATCGAGCAAGGCCCGGACGGCTTCATGCATTTTGATCACCAGAAATTGTACGAGATCACCAAAGTGATCACCCGCAACCTGAACAAGATCATCGATCTTAATTACTATCCTGTTCCGGAAGCTGAGAAAAGCAACAAGAGACATCGCCCGATCGGGATTGGCGTTCAAGGATTGGCAGATGCATTCTGTCTGATGCGCATGCCATTTGATTCCGATGAAGCGCGTCAGTTGAATAAGGACATTTTTGAAACCATCTATTATGGTGCTATGGAATCGTCCATGGAGCTGGCTGAAAAGCTTGGACCATACGAGACTTGGGCAGGCAGTCCGGTTTCACAAGGCATTTTCCAATTCGATATGTGGAATGTTACGCCGGACAGCAATCGCTGGGATTGGGAGAAGTTGAGAAAAGGCGTTATCCAGCATGGCGTGCGCAACTCGCTGCTCCTTGCCCCGATGCCAACAGCTTCTACAAGCCAGATCTTGGGTAACAATGAATGCTTCGAGCCATTCACTTCTAATATATATGTAAGAAGGGTTCTTTCAGGTGAATTTGTTGTAGTGAATAAATATCTGCTCAAAGACCTGGTAAGGCTGGGTCTTTGGAATGAGGAAATGAAAAACAACCTCGTTCGTGCCAGCGGATCTGTTCAGGCCATTCCAAACATTCCGCAGAACATTAAAGACCTTTATAAAACGGCATGGGAAATTAAGCAGCGCAGCTTGCTGGATATGTCCGCCGACCGTGGCGCATTCATCTGCCAGTCGCAATCGCTTAATATCTTCATGGAAGAGGCAAACTTCGGTAAACTGACATCCATGCACTTCTACGCCTGGAAGAAAGGACTGAAAACGGGCATGTACTATTTAAGGACCCGCGCAGCGTCTGATCCGGTACAATTCACATTAAGCAAGCAAGCAGAGCCGCAGATCGAGCCTGCAACAGCTGTGGTTGCGGAGAAGGAGCTGAATTACGTGCAGTATGCAGAAGAACATGCTAGGCCCATTGTTCCAAGGGACAACAAAGCGGATATGCAATGCTCATTGGATGATCCTGAAAGCTGTGAGGCTTGTGGATCTTAATTAGATAAATGTTTAGAAGGACGGGCTCTTGCTTTTATAGCAGGAGCTCGTTTTTTTTTGTGGTATTTAAGAAAGAATTTCTATAAACTGTTAAAAAAGGCATTCTGAGCAGATGAGCGGTATATTATGATGGTTGAAAAAAAGTTTAAAATATTTTCCGTTAAATAAAATTGATTATCAGACGGTTAGAAGAATTCGCAAAAAAAGTTGATAAATATTTGTGATTGGTGCTTGCGTATTAAAAATAAAGCCTGCACTTTTGCACTCCCAATCGGGAACAACGGTAGCGCAGACGGCGAAACCACTAGTTCTGAAAGATTCAGAGCAACGTTCTTTGACATGATGAAGAGAGCAAAAAGAAAGTTCGTTTAAGAAGATTCGGTCCTTCCTTAACGGGAAGAGATCACAACAAAATTTACAATGGAGAGTTTGATCCTGGCTCAGGATGAACGCTAGCGGCAGGCTTAATACATGCAAGGCGAGGGGGCAGC
>NZ_JAKFFU010000013.1:0-228534 GCF_021502625.1 Dyadobacter sp. CY351 | reverse complement strand
TTGATGAATATAACCACCGAAGACCTCATGAAGGACTCGGCAATATGACACCTTTTGAATGGAAAGACTTGCTGCTGAAAAAGGAAATACAACAACAAATGGCTGTCTGAAAATCGGGGTACATACAGAGTTTAGGCAGTCTTTTAATTAGTTAAGGCAAGCTTTTTCACCTAACACACTTTCACCAGCGAAATCCTGGCACAGCCTGATAGCAAAAAGCCCCTCAACTTGCGTTGAAGGGCTTTTGTAGCCGCAACGGAACAAATGTCGAACCAGATGCTAATAGATTTAAAAAAGTTGGCAGATATAAGTATCTATAAATGAGTAGATTAGGTTATTTGATAATGTTGCGAATGTATCTTGACTGAGACTAAACTCTTGGTACATGAGGTTGTTACACAGCGGGTGTTTGCGAAGCTGCCAGAGGTTGCTACGGGATGAGGAAGTCATGGCACCGTATTTTCTCGCGAGGTTAACGATGTTAAAAATTAAGGCATTTCATCAGAACTAAGAATTTACTTTAAATCTTGTTTTGAAAGCGGTTTGGGATAGAGCTTTTTAATCACCGGATAAGATCGAGCTTTAATCTTGTCACTTGCATCTGTAGAGGAGGTGATCATGTATAATTTGAATTTATCACTGGCAACAATATTTAGTTGTTGCAGTCTGTCTAAAAATTCCCATCCATTTAAAACGGGCATATTAATATCCAAAAGTACAACAATGTAATCGGTTATATTTTGTAGTTTTTCTATTCTCAATAAACCAACCTCTCCATTTTCGCATTGATGGCAAGTAATTGAACTATCAATGTTGTGCACCATTCTTTGGATGACTAATCTAACAATTGGATCGTCATCTACAATGACAATAGCTTTATTCATTTTTTCAAGTTAAATGTTGCGCCTTTTCAACTACGTCCTTTATAATTTCATCCAACTCGTTAGCGGAATCTCTTAAATGTTTTAACCACATTAAAGTGTCATCCAGATCTTTGTTGTTATCATCAATAGCATTCATAATTGCGAGCATTCTCGCAAGGGGTGCCCGAACAATATGTGACTGAGTCCACGCAATATTTTTTAGTTTTTCATTCTGTGTTTCAATTTGTCCGACATATTCTAGTCTGCTTATCTCAAATTTTTTTCGCTCTGAGATATCATTCATAGCACCTACCATACGGGTAGGATTTCCATTTTCATCTCTAATTACAATACCCCTATCAATCACATTGGCAAAGGTGTCGTCATTTTTTTTGTAACGGTATTCGGAGATCCAGTTGGTTTGGCGAGGATTCTCAAGCGTTCCATAAATACTTTGTAATACCTGTTTCCGATCCTCAGGATGGATATGATTTGTCCAGGACTTTAATGTTGGAGTAATCTTTTCAACCTGGTATCCAAACAGACTACCGAAACCGGGCCCCCAATAGAGTGTATCTTCTAGGATATTCCAATCCCATATCGCATCATGGGTCGCCTCGGCGACTTTTTCAAAGCGTTCATTGGAGTGAAGCAAGCGTAGATCCGACTCTTTTCTTAATGTAATGTCCTTAAAATAGACGGAAAGTCCGGTGCTTGATGGATACACCGTCACTTCGAGCCATACTTTCAATGCCGGATAAAACTCTTCAAAAGTCAAATTTTCCTGAGTTTTTGCTGCTTTGTGATATTGGCGATAAAAGTCAGTCTCTATTGCGTCAGGATATTCGTCCCAAAGGTTTTTACCAATAAGGGTGTCCCTTTTCCTGTGTAAAACCTTTTCGGTTTCTTTGTTCAAATAGGTTAGTACCCAATCTTTGTTTACTGTGAAAAAAGCGTCTCCGATACTTTCCAGGATATTAATTTTTTCCTGATAGGCTTTATCGAGTTTTTCTGCGGCCTGCTTACGTTCATCTATATTCTTAAAGTATGCTGATATGCCACCATGTGATGGATATGCATTTATTTCATACCATTTCCCATTCCCCGGATAATGGTATTCAAAGGATTCTTTCTTTTTTGAACGGGCAACTCTTTGATAAATTTTCCGAATGACAGTATCTGCACTTGCTGGGAATACTTCCCAAATGTTTTTGCCTAAAACATCTTCTGTCTTCTTTAACAGCAGGTTCTCGGCTTCTTTATTAAAATAAGTAAATTTCCAATTTTTATCTACTGCATAAAAAGCGTCAGATATACTTTCCAAAATCTCACGCATCTGAAGCGCCAGCAACTTGGAACTATGGATATCCTGAAAACTTCCGATTATTCTCTGGCATTTTCCATGAATCATTTCAACATTTCCAATAGCCCGAATCCATCTTTCTTTCTTTTTTTTAGTAACTATCACAGCTTCAAAGTCAAATGCTGCACCCGTCTCGATACTTTTTAATATAATCTCATTTACAATTGATCGATAATCATTTCGGTAAAAACCAAGGGCTGTTACTAAATTAGGGATGAACGTTTCCGGATTTGTTTCGTGCAGTTCGTGAACCATCGTCGACCAGTAAATTTTGTCATTTACTACATCAAGTTCCCAACTTCCAATTTTAGCCAATCCTGAAGCCTGTTGGAAAAACACGTTATTGAAGTCATGTTTGTTGTTTTCCATATCTCAACTGTTTTTTCCATGCTCTTCATACCTGAACATAACGGTCTCCGGCCTAATCAATGCACGATTTCAGGGCGAAAAAAACTTCACGATTACATCGGCCCGATCAGCTCCACAAATGTCCCGTCCGGATCCTGGACCAGTACGAAGTGTGAATCTTTCGTCAGAGGCGTAGGTGTGTTGACCATGCCGATCCCTTTTATATAGAAATCCAATGAGCGTTGCATGTCTGCTACCACGACGCCGACTCCGATGGATTTACTTGTAAAATTGGATTGTGCGTGAACGAGACCGCCAAAGAGGAGTGTAGCAAGGATTAACAGATCTTGAAAGTGGACATGCTTATAAATTATTTATTTTGAAAATAGGATCACTGCCGCATCTAGATTTTCTATGAAGAGCCTAAACACAATTATTATGAAGGGTAATACTCAATGTTTTACTTGACTGCCAGTAAGTCGACCATTTCAA
The DNA here is from genome assembly GCF_021502625.1 of Dyadobacter sp. CY351. Lineage (NCBI taxonomy): Bacteria > Pseudomonadati > Bacteroidota > Cytophagia > Cytophagales > Spirosomataceae > Dyadobacter > Dyadobacter sp. CY351. The sequence goes on along the minus strand of NZ_JAKFFU010000013.1, from coordinate 225,468 downwards.
GGACCGGATCAACTGCAAGCAGGTCCGGCGCATTTGCCATCAGTGCTTTGGCGATCCCGCCTCCCAAATGTGCCGCCCTGCCTTCCTGAGTTTCGAATGTATCGAAAATTCCGAATGTGGAAGGACCTATTTGCAGGGCAAACCAGTTGATGGTACCTGCTTCCTCCATCGCCAAAGGCAAGGCACCTTTGAGAAAGTCCGCGACGTCTTGTTCTTTACCTGGCTTAGCTTCGAGCCTTGCCAAAATTGCCAATTTTACCATAACTGTTTGATTAGTTTACATGAAATGAACTTAATTCATCCTTGTGATGAGATGGTATAAAGTCAAGCGGTAATCTCTGGGATTATACTGCTGGTATTTGTTAGTAATTAAAAATATCCGGTGCGGTACTTCTGCCTTTGTCTCACCAACCTTAACTACTTTAACATTCGATTACGCAACCATCAAATAAAGTTGCGAGCTTTGCTTAACACGGGCTTCCAGAAAAACTACTACGAAAGCGCTGGGACTATTTCAAAGTGCATTTTATCCCAGATCCAATGTCAAAAGAACTAATATCACATCCGGTCTCCAATTTTGTCAAAGTGCAGGGAGCCAAAGAGAATAACCTGAAAAACGTTGATCTGGAAATACCCAGAGATGCATTGGTTGTATTTACGGGTGTCTCGGGTTCTGGTAAATCATCGCTCGCTTTCGGGACCTTGTATGCTGAAGCGCAGCGTCGTTATCTGGAGTCCGTCTCTCCGTATGCTAGGCGACTTTTTAATCAGATGTCCATTCCCCAGGTCGACAGCATCGATGGTCTTCCGCCGGCGATCGCTTTGCAGCAGCAGCGGGGAGCGACCAGTACACGTTCTTCCGTAGGCAGCGTCACCACGATTTCGAATCTGATCCGGATGCTGTATTCGAGGGCAGGAGACTATCCTTCCGGCCAGTCGATCGTATATGCAGAATCGTTTTCGCCCAACACTCCAGAAGGCGCCTGCCCGGAATGCCACGGCCTGGGTGTTGTCTATGAAGTGACGGAACATTCGATGGTGCCCGATGATTCCCTCTCGATCAGGGAAAAAGCCATCGCGGCATGGCCCACCGCCTGGCAGGGGCAAAACCTGCGGGAAATATTGATGACGCTTGGTTATAATGTGGACATTCCCTGGCGTGACCTGCCGAAGAAAGACAGGGATTGGATCTTATTTACGGAGGAACAGCCGGTTGTTCCGGTCTATTCCGGACTTACTATGGCACAAGTTCAACAGGCCCTGGCGCGGAAAATGGAACCTAGTTATATGGGTACATTTACCGGCGTCAAACGGTATGTGATGCAAACTTTCGCCAATTCACAGAGCCAGGCGATGAAAAAGCGTGTATCCAAATTTATGCTGAGCGCGCCATGTCCCGTCTGCCACGGAAAGCGCCTGCGTCCTGAGCCATTGTCTGTGAAATTTTCCGGAATGGATATTGCGGAATTTTATCAGCTCAATATCAAGAGTTTACGTGAAATAATATCTTCATCCGTAAAAGCTAGAAATACCGACCCAGACCAGAAACACCCCGAAAAAACATTGGTTCTTGAACGCATCGGTCAGGATCTTTTATCCCGCCTGGATGTACTGATCGATCTGGGACTTGGCTATCTGACCCTTGAAAGAAGCACCCCAACGCTTTCCCCCGGAGAATTACAACGCCTGCGGCTGGGGACGCAGATACACTCCAATCTTTTTGGCGTCGTCTATGTACTCGACGAGCCATCCGCAGGTCTTCATCCTGCCGACACACAGTCGTTGCTTCGAGCCCTGGACCACTTAAAAGCAGCCGGGAACTCGCTTTTTGTTGTTGAGCACGAGGTCGAAATCATCCGCCACGCCGACTGGGTTGTGGATGTAGGGCCGGGAGCAGGTGAAAAGGGAGGTGAAATACTTTACAGTGGTCCATTGCAGGGATTGGAAAAAATCAGCAAGTCGGTAACTAGGCGATATCTGTTTAATGTTGATCAAAGTCAGAAGCCGGCAAGAGAGGCAAAAGGATGGCTTCGACTCAGGGACGTAAGCCGAAATAATTTAAAGCATGTGGATGCCGACTTTCCAATAGGCGTATTGACCAGCGTCACCGGCATATCGGGCTCGGGGAAAAGCAGTTTGATCAGTCAGGCGCTTGTTGAGCTTGTTTTGGAGAAATTAGGACAGCAAATACCAGGCATAGACGATCAGGAAGATAATTTGCTTCAGGCAGAGAACCCAAAAACAACGACCGGGTACATTTCGGAAGGCATAAGTCAGATTCGGAGGTTAATACCAGTCGATCAGAAACCTATCGGACGCACGCCCCGTTCAAACCTGGCCACGTACACAGGCCTATTTGATTACGTTCGAAAATTGTTTGCCAATACCAAAATGGCGAAGAGTCGAAAATACGATGCGGGTCGTTTTTCCTTCAACGTCGCAAAAGGACGCTGTCCGAACTGCGAAGGCGAAGGCTTTGTAATGGTTGAGCTTTTGTTTCTTCCCAGTGTCTATACTCCGTGCCCGGCCTGTCACGGAAGTCGCTATAATGAAAAGACGCTGGAAATTACATACCATGACAAAAACATTGCCCAGGTGCTTGGCATGACTGTGGATGAGGCATTTGACTTTTTTGACTCTGAACCTCAGATCAACCGGGCGCTGGATGTCGTTCGTCAGGTTGGTCTGGGTTATCTGCGTCTTGGGCAACCGGCTATCGAGCTTTCAGGAGGTGAGGCGCAGCGAATAAAGCTGGCCACCGAATTGCAACGGGCGCAGCATGGCAACACATTGTATATTCTTGATGAGCCTACAACAGGATTGCACCCTTCCGATGTGGACAATTTACTTGTCCAGCTCAATAAGTTGGTTGATCAGGGAAATACGGTCATTGTCATCGAACACGATATGCACGTTGTCGCAAACAGCGACTGGGTGATCGATGTTGGGCCAGGTGCCGGAGATGAAGGCGGTGAAGTCGTTATAAGTGGTCCGGCAGCAACTGTTGCCGGTGAACCAGACAGTCAAACGGGAAAATATTTAGCTAGCTATTTTAATGAGAAAACGCCATTAAAAGATTCAGGATGATCTCTTATGCCGATTGGCTAATAAATCGACGCCTAAATTTTTAGCTTGTGCTAGTCGGTTAGCATATAGTTGTCGAACCGGAAAAGTATTTTGGATTGTAAGTTGTATTAGGCTGATAATCAAATTAATGTTCGTTAAAATATTATTTTCGTTTTAAGATTTGCATAAAAAGTTCCGTTTGGTCGCGGCGACCGGAGTCGAATCCAAATGGCAGGAAAATATTACAAGAGCTGGGTTTAATGGTAATTTTTCAAGCTTCAAAAAACAAAAAAGCCCCTCAACTTGCGTTGAAGGGCTTTTGTACCCAGAGCCGGAGTCGAACCGGCACGAGTGTAACCTCATTGGTGTTTGAGACCAACGCGTCTACCAATTCCGCCATCTGGGCATTGATCTTCTCTTGTTGGGAGTGCAAAAGTAGGGAGAAAAATATATTAAGCAAGCGTATCGCCGAAAAAATCATTGGAAAAAATAATGGCAATACATTCACGAAACTTAACTTCCTTATTCATAACGCAGTGCTTCTATCGGATCGAGGCGTGAGGCTTTGATGGCCGGGTAAATCCCCGAAAGAACGCCCACAACTACGCAAACGAGAATTCCCATCGCCATCCAGATCCAAGGAACCACAAATGTACTGTCGGAGCTGATGAGGCCGGAAATGACGTTGCCGATGACAATGCCTAGAATCAAGCCGGCTATTCCTCCTAGTATGCAGACAACGATGGCTTCGATCAGAAATTGGAAACGGATCACACCTGGCGTTGCGCCGAGCGATTTGCGGATCCCGATTTCGCGGGTTCGTTCGGTGACGGAGACGAGCATAATGTTCATCAATGCGATGGAAGCGCCTAATAATGTGATAATGCCAATGCCGAATCCGCCGATACGCAGATAACCGGTCACCTCTTCAAAATCCTTGGCGACTGCATCCGCGCGGTCGATGGTGAATGAATCTTCTTTGCCCAAAGCATCGTTCCGGATCCTGCGCATGATCCCGCGGGCTTCTTCTACGATAAAATCTCCGTCGGAAATGTTCGGGGCAGAGGCGGTAATGTTGTATGTTAATGCGCGGTTTGCGGCAAGTCCGCGGCCATTTTCGAGGGGAATGAGGATAATGCGGTCTGCGTCATTTTGTCCGCCGAGCGAACCTTTCTTTTGCAGCACACCCACAACTTTGTAACGGCTGCCCATGAAAGTAATGTCCTTATTGAGCGGGTCAACGCGTTGAAAGAGTTTTTTGGCAATTTCCTGGCCTATCACTGCAACATTCAGCGCGTTTTCCATATCATTCTTGTCGAGATTACGGCCCAGGTCTATTTTGTAGCCGTTAATGCCTAGATATTGCTCGTCGGAACCGACGACGCTGGTGTTTGGATTTGTTTTTTGGGAGAGATAATTTACCTGAACAGCTCCGCCTATGTCTGCTGAAAGTGAGGCGGTTGCAGTGTAAGATGATTTAAATTGATTGGCAAATGTAAGCGCTTGCCGATAGGTTACTGCGGGATATTGCTTGCTCCGGCGGCCGCCATTGCGAAATTCATCGTCCTCTTTGTTTTTGACGGTGAAAGTGTTGGCTCCCAGGTCTGCAAAGCTGCTGTTGACCGAATTCTGAATGCCTTCGATGGCGGTCAGGATGCCGACCAGGGACGTGATTCCGATGGCAATGATCAGCGCAGTGAGAACGGTTCTGAGCAGATTGCTTTGAATGGAGCGGAGGCCTTCGTCAATATTTTCCCTGATGTTCATGGTTTTAAAGCTTGTGCACCATAATGTGATTTCTATCGTTTTCTTTTTATATTTAATAAAATCCGACTTTGTAAAGCTGCGCATGAAACGTGAAAGAATCAAACCAGTGATACGCTTGTTTATCCCGCTTATCATTTTTTTAACATTATCATTTGACAGCATGTCCAACCGGCTGCTTATCCCTATGGATGAGGGCCAAAAGAACCATTTGAAGGCTTACGGGATTTCTTACTGGATCCTGAAAAATTTTGAAATGGAAATGGATTGGCTGCTAAATTACCGTGGCGGCAGTTTTATGATCGCTTATAATCAGCAGTTTGCGTCGGAAATGACGGTTCGCGGTGTGAGTTTTGAAGTGATCTCGGAAGGGCAGGCGGGTCAGATCCTGAGCCAGATCAGTGCGCCGGATGTGAATATGGATGCGGTAAAATTGCAGAAAGCGCCTAAGATCGCCGTTTATTCTCCCAAATCGACGCTTCCCTGGGATGACGCGGTGACGCTGGTGCTAACTTATGCGGAGATTCCTTATGATGTGATTTATGACGATGAAGTGCTGAACAATAAGCTTCCGGAATACGATTGGCTGCATTTGCACCACGAAGATTTTACGGGCCAGTTTGGTAAATTTTATCAATACAAAGATTTTCCATGGTATCGCGAGCAAAAGCGCGAGGCGGAAGAGACGGCCAATAAATACCATTTTGGTAATGTGCCACAGATGAAACTGGCAGTGGCAAAGCGGATTTCGGAGTTCGTTACGGGTGGCGGTTACATGTTCGCCATGTGCAATGCCACCGATACATTTGACATTACACTTGCCGCGGAAGGGCTGGATATTGTGGAGGCTATGTACGATGGCACGCCCGTAGATCCGACTGCTAATAGTAAACTAAATTATGATAACACATTTGCTTTCAAGGATTTCAAAACCATTTCCTATCCTTATGAAGTTGAGTTTTCAGACATTGATAACCAGCCTGAAGAGCGTAATCTGACGGAGGCTAACGATTTCTTCTCGCTGTTCCAGTTTTCTGCTAAATGGGACCCGGTGCCCAGCATGCTCACGCAAAATCACCAGACCATTATCAAAGGTTTCTTGGGCCAAACAACCGCTTTTAAAAATCGCCTAATCAAGCCTGAGGTCATCATTCTGGCTGAAAATAAGACTGCTAAGGAAGCGCGTTACATTCATAGCACGCATGGAAAAGGCTTTTTTACTTTTTACGGGGGGCATGATCCGGAGGATTACCAGCACCGTGTAGGCGAAGAACCTACGGACCTGAACTTGCATCCAAATTCGGCCGGTTATAGGCTGATCCTCAATAATATCCTGTTTCCGGCAGCTAAAAAGAAGAAGCTGAAAACCTAGTTTCGAAGGCTTAAATTTTCAGTTCCAAATCACACAAACCGTGCGCTATCGCACGGTTTTTTGTTTTTATTTTTTATATAAAACATTGATTGTTAGTGTTTTATGTGTTGGCACAAAAATGGATTAACTAGAAGCACATTAGCCATGAAACACATTTAACCTCCAAACAAAAAACAATGGATCGGGAAGTTGCGCCGGACTACATTAAAACCACCAGAAACCGACGATGGCTTTTCATCGCGCTGGGAATAATCTTAACGGTAACATTGCTTTATTTTTTTCGCAAATCCCTTGGCAGCACTTTGGAAAGCAGCAGAATCCGTACGGGAACGGTTGAAAAAGGGAATGTTGAAAACACATTGACTGCATCGGGAGAAGTCATCCCGGCTTATGAGCAAATTTTTACGAGCCCCATCCGCGCCAGCATCAAGCGCATTTTGCTGACGCCGGGAACGCAGGTAAATCCAGGCGAGGCCATTGTTGAGCTGGATAAGTCGCTTACTGTAATCGAGTCCGAACGTTATGAGGACCAACTGAAATTGAAGCAAAACAGCATTGAGCAGCTGCGGATGAAGCTGAACAAGGACTTGTATGACGCTGAAATTAATGATCGCATCAAATCTTTGAACATTAACAAACTCCGGGCTGATTTTGAAGATGCAAAAAGACTTCAAAAAGTAGGAGGGGGCACGGCGGAAGACATTACCCGGGCAGAGAACGCGTTAAAAATTGCGGAGCTGGAAAAGAAGCAGTTGGAGAATGACCTAAAATACAACCGGGAATCGATGGGCGCGAGCTTGAAAGAGACCGAACTGGGCGCGCAGATTGAGAGTAAGAATTTGAAAGAATTACAGCATAAGCTGAGAATGGCGGACATCGTCGCCGACCGGAAAGGGGTTTTGACCTGGGTAAATGAGAACATTGGCTCGTCGGTGAATGAAGGAGAAATGCTTGCAAAAGTGGCTGACCTGGGCAGTTTCAGGGTCGAGGGGAGTTGCTCGGATATTTATGCAGATCAGGTGAAAGCAGGACTTAGCGTGATTATCAGGCTGAATGAGGTGACATTACGAGGTGTGATAACGCAGGTGAAACCAGCTGTGAAAGACGGCGTGATCGGGTTTGTGATCCAGTTGGATAACGCAAAAAGCGAATCGCTCAGGCCGAATATGAAGGTGGAAGTTTATGTGGTGACCAGCAGCAGCTCCAATACGGTGCGCGTTGCCAATGGACCAGCATTTACAGGTAAGAAAAAGCAGTTTGTTTATGTTTTGAAGGACAACAAAGCGTTGCGCCGGGAAGTTGAAACCGGACTTTCAAATTTCGATTTTGTTGAAATAAAAAGCGGTTTAGAGGTGGGCGAGAAAGTGATCCTGACGGATTTGAATGATTATGAGCATTTGGAGGAAATTTCAATTCAATAAATGCTATGAAAAACATTCTTACATTCATTTTCGCTTGTTTTGTGACTTTTCCGGTTTTAGCACAGCCCAGGATACTTTCGCTGCAAGATGTTGTGCTCATGTCCAAAGAGCAATCTGTTGCTTCTAAACAGGCGGTTACGGCCAGGAAAACCAACTATTGGCAATATCGCTCGTTCCAGGCAGATTACCGGCCGCAACTTAGCCTGAATGGAACAATTCCGGGTTTTACGAGATCTTACATTGAGGTCAGGCAACCGGACGGAACGATTTCTTTTGAGCAGGTTTCAAACAACAACTCTTTGCTGAATTTGTCTCTGAGTCAGAGCATTGCGCTTACGGGTGGAACGATTTACGTGCAGCAGCAGACGCAGCGTTTTGATGATTTTGCCAGAAATAACACCAGATACAACGGCATTCCATTTGAAATTGGCATCACCCAGCCGCTTTTCCGGTTTAATACATTAAAATGGGACCGGAAAATTCAGCCTTTGAAATACCAGGAGGGCAATCAGCAATTTATCCAGTCACTCGAACAGGTTTCGCTGGATGCGACGGGTTATTATTTCGAGCTGCTGGTTGCGCAGGTAAATTTGCAGATCGCCGAGAAGAACCGGAGCAATAATGATACACTTTACAAGATCGCGCAGCAAAAGTTGGCATTGGGAAAAATATCTCAGAATGACCTTCTGCAACTTCAAATGGGACTGCTAACAGCGCAGAAAGACCTTGCATCGGCTCAGCAGGCAGCAGCAGTAGCTTCCCTGAAACTGAAAATGTACATGGGTTCACGGGATGAAAGGGAGCTTGAACTGGAAATCCCACTGGAAGCAGCGGAATTTGCAATCAATACACAACTTGCATTGGATGAGGCATTTGCAAACAGATCCGCGGCGGTCGGTTTTAAGCGAAAGTTGCTGGAAGCCGAACGGGAAGTGCAGTTTGCCAGGAAGGAAAACGGTTTGAATGCTTCGCTGAATGCGACTTTCGGATTATCAAATCAAGGTGCACAGCCCTCCGACGTATACAGGAATCCGCAGGACCGTGAGTTTGTGGAGCTGCAATTTACATTACCGATCATGACCTGGGGCCGCAATAAGGCCCGCACGGAGGTGGCGAAGGCGAATCAGGAGTTTGCGCAGCAATCGGTGGAGCAGGAGAAGCTTACATTTGAGCAGGAGATTTTTACGCAGGTTACCCTTTTGCAAATGTTACAAAAGCAGGTTAAACTCACCAAACTGGCCGATAATATTGCCGCGGACCGCTATCAGATCGCCAAAGAAAGATTTATCCTGAGTGACCTGAGTGTCACCGATCTGGGCATCGCAACGCAGGAAAAGGACATTGCCCGGAGAGACTACATCTTAGCATTGCGGGATTACTGGCAAGCCTATTACAGCCTGAGGATCTTGACATTATACGATTTTGAACAAAATAAAAAAATAACATACTGAGCCATGATCAAACTGCAAAACGTTGAAAAAGTTTACCGCACAAGCTCCATTGAAACACTCGCGCTGAACAACATCAATATCGATGTTAAAAAGGGAGAATTTGTTTCCATAATGGGCCCCTCCGGCTGCGGAAAAAGCACATTACTGAACATTATGGGCCTTCTGGACGAACCTAGCAAGGGACATATCGAGATTGATGGAAGTAAGGTTGAAAAATATACGGACAAATCGCTGGCAAGTCTGCGTAACCAAAAACTGGGCTTCATTTTCCAAAGCTTTCACCTCATTAACGATCTTTCGGTGATTGATAACGTGGAAATTCCGCTTTTATACCGGACCAGTTCCTCCAAAGAACGCCGCGAGCTGGCGCAGGAAGCACTCGAAAAAGTGGGGTTGAGCAACCGGATGAAACATTTCCCAAAGCAACTTTCAGGAGGGCAAAAACAGCGCGTAGCCATCGCCAGGGCTATTGTAGGGAAGCCGGAGATCATCTTAGCTGATGAGCCGACCGGAAACCTCGACAGCGCAATGGGAAATGAAATCGTGAGCATTCTGCAGAACCTGAATGAAGGAGGCGCCACCATCGTGATGGTAACCCATGACGACGCCATGGCCAAACGCACGCATAGGCTGATACGGTTGTTTGACGGCACGCAGGTTCTTTAATTTTGAATGAGTGAATGTTTTATTCATGGTTCGATCATTCACTCATTCACTCACTCACCCATTCACTCATTGAACATTATGCTTCTAAACTATATCAAAATCGCCTGGAAAGTGCTGCTGCGGCATCCTTTCTATACATTTATTACACTTTTCGGCATCAGCCTCACACTTACGGTGTTAATGGTGCTGACTTCATTCCTGGACCATTTGTTCGGGACACATTACCCGGAAGTTAACCGTGATCGCTCATTGTATGTTGCCACGGTCATCCAAACCGATTCGGCGCGCACTTCCATGTCGTCCGGACCTGCAACTTTCGATTTTTTGACCAAGCATGTGAAGTCGCTGAAATCGGCTGATAAGGTTGCTATTATGTCCAATTTCAACTTTTCAAATACATACGTGAATGGGAAAAGGATCAAATTGAATACCAAGTATACCGATGCTGAGTTCTGGGAGGTGATGGGTTTTCAGTTTTTGGAGGGGAAGCCTTATAACGATAATAACATCAAAAATTCAGATCACGTGGCGGTCATTACGGATGCTTTGCGCGACCAGTATTTTGATACCGGCGGGAAGTCTGTCGTAGGACAGAACATTGAAATCGAGAATATCAATTATCGTGTGATCGGTGTGGTTAAAGGCAGCCCGCCAACGCGTATTTACAGTTATTCGGACATTTATTTCCCTTATACGGCCCCCAAGAGCAATTATCAAAACAAGGGACTGAGAGGCAGTTTCATTGCCATCGCTACTGCGAAGGATGCTACGGATATGCCGGCAATCCAATCGGAATTTGACAGCAATATTTCCCGTATCCCGTATTCGGAGATCCATACCGACAAAAACCTGACGGTTTTGCAAGTGAAAGCAGACAAATATTTCGATCATTTCGTCAACACTTTTGCGCGGAGCAGCACGCAGCGGTTCATGTTTTACACCGTGGTAAGTTTTGTGGTTTTAATGTTTATGGGCTTGCCAGCCATTAATCTGGTCAATGTCAATGTCAGCCGGATTTTGGAAAGGGCTTCTGAAATTGGTGTAAGAAAAGCATTTGGTGCTCCTTCGGCGGCATTGCTCTGGCAGTTTATCATTGAAAATATTTTCATCACATTCATTGGCGGTGCATTTGCGCTGGCGCTCTCTTACCTGATCATTTACTTCATTAATTCCAGCGGCTGGATCGCCTACGCAGACCTGACGATCAATGTGCCTGTATTTGTGATCAGCCTGGCTGTCTGCCTGTTTTTCGGACTCCTTTCGGGCGTTTTACCCGCATTCAGGATGTCAAGATTAAAAATCGTAGACGCGCTGAAAGTTTAACATTAAAATCGACTATTATGCTTCAACATCTTTTCAAGCTCATATGGAATAAAAAGGGCACGCATTCCCTGCTTATTATCGAAATTCTGGCGTCTTTTCTGGTGCTTTTCGGAGTGCTTTCGCTGATTGTTTTTAATGTCAGAAATTATTTGCAACCCATTGGTTTTAACTATGAACAGGTCTGGAATGTGGACTTGGCCAAAAATCAGGATACAGTGGAAGTCGCCCGCAAACTTACCAGCGTTATGCAGCGGATCAGGTCTTATAAAGAGGTGGAAACGGCTACAAGAATGAGCAGTAATACGCCGTTTTCAGCCAATCAGGTTAGTGGTGCCATGACTTATAATAAAGTAACGGTCGGCGCGGATTTTTACTATACAGACCCTGACTTCAATAAAACGCTCGATTTGCCACTGTTGAAAGGACGTTGGTATCGGGAAGGTGATCGTGTAGCGAAATTTATTCCGATTGTGATTAATAAAAAGCTGGAAGACAAGCTCTTTCTAAATGAAACATCGTTGAATAAGGTGATCAAAATCGACGATAAGAGCTCCTATAAAGTGGTCGGCGTTATCGATAAATTCAAAGCCAAAGGCGAATTTATGTCTGACAATCCGGGCGTTTTTGAAATGCTTGCCAAAGATGATGTATGGAATTCCAATGTATTGATTAAAACCAAACGCGGCACGGACGCAAACTTTGAAGCCAAGCTTGTGAAGGACATTGCGATGATGCTGCCTGGTTGGGGAATTGAAGTGAGTTATTTAAAAGAATCACGTCTAAACCGTCATAACCTTACGCTTGTTCCAGTGCTTATTTTTCTGATTATCAGCGCATTCTTGCTTACTAATGTAGCGCTGGGACTTTTTGGGATACTAAATCTCAACATTTCGCGAAGGAAAAATGAAATCGGACTTCGCAGGGCGATGGGTGCCACGGAAGGCAAAGTGGCCATTCAGTTTTTGGGAGAAATATGGGTGATCGCGACTTTCAGTCTTATTATCGGGTTACTTTTCGCTGTGCAATTTCCGCTGATGAATGTGTTTGATCTCGACAGTGAAATTTATATCACTTCAATTTTCGCCTCCATTGCCGTAATTTACATCATCGTTACCCTCTGCGCATGGCTCCCCAGCAAGCAAGCCTCCCGGATCCACCCTGCGATAGCGTTGCATGAAGAGTGAGGGTTTAGATGGGAATGATTGAATGTTTGAATGTTGAAAAGTGATTGCGAAGTAAAATTGTGATATGCTCCTAATTGTCGATGATGATCTTGCGATACGGACTTCTTTGATCCTGCTGCTTAAAAAGGAGGGGTTTGAGGTTAGAGGTGTGGGGTCGCCGGATGAGACTTTCGATATTTTGAAGACGGTTACGCCGGAGCTGATCCTGCTGGACCTGAACTTTTCGATTGAAACTTCGGGGAAGGAGGGCATGCAGCTTTTGCAGCAAATCAAGAAACGTTACCCTGCCATTCCTGTGATTTTGATTACGGGATGGGGGACTATTGATCTGGCTGTGAGGGGAATGAAGGAAGGTGCGATTGATTTTATTACCAAACCCTGGCAGAATGATCATGTGCTGCAATCGGTGCGGACCATTCTGAATTTGTCACAAACATTACCGCTTTCAGGCAGTAGAAAGAAACTGGAACAACAGTATCATTTCGAGAACATTGTAGGTCAGGATCCCAAACTGCTTGATATTCTTGAGACCGTTGGCCGCGTTGCTTCCACAGATGCGGCGGTGCTTATTACGGGCGAAAGCGGCACGGGAAAGGAACTGATTGCCGAGGCAATTCACATGAATAGCAAGCGAAAATCACGTCCCTTTGTGAAGGTGAATCTGGGCGGGATTTCTTCAACATTGTTTGAAAGCGAGCTTTTCGGTCACGTTCGTGGCGCTTTTACGGATGCCAAAACGGATCGCCTGGGCCGGTTTGAAATGGCGCATAAGGGATCGATCTTTTTGGATGAGATCGGGGAACTGGATTTGTCAAGTCAGGTAAAATTGCTGCGTGTGTTGCAGGAAAGAACTTTTGAGCCGTTGGGAAGCAGTAAAAGCAGGACAGTGGACGTGCGTGTGATCTGTGCTACAAACCGGAATTTGGAGGAAATGGTCGCGCAAGGAACATTCCGGGAAGACCTTTATTACCGCATTAACCTGATCACCGTTAAGCTGCCAGCGCTTAGGGAAAGGCCGGACGACATTCCGTTGCTGTCTGAATTCTTTGTTAACAACCTGAAAACCATTTATCAACGCCCCAACCTGCGCCTAAGCCCGGCAGCAATGAAATGGCTCCGGACATTGCAGTTACAGGGAAATATCCGTCAGTTGAAAAACCTGGTCGAGCGCACGGTGTTGCTTTCCGGCTCGGATACATTGGATATAGCAGATTTACAGCGTAATCTGAGTGGTGGCACACAGCCGTCGGCCCAGAAAAACCTTCCAGAAGTAGGCGCGATCACTTTGGAGGAAATGGAATATCAAATGATCACCAAGGCCATGCAATTTCACCAGAATAAAGTGAGCAAAGTGGCCAGATCGCTCGGAATCACACGGTTTGCGCTCTATCGTAGATTGGAAAAATATGGTATTTCCTACGAATTCGAGGACGTATGAGATTATCAACGAAGGCAAAATACATTCTTTACATATTGGTATTGCACACTGTCCTGGTTTTCCTGGTTTACAAAATTCTCTATCAGGACAAATTGCTTTTCATTGGTTTTGAGGTGTTTCTGTTGCTTTCCGCCATCGTTTCCATTCAGATTTATCAGAATTTTATGCAACCTATCCAATTTGTGAAATCGGGAATTGAGGCCATTAAGGACAAAGATTTTTCCATCAAATTCGTCCCGACCGGCAAAGGAGAAGTGGATACATTGATTGAAGTTTATAACCTGATGATCGACCAGCTCCGCGAGGAGCGGACGCGCTTGCATGAGCAACATTTTTTCCTCGAAAAACTGATCGCCGCATCGCCTATTTCTATCATTATCCTCGATTTTGATGAAAAAATCGATTCGTTCAATGTCAAAGCAAAGGAATATTTCAAAAACGAAGCGGAAGGTTTGAAAGGGCTGTTATTGGAGGAAACCAATCATCCGTTGCTGGTTGAACTGGCTCATATTCAGGACGGAGAATCGAAAATTGTGAAAACTAATGGCGTGGTAACATTCAAAGTGCAGCGCTCGCATTTCATGGATCAAGGCTTCCGTCGCTCGTTTCTGATGATCGAAGAGCTTACTAATGAGATACTTGAATCGGAAAAGAATGCATACGGCAAAGTGATCCGAATGATGGCGCACGAGGTGAACAACACACTAGGCGCCACGGATTCCATTTTGCAGACAACCACAAACATTCTTTCGGATGATTCTTACATTGAACTGCGAGAAGCGCTAACCATTGCTTCTGAACGTAACCGGAGGCTAACGAAATTCATGCGAAACTTTGCAGACGTCGTTCGGCTCCCAGCACCCGCGCCGGTTCCTACGGATTTGAATAAATTTGTCAAAGACTTAGCTATTTTCATGGAGCCGGCAGCCGCACACCGGGGTGTCTCAATTCACACATCACTGCCGGCAAATGTTGTATCTAAAAAAATCGACGTAGGCCAGATGGAGCACGTGCTTGTCAATGTGCTGAAAAATGCGATCGAGGCGTGCAAACCTGGCAATGAGATCCGAATCGAGGTTTCCGAAAATAATCTGACCATTAAAAACAACGGCAGCCCCATCGAAGCCGAAGTAGGGGCCCAGCTTTTCAACCCATTTTTTAGCACCAAGCACGACGGCCAGGGCATAGGGCTCACATTGGCCAGAGAAATCCTCATCAACCACGGATTCACATTCTCATTACAGACCAATCCAGATGGCTGGACGGCATTTCGAATCGAATTTGAAGGCTGAGAAATCCGTTGAAATATGCTGCTTATGCATTTGACTTGCGGATACGGATCGTAAATGCATTGGCTGGATTAGTAAGCATAACCTGCTTTGTATCGAACTCGCTGAATCCTTTCTGTTTCAACAGAGGTAAAAGCTTGTCTGAAATGGTGGTATAACCTCTGAATGTTCCGCCATTTGGCTCGCCCGGTTTATACCAGCCTGCGTCGTGTGACAGGAGGATTTGTTTAATAAAGCCCTTTGCTTTCAGAAACAAAATCAGTGTGGCTATCTTCTCAACATTATCTTCATTCACGCCATCCAGACTAACCCAGCAACCACTTTTCGCGATTTTTTCAAAATCCTCATCGCTTCCGCTGGCGTGAACCCAGACGAAAGCTGACGGACTAACCCCATTTTTTTGCAATATTTCAATTTCCTGAGCGGCTGGGAGAGCTGGCCCTGTATGAGAACAGATCGTTAATCCAGTTTGTAGATGAGTAAGCGCAGCGGCATGGACGAGTTTCTGGTGAAGTTCGGAAAGCGGGCCGGCATTAACGCTGGTTTTAATAAATCCCGGCTTAATGTTCGTACCGTCAATGCCGTTCCGGAATTCGTTAATCCAGCGCTTTGAAAGTTGTTCCGCGGTTTCTGTGAAAGCAAATCGGGGTAAATATTTATTATCCGAAGCACCGTAGTAACCCGTGTTCGTCAAGATATTCAATCCGGATTTTTTAGATAATTTTTGAAGCAATAAAACGTCCCGTCCAAGGTAAGCAGGCGTACATTCAACCAGACTCTTGATGCCCCTTTTCTTAATTTCAAGCAGATAGGGAAGGACTTTGTTGATGACTTCGTCGTGATCCCATCGATCCTGTGTAACCTTGTCCGCCCCGATAAAATCAACGAGAACATGCTCATGAATAAGCGTCAAGCCAAGATCAGCAACATTGATTTTTCCTTTGACGCTATATGTAAATGGCTCATCAAAAAAAAATTTCCCCAAAAACGGCACGCCGGCGCAAGCAGCAACGAATTGCCTTCGGGAGAATATAGGGGTTGGGTTAACGTTTACTGATTTCATATGTGTGAAGTTGCAATTTTGATCCTTCATTTGAAAGCGCATTGTTCCTCGTTTTGCTACCGATATTTCATCCCTCCGGGATTGCACAACCGCCCAAATCGCGGAGCGATGCAATGTTGGTAGCAATATATTATTCGTGCGTATTTCACAAATCCCGGAGGGATGTCACGAATTGCACAATGTTTCATCCCTCGTGGGATTTCCTCCGGTTCGCCATCGTTGTTGCTACCGATATTTCATCCCTCCGGGATTGCACAACCGCTCAAATCGCGGAACGATGCAATGTTGGTAGCTATATGTTATGCGTGGGCATTTCACAAATCCCCGAGGGATGTCACGAATTGCACAATGTTTCATCCCTCGTGGGATTTCCTCCGGTTCGCAATCGTTGTTGTTACCGATATTTCATCCCTCCGGGATTGCACAACCGCCCAAATCGCAGAGCGATGCAATGTTGGTAGCTATATGTTATTAGTGGGCATTTCACAAATCCCGGAGGGATGTGACGAACTGCACAATGTTTCATCACTCGGGATTGCCCTGATCCAAAGCTTTACTACTCAATCAAAATAAACGGAGTTGGGCTGAATGAGATGATGAAGATGATTAATGCGCAGATGCCCAGGATGATACGGGGGGCGTCGAGGGGTTCGTTTTCGTCGGTGTCGGGATGGCGGATGCCGAGGAAACGGCCCAGGATGAAAATGAATGGCAGGAAACCGGTAGAACCTTGCCAGTCGGGACGAATGTAGGATACGGCGAATTGCCCTACTACCACAATCAAACTTAGCATTAAGCCCGTCATGGGACTATCGCTGGCCCTTTTGAAACAGATATATAGGAAATAAATGTAGATGGCCAGATAGAAGAAACGCTCATAGAAAACAGCATTGCTTCCTGTTGCAAACGACTCTGCCGTAAAAAGACCCAAACCAGCATAAAAAGCGAACAATCCGAAAAGGATCGGCGCAACGATATCAAATTTTTTCTTGCCGATTAAGCCGTAAAGAATGTGCCCGCCATCCAGCTGACCAATTGGAATAAGATTGAGGGATGTAAAGAAAAGAGCAAGATATCCTGCGAAAATGTACGGATAATGGATCATTTCGTAGGCATGCGGCAAGCGCGCCGGATCTGCAATGTAGGTTTTAAACATCCAGAATAGAATGTTATCACCCAATGCAATGTTACCTGAGGCATTTTCATAAGCAAATTGCGGGTAACTCAAACCAAACCGCGCGTATTCAGGATGTATGGAAAAAATGTATTCCGGCGGTGGCAAATGGGTAAAGCCATACCAGAGAACCACCAAAGCAGCAATGAAACCGGCCAGCGGACCAGCTATGCCGATATCGAAGAACTTTAAGCGCGAACGGACAACGGATTTAATGCGAATAAATGCGCCCATGGTTCCGATACTGTTTGAAATACCAAACCAAAGCGGAATGTAATAGGGGAGCGTAACCTTTACGCGATGCATTTTGGCAACAAAATAATGGCCGAACTCATGAATGGTCAGGATCGCCAGAAAAGGGATTGAAAATTGGAAGCCCTGCTTGAATTCAGCCCACCCGAGAAATTTAACGGTTTCACCGGTGACAGGCTTTTCAGCCCCGCTGCCCATCAGGAAGTAGGCAAAGTCGTATACGAAAGCAAAAATGTTGCCGTAAATCCATTCAGCGCCAGCCATTGTGGTGGTAATGATCGTCAGAATAAAAAGAACGGCCTGAATGATGTAAGTGCGTGTGTTAGACTGCATAGTCTTTAAGATATTCCAAAATGGTTACTGGTTTCTGGACGTGAATGGTGTCAATTCCTAATAACGAAGCGGCCTCAATGTTGTCCCGGTTATCGTCCAGGAAAAGGGTTTCTTCCGCTTTAAGACCTGCCTGTTCCAACACTTTTTGATAAATCTGCGGGTCTGGCTTCATTAACCCCATTTCATAGGATAGGAAAACGGTTTCGAAAAGATCATCCAGCTTTTTAACGCCGGTCGATGCTTCCAGAATTTTGTTAACCTGTGTAATGTGGATCGAGCTCGTGTTGCTCAGCAGGAAAAGCCGGTAACTTTTTGATAGGTTTTGAAGCAGTTCCACGCGCTCGGGAGGAAGATCTAGCAGGAGACTGTTCCAGGCTGTATCAATGGCTTCGTCGGAAAGATCAGAGAATTCCAGAATTTTCCGCACATAATTGCGAAAACCCGCTTCGTCCAGTTCGCCCGTTTCAAACTGCCGGAAAAGCGCATTTTTGCTGAATAGTTCAAGGATTTCAGCTTGCTCCCTGCCGCTTAGTTCTGCAAATGATTTTGACGCAACGGGCACGTCAATGTTCAGAATTACGTCGCCCAGGTCAAAAATGATATTCTTTATCTTGCTATTCTTCATTGTTCCGGTTATTCAACAACTACACCCATTGCACAGAATTTCTCAATGCGTTGGTCAATCCTGTCCTGGTGCTCAATCGCAGCGAGTTCGTTAATGTTTTCCAGGATAACCATTTTCAATTTCTCGGCCATCCAGTGGTGATCTAAATGTGCTCCGCCCAATGGTTCGGGAATAATGCCGTCGATCAACCCGTTCTTTTTCATATCCTTAGCCGTGATTTTCATCGCTTCGGCAGCCTGCTCTTTGAAATCCCAGCTTCTCCAAAGGATTGCTGAACAGTTTTCAGGGGAAATCACTGAGTACCAGGTATTTTCCAACATTAAAACACGGTCGCCGATGGCAATTCCCAGCGCACCGCCCGACGCGCCTTCACCGATCACGATGCATATTACCGGCACTTTCAGCATGAACATTTCTTTCAGGTTGCGCGCAATGGCCTCACCCTGACCGCGTTCCTCAGCCTCCATACCAGGAAATGCGCCCGGAGTGTCGATAAGGGTAATAATAGGTTTGTTGAATTTTTCAGCCAGTTTCATCAGGCGTAATGCCTTGCGATAGCCTTCGGGATTGGGCATACCAAAGTTACGGTGCTGCCTTTGTTTTGTATTCCGGCCTTTTTGTTGTCCTATGAGCATGAAAGACTGTCCGCCTACATTGGCAAGCCCGCCAATAATAGCCGGATCATCCCGAACCTGGCGGTCACCATGCAATTCGATGAACTCGTCGCAGATCAGCTCAATGTAATCGAGCGTATATGGACGGTCTGGATGGCGCGAGAGCTGCACACGCTGCCAGCGTGTAAGGTTCTCAAAAATTTCCTTTCGAAGATCTGTTATATTGTTTTCCAATAAGGAAATGGCGCCGGAAAAATCCACATTATTGTTCTGCGCCAGTGTTTTCATTTCTTCGAGCTTGCGTTCGAGCTCGGCCATAGGTTTTTCGAAATCCAGGTATGTTCTCATATTCAGGTTCTTGTTTGTTTGGCAGCGGGGCAGCTTAAAGTTCGTAAGTGCGTCCCCTCAATGGTATTTCTACCGATTTATAGCCGTTTTCTTGAATTTTACTTTGGAAATCAGCCATGCTTTGCTGTTCTCCGTGTACCAGAAAAATGCCTTTCAGCTTTTCCGGATCTTGTAATTTGATGAATTTCAATAAATCATTCTGATCTCCGTGGCCGCTAAATACGTCAATTTTTTCAATATTAGCCAAGACGGGCAGCTGCTTTCCGCGAATTGAAATCGTGTCCTGTCCATTCAGAAGCCGCCATCCCAATGTTCCCTCAGAAGCATATCCGATCATCAGGATAGTGGCATAAGGGTTGCCAATATTAGCCTCCACGTGCTGCTCCACACGACCGCCCTGGACCATACCCGAAGACGAGATGATAATACAGGGTTCGTTGTAGTTAGATACAGCCTTGCTGGCATCGGAGCTTTCGAGATAGATAAGGTTGTCAAAATCAAAGAGCATGTCATTATCATCCTGAAAAGTGCGTGCTTCCTTATTCAGCAGACGCACGTGGCGCTGGTACACTTTCGTGCTGCTATGAGCCAGCGGACTGTCGGAGAACACCTTCAAGTTTGGAAATGAGTGATCCATGTAGATCTTATTCAATGTGTAAAGGAGCGCCTGCGTGCGGCCCACGCTGAACGAAGGAATAATTAACCTGCCCGGAATATCAATGCAAGTTCGTTTGATCACATCTGCTAACGCTTCCGCAGGCGAGCCCTGGTCCTCATGCAGACGGTTTCCGTAAGTGGATTCGCAGATCAAATAATCAACCTGCGGGATTTCCTGGGGATCAATCAGCAGCGGATAATTGCTCCGGCCGATGTCCCCCGAAAAGCAGATTCGCTTTTTCTCGCCATCTTCATAAACTTCGAGCACAATGTGCGCCGCGCCCAGCAAATGCCCGGCCGCGTAAAAAACGATGGTTACATTATCTGCAATGCGATAGCGCTGGCCAAAAGCGACCGGCACGAAGTTGTCCAATGCCTCATTTACGTTCTTTTCAACGAAATAATCCATCGGAACTTCCTTCTTTTTCTTGCCTCTTTTCTTGGAAGACCCGTTCATGCGTGCATTCAGGCGTTTCTGATGCAGGTTAGCGGCATCCCTCAAAAGAAGTGAAGTGAGCGCCAGGGTAGGCTCAGTACAAACAACCCTTCCTTCAAATCCATATTTATACAGATTCGGAATGTTGCCCGAATGGTCAATGTGAGCGTGTGTTAAAAGTACTGTATTGATTAAACTCGCATCAAATGGGAATACACTTTTTTGCTCCTCATACCTGGTTTTTCTACCGATCTCGTCTAAGTCAAAGTCAGAGCCGCAGTCAATTAAAATTCGGTAATCGTCTGTCTCTAAAAGAAACATGCTACCTGTCACCTGCTGCGCAGCTCCCCAAAATGTCAATTTCATACGTTGGAAATGGGGTGTATCTTACAAAAGTACCAAAAACCGGCTGAGATTTGGAGATTACTTACTAGTTTAGATTTGGTATCTTCTCTTTCTGTGCGAAAGTCACCCTGCTAAACTAATATGAAATCCGGCCTGTTTTTGTTTTTTCTTTTTTTCTGTTTAAATGTCAATGCTCAAAATATAGACAGTATCGCGCTCAATAACCTCCGCGATGCCGTGCTGGAACTCGAAAACAGCGAATTGATGCGAAGCGGTTCCCTTTCCCTGAGTGTAAAAAAAGTAAAGGATGCCTCAAATGTCTTCGCATTAAATGCGGAACGCTCATTGCCATCCGCTTCCACATTAAAATTAGTCTCAACAGCCACAGCGCTGGCGGTTTTTGGTGGTGATTTTAAATTTCAAACATTTCTGGAACACGACGGGATCATCAGAAATGACACATTAATTGGTAATGTATACATTCACGGAACCGGCGATCCGTCGCTGGGAAGTGAGCGTTTCAAGGGGTATCCCACAGCAAACGAGCTCATTACCCGTTGGGTTGCAGCGGTTAAGAAAACGGGCGTCCGGTATATCAAAGGCAGTATCATTCCCGACGCCTCCTTTTTCGATGCCGAAACCGTTGCCAGCACCTGGATATGGGGGGATCTGGGGAATTATTACGGCGCAGGTGTTTCAGGATTGAATTTCAACGAAAATTTGTACAAAATTAAATTCAAGCCCGGCGCGGACTTTGGCGATCCAACCACATTTGTTGGCATCGAGCCAGCCATTCCTTACCTGACATTTGTCAATAAGGTAACAACGGGTGAGAAAGGCTCTGGCGATAAGACCATTGTTTACAGCAGTCCGCTGGGCAATTCGGTCGTCCTTACCGGCACAATTCCTGCCGGCCCGGCAGTGTTTACAGTAAAAGGTTCGATCCCCAATGCAGCTGAATATGTGGCTTTTGCCTTGAAAAATAGTTTGTTAAATGCGGCGATCGGGATAGGAGAGAACAAAGTGCCGCAGCCCGGAATGCCCGCCGCGTCTGCCAACCCGAAGGTTGTGCTGGACAAATACGAGTCACCGCCGTTGCGTGATCTTTGCCAGCAAACTAATTTTTGGAGCGTTAACTTGTACGCCGACGCACTTTTCAAGCAAGCCGGGAAACGACTTGCCGGAAACGCAGCATTTGATGATGCAGCCAAGGCCATAACAGCTTACTGGTCGGGTAAAGGAGCGGATTTGAGGGGATTTTATATCAAAGACGGGAGTGGCCTGTCACCGTCCGGCTCCATCACAACCCACAGCCTGACAGACATTCTGAACGTCGCCAACAAGGATGCCAGTTTCAATGATTTTTACAAGAGCATTGCCGTCCTCGGCTTGAATGGCACCGTCCGGAACCTTGGTAAGGGCACGAAAGCCGCTGGGAATATGCATGTTAAGAGCGGGTCTATTGAAGGAACCCGCGCTTATGCCGGTTATGTCACGTCCAAATCAGGTTCGTTGCTCAGCTTTTCAATCATTGCCCACAAATACATGCCGGGCAGCAACCGCATGATTTCCGATTCACTGGTGAAAATCATGACATTAATGGCTGAATTATAACTTACTGCACTTTTTCGATTACCAGGTTGTGATTTGTATAAATGCAAAGGTCTGCTGCAACCGTTAATCCTTCGCGCACCATCTCTTCCGCAGTAAGGTGTCCTGCATGTTTTTTCAATGCTTGTGCAGCTGACAACGCATAATTCCCGCCCGATCCGATGGCTGCAATGCCGTTTTCTGGTTCAAGCACATCGCCAGTTCCTGAGATCACGAGGATTTCTTCCTTGTTGGCTGTGATCATCATGGCTTCCAACTTGCGCAGGTAACGGTCTGTCCGCCAATCTTTTGCTAATTCTATTGCAGCGCGTTTCATATTGCCGCCGTATGCATTCAACTTTTCTTCGAATTTTTCAAGAAGCGTAAAAGCATCTGCTGTGGACCCCGCAAAGCCCACAAGAATTTTGCCGCCCATGAGCGTCCGGATCTTTTTCACATTGCTTTTAGCAACTGTATTACCCATTGTAGCCTGGCCATCCGCGCCCAAGGAAACCGTTCCGTTATGAAGCACCCCCAAGACGGTGGTAGCATGTATTTTTTCCATAAATTGATTTTATACTAATTCGTAAAACCCCTCACAAAACAAAAGTGCCAGGTCGGAAAACCTGACACTTTGTACATTTATTAAATCATTACAATTGAAATCTACTCCTTTTTAATGAAGTCAAGGATCAAATCCTGCTTAGCAAGTATAGTTTCCTGCATTCTCGATAGGAAATCCTGTTTAGCGGATATCATCTGTTGCTCGGTCAACATTGACTCTTGCATTCTAGACAAAAAATCCTGCTTAGCCGACATTGATTCCTGTGTAATAAACATTGCTTCCTGTTTTTCGGAGATTAAACTTTGAGCCGCTTTTAACGAGTCCTGGTTTGAGAGCACGTCTTTAAACTGCGAGTCCATTCCATCCAGTCTAATTTCAATATTACCAATCCTTCCGGACATTTGAAGCTGATTTTTAAGCAAAAATGTAATGTTCTCATTTTGCGTAATAACCAACTCAGTTATGTTTGACACCATAAAAGTAAGGTTGTCAACTTTCTTATCTGTTCTATCCTGCTTTATTAATAGTTCAGAAATAACCGGCTCCAACTGATCTAATCTTCTGTCTGCATTCATAGTGTGTTTTTGTTTGAATAATAAATAACTCTTTTATACCAACATACTCATCGGCTCTTCAAGCAGCTTTTTCACTGTGAGCAGGAATTGAGCGCCTAATGCTCCGTCTACAACGCGGTGGTCAGCAGAAAGGGTTACTTTCATGATGTTTTGCGGGTAAACCGTTCCATCTTCTTTGAAAGCTGCTACTTTCTTGATCGCGCCGATGGCCAGGATGCAGGAATCCGGCGGGTTAATGATCGCAGTAAATTCATCTACACCGAACATGCCCAGGTTTGAGATCGAGAATGTATTTCCTTCCCAGTCCTTAGGCTGCAACTTTTTGTCTTTCGCTTTGCCGGCAAGATCTTTCACTTCCCCGGAAATTATCGACAATGTTTTCTTGTCGGCATCACGGATCACCGGAACCAGCAGACCTTCGTCAACCGCTACGGCCACACCGATATTTACGTAATTGTATCTTCTGATTTTGTCTCCCAACCAAGCTGAGTTAACGGCAGGATGTTGTTTCAACGCCACTGCGCAAGCTTTGATCACCATATCATTGAAAGAGATCTTAGCAGGGCTCACCTCGTTCAGTTGCGGACGCAATGCCATGGCCTTATCCATGTTGATTTCCATTGTCACATAGAAATGCGGCGCGGTAAACAAGCTGTCGCTCAGTCTGCGGGCAATGGTTTTACGCATTTGCGAGATAGGCGAATCTGTGAAGTCACCATTTGCTGGGGCGCTTGCAGCAGACTGTTCAGATTTCGCAGCAGGAGCTGGTGCAGATGCCGCCTGAGCAGGCGCTTCTGTTTTTGCAGCAGGGGCTGCCGCAGCAGGTTTGAACTCATCCACATCGCGTTTCACGATGCGACCGTTGTCGCCACTGCCGCCAACCTGGCTCAGATCAATCCCTTTTTCGTCTGCCAGGCGTTTAGCCAATGGTGAAGCCTTAATCCTGTCACCTGAATCAGCGACAGAAACCGTTTTGTCAACGCCATTTGAACCGGACTCAGCAGCAGGAGCCGCTTTGCCTTCGTCGGTTGCATCAATGTTTTCAACTTCCGCACCACCTTCACCGTTTTCACGGGCCAGCAATGCTTCCACATTAGCACCCTCTTCACCGATAACCGCGATAATGCCGTCAACAGGAACAGATTCGCCGTCTTTAATTCCGATATATAGCAGCGTTCCGTCTTCGTACGCTTCCAGCTCCATCGTCGCCTTGTCAGTTTCAACTTCGGCCAGGATGTCACCTGATTTTACTTTATCTCCAACCTTTTTCTGCCATCCCACCAATGTTCCTTCTTCCATCGTGTCGCTCATCTTCGGCATTCTGACAACGACTGCGTTGATTTTCTCAGCTGGGGCCGCAGGAGCTGCTTTCTTTGCAGGTTCCGGCGTCGCCGTTTCAATGGCAGCGGCTGGTTTTGCTTCTTCTTTGGCCGGTTCTGCACTTGCCTCTGCTTTCGCTGCACCATTTGTGCTTCCGCCTTCGAGCAACGACTTATAGTCTTCGCCTTCGGAACCAACAACCGCCATAATGCCGTCTATCGGAACCGCATCGCCCTTGTTAACACCAATGTATAGAAGAGTGCCGTCATAATAGGACTCAAGATCCATAGTTGCTTTGTCGGTTTCCACCTCAGCAATAATTTCACCTGATTTTATTTTATCGCCAACTTTTTTGTGCCATTCTGCGATAACACCTTCTTCCATGGTGTCGCTCATCTTGGGCATACGAATTACTTCTGCCATATCGCTTGTTAAGGTATTTTAGTTTCTTGGTCTAAAAATTTGAATTCAGTCAAAATTACAACAAAACGCGGATAGGTCTTGCCTTTCACGCCATAAAATTGACCAAGACAGCGCTCGGCTGAATATTTATGATTTAATCAATTGATTTTCAATACGGCCATAAACGCCTCCTGCGGGATTTCCACATTACCAACCTGGCGCATGCGTTTTTTACCCTTTTTCTGCTTCTCCAAAAGCTTTCTTTTACGGGAAATATCACCGCCATAACATTTTGCTAAAACGTCTTTCCGCATCGCTTTCACGGTTTCACGCGCAATGATCTTCTGACCGATTGCCGCCTGGATAGCGATTTCAAACATCTGGCGCGGAATTAGCTCTCTTAACTTTTCGCAAAGCTTTTTACCCCATTCATAAGATTTTGATCGGTGAACGATGGCAGAAAGCGCATCAACCGGCTCGCCATTCAACATAACGTCCAGCTTCACCATGTCCGATTCCTGATAACCAGCAAGTTCGTAGTCCAAAGACGCATAACCGCGGGATATGGTTTTTAGTTTATCAAAGAAATCAAAAACGACCTCCGCAAGCGGAATAAGGAATTGAAGCTCAACACGTTCCGAAGTCAGGTAAACCTGGTTTTTCAGAATGCCGCGTTTGTCCATACACAAGTTCAGGATCGCGCCGATGTAATCGGATTTCGTGATGATCTGTGCGTTGATATAAGGCTCCTCAATTGAATTAATATGGTTAGGATCAGGCATTTCCGAAGGCGCGCTGATGTTCAACAACTGGTTCTTTGTATTCGTCACACGGAACTGCACCGAAGGCACCGTGGTGATAACCGTCATATCAAACTCACGTTCCAGACGTTCCTGAACGATCTCCATATGCAGCATACCAAGGAACCCGCAACGGAATCCAAAGCCCAATGCCGCAGATGTTTCTGGTTCCCAAACAAGCGCAGCATCATTCAGTTGAAGCTTTTCCATGGCCTCACGCAGCTCTTCAAACTCGCTGGTGTCAACCGGATAGATCCCGGCGAAAACCATTGGCTTCACCTCTGAAAAACCAACGATTCCTTCACTTGCAGGCCTGTCAATGTGCGTGAATGTATCGCCTACTTTAACTTCCTTAGCAACCTTGATTCCTGAAATCAGGTAACCTACGTCACCGCATTCCACCACTTGCTTCGGGATTTGTGCCAAACCTAATGTTCCGATCTCGTCGGCAATGTATTCCTTGCCCGTCGCCATAAATTTAACGCGGTCGCCTTTTCTGATTGTCCCGTTTTTAACCCGGAAAATAACTTCGATCCCACGATACGAGTTAAAAACCGAGTCAAAGATCAATGCTTGCAAAGGTGCTTTCGGATCGCCTACCGGAGCCGGAATTCTTTCTACAATCGCATTCAGAATGGCCTCAATGCCGATTCCTTCTTTTCCGCTGGCAGGAATGATGTCATCCCGATCGCAACCCAGCAGATCGACCATTTCATCCTTAATTTCCTCCGGCATAGCGCCCGGTAAATCTATTTTATTTAAAACCGGAATGATCACCAGGTCGTGGTTGATCGCCAGATATAAGTTCGAGATCGTCTGGGCTTCCGTTCCCTGCGATGCATCCACGAGCAGCAATGCACCTTCGCAGGCAGCAATGGAGCGCGAAACTTCATAAGAAAAGTCGACGTGGCCCGGCGTATCAATAAGGTTAAAAGTATATTCTTCTCCTTTGTAAGGATAAGTCATTTGGATAGCGTGGCTCTTGATCGTGATGCCGCGCTCGCGTTCCAGGTCCATGTTATCAAGTAACTGAGCCTGCATTTCGCGTTTGCTTACAGTATTTGTAAATTCCAGCAATCGGTCTGCCAGTGTGCTTTTCCCGTGGTCAATATGGGCAATGATGCAAAAATTACGGATTTTCTTCATGAAAGTAGTTACTGTTCCAATGTTTGGCTCGTAAAAGTCTGAGGCAAAACACCTGCAAAATTACGAGGGTAATTAATATTTCAACAGCTTTTCTCATTGAAGTTCAAACTTAACGCAAATACGCACCCTAAATGAAAGCAAAATGCCTGATCCAAAACAGTCAGGCATTTTTTAATTACAATAAAACAAACGGTTCAATCCACAGAAACCATCGCCTTGGTCACACCATTCGCAGGATCCAGCCAGCCTTCAAACTCGTCCTTCACCTGATTAAAAGCCACCCGGTGCGTAATGTAAGTGGTAGGATCTATAAAGCTGTTTTTCATGCTGCTGATCACATGCTCAAAATCAGCGCGGGTAGCATTCCGGCTGCTCATTAATGTGGCTTCCCGCTTGTGGAATTCGGGATGACTGAAACTGATATCCCCTTTTTGGAGGCCCACAAGCACATATCTGCCGCCATGTGCCAAGTAGCTGAATGCGGTGTTAATCGCTCTCAGATTGCCCGTTGCATCCACAATAACCGTTGGCATGTCGCCATTTGTGATTTCGGCTAATTTTTCCAAAACATTGTCATTCAATGCATTGATCGTATGTGCTACGCCCAGTTTTTCACGGCAGAACGCGAGTCTTCCATCATTAATGTCCAGCGCAATCACATTCGCTCCGGCAATGCGCGCGAATTCCATCGTTCCTAGCCCGATCGGCCCGGCACCCACGACCAGCACCGTTTCATTTGGCTCCACATTTGCCCGCCTGATCCCGTGTGCGCCGATTGAAAGCATTTCAACAAGCGCCAATTCGTCAAAGCTCAAACCATTTCCATGCACGAGCGAATAGGAGGGAACCGATAAATATTCAGACATCCCGCCATCAATATGGACACCAGAAACCCGGATACTCGTGCAGCAATTAGGCTTATTGTTCCGGCAGGCAATGCATTTGCCACAATTGAAATAAGGAATAAAAGTAACTGCTTCACCGACTGAAAACCCCGGCGCTCCGTCCGTTTCGACAATTTCCCCGGCCAGTTCATGACCGAGAATGCGCGGATAATTGAAAAAAGGCTGCGTTCCTTCAAATGCATGCAGATCTGTCCCGCAAATGCCGATCCTTTTAATCTTTATAATGGTATTCCCCGGGGTTAACGCTGGTTTTTCTGCCTGCTGATAAGCAAATTCCCCGGGTGTTGTACAAACCAAAACCTCCATAGCTGAATGGAATTAACTTCTAATTTATGTTGAGAATATTAAGAATTAGCCAACGCACGATCCAGATGAACATAACCGCCGTCCACATAAATCAGCTGGCCCGTTGTATGACTCGAACGTTGCGACAGCAGAAAAACAGTCATATTAGCGATTTCTTCGGCCGTTGTCATCCGGTTTTCCAGTGGAATGTGCGCCGTAATAGAAGCCAGTTTTTCTTGTGGATTGGGCAGCGTTTCGATCCATCTTTCATAGAGCGGCGTCCAGCATTCAGCCACAATAACCGAATTGACACGGATGCCATATTTCAGAAGTTCCACCGCCCACTCACGGGTAAGTGCATTGCGTCCGCCGTTGGATGCAGCGTAAGCCGATGTGCCTCCCTGACCTGTATCAGCCGTTTTTGAACTGATATTGACAATGGAACCTTTGGAGGCTTTCAGCGCTGGCAATGCATAATGTACCATAAGATAGTAATGCACGACATTTTTATGCAGCGAAGCCATAAATGCTTCGTAATTACCACTTTCGAGGCCCACGCCATCATTTACACCTGCATTGTTCACCAGCCCGTCGATGCGGCCGAATTTTTCCAAAACGGCTGCAACCGCCTGCTCGCAAGCTTCGGGCCTGGTAAGCTCGGCAACCACCTGGAATGAGGACGTGCCTTTGGCGGAAAGCTCGTCAACCAATTTTTGATTATCAGCAGCATTGCGGCCAACTATGACCGGAATAGCGCCCTCGTTGGCCAGCACATGCACAATGCCTTCACCAATCCCTTTTGCGCCACCCGTTACAATAACGACTTTATCTTTCAATTGTAAATCCATAATAGAGAATGTTAGCAAGAATACGGACGACTTTTAATGGGAAGCACCCAGCGTCACATGTTTAATTGAATTGTTTTTGATCGCAAAATAAAGAACCACCAGGAAGCAGACCGCCGGAACGATATAGGCCGTTTGTATCGACGAAATATCAGAAACCTGACCCATAATAACCGGGAAAATCGCTCCACCAACGATAGACATAATAACCAGTGAAGACCCGATTTTGGTCTTTTCTCCCAGTCCGCGGATACTGAGCGCAAAAATTGTCGGGAACATAATGGACATGAAAAACTGCACGCCTACCAATGCATACACCGCAACCATGCCTTCGGTAAGGACAGCCAGGATAAGCAGCGCAACATTAATTATGCTGTAAAGTGCGAGTAAGCGCGGGGGAGCAACAAATCGCATTAAATAAGTGCCGATAAACCGGCCGATCATAAAGCTTAAAAATGCACCGGACAGCACATATGCGGCCGTTTTTTCATCAATGCCTGCGACTTTGTCCGAAAAACGAATAAAGAAACTGCTGATACAAACTTGCGCACCAACGTAGAAAAACTGTGCTATAACGCCTAAAATCAGGTTTTTTTCTGACCAGATTGAGCCGCTGATCTTGCCGCTGTCGTCCGCTTCCTCCTTGATTTCAGGTAATTGCGTGCGCCAGATCATTACCGCAACCAACAAAACCACAACTCCTATCACCAGAAAGGGTATTTGAACCGAAGAGGCTTCTGCATTGAGGTAACTGTTCAGCTGGTCCGCAGACATCGATTGCTCTTCCTGCTCAGAAAGTGTTTTTCCCGAGAGGATAAAAGTTCCGCCCATTAACGGCGCTAAAAAAGCAGCCAGACCATTGAATGACTGTGCGAAGTTAAGTCGCTGCGTCGCCGACTCACTGTCTCCAAGAACGGTTATATATGGGTTGGCAGCCGTTTCCAGCAATGTTAAACCGCTGGCAATCACGAATAAGGCAAACAGGAAAAAGCCAAAATGCCTCATTTCGGCAGCGGGATAAAACAGAAATGTGCCAAATGCAAATAAAAGCAGCCCCAGGGTGATCCCGGCTTTGTAACCGAACCTTTTCATAAAAAGCCCGGCAGGCAATGCAATCAGAAAGTAAGCGATATAGGAAGCCGAATCAATAAGTGCTGATTGAAAGTCACTTAGCTGACATGCTTTCTTTAAATGCGGAATAAGGATGGGGTTTAAATTAAGGGCGAAGCCCCAAAGAAAAAATAAAGAAGTAATGAGAATGATAGCCAGCCGTGTTTTACGATCGGTCATAGAGGTCCGTAGTTAGTAATTAATAACAAGATATAGTAACGTCGCTTCGCCGCGTATCTACTTGACCAGGGCCGAATTCTTTTGGCAATTTATCACCCAATTAAACATTCAGCAACCTTATAAGAACTTCTCTTTTTCTCCGCGAAACCTCTATTCTTGTCCCGTCTGAAAGCACAACAAAATCATTGCTGTTGGAGATGCGGATAACATGCTCAGCATTAACCAGGTGGGATTTGTGTGTTCGGATGAATTTGAATTGTTCGAGAATGTACTCGAAATATTTGAGCGTTTTGGTAGCAACAAAAGGTTTTACCTGATCCGTGAAATGGATAACCGAGTAGTTGCGGTCGGACTCGATGCGGATAATCTCAGCAAGCGGGAAGAAGAAAACGCCCTTACTAGAGCTAACCGTCAGCCGGAACTCTTTGGAGTCTTTTTTCTCCGCGCTGCCTATGAAATGCTCATATGTCTTTGGCCTTCTGGGCTTCAAATTGCGCTTCACGAGATAGCGCTGGATCGCACCGACGAGTTCTTTCGGGTCAATGGGTTTCATCAGATAATCCAGCGCACTGAACCGGAGAGCCTGAATAGCATGTTTACTCTGGCAGGTTGTGAAAATGACCTCAAACTGCGGGTTTTTCAAACTTATCAGCAATTGAAACCCGTTTTGATAAGCCATTTCGATATTCAAAAATGCAATATCAGGCTCATAGTCATTCAATAGCTCCCGTGCTTTGGTTGCTGAGGCAGCGAAGCGGATTTCAGATACTTCCGGGACAAACTCGATGATCAGCCGATGCAGGAAACTCCTTGCCTTTTGTTCATCATCAACAATTAGAATTTTGATCATACCAGGCGGGCGAGGCACTTTTAATGCAAAGCCTATTGCACTTTTCTCGCATTCCAAAGTATTGGTAATTGAGAAAAGGCCGCCTTTCGGATGTGCGAACGGCCGTTATGGTTGATTCATTGGCTAATGTTCGGTCCCGTACTCCAAAGGTTTCTTCTGAAAGCTGTAAATCAGGTAGAACAATGCAGGCAAAATAAAAACGCTGCCGATCAGCAATGCGAGTGCCAGAGCCTCCATCGTTTTCTCCTGTCCGCTGTGTTCGAGCAGCGATAAATAACCGCCTCCTTTTAAGATCACAATGTTAGGAAAATGCTTGTAAGTGGTTGTCAGCAAGATCATTGTCACCTGAAATCCTGCAAGCGGCCGCAACAGAACAAGCTTGCCCTGGTAAAGCAGCGACCACATCCAGACCAGCGAAAGCGTAGCTGAAACAATGGCGATCCGCCCGACCCAGTTTCCAAAGACCCAGTCGATCAGCGGAATGTGTTCGATATATGCGGCAATAAAAACGAGGATCCCGCATATGACAGCAGCAATATTGAAAAACTGCGCTTTGTGTGCAAACCGCAACCGGTCCTGATCATTATCCGTTTCACCGATCAGATACACAGAAGCCAGGAAACCGCAAATAGCCACAGTGAACAGGCCGACCGAAACCCCGAACCAATGCAGCCAGCTGAAAATATAAGCCGAAAGAAATGTATCAGCCTGTGGATCAATGTGGCCGGAAACGGCGCTTCCTGCAATGATGCCCAGAAATAGGGGCGTTATGAAGCTCGATATGGCGAATATCGTGTTGTACAAATACTGCATATCATCTACAACCGCATCATAATGTCGGAAAGTAAAGGCTGTTCCGCGTGCTATAATGCCCAGAAGCATGATGGTCAGCGGGATATGCAGGTGCACAGACATGGTTGAATAAATCACCGGAAAACCTACAAACAGGATCACAATGGCAATGATCAGCCACATGTGGTTCGCTTCCCAGATCGGCCCGATAGCGCCGTACAATGTCTTGCGAGTCACCGCCTTATTTTTACGGGAAGTAAAAAGTTCGATGATCCCGGCGCCATAATCCGCCCCGCCCAGCAACAGGTAGAGGAGGATGGAAGTCCAGAGAAAAGTGATGACTATGTAGAGCATTTTGATTTAAAATGTTACCGGGTTGCCGGTGATGATTGAATGAGTGACCGGGTCGCCGGGCGACGGGGTCGCCGGGCGATTTGCTTGGTTGGATTCTTATCTCGGCTTGTCGTATAGCGTTCCTACCATTTTGATTTGACGGTAGAGCATGAAAATTACAACTAATGCTAATGAGACATACACAGCGCTGAAAAGGTAGAATGAGTAGGCTATCCCAGGCATGGGGGTTACGGCGTCGGCGGTCCGCATGACGTTGTGGATGATCCAGGGTTGTCTGCCCACTTCTGTTACGGTCCAGCCAGCTTCCACGGCGATGAAGCCCAGCGGCGTTGCTGCAACGAACAATTTCAACAGCCACGGACTGGCGAGCCAGTTTTTCTTTTTCCAAAGCGCAATAAAATAAAGGACAGCGACAAGCATCATTGCCATGCCCATTCCGACCATAATCTGAAACGCATAATGCGTGATGGCTACCGGAGGCTGGTTTTCTTCGGGAATTTTATCGAGGCCTGTCACTTCTGATTCAAAATCACCGTGTGCCAGAAAGCTCAGGAAGCCAGGCAATTTTATGGCGTAATCCACCTTTTTATTCTCTTCGTCAGGGATGCCGCCGACGATCAGAGGCGCCGACTTTTCGGTATGGAAATGCGCTTCCATCGCCGCAAGCTTGGCAGGCTGGCGAATGGCCACGTCCTTGGCCGAAATATCACCGCTTAATGGTTGCAAAATCGCAGCTACGCACCCGAATATCGCGGCTATTTTGAAGGATTTGGTATGAAAAAGCACATTTTCACCTTTCAGGATCATGAATGCATGTACGCCCGCAACCGCGAAACCCGTTGCCACAAACGCAGCAATGGTCATATGAAGTGCCTGCGAAAACCACGCGTCATTGAACATGGCTTCGATAGGGTCAATATTAATGTATTGGCCGTTGACAAAATCAAAACCAGCCGGACTGTTCATCCACGCATTGGCAGCCACTACCAGGATTCCCGATGCAAGTCCGCTTACGCCGACAATGACGCCGGTGAACCAGTGGAACCATTTATTAAACCTGTCCCAACCATAAAGGAAAAAGCCCAGGGCGATGGCCTCAATAAAAAATGCCGTTCCTTCCAGCGAGAACGGCATTCCGAATATGGGGCCTGCGTGTTTCATAAATTCCGGCCATAAGAGCCCGAGTTCAAACGAAAGGACCGTCCCGGAGACGGCGCCTGTCGCGAAGAAGATCGCAACGCCTTTACTCCATGCTTTCGTGACGTTTTTATAAACAATGTTGTCAGTCCTGAGCCAATAGTAGTGCGCTACGGCCATAAAAAACGGCATGACCATGCCAATACAGGAAAATATAATGTGAAAACCCAGCGAAAGGGCCATCTGAGATCGGGCAGCTATAAAATCATCCATTGTGGAATTATTTTACTAAAAAATTGGAGGTCTCCAAAAACTTGCGGCACCAAAACCGGCACCATCCAAAACTAGTGAAGTCTTATATCAAGAACCAGTTTTTTGGTAAAAAGGATCAGGAGAAATAACGTTACCCGTTCCGCTTCTCAGCCAGCCTTTTCTTCACAACATCTGCCGGGTATTTTAATGCGAGTTGCCTTATTTCGTAGGTGAATTCTTTGAATGTTTCTTCCCAGACTTCGGCTTCGCCGGGTTCGTAGTCGTAGAATCCGTGGGAGTTGGCGATGCCTCGGCCGCCTTCGCGGACTACTTTATCGATCAGTTCGGGGACTTCGGTGTTGTTGTTTAAAGTAGGAAGCAGGTTTTTCATGACTGTGTGATAGGCAGGCACGCCAGTCAGGTCCATCCATCGGAAAACACCTACCAATGTCATGAAATAGCCTGCATTGTTGCGGCACGAGCGGTCGACATCCTCAATGGTCGCGTAACCATTTTCTACCAGACTGATCGCCTCGCGATACATGGCATACATGAGCCGGTTGGTGATAAATCCGGCAATGTCTTTTCTTACCAGGATTGGCTCTTTTCCCCATTTGTAAGAAAGTTCATACAGATATTCTGCATTTTTAATGTCCGTATCATCCCCGCATATCACTTCCAGAAACCGCGTAGTATGCGCCGGTTCAGTCCAATGCAATCCCAGGAAGCGTTCAGGATGAAGCGTTAATTTTTGCAGCTGACTAATTGGAATAGCAGAAGTGTTGCTCGACAACAATGCATCCGGCGCAATAACCGTTTCAACTTTTTTATATACTGAATTCTTGATATCAATGTCTTCAATCGTGCATTCGTTAACAATTTTGCACGGTTTCAGCTGAGCGTAATCCTCGGTAATGATGAGGTTTTTAAAATAGAATTCCGGGCCATTTTCAATGAGTCCCTTTTCTTTTGCATTTTCCAGATGTTCCCGAATCCTTCTTTCCGCATGAAGCAGATCCGCGCTCACAGGCGCAACGGCAATTACGGGATGGCCGGCAATCAGCAGGCAGGTC
This sequence comes from Dyadobacter sp. CY351, assembly GCF_021502625.1. Lineage (NCBI taxonomy): Bacteria > Pseudomonadati > Bacteroidota > Cytophagia > Cytophagales > Spirosomataceae > Dyadobacter > Dyadobacter sp. CY351. The sequence continues at coordinate 190,466 of NZ_JAKFFU010000013.1, read as the reverse complement.
ACTATACTGCAACCCATTAATCCCAAACCCACTATGCCGACCGGTATTTCATTTGGATTCATTTCAAGAATATTTATATAAAAGATGAAACAAAAAGGACTTATGCAGAGCTTCCTACTACAAAAAAAGAGCCCTGGAATCGCAATTCCAGGGCTCTTAACCTATTATTTACTCTGTATTTCAAACCGGGTCTATCGTGACCATCTATCTACTTCACTTTCCACTTCTTCACGGGTCTTTCCTAGTTTCTTTTGAAGCTTTCCAAGAAGTTCGTCTTCTTTTCCATCTTCATATAACAGGTCGTCGTCGGTCAAATCTGCATATTGTTGTTTGAATTTGCCTTTCAGCTCGTTCCAATTGCCTTTTACTTGTTGTGTGAAAGCACTCATGACTTTTTCTATTTAAATTTAAAAAGTAGCCTCGTTAGAAGCATTGAACTACACACAACAGTTCAAACATCATACCAAACCGTGTTTTGCGTCCTGGCTAAGTGATTTCAAGGATCAGTACAACCTTTTGTATGGAAAATCTTACGCAGATTGTGCAATCAGCTTATCAAGGCGTACAATTCCCTGCACCATAGAACGCACGGAATGGTAATTCACCTTCCATGAATGGCTCATATGCTTCCAGATCGGCTCTCCCTGGCGTGTCAGCAATGGCAGCCATTCGCCTACTTCATGGTGGATCATTTTATCAAACACAAAACGGTGCGTTGCGTCGTAAGCTTTTAGATATTTTTCATCGCCGTAAACACGGTAAGCGTCCAGCATGCCAATGATCACCTCGGCTTGCTGCCAAAACTCCTTTTCACGGTCATAAACTTCACCCGCATGCGAGCCCTCCACATACACGCCGCCAAACTCCCAGTCGATGCCGTGTTCCACAGCGTGATCATACGAAGCCAGCAGTTGGTCCTGATAAGCGTCATAAGGCACGCCTGCAATGTCCAGCGCGTGCATAAGCAGCCATGCAAACTCTACATTATGGCCATAGCTGGTGTTGTCTTCGGCACTGCTTTTCATGCCGTCTTCCGAAAACCGGTCCCAGCCCCAGATAATGTCGAATTTGATCTGCGGTGCAACCGTCCAGTCTGCCCAGAATTGCGGGATGCCTGTTTTATAGGTTGGGTGCATGATTTTATGCAAAAGCAGCTCGATTATTTCCATCAGCTTGCGCTTATGCACCTGTTTCTGGCTCGCTTCATATAATGTAGTGAAGGCCTCCATTAAATGCATGTGGGCATCCAGGGTTTTGCGGTCGCCGCCAGCCGGGCCGTTGCCTTTCAGCTCCCAATTGCGGTGGAACATTTCAAAATAGCCGCCATAGTAAGTGTCTGCGCCGTGGATTTGTAGCAGATCAAAAACCTTTTCCGCATATTCCAAACCCCTCGGATCGCCCGTTGCCAATGTGTATTCGGCCAGGCTGTAAATAGCAAAGCTGTGTCCGTAAACGATCTTTTCGTCGATCTTAACATTTCCTTTACGGTCCATGAGCCAGTAAAAACCGCCATTTTCCTCATCCCACATTTTATTGATAAGAAAATCGACGCCGTGGCTTGCAATGGCAGCATAGCGACCGTCGCCATGGCCAGCCCTGTGCGCAGAGGAAAATGTAAAAACGGTCCTGGTTTGCGCTATAAGCGACTTTTCATCCTCACCGGAGTCATTTCCGGCATTGTCGAAATGCGTGATAAAGCCGCCGTTTTCCTTGTCTACACATCTGGTTTCCCAAAAAGGAAGCAGTTCAGTTGTCAAATGGTTGTGAATCTCGTCGCGGTAACTTTTTAATTGATCAATGCTCATTTTGGAAATCCTATTTTATGTCCCGGAAAGGGCTGTTTTGTTTAAAGTTTTTTCTATTTAAGACCAGCTGATACTATAACTACTTAAAGGAAAAAATGGACTACTTACCCGATATTTGCAAATGCTGAGACATACTTCGTAATTCGCAAAGAATTCTTTAACCTGAAATGATATGAGTAATCCTGAAATTGTAGAGATCCTGGAATTGACCGCCAAATTGATGGAACTGCATGGTGTGGATCCTTTTAAGATCAAAGGATATTCCATTGCGGCCTTTTACCTGGATAAATATAAGGAAGGAGAGCTCCAAAATATGACGGAACAGGAGCTTACCAAGTTGCAGGGCATTGGTAAAAGCACTGCCGGGAAAATTGTTCAGATCGCAAAAACAGGAACATTCCCCGAGCTCGAAGAGCTGCTGCGCAATACGCCGCTGGGGGTGATGGAAATGTTCAATATCAAAGGAATAGGTCCTAAAAAGATAGCCGTTCTGTGGCAAGAGCTGGGCATTGACAACCTGCACGAGCTCGAACTCGCTTGTTTGAATGGTTCAGTCGCCAAGATCAAAGGTTTTGGCGGGAGCATTCAGCAAAAGATCATTGATTCATTGGCATTTTTGAAAGATCAGGCGGGCAAATTGCGGATGGACAAGGCAGAAGTAATTGCTGAGATGATCGTCAGGGAGCTGAAAAAAAACTTTGATCAGGTGGAAGTGGCAGGAGACATCCGGCGCCGCGCCGAAATTGTCGACAACATTAAAATCCTGGTCGGAACGGATTCGCCTGCTTTGTTGCAGACATTTATTGGTGACATTGAAATTTTGGTCCAGGATGAAAAGCGGTCGTCACCTTTTGTATGGCGGGGAAATGTACAGGACGTGGCCGTTGGCATTGAAATTATCGCTTCAAAGCCGGAACGTGTTGTGAATGAATTATTTATAGAAACTTCTGATGCATTACATTTAGGCTATCCCACATCATCCGGCAGCACAATCTGGCGGCAAGCTCATTATGAAGCGGTTGAGAATGAAGAAGCCATTTACCAAAAAGCGGGATTGCCTTACATTGTTCCTGAAATGCGGGAAGGTGCCGGCGAATTTACCTGGGCTGAGACACATTCCGCGGACCAGCTCATTACCTGGGACGATCTGAAAGGGATTTTGCACAACCACAGCACTTATTCCGATGGCCAGCATACATTGGAACAAATGGCGCTGTATTGCCGGGAGCTGGGTTTTGAATATCTGGGAATTGCCGATCATTCGCAAACCGCCACATATGCTCAGGGTCTCAAAATAGAGGATGTCATCCGTCAGCATGAAGAAATCGAGAAACTGAATGCACGTTTTGCATCCGAAAATCCGGAAAAGCCGTTCAAAATTCTAAAAGGGATAGAATCCGATATCCTGGGTGACGGTTCGCTGGATTATCCAACAGAAATCCTGGCCTCATTCGACTATATCGTTGCATCTGTGCACAGCAACCTTACCATGTCGTTGGAAAAGGCTACAACGCGCTTGCTGAAAGCCATTGAAAATCCATATACAACCATTTTGGGTCACCCAACCGGCCGCTTACTGCTCTCCCGCGAAGGTTATCCCATCGATCACAAAGCCATCATCGACGCCTGTGCAGCGCATAATGTCGTCATAGAAATCAACGCCTCTCCCTGGCGCCTCGACCTCGACTGGCGCTGGATTTCCTACTGCATGGAAAAAGGCGTCCTGCTCAGCATCAACCCCGACGCCCACTCCAAAGAAGGTTATTTCGACATGCATTACGGTGTAGCAGTAGCAAGAAAAGGTGGTTTGACGAAGGATATGACATTCAATGCGTTTGGGTTGGAGCGGATGGAGGAGTATTTGAGTGGTAGGCATGCTCGGGTTACTTCTTGAAATCTTCGTCCGGTCGTTGCCGTCGAATAATTCGTGCACTTCTTCAACTTAGGCCGGGTTTTGCTGCCGTTTCATTGAAGTCGGAGATCAATACTCATTGTTACAAAATCCTTATTTCCTTATTTGTTTCAAAAATTTCCTGCGGTAAATAGGCAGTAATTCCTGTTTTTAATGCATCTATAAGCCTTGTTTTCATTTGTTCGCGGTTCACCAGCAGGCAAACTTCACGCGCTGGCTCCGGAAACTGAAAGCTCCTTATATGCTTTTTTCGGACGTCAGAAAGCTCCATAACCGCCATTTCGGGCAGAATAGTAATGCCTCCGTTCTTTTCAACCATCCTGATCAACGTTTCTATACTGCCCGACCGGTAACTGAAACTACTGCCAAACTGACTATTCCGGCTCAACTCACAAAGTCGCTGGATCTGTGTGCGAAAACAATGTCCTTCTTCCAGCAGCCAGAGTTCATTGGGTTCGATATCTGCTGGCAGAATGTATTTTTTGGCATATAAATCAGTGTTTTCCGAAACATAGGCGTAAAAGCGTTCCTTATACAGTGGGATTTCCTGCAAGCTGCTTTCTTCAGATAGCGATGCAATGATCCCCACATCCAGATTTCCCAATTTTAACTCACTAATAATCCTTTCGGTAATCATTTCAGACACATGCAGCTTAATGTCCGGATAATGACTGATAAATGGATTTACAAAATGCGGCAGCAGATAGGGAGCAATGGTTGGAATGATCCCTATCCGCAATTCGCCCGATAAATCACCATTGAAATGTTTGGCGATCTCATTCATCCGAGATGCTTCGCGCAAAATCGTTTTGGCCTGATCAATTATTTCACGGCCAATTCCGGTTGGGACAATCGGCTGCTTCGTCCTATCAAAAATTTTTACAGCTAATTCTTCTTCCAACTTACGGATCATCATCGAAAGCGTAGGCTGGGTCACATTGCAATGTTCAGCCGCCTGAACAAAATGCCGGTAATTATCAACGGCTACAATGTATTCCAGTTGTTGAATATTCATTTGATAGAACAGAGTCAGTAGTATTAATAGATTTTATTTATGCAAAAATACAATTTAAATGCTTTGGTCTATGATGCAATTGAGGTGTTTTCTGAAATAATCGACATAGCCATTGCATAGCTGCTATTTCAGCTTCTTCACAAGCGTAATGTTTAAAAGCGACCGCATTTGTGTAATCGCGATTTGATTAAGCTGAACCAGTCTATCCGAAGCACTTAACTTTTGTTGGATGAGCATTGCATTAATGCTTTCTAAATTGGAGAGGATAACTAGTTGCTCAATGGACGCGTTATCCCGCACATTGCCCATAATCCCTTTATTTTGATGACGCCACTCTTTGGCAGTCATTCCAAAGAGCGCCATATTGAGAAGATCCGCTTCGCTTGCATAAATCGCACTGCATTGCTCGCTGTTCAGCGATTTTGGAATAAGATGAGCTTTGATTGCATCGGTATGAATCGTGTAGTTTACCTTGACCAGTGTTCTTTGCAGATTCCAGCTTTGTTTCAGACGATCGCTCTCCTCTGATTTCAGGCGCTGGAATTCTTTGATCAAGTACAATTTAAATGATGGAGAGATCCAGGATGCGAATTCAAAGGCAATATCCTTGTGCGCAAATGTGCCACTGGCATACCGTCCGCTTTTGGAAATCAGGCCGATAGCGTTCGTCTTTTCAATCCATTGCTTGGGTGACAACACAAATGAATTGCTGCCAGCATCATTTTTAAACTCATCGAATTCGAGTAGTTTAAAATCTGGATTATGCAGCTGCTCCCAAAGTCCCATGAATTCAATCGTAAATCTTGTGCGGAGCCAGTTTGAAATTATTTGTCCGGCTGATTCAGGATTTTTGTGTTTGGCAATGTCTGTGAGGGAAATGAAATCGTTGTCATTAATGTTCATAAGGGCGATTTCCTGCCCTGAAACTTGAATGGTTGTGTTTTTTGTCGGCATAGCATTGTTGGTTAAATGCTATTGAGACGTTGTTGATTGGAAAAAGTAACGGCTAATCGATAAACCTTTGGATTAAATGATGATTAAATTCACCTTATCGAACAGCTCTGGCTGGATTTTTTTATAATTGCTTTAATATGATCCACGTTTGTCACACTTTAATCCAATGAAAATGAAAAACTTGAACGCATTAGTCTTGCTGGCGTTTATGGCATTTGCCGCGCCGTCATTTGCGCAAACTGCAACACCAGCCAAACCGGCTACCAACAAAACGACCGTTGCCACCAGGCAGACCGGAAATGACAAGACAACCATTAAGGTAAAAGCCAACGGAACGCCCGATAAGCGTTATGCTGAGAACAAGAAACTCAAAGCGGATGGGACGCCGGACAAGCGTTACAGCGAAAACAAAAACCTCAAAAAAGACGGCACGCCGGACAAACGTTACAAAAGCAATAAAGCCGACTCACTGAAAGCGTCCAAAAAGCAATAGATCAAATAAATGCCGGAATTATTTTCCGGAAAATTTAGGGTAAGCGCCCGACTGGTTGTCATTCCAATGAACAGCCTAAGTCGGGCGCTTATTTTTTATCAGTAATCAATCATTGCAATGAACGTAGCCATCGCGGATCACGTGACATATTTAAGCAGGGATCGGGAAGCGGAGTTTGAACGGGTTTTTAAAGCACACTTCAAGGGACTTCATGCCTATGCCCGCACCATTCTGCGGGACGATATTATGGCCGAGGAAATGGTGCAGAATGTGTTTTGCCGGCTTTGGGAAAAAACAGATCACATTGAAATCAAGGAATCGGTCAGCGGCTATCTCTACCGCTCGGTTTATCATGAAAGTCTTAATTATATCAAACATTTGAAAGTGAGGGACGCCTACCAAACGTATGCAATTAACCAAATGGAACACAGCAATAACACCTCCCATCCGCTGGAACTGAAAGAGCTTGAACAGCGCCTGGACAAAGCCCTTAAAGAATTGCCCGAAAAGTGCAGAACGGTTTTCCAGATGAGCCGTTTTGAAGAACTGAAATACCAGGAAATCGCCGACCGCCTGCAATTGCCATTAAAAACAGTTGAAAATCAAATGGGTAAGGCACTGCGTCTGCTGCGCCTGAAACTGGTTGATTTCCTGCCCGCATCCATACTTTTATTTCTCCTCAGCTAATCCGTGCCGGTCATGAATAAAGAACTGAATTACAACATAGACGACCTGCTTGTCAAGGCTTTACTGGATGAGACGAGCGTCGCAGAACAGATCGAGATTAACCAATGGTTGTCCGACAGCGATGATAACCAGCGTTATTTTGAACATTTTGAACTGATATGGAACCAGAGCAAGCAACTCGCGGCGCAAAGCGCCGTAGATGAAAACGCGGCTTGGGAGCGGTTCCGCAAACGGACGCAGAAGAGTAGGGAAGAAGCGCCGGTAATCCCGCTTTTTAAACCCCAAAAGTCGTTCGCGTTCCTCAGAGTCGCTGCGATGATCGCCGCAACTTTGTGCACCGGATGGCTTGCATATGTATTTTTTGGCCAAAATGCGGAGCCGCAAATGCTGACCGTTCGATCAGGGGCAGAAACGGTGATCGATACATTGCCCGATGGGTCCATTGTGACTTTGAATAAAAAATCAAGCATTTCGTATCCGGCCGAATTCTCTGGGAGTAAAAGGGAGGTGTCATTAACGGGCGAGGCGTTTTTTGAGGTCACTAAAAACAAGACCAAACCGTTTGTGATCGCTGTGAATGATATGACTGTTAAGGTTTTGGGGACTAGTTTTAATGTGAAGGACAATGCGAAGAAGACAGAAGTGATCGTGGAAACCGGTTTGGTTGAAGTGGCTAAAAACAACGAGTTCGTCCGTATTAGTCCAAAGCAAAAAGCAACAGTGCTCAAATCGCATCCGGCACTGGTTAAGGATGAAACGGCAGATGATTTTTACAAATATTACAGGACAAACAAGCTGGTTTGCAACGATACGCCTTTGTGGAGATTAGTGGAAATACTGAATGAAACTTACGACGCAAACATTGTGATTGGAAATGAACGTCTGAACAACATGCCTATCAACACCACATTTGATACAAAGTCGCTGGACAGCACATTGAGCCTGATTAGTGAAACATTAACAATAAAAGTTGAGCATAGAGGAGAGCAGATCATTTTGAAATAGCACTTATCTTTCGGAATGAATCAGACTTTTACGAAACTGAACACGATAAAATTCATTATTATCATGCTAATTATGCCCTGTGCAACCTACGCACAGGGCATTCTGAATAAAACCGTGAGCGTATCCGCGCAAAAACAACCCGTTTCAGAAGTATTAAAAAACATCAGTGACCAGGGAAAATTTTACTTTTCATATAACAGCAACATCATTTCCGGCGATAGCCTGGTAACATTAAGTGTAGCCCGGCAACCGGTTAAGCAGGTTTTGGACCAGTTGTTCAGCAACAAATATCAATACAGGGAAAAAGGTGATTACCTGATCATTCTTCCCGCGGCGAAGGAAAAAGTGTTTTATATAAGCGGTCATATTTTCGATCAGGAAACCAATGTGCCCATTGACTACGCCAGCGTTTATTCAAGGCAGTTACTGGTTTCAACATTGTCTGACGACGCCGGGCATTTCAGGATACGCATCAAAGACCGGAGCTTACCTTTAAGCCTGACAATCAGCAAAGTGGGTTATGGGGATACGACGATCGTGATCCATGAGGAAAGTGCAGATCTTCGGATCAATATTCTACAAAAAGCGGTTGACCTCGATCCACTCATCGTCCGCTATTCCGAAGGCGAATCCACCTGGCTTGGCCGTTTTTTCCTTTCCGCAAAGCTTCGCGCGCAAAGCCGCAACATTGGCCGTTTCTTTGTCGCATTGCCCTACCAGGCGTCATTCACACCAGGTTTGGGAACACATGGGCGGATGAGCTCGCAGGTTGTGAACAAATTTTCGCTTAACCTTCTGGGCGGTTATACGGCTGGCGTAAATGGCGCAGAAATAGCCGGTGGCTTTAATATTTCAAAGCAGGATGTGCGCTATGCCCAGATCGCGGGCCTCTTTAATGTGGTTTCGGGTGATGTAAAAGGCGCGCAGGTGGCTGGGTTTTTAAATCACATTCTTGACTCGCTGAGCGGCGTCCAGGTTTCCGGATTTGCTGGGAGTGTCAAAAAAAATGTACGTGGTGCGCAAGTCAGTGGATTTTTGAGCCGTTCCGCAGGGCCGTTGCGCGGTGTGCAGGTGTCAGGTGCATTGAGCATTCTTGGTGATAGATCGAGCGGTGCGCAGATTTCGGGGGCTTATAACCACGCTTCGGAAGATTTCAACGGTGTACAAGTTGGCGGTGGGGTTAATGTAGTCAAAGGAAACCTTTCGGGGGGACAAATTAGCGGGGGGATCAACATAGGCAAGCGTGAGGTGCGCGGGTTTCAGCTCGCGACCATAAATGTGGCCAGGCGGCTTCACGGAACGCAGCTGGGCATTGTTAACATTGCAGACAGTTCGTCGGGTTTGAGTTTAGGGTTGATCAATATTATCAAAAAAAGTACTTCCAATATTTCTGTTTATGCCAATGACGTTACGCCTTTGAATGTGGCCTGGAAGATGGGTACGCACAAATTTTACAGCATACTCATGGTCGGTTCCACCACAGGCGGACAGAACAAGGTCCTTACTTTCGGTGCTGGAATAGGGCGGGAATTTTTTCCATTCAAAAAGGTTGGCTTCTTCACCGAAATCCTCAACCAGAACATTTACACCACCAGCTGGGATAAGCTTCCCTTCATTTACCGCTTCCAAACTGCCCTTACTTACAAGCTGAATAAACGCCTTGTGCTCTTCGCCGGCCCGTCATTCAACATTTACGACAGCGACGGCTTCCAAACCGAAAAAGGCTACAAATCCTTCCCCCCAAAAGGTTACCCCGACTTCAAGATTGGCAACAAAAACATGACTTCCTGGATCGGCTGGCAAGGTGGTTTAAGCTGGCGTTATGGCCGTGGCCTTTAATTATTATACTCTTTTTTCATGATTATTTTAGGGTAACCCCGCATCTCGTTGTCGGTACTTTGCATACAGCAATTGGACCGGATTGAAGGCCTGCAATTTTGGGGTTCCTGCGGACTGTATGTGTTTAAATGATTTCTTTTTAAATACATTCACATGAAAAATTTAAGATTTTGCGCGGCTAAAGCTGCACTTCTCAGCATATTCCTTTTCGGTTTATCCCTTGTTTCTTTTGGTCAGCATGACAGCACATCGGTCGTGCACTTCGGACTTATTTATCCGCTCAGCACCAATGGCAAACACGCGGCATCTTATACAAACCAGTTTTCGCTCCACGCCATTGCCGGGCTTTCCAGATCAGAAACCGGTGTGGCCATCGCAGGCGCTGCCAATATGATTAAGCAGGATGCTTCTGGGCTGCAAATGGCAGGCGCGGTAAACCTGATATCCAACAATGCAAAAGGAGTTCAAATCGCGGGAGGGGCTAACATTATCGGGAATAATGCCAACGGAATCCAGATGGCAGGTTTTTCAAATATTGTTAAGAATGAAGCAAAGGGCGCGCAGATTGCGGGTTTCATGAACCTGGCCGGAAACTCGCAGTCGGTTCAAATGGCTGGTTTTGCTAACATTACACGCAATGATGCGAAGGGATTGCAGGTTAGCGGATTTCTGAATAAGGGCAAGAATGTCAATGGGCAGGTTGCCGGTTTTGCTAACATTGCCAAGAATGTAAAAGGCATCCAACTGGCTGGTTTGATCAACATTGCCGACACCAGCGATTACCCGATCGCCATTTTCAATTTTATCAAAAGTGGTGAAAAATCCATTGCCTTAACGGTTGACGAATCCATGACTACCATTGCCTCATTCCGTTCCGGTGGCCGCGTTTTGTATGGGATTGCCGGGATTGGATACAATTTGAAAGATAGCAAACACGATTTGTACGCTGTGGAAGCAGGTTTGGGAGCACACATTAAGCTGGTTAGCAATTTCAGGCTTAATTTAGAAGCCGTGAGTCATTCACTTTCGAACTTCAAAAAGGCTCACTATTTTAAAAATTCACTCCGCATTATTCCTGCTTACAAAATTGGCAGCAAATTCGAAATTTTCGCTGGCCCGACCATCAATTACGTAAGTTACAAGCGCGAAAATGACTACGATCTTGTCAAGAAATATATCTGGAAAAACGATAGTTCAAAAGATTTCCAGGGTGTTCACCTAGGGTTCAATACGGGTATTCAGTTTATTCTGTAATACGGGCCGTGCAAACTTTGCCTTGGAGAGAAAGGCGGGGACTTACCGCTTTTCTCTTCCGGAAGGGCACCGCGAGCCTGTCCGTTCCCATATGGCGATCAATTGCTTGCTTGATTTATCTGATATTCAAGCACATTTGGCCTTATCGCAAAAATGTGATCCTCAAAAATCTGGCGATCTGTTTTCCAGAACTTTCAAATGCAGAGACAGCTGGGTTGGCCGATCGGTATTACAGGCATCTGGCGGATCTTATTATTGAGCCTTTCCTGGTGCGTAAACTGTCGCCGCAGGACCTTGCAAAGTTTGTTAGCTATGGCAATCAGTCCGTTTTGCATCAATTGATAAAGGAGAAAAAGGACATTGTGCTCATGGTCTCACATTATGGCAATTGGGAATATTTGTTTTCCCTGCCGCTGCTAACCGATTGCAATGTGCTTGCCGCTTACTCGCCAGTCTCAAACAGAATGTTGAACGAAAAACTGAAAGGGCTGAGAAGCCGCTTTGGCGTGAAGCTGGTCCCGAAGACTCATTGGTATCGCTCGGTAGTCAATTGGCAGGATACGAAGCCCGCCATTTTTATCAACATTGCGGACCAGAGACCCGCCGATGCGGGGAAACATGTCGTTCAGTTCTTTCGCCATAATACGTATATACAGACAGGTGCAGCACGCATGGCGATCCGACGGAATAGTGCCGTGGTGTATCTGGATGTACAAAAACGCGGCGTGAACAAATATAATTTTCGATTTAACCTGCTAGTGAAGGACGCAGCAAAAATGACCGAAACAGAAATTATGAAACTATATTATGCAGAGTTGGAAAAGAGTATCAAGCGCCAGCCGGAGTTATGGCTTTGGTCTCACAACAGATGGAAATTCGGTTTTCCTGGCGCTTTACCTCAAAAGCATATAAATGTTGATTCAGCAAAAGGTGTGACGCAGTCGTAAAATCAAAGGGCGACGCCAATTTTGGTGTCGCCCTTTTTGCGTCCTATCATACTGAGTTACCTAGAAAAGCCCTTTCGCTTTATCCAATGCTGTGTCCAGGCCGCTTGCGTCCGAACCGCCAGCGGTTGCAAAGAATGGCTGACCGCCACCGCCGCCACGAATTTCCTTCGCAAGATCTTTCACGATCTTACCAGCATTCAAACCCGTTTCATGCACGATATTTTCAGCAATAAACACCGAAAGCTGCGGCTTGCCAGCTATTTCTGTCCCAAAAACAGCGATCAGGTTTTCGATCTGGTCGCGCAATTCATAAGACAATTGTTTCAATGAATCAGCATTTGGCACGTCCACTTTCTCTACGATCAGGTTGAATGTGCTGTGCTTTTTCATATTGTCGATCAATGTCGTTTTCAGCGACTGGATCTTTTCGTTTTCAAGCGAAACAATCCTTTTTTGCAAAGCATTGCGTTCATCCAGTAAGCTCTCCACGGCCTTGATCAGATCCGTTGGGTTTTTGAGCAAATCTTTGATCCTGGTCAGGGTTGCTTCCTGATCGCGCATGATTTCAAGCGCTTTCGCACCCGTAACCGCTTCTACACGGCGCACGCCTGCGGATACAGATCCTTCGGAAATGAATTTAAAAACACCGATCTGACCCGTTGATGGAATGTGCGTTCCACCGCAAAGCTCGAAAGAGTAAGTCGGGTCGAAAATGATCAGACGAACAAAATCGCCATATTTTTCACCGAATGTCGCCGTTGCACCCTGATCCAATGCCTGCTTGATCGGCACGTTCCTTCTTTCGTCCAATGCAATGTCCTCACGGATTTTTTCATTGACACGGTCTTCAATTTTTTGCAGTTCCTCGTCGGTCACTTTCGCAAAGTGGGAAAAGTCGAAACGCAGCACTTCGTCGTTCAGGTAAGAGCCCTTCTGGCCGATGTGCGTGCCCAGCACTTCCCGCATTGCCGACAGCATCAAGTGCGTTGCAGAGTGATTTGCTTTGATCTTTTCACGTCGGTCACTATCTATTTTAGCAACGATAATTCCTGCATTTTGTAATGCGTCGTCCAGATTTTTATCTAACGAAATATGTACAAACAGGTCGTTTTCTTTCTTGGTATCCACGATCCGGATTGTTTTCTTACCATCCGCCAGACCGTTATCCAGGAGCAGGACGCCTGTGTCACCAACTTGTCCACCCATTTCAGCGTAGAACGGTGTGCGGTCCAGGACAATGTGATATTCTTCGCCCGTTTTTGTCTTAACCTTGCGATATTTGATAATCTGGCTGTGTGTTTCTTCAAAATCGTATCCTAAAAACTCAACGCCGTCCGCCTCACGCAACTCGATCCAGTCTGTCGCCTCTTTCGCCGCATCCTGTCTCGACCTGTTTTTCTGTTCTCTCAATGCATCCTGGAAACCTGTTTCATCAATTTGAAACCCTTTTTCCCTTGCGATAAGCGCGGTAAGGTCAACCGGAAAGCCAAATGTGTCGCTCAGTTCAAAAACCTCGTTACCGGCTATGGTATTAATGCCCTTCTCTTTCAAAGAATGCACAATCACATCCAGTCGTTTCAAGCCCGATTCAAGCGTTCTTAAAAAGCTTTTTTCTTCTTCCAGGATCACCCGCGTCACAAATTCTTCCTGTGATTTCAGATCCGTGAAAACATCTTTAAACTGCTCAGCCAGAACAGGGACCAGCTTGTAGAAAAACGGCTCTTGAAAACCAAGATAGGAATAACCATAACGAACTGCGCGGCGCAAAATCCGGCGGATAACGTAACCAGCTTTGTTGTTGGAAGGCAGCTGACCATCCGTGATTGCAAATGCAACTGCCCGGATATGGTCTGCAATAACGCGCATTGCAATGTCCGCAAATGGCTCATCATTAACGCCGTATCGCTTGCCGGACAATGTTTCTAAAACCTGAATTGTATTTTGAAAAACGTCTGTATCATAATTGGAAGTCTTAGCCTGAACCGCCATACACAAGCGTTCGAAGCCCATTCCTGTATCCACATGCGTGGCAGGAAGCGGAACGAGCGAGCTGTCGGCCTTCCGTTCAAACTGCATGAAAACGAGGTTCCAGATCTCTACAACCTGCGGATGATCATTATTAACCAGCGATTTTCCGGAGATTTCCGCCACTTCCGAGGCAGGGCGCAAATCAATATGGATTTCTGAGCAAGGACCACACGGACCTGTATCGCCCATTTCCCAGAAATTGTCTTTTTTATTACCTAAAATAATGCGGTCTTCACCCACGATCGGCTTCCAGAGATCCCAGGCCTCCTGATCAAACGGAACGCCATCTTTGGAATCACCCTCAAAAACCGACACATAAAGCCGGTCTTTCGGAAGTTTGTAAACCTCCGTCAAAAGCTCCCACGCCCAGGTAATTGCCTCTTTTTTGAAATAATCGCCAAAAGACCAGTTACCCAGCATTTCGAACATGGTATGATGATAAGTATCAAAACCAACGTCCTCTAAATCATTGTGTTTTCCTGAAACCCGGAGGCATTTCTGAGTATCCGCAATGCGGCGGGAGGGAGGCGTGCCATTGCCCAGAAAAAAGTCTTTAAACTGCGCCATCCCCGAGTTGTTAAACATGAGGGTAGGGTCGTTCTTAGCCACCAAAGGTGCAGAAGGCACAATTAAATGTTGTTTACTCCTAAAAAAATCAAGAAAAGCCTGACGTATTTGATGCGAGGTCATTGTATATATTTTGGTCCTTATAGTCTACGAAACAGGGGGCAAATGTAAGGAAAAAATGCGTTTAGTTGCCGGTAAGCCAGGCTCATCTCTCAAATTAGAATTTGGGGTTACAGTGATCAGCATTTAGTCTTTTAGGAAAGCCATTTTGAGTATAAACCCGCCGGGATTTTCTTTTTTATAAAATTCACTGATCCTGCGGTGCTGTTGTTTGCAGGGATTTTTGCAAATGGATTTTTGATTTTTATACCAAAGGGAATGTGCCTTTTGAATTTATAATGTGCTTGAAATGAAACCGTTTTCGGAGTTATCGGCGGAAGAGTTAGCGATGGAAAACCTATTCATTAGATGGGTCCGGTTTCCCGATGATCCACCTATCCGCTCTTTTTGGGAAGGCTGGATGACGAAGTATCCGTCCATGAAAGACACCGTTGCCAGAGCCAGGGAACTCGTTTTGGTGGCGTCCGACTGGAAGCCTGATTCGCTTTCGAGCCAGGAGGTAAATTCAATCTGGGGGAGGATCCGGAATTCTCTGGATATCATTACCGAGCGTGATCCCGCCCAAACAAGCGCCGGTGCCCTTAAAAAACCGGTGGCTTCAAGTAACATTATCCTTGGTGTAATTTCCATGGCACTACTTATTCTGCTTGCCTTCTTTTTCTTGTCCATAATAAATTAGTACCCGTTCTATCTGGCGTATTTAGATTAAATAATATTGGTATAGTACCAAAATCAGCAGTCCACAAACCGCTGCATCTCACTCCACTTAGTGAGCTGATTGGTAATATTTTACAATAAAATATTTGATACTGAATATTCTGGCAACGTTCCCGATAACGTTTGCATAAATAAAAATCTGCTTTTACTTCCGCGTTAAGGCACTTATCGCTATTCTCGATTCCGCCTTTGAAATTGTACTTTATGTACAAAAAATGTTGTTATCAGAATTGTTCTAAAACAGCTTGCAAATCGCGGTAACCTTTTCTCAACACTTCCATCACCAGCTTCCATTTTACCTTTTGTCACCGAATAAGTGTAACCGTTGATATACATTAAAACTTTTTTAATAATAAATATAATTTTTTATCGGGGTAAGCTTAGAAAACCTCGTCAAGCAGTAAGCAGTCAGAACTTTATCAATCACCAATCCATGCGTATGAAAAGAAAATTTACCAGTACTGGTCAAAGCGCCCTGCGTCTGACCATGGCAGCGATGATGGTATCGGGCATCACAGCCGAGGCATTTTCACTGAACCGGCCTAACGTAACCCATGTTTTTTCCATTGACAAAAGTGTTTCAGGAAAAATCACCTCATCAGAAGATAATACGCCAATCCCCGGGGTGTCGGTTGTATTGAAAGGCAGCAGAAGCGGAACAAACACAGATGCAGACGGAAATTTTAAAATTGACGTGCCCGATAATGGTGCCGTGCTCGTGTTTTCATCGGTTGGCTTTATTACTCAGGAAGTTGCGGTAGGCGCCAAAAGTGTCGTTGACATCAAGTTGGAGTCTGATATGAAGGCGCTTTCGGAGGTTGTGGTTGTGGGTTATGGTAGCCAGAAAAAGAGCCAGACAACCGGAGCAATTTCATCTGTTTCGGCCAAGCAGATCAGCGAAATGCCTATCACCAACATTGGCCAGGCCATGCAGGGCCGTGTGGCCGGGGTGGACGTTTCCCAGTCGGGAAGTAAGCCTGGCTCTACGCCAAAGGTGCTTATCCGTGGCCGACGTTCATTCAATGCCGGTAACAACCCATTATATGTTGTGGATGGAATTCCTTTGGCAGGTGACCGGAACGAATTAATGTCTGTTCGCCCGTTTGATTTTGTGTCAGGAGGTTATGAAGATATGAACCCGAATGACGTGGCATCTATGGAAATCCTGAAAGATGCGACGGCAACGGCGATTTATGGTGCAAGAGGTGCCAACGGCGTTGTCCTGATTACAACGAAAAGAGGAGAGTCTACAAAAGGCAAAACTACTGTCAGCTACGATACGTATGTGGGTGTAACGGACGCGCTGGATAAAATCCGTCTTTTCTCAGGACCTGAATTTGCAGAATATATGCGCGAGTCGCGCCGTGGCATTGCATCCGGGAGCATTTATAAGGATGCGAATGGCAATCCGGTTCCTTCGGGCCAGGTGGATGCCTTTGCGGATTCGAAATTGTTTGAGGCCGTTGAATTGGACGGGATCGCGAAAAACCGTACGACAGATTATCAGGATATGATCCTGCGTCAGGGTTTCCAGCAAAACCATTCGGTAGGGGTGCAGGGCGGAAACGAAAAAACGCAATTCTACATTTCCGGCGGGTTTTTCAGGGATAAAGGGATTTCGGAAGGACTGGATTACACAAGAACTTCTCTGCGCGCCAACATTGACCATAACATCAACAGCCGCGTGAAAGTAGGGATATCTTCTTACCTGATGTATTCTGTTAGAAATGGTAAAGATTTGAACCCTTACGGATTTACATTAAACCAAAACCCGCTGGGACGAGCCTATGATGATGCAGGGAAGCTCATCTTCGCACCAACGAACGATGCGCTTCTGACCAACCCGCTGGCTGAAATCGTTCCAGGCGCTCAGGTGGATGAACGCAAAAAATACAGGATCTTCAACAGCCTCTATACAGAAGTAAAGATCATCGAAGGTTTGAAATACCGTATCAATTTCGGTCCCGACTTTGCAGTGGAACGCGGCGGACGATTTATTGGTGCGCAAACCAATGCAAGAAAAGGCGGTGACCCGCAAGCTTCTATCTATAACCAGTTTGGTTTTAACTGGACATTGGAAAACATTGTCACCTATAATAAAACGTTCGCAGCGAAGCACAATCTGGGCATTACAGCGCTTCACTCGGTGCAGCGCGAGAATTTTGAGGCTAATACTATCTCAGTTCAGGGTGTGCCCGCTGAAACACAGCAATTTTACAGTGTGGGTAACGCCAATGCAGTGTTAGGCGTGGGTAGCGTGCTGATTCCATGGACGTTGAACTCTTACATGGCGCGTATTAACTATGACTATGCCGATAAATATCTGGTAACTGTAACTGCTCGTCGGGATGGTTCCAGTCGTTTTGGAGAGAATACAAAATACGGAACATTTCCGGGTGTTGCTTTGGGATGGAATATTTCAAATGAGCCTTTCATGAAAAGTGTCTCGTGGCTTGATCTCCTGAAACTTCGGGTAAGCTATGGCTCTGTGGGGAACCAGGGTGTGGCACCTTACCAGACGCAAGGTTTGCTGGGCCGGACCATTTATGCCTGGGATAACACGCCCGCTTACGGATATCGCCCCAATACGATCGGAAACCCGGATTTGAGATGGGAGTCTTCTGCAACCAAAAACGTGGGTATCGATTTCAGCTTTATCAAAGGACGCGTTCAGGGATCTCTTGAACTTTATGAAACCAATACAACCGACTTGCTGCTTTCCGATCAGCTGCCTGCTTCCATCGGATTCAATGCCGTGACACGTAACGTAGGTGAAACGCGCAACCGCGGAATCGAGCTGGGTGTTTCTACCATTAACGTGAATGCTAAAAACGGTTTTAAATGGACTACGGATTTCCAGTTCACCAAAAACACCGAAGAGATCATTTCGCTTTATAATGGTGCGGTGGATGATTTGGGTAACAAATGGTTTATCGGCTATCCTTTGTCTGAGTTTTTTGATTACAAAAAAGCGGGGATCTGGCAGACAAACGAAGCGGATGCAGCCAAATCTTACGGAAGCCGTGTAGGGCAAATTAAAGTTGCCGACGTGAATGGCCGCAGCGCGGACGGACAGTTGACCGGACAGCCAGATGGTAAGATCAATGCAGATGACCGTCAAAAGTTGGGTTCAGATGTGCCGGATTGGAGTGGTGGTATTACCAACCGTTTCAATTTCAAAGGGTTTGACCTTTCTTTCTTCATCTACGCAAGACAAGGCCAGATGATCATCAGCGGGTTCCACCGCGATAACAATGCATTGGCTGGCCGTTATCAGCAAATGTATGTGGATTACTGGACGCCAAACAATCCAACCAACGAATTCCCTCAGCCAAACAAAGACCAGGAGTTCCCGGTTAATAATCAGGCGATTATCTATTACGATGGTTCGTTTGTGAAGATCCGTAACATCAACTTCGGTTACACTTTCACTAATAATCTGACCAAGAAACTGGGTCTGGAATCGCTTCGCTTGTTTGCAAGTATCCAGCAGCCAAAGATCTGGTCGAAATATCGCTCCAAATACAATGGTGTGGATCCTGAAACCTCAGAGACAACCATCGGATCAGGTGTAACGCCAGCTACGCGCGTATCCACGATCGGACTTAATGTGAAGTTCTGAGCATGCTGAAAGGTTTGGTAAAACATTTAATATTGACGAAAATGACATTTAGATACATCAAAAAATCATACAAATACATTGGCTTAATGGCTTTGATGCTCATGGGCCAGTCGTGCAGCGACTTGCTGGAAGAAGAGGTCATTTCCAACATCGGCAATGACTACATTAATACACCGAAAGGTTTTGAAGACGCTGCCAAATCGGCCTATTCTTCGCTGCGAAATTACTACGGAACGCAGCAAGGCATTACCATGACTGAATTCGGCACAGACCTTTATGCGACGGGTGCGGACGGTGGTTACAAGGGTTTTCACTTTTATGATGCCCAGCTGCAGCCCACTGTGGATTACCTGGCCACCATTTGGGATGAAACTTATCGCGGGATCAACGTTTGTAATGCCGTGATCGAACGGGCGCCAGCTGCGACTGTTTCCGATGCGATCAAAAAAGCGCGTGTTGCTGAAATGAAATTTCTGCGGGCGCATTATTATTTCCTTTTGATGCAGCAATATGGCCCGGTCGATCTGCGGTTGACTGAAACCATTTTGCCCACCAAGAAAACTACCCGCGCGCCTGAATCGGAAATTTACAAGCAAATCATTGCTGACCTGGAATCCGCTTTGCCGGACCTGGAAGCAAAATCGAAAGCCACTGATTACGGTCGTGCCACAAAGCCAGCGGCGGAGCATTTGCTTGCCAGGGTATTTTTGGCAAAAGGCAATTCAACTTCCAAAGCAGCGGACGATTATGCCAAAGCAGCAACGTATGCCTCCAATGTGATCAATAACTATACATTCAAGCTGTTACCGGATTTCGCAAGCGTTTTTGATCAGGCCAATCAAAACCATGACGAGGTTGTGTTTGCAGTTCAGTATACCACAGATCCATTGACGAACAGCACAGGAAACAGCTTGCACCTTTACTTCGGAATGCAATATGACGTGCAGGCCGGCATGGTGCGGGATATTTTGAATGGTCGTCCTTTCAAGCGCATGCGTCCGACGAAATACTGTCTGGAAACCGTTTTTGCAGACCGTGTGAATGATTCACGTTACAAGAAGACCTTTAAGGATACATGGCTTTCCAACAACCCGGGCAAGTTTACAAACGTATTTGACAACTCGAAAACGGAAGTAACATTCAAAGCTGGGGATACGGCGATTTTCATTCCTGGCTATGAAATGCCTTTGGCAGAGCGTGCGAAAAAGCCTTATCAGGTGCTGGTGCCAAGTCGTTACGATGAAGCATTATTCCCTGTGAACCGTAAATTCCTTGATCCCCTTCGCCCAGACCGTACTTACGAGCCGGGAAGCCGCGATTTCATGTGTTTCCGGTTGGCAGATACTTATTTGTTGCTAGCCGAAGCGCAATTGCTGACAGGCAAGGTGAAAGAAGCCACGGACGCTATCAATATGGTGCGTCGCCGTGCAGCCTTTGCTGGCAAAGCAGCCGCCATGGAGATCAAGCAGGCAGATATGAACATGGAAATGCTCATGGAAGAGCGTGGACGTGAATTACTTGGAGAGCAGATCCGCTGGATGGACTTGAAACGCTGGGGTAACCTGGTTGAAAGGGTTCAGAAATACAATCCGCAGGCAGCTCCTAACGTTAAAGCGATCCATTTGCTGCGTCCTATCCCGCAAACGCAGATCGACAGAACGGAAGGCGGTGCAACAGCATTCCCGCAAAACCCGGGCTACTGATATTGAGTTGAATTTTTGAAAATGCACATTCCCGTCATGTCAGAGGATTTAAAGGTCCTTTGGATGATGGGAATGTTTGTTAAAAAGTAAGGGTAACGTATGCAAAATATCGTTACATTGATAATGTACGGAAGTCCATTTTAGTCCGTTACTTAGGTCATTTATCAAACAGAGTTCCTTTTAAAATGAAAAAACAAAGATTACCGCTGACCATTTTACTTCTTTTGGTCACCCTGACATTCGCGAATGCGCAAAAATCGAAAGACGGATGGGAGAATCTTTTCAACGGAAAAGACCTTACCGGCTGGAAACAATTGAATGGAAAAGCTAAATATGAAGTCAAAGACGGCGCCATTGTTGGAACGTCTGTCAGCGATACGCCTAATTCTTTCCTTACAACTGAGAAGGATTACGGTGATTTCATTTTTGAATGTGATGTTAAAGTGGATAACAAGCTCAACTCCGGCATTCAGATCAGGAGCTTGTCCAAACCAGAATATCAAAACGGCCGCGTGCATGGTTACCAGGTTGAAATCGACCCGAGCGACCGCGCTTACTCAGCCGGACTTTATGACGAAGCACGCCGCGGGTGGCTATATCCGCTGGATTTGAACCCGGAGGCAAAAAAAGCATTTAAAAAAGACGCCTGGAACAAATACCGCATTGAAGCAATCGGAACTTCAATACGCACATTCCTGAACGGCGTTCCCGTTGCACACGTGATTGACGATATGACGCCTAGCGGATTTATCTGCCTGCAAGTGCACGCCATTGGCAGCAAAGACCTGGAAGGAACAAAGGTTAGCTGGAAAAATGTAAGGATCAAAACTTCAAATCTTAAGCCAAGCCCGGCAGCCAACATCCGCATTGTAAACCTGATCCCTAATTCCCTGAATGCTGCGGAAAAAGCGCAGGGTTATTCATTGCTTTATGACGGAAAAACGGTCGATCAATGGCGCTCATACGGCGGAACGGATTTCCCTTCCAAACGCTGGAATTATGCAGACGGAACGATTACCATCTCAAAATCAGACGGTTCCGAAACAGGAAATGACATTGTTACCAAAAAATTATACGGCCCGGCATTTGAGTTTGAATTTGATTTTAAACTTACCGAAGGCGCTAACAGTGGTGTAAAATATTTTGTAGACCAAAAATTCAATTCGGGTGGGAAATCAGGCATTGGCTGTGAATATCAGGTGCTGGACGATGAGAAACATCCGGATGCGAAGCTCGGCAAAAACGGGAACCGTACTATCGCGTCGTTTTACGATGTAATCCCTGCCGACAGACCGAGAAATGCTGTGAAAAAGATTGGAGAATGGAACCAGGGAAGGATTGTGGTGCAGAAGGACGGAACGGTTCAGCACTTTTTGAACGGTTATAAAGTGGTGGAATACGTGCGTGGTTCGCAGCAGTTCAAGGATTTTGTGGCCGAATCCAAGTTCAAAGGTTTCGAAGGATTTGGCTTGTCTCAGCAAGGTAATCTGCTTTTGCAGGACCACGGCGACAATGTTTCCTTCCGCAGTTTGAAAATTAAGGAGACCAAATAAAGCGCTCCGGTTTAAAAAAGAATATTTTTCAAGAGTAGATAAAAGTCCTTAGGTTTTTTACAACTGATTGCCCGCCAAACTCGCGGCACATTAACTGAAAATTAACTTTTTAAGATCAATATCATGACAAGCAGGAGGGATTTTATAAAAAATGCAGCACTGGCTTCGGCGGGTGTTGCGGTTGGTTCAAATGCTTTTAGCGCAGCAAGTTACCGGAAAATTTTGGGCGCGAATGATCGCGTACGTGTGGGGATTATTGGTTTTTCCGATCGTTTCCGCAGCTCGCTGGCCCCAAGCTTTTCTGATCATGCAAAAGAACTGAACTTTGAGTTTATGGGCGTATCCGACCTTTGGAACCGCCGCCGTGATGAAGCTGAGGCGTTTATGAAAGGAAAGCCTTACGCATCTGCGGAATTTGCAAAAGCAAGAAACAACGAAGAACTGCTGGGTCGTAAGGATGTGGACGCGGTAATCATCAGCACGGCAGATTTCCAGCATGCATTGCATTGTGCGGAAGCCGTGAAATCGGGCCGTGATGTATATGTTGAGAAACCATTTGCCGAAACATTGGAAGATGCGAAAATCGCTTTGAAGGCTGTTGAAGCGTCCAAGCAAATTGTGCAGGTGGGTTCGCAGCGTCGCAGTGCACCTAACTATTGGGCTGCTTATGAATACATTAAATCGGGCAAATTTGGCGACATTACCACGGTGGAAATGACCTGGAATGTAAACCAGCCTGGCCGGTGGAGACGTAAAGAGCTAGTTTCCCAAATCAGAAAAGAGGATACAGACTGGGACCGCTTCCTGATGAACCGTCCGAAAGTGGCATGGAACCCACGCTTCTATCTTGAATTCCGCTTGTTTTATCCATATTCTTCTGGGATTCCAGGACAATGGATGGCGCACCAGATTGATACAGTACACTGGTTCTCAGGACTTGATGCACCACGGAATGTTGTAGCCAATGGTGGTGTTTATACCTGGAAAGATGGCCGCACGAATGTGGATACATTCAGCGCCGCGTTCGAATACGGACCATTTGATAACAAGGAAAAAGGCTTCCAGGTGATTTATTCATCCCGTTTCAATAACGAAGCAGGCGGCGTGAAGGAATATTACTACTCTAATGGAGGAATGATCAACCTCGACACCAACAAGATCACTCCCGAAGGCGGTTTGAAAGCAAAAGATGCCAAAGGAATGGGCATGGAAGCCAACTTGCTGACGGAAATGTCGTTGAAAGCAGGCGATAAAATTGCAACAGACGCCAACACCGGCGGAGATCCGATGACTTCACTTCACATGCGCAACTGGATGGAATGTATCCGCAGCCGTAAAGAAAGCAATGCGCCTGCGCGTGTTGGCTTCAATCACTCGGTAGCGAACATTATGGCCACCCAGGCGCTTCATACAGGCAAGCGCGTGAGCTGGGATCCTAAGAAGAAAGACATTGTTTTAAGCTAAACGACATTGAACGTGAACGTTATAACGAAGGGCATTGCAGTAACCGCGCTTTCTGTTTTTGCAGCAGGTGGGTTGGTGCAAGCTCAAAAAGTGGATCTGGTTAATAATGAGAAGGAAAAGAAGGTTGAAGTCAAAATCGACGGCAAAGCTTTTACATCTTATTTCTATCCGGGTGAAGATAAATTGAAAAAAGCGGTGCTCTATCCCGTTCAAACGGCAAAAGGCACACTCATTACCAGAGGCTGGCCACTCGATCCTAGACCGGGTGAGCGCGTCGATCACCCGCACCATGTCGGGATCTGGCTCAATTATGAGGATGTCAACGGCAATGATTACTGGAATAATTCCGACGCCGTTGACCACGCAAAACGTGCTTACGGGACCATTGTTCACACCGGCATCAAATCCATGAAAGGTGGAAAAGACAAAGGTGAGCTGACGGTAACCGCAGATTGGAAGGATAAAAATGGTGTCCTCACATTAAAGGAAACCACAACCTATCATTTCAGCGGCAAAGGCGATCAGCGCATCATAGACCGCTCCACAACATTAACCGCCGTGCTGGACGAAGTGGCCATGCCCGACATTAAGGACGGAATGTTTGCGATCCGTGTAGCCCGCGAGCTGGAATTGCCTTCCAACAAACCTGAGATCTTCACAGACGCCAGCGGCATTGCCACCAAGGTTCCGGTCATGAACAACGAAGGAATCAGTGGAAATTACCGCAACAGCAATGGAGTGGAGGGAGAGGATGTTTGGGGCGAGCGCGCCATCTGGTGCAACCTCACAGGAAAGATCAAAGACGAAAACATCAGCGTCGCCATGATCGATCACCCGAAAAACGTAGGTTATCCAGCTTACTGGCACGCCCGCGGCTACGGTCTTTTCGCCGTAAATCCATTAGGAATGAAAGCCCTGAGCAACGGAAAAGAAACACTGAATTTCAAACTAAAAAAAGGCGAATCCACCACATTCCGTTATCGCCTGGTAATCGCCTCAGAGCATTTAAAAGACGAAGCGATCAACACCATGGCAGCAGACTACGCGAAGACGAAGTAGTAAAGTCCATTAATTTATTCTTGCCAAAAGCGTCGCAGTATTCTGTGGCGCTTTTTTGGTATTATTGTGGCTCATTACACACTATGATTTTTTATGAAGGTTGAGAATTATCAAGTCGAGAGGCTAAGTGCGCGTATCTATCAATTCCATAGCGATGGCGTTCGTGGGAACATTGAAATGATCATTATCTTTACGCCGCTACGCGACAATGCATACAATCTAGGATTTGGTGTTTGGAATGAGTTACTCGAGAAGGTCGATGATTCCATTGAAACGCGTAATGGTGACACGGACAAGATTCTTGGAACTGTAGCTCATACAACTCTGAATTTTCTTAGTGAAATTCCCGAAGCTAATATTTACGCGACTGGCAGCTGCCCAATGCGAACCCGGAAATACCAAATGGGTATCAACAAACATTTAAGGGATTTAAAGGAAATTTACAAAGTGCAGGGTTTGGTATTGGACATACATTGTCCCGATGCGCGTATCGGAGCTATTCCCGACTGGCAGGGTGAATGGCAAAATTTAGAACCAGGAGTGAATTACGACGCCTTTTTGCTATCCCTCAAATGATTTTATATTTTTACTTAAACAAAACTAATCACTATGGACACAACACTTGAAAAAACAAAAGACGCCGAGGCAGAAAAGGCACTTGCAAGAAAAATCGAAATAATTACTGCCCACTTCGAGAAAAAATCAGAAAAGATGCGGGCGCTTTTGGAAGCTTACCCTGTCCCTGAAAAATTTTTAAAGAAGTAGTAATCCGATAATCACCTAGTTACTTCCGTATCCCAGCAGAGTGCCAGCTAAATACATGGTATGTCGTTGGCGTTTTGCCTACGTTTTTGATGGAGTGCATTTGGTTGGAGGCTTGGAAAATGACGGAGCCGGGGCCTACTTGCTTCATTTTGCCGTTGACCAGCGCTTCAACGGTCCCTTCTTTGATAATGATAATTTCTTCTTCGGGGTGTTTGTGCGGCGGGTGCGAGCTGTCGCCTGGGTTTAATGTTGTTATATGACATTCCAGTTCGTCCAATGTCGCTGTTTGTGAGCGAAAGACGGTCCTTACCGCTCCGGTTTTGGTGGTTTTTGCCTCCATATCATTCCAGTCAAAAATGGACGAGTCGAGGATGGCCCTGGGAGAGGCAGCGAATATGCAGGTTATGGTGAGGCAGGCTGTGAAAGCCGCAATGCCCAAATCCCTTTTCGTGATGTACATGATGTTGGCAGGTCTGATGTATTTTTACATAAAGACCTGCTTTTTTAAATCTTACCATGAACGCCTGGTTTGAAAAGATTGGAAAGAAGTTGTATTCTTGGTGTTGATTAACATTGGAATTGCTAATTTTTAAATCCTTCCCGATCAGAACTGGGATACTCGCTTAATAACATGGAAGACAAATCAAGACGGAAGTTTTTGCAAAATGCCGGACTGGCCACAATCGCTTCAATTTCCCCACTCGCAGCCGAGCCGGAAAAAGTAAAGGAGCTGTTTATTCACCACGTTTATTTTTACCTGAAAGATCCTCATAATGCACAGGATGAGGCGAAATTGCTGGAAGGTTTAAACAAGCTGGCAAAAGTCCCGACGATCCAATATGTACATATCGGGAAACCTGCAGAGACAAACCGGTCTGTTATTGTAAGAGATTACACATTTTCATGGATGTGTTTTTTTAAAAATATCATCGAAGAGGAAATCTATCAGACGCACCCGATCCACCTGGAATTTGTTAAGGATTATGCGCATTTGTGGGAAAAAGTGGTTGTTTACGATTCGGTAGGACCAAAAAAAGTAGGGTAGCACAATCAGTCAAAAATTAAGTCCATGCAGCCGTTCCCGCTCTTTAAATACCAGATTGCCCTCGTTTTCATTTGTTCAATTATTGGTTTGGCGCTGCCTGCTTCCGGTCAGAATGTGCCCGATCCGGTACGTTTAAATCAGGTCGGATTTTATCCTGATGCAGAGAAAATTGCCGTTGTACTTGGTGAGAAACAAACGGCTTTTCAACTGAAAGATGTTGCAACCGGGAAAACGGTTTTCAAAGGTAAACTGAGCGAGCCCCGGACCAATCAGCATTCGGGGAAAATGAGCCGGATCGCAAATTTTTCGAACGTTCGTAAGGCGGGGAAATATGTTTTGGAAGTTCCGTCTCTGGGCAAATCTGCGCCATTTGAAATCAGGGATCATGTTTATAAAGATGTTGCCGCTGCATCGCTTAAAGGCTTTTATTACCAGCGGGCCTCTGTGGAGTTGCCCAAAAAGTTTGCAGGTAAGTGGTCACGCCCAGCCGGACACCCCGACGATAAGGTTTTGATCCACGCTTCTGCTGTTTCTGAGGGAAAGGCGGAGAACGCAGTAATCAGCTCAACAAGAGGCTGGTATGATGCAGGAGATTATAATAAATACATCGTCAATTCCGGCATCACAATGGGCACGCTGCTGTCATTGTATGAAGATTATCCGTCTTTTTGCGAAAATTTCATCACTAACATTCCCGAGAGCAACAACGGTGTTCCCGACCTGCTGGACGAAGCACTGTACAATTTGCGTTGGATGCTAACAATGCAGGATCCTGCGGATGGTGGGGTTTACCACAAATTAACAAATCCAAGGTTTGACGGCATGGTCATGCCCGATGCTTGCAAAAATCCGCGTTATGTTGTTCAGAAAGGCACGGCTGCCACATTGGATTTTGTTGCTGTTATGGCCCAATCGGGGCGTATTTTCAAGAATTTTGACAATAAATTTCCAGGTCTTTCCGATTCCTGTGTTACTGCCGCCGTGACAGGCTGGGAGTGGGCCAAAAAGAATCGTGCGGTGCTTTATAATCAGGATGAAATGAATAAAAAGTTTGATCCGGACGTTGTGACAGGCGCATATGGCGACCGGAATGTGAATGATGAATGGATCTGGGCTGCGGCGGAAATGTACGCGCTCACTAAAAAATCCGACTACTTGAAAGACATTGCATTTCAAGCCGACCAGCCCATGCCGTTGCCCACTTGGAGTCAGGTCAAAACCTTGGGTTATTACACGATGATCAGGTTTGCGGATGAACTCAAAACTGATCCAGCATTAACCAAAAGCCTGAAAACGAATATTATTTCTTTTGCAGATAATCTGCTTCAAGACCTGGAAAAGCAACCATATCACACGGTCATGGGCAAAACGGCCAAGGATTATGCTTGGGGCAGCAGTTCAGTGGCGGCCAACCAGGGAATAGCATTGCTTTACGCTTTTAAACTCACAAA
This sequence comes from Dyadobacter sp. CY351, assembly GCF_021502625.1. Taxonomy (NCBI): domain Bacteria; kingdom Pseudomonadati; phylum Bacteroidota; class Cytophagia; order Cytophagales; family Spirosomataceae; genus Dyadobacter; species Dyadobacter sp. CY351. Next base: position 162,461 of record NZ_JAKFFU010000013.1, on the reverse strand, counting down.
AAATCCGAAATACGCACTGGCCGCACAGGGAAACCTGGATTATTTGCTGGGCAGGAATGCAACGGGATACTCATTTCTGACGGGATTTGGATCAAAACGCGTTATGCATCCGCACCATCGGCTGTCTGTTGCCGATGGCGTCGTTGATCCTGTTCCGGGACTTTTATCAGGTGGTCCCAATCCGGCTCAGCAGGACAAGTGCACGACCTATACCAGCAAATTTGCAGATGAGTCGTTCACGGATGACGATTGTTCCTATGCTTCCAATGAGATTGCGATCAACTGGAATGCACCCATGGTTTACCTCGCCGCCGCATTGGAAGCATTGTCGGAGATGAAATGACAGCTTATTGTTTAGTTGATTTGACGGGCACGGTTGGAGGCGTTTCGTTATAACCTTTCTTGCCCGTCATATTTTCTTCTTCCGACTCCCTGGCCGCTTCTTTCGAAAGGGTTTTCGAAGGTTTTGCGCTGTCGTCTTTTTGCTTCTCTTTGCCTTTTGGTCCTCCATGTGTCGGTGAGCCGCCTTCTACATTTTCTTTATTTGCTTGCGTTGCCATATTCGTCTGATTTTTCAGGTTAATGCTCAATTTTCATACCCAAGGCCTATACGTTTCCGATGATTATTAAATTCTACACATTGAAACGATTTCTTTCGGATGGAATAGATTCCCGGGAAACGGGACTTTGTCTAGAAAGAAAAATTGCAATCAACTAAAATCAGCATTATGGGATTTCTTGAATCATTTTCCGACATACGAACATTACTTAAAAACATTGATCTGGATGCGCTGGGAAAGCTTTCCAAGAAGGTGGACCTAAATAGAATGATGGGTGTCGTGTCTAAAATGAGTGAGGAAGATCTTGGGAAAATGTTGAAGTTCATGGAAGCGGGATCGGGCAAAAAGAAGGCGCCGCCGGTTGTTAATGGCGATTTCTACGAGCTTAGCGCCACATTAACAGGGGAGGATCGCGAAATTCAGCTGAAAGTGCGTGACTTTATGGAAACGGAAATCAGGCCCATCGCAAACGAGTATTGGAATAAAGCCCATTTTCCGATGCACATTATTCCGTTGATGGCTAAGCTGAACATCAGCGGGCTTACTTATAAGGGTTACGGCTGCGCAGGCAAATCCGCTTTGCTGGAAGGGTTTGTAGCGATGGAAATGGCACGTGTGGATTCATCCATTTCAACCTTTTTCGGCGTCCACAGCGGACTGGCGATGGGTTCGATTTACTTATGCGGCTCGGAGGAGCAGAAGCAACATTGGCTGCCGATTATGCAGCGGATGGAAATTATCGGGGCATTTGGATTAACCGAGCCGGAAGTAGGATCGGGAGTGGCAGGCGGACTTACTACAACCTGTGAACGCATTGGGGATGAATGGGTTATCAATGGTCAGAAGAAATGGATCGGTAATGCAACGTTTTCGGACATTACCATCATCTGGGCGAGAGATCTGGCTGATAATCAGGTAAAAGGGTTTATCGTAAAAAAAGAAAATCCAGGGTTTGTAGCGGAGAAAATGCAGGACAAAATGGCGCTGCGGACGGTCCAGAATGCTTTGATCACTTTGACGGATTGTAAAGTGCCGGAAACAGACCGCCTTCAAAATGCTAATTCGTTTAAAGATACGGCCAATGTGTTGCGCATGACCCGCGCTGGCGTGGCCTGGCAGGCAGTAGGTTGCGGACGCGGCGCTTATGAGCTTGCATTGAAATATACATTGGAAAGAAAACAATTTGGCCGCCCGATTGCCGGATTCCAGCTCGTACAGGATCTTTTGGTAACCATGCTCGGTGATCTTACGGCCATGCAAACATTGGTTTACAGACTGTCTCAACTACAAGACAGCGGCGTGCTTACCGACGAACATGCGTCCCTTGCAAAGGTTTTCAGCACATTGCGCATGCGATCAATTGTGGATCACGCGCGGGAGCTGTTCGGCGGAAACGGGATTTTGCTGGAATATGACATTGCACGTTTCGTCGCGGATGCAGAGGCGATCTATTCTTACGAAGGAACCAAAGAGATCAATTCGCTCATTGTCGGGCGCGCCATTACAGGGGAAAGCGCTTTTGTTTAAAATTTTAAAAACGGCAGAAATCACAGTCAGGCAAGCTGTTATACGGCAGAAACGGGTCACCTGTAATCATGATCAAAAAAAACATCCGGTCAACCGACCGGATGTTTTCCAAATTACCCTAAACCTTCAACTGCCATTTAATTGCTTAATATCTGCCTCTGTTGTCACGGGCCCAGCCATCGCTGCGGCGATCGCTCATTCTGCGTGTGTCGGCCATTAATCCTTCCAGATCTTCACGGAGGATCCGGGTTTCTCTTGGTGACAACCTTCCGCGGTGGCTGTATTCTCTCTCGCGGGCCTCGATACGCTCGTAGCGGTTCATCAGCGCGTTAGCTTCCCGGGAAGACAATGTGCCGCGGTTGATTCCGGCCGCAATGCGTTGGCGCGCTTCGCGTTGGAGATAGTTGATCTCAGATCCGCCCCGCTCACGATACTCGTAGTGACGGCGGTCACCCCGTTCTGAGTGAGGTGTTGCACCATATTGGGCGAATGCGCTTGTAAATCCTAATGTGACCAGTGCGACTGCAAAAAATATCTTTTTCATGACCAATAAATTTTTAAGTTCATGGGTTAGAGGGCCACAAAAGACATAGGTTTAAATTGCGCTTGTTAATGATTGTTAAGGAAAAAACAACCGTTTAAACGCTGTACAGGACGATTTGATTTTGAGATACTTAACTTTTTGAAATCGAATTTTGGATAGCTTCTTTTGCTTCTGCCAGAATATCTTCTGCTTTTTTTCCGGCAGGCTCGATGCCGGGAAGCACGGTCCAGGAGAGGTGGGAAAATGATTTGAGAGGGAAAATTCCTTTGGGGTTAAATGAGCCAGTCCCATTAATCGCGATCGGAACGATCAATGCATCCGGGGCGCGTTTCAGCAATGTGGCTACGCCGCCCGGGACAAAGGGTTTCATGATGCCACTGGCTGTGCGTGTTCCTTCCGGAAAGATTATGGCAGATGTTTTTTCATCGTGGATGAGTTTACCCAGCCGCGCTATCTCCGTTACAGCTTGTTTGCCATCTTTCCTGTTGATGAGCGCTGCACCGCTTTTTCTCAGGTTATAAGAAATGCTTGGAACGCCTTTTGATAGTTCTATTTTAGATACGAACCGCGGGTGATATTTTCTTAAAAACCAGATGATCGCCGGAATATCGAATGTGCTTTGGTGATTGGCAACAAAAATAATAGGGCGGTTATCAGGCAGCTGCGTCAGATTTTGCAGCGTAATGCGGGAGCCGGTGAGATACAAGCCGTAGGTAAGGAAAAAGTTGAGATAGTCGACAACGGCTTTGTGTACTTTTTTGCCAAAAACATGAAATGCAATAACCTGTAAAACGTGAAAGACGAGAAGGGTTAGGCCAAAATGAGTCAGGTAAATAGCACTAAGAACATAGTCGAGAATTTTTTTCATCCGTTTTTTTCTGCAAAAATAGTTTAAAACTGCTTCGATTATGCTAATTTATCAGCTGTGAAATGATAAAAGTCATTCAAAACTTACATTAAATTCACGTAATTTGTAAATTAACAAACAGAGCTAAAAATAGAAATATAATGGATACCGCACTTTCAGCTGAAAGACTCGAAGTCATGCAACATGTAGGAAAGGACCTGAATGTGCTTATGACGGAATATTTAAAACCAATTGAGGAGAACTGGCAACCGCAGGATTTTTTGCCGGATTCCAGCGATGAAAATTTTTTCAGCGAAGTCAAGTTATTGCAGGAAAGCTGCCGCGAATTACCTTACGACTACATTGCAGTGCTGATCGGAGACACCATTACCGAAGAAGCGCTGCCTACTTATGAATCCTGGTTAATGGATGTAATTGGCGTGGATCAGGTTAATAATCCGTCCGGATGGTCCCAGTGGGTGCGTGCCTGGACAGCGGAGGAAAATCGTCACGGTGATCTTCTGAATAAATATCTTTATTTGTCTGGCCGTGTGAATATGCGCGCTATGGAGGTTTCAACGCAGTTTCTGATCGCAGATGGTTTTGATATCGGGACAGACCGTGATCCTTACCGGAACTTCATTTACACCTCTTTCCAGGAACTGGCAACCAATGTTTCGCACAGAAGAACGGCGACATTGGCCAAGAAATTCGGAAACCCGCACTTGTCCAAAATCTGTGGTGTGATCGCTTCTGACGAAATGCGTCATGCAAAAGCATACAAGGACTTTGTAAGGCGTATTTTAGAGGTGGATCCTTCGGAACTACTTCTGGCCCTCGAAGATATGATGCGTAAAAAGATCGTAATGCCTGCACATTTCCTGCGTGAATCGGGTGTGAAAATGGGTGACACATTCTCTCATTTCTCCGATGCAGCACAAAGGCTCGGGGTATATACAACCAATGATTACATCGAAATTCTTGATAGTTTGTTGATAGAGTGGGAGATAGGCGCCGTTCGGAATATTAACGAAAAGGCTGAGAAAGCCAGAGATTACCTGATGGCGCTGCCCGATAGATTAAAGAGAATTGCAGACCGGACAAGAGTTCCGGAATTGCAATATGAATTCAGCTGGATTAAGTAGCTTGTCACACTGAGCGAGGGCTTCGGCTCCGCTCAGCCGGACAGTGTTTTAAATGAACTGTTCATTAGTTCATTTAAAACACTCTACTTGATCAGCATTACGGATCCATTCTTCCGCATCACCTTTCCCTCGTTGGAGATTCCTTCAATCATCCATACATAAGTCCCGGAAATGGCTTGTTTTCCTGCAAATGTGCCATCCCAGCCCTTATTCATATCTTTGGTGTAAAACATCAATTCCCCCCATCGATTGTATATTTTGAAATAATTAAGGCTGGTAATCTCATTAATCACCGGCATTAAGATCTCATTTTTACCATCACCGTCCGGCGTAAATGCTGTCGGAACATTGAGGTTTTCGCGTCGTCTTACCCGCAGATTAACAGTTGCTTTTCCCGTACAACCCGTCCCTGAAGTAATGAAGACGGTATAACTTTGATCTGCCTGCAGCGTCGCCCGCGGGCTCGGACTCGAAGGATTGGTAAGCCCATCCGGCGGCGACCACGTGAAGGTGGCGTCATTCAGGTTCGTGACTTGCGGCGATGAAGCGACTAGTTGAAAAGGAACATTGACGTCTATCAATGCATCAGGCGTGGTGCGCACCTCAATCGCCGGGGCCACCTGAACCGTAACCGTATCTCTCAGATTGCACACACCTAGCGATGCATTTACAATATATTGTGTTGTGGTTGAGGGACTTGCAACCGGATCCTTTAAGTTTGGATTGTCCAGGCCCACTTGTGTTTCCCAGGTGAATGTTTGCGCGTTGCTGGTTGTGAAAAGCTGCACCGATTCACCTGCACAAACAACCGTGTCGGGAATGGTTTGAACATTGATATTGCTTGAAAATTCAACTTTCACGGGCTCACTGACCACGCATCCATCGCCGTCCTTCATGAAAACTTTATAGTTGGCCGGAAAGAGTTTAAATGTTGCATCTGCCTGATAATTAACGGAATCTATCGAATATTGATACGGCATCGTGCCGCCTTTTCCGGTGATTGCAAGTGTTCCTTCGCTGTTGCCATCGCAGGTTCCGGGTTGTAGCGTGGTGGTAAGGCTCAGGTCACTGACAGCCACTTGCTTAATGTTGGTGATCTCGTTTTGGCATAGCAAATTGGTAATTTTCAGCTGCACATCTTTTTTTCCTGCGCTGTTCCATCTTACCATATAAGGACCCATATCTCGTCCCGAAATAACCTGTGCACCGTCAAAATCCCATTCGAATTTGTAGCCGTCGCCGGGGACCGGGATGGTGCCCGTGTATTTTATTTCAACAATCTGGTCGCTTTTGCAAATGTTGAACGGCACGGTTGAGAAGTCTGCGTTCGGATTTATGTTAGCTGTAAAACAGATATCGGTAAATGTCTTATCCACATCCGTTTTAGAAAAATACCGGTCCGTAAACGACAAATATCCAAAATTAGCCTGCCCCGATTCACAGGAAACCGACTGATCGTCCCGGAAAATATAAATAGGCGTTCCTGCTTTGCCAACGTATCTGCCGTCGGCATCATTATAAGACGCAAAAAGCGTGTTATCTACATATACATCCATAATGCCCGTTTGACCATTTCGCGTGAATGTCAGCAGATAATAAGTGTTTGTATTAAAAAACGGACAGGCACCTGCGATGCCGTAAGGGTAAAAATCAATGCAGCGGTCCGCGGAGCCATTCTTGTCTTTGAAATAAATTCCCTGATCGGATACACCATTTGAAAAGTCAATGATCCGCGCCCACGTTTTGCCCCAATCGGTGGGCTTGACATACATTTGGATGGTGTAGTTGTCTGTTATTGCTCCTTCTGTATTGGGATACATGAGGCCCCAGTTCAGATTATTTTGATAAACTGTACGCCGCACGCCGCATGGTAAAACATCATTTACAAATCCGCCACCAGTAGCCGGAGCGCCACACGCGCCCAGTGCTTTCGCAGGCGTAAGCGCGGGCCCGCACTCGGGAGCTGCCACGTCGAATGTCTCGTAAAACCGGTAAGTATGCTTAACAGTCTGGCCGTAAGAGGTTGACAGAAAGGGGAATGCGCAAAGAAAAAGTAATAGTAATCGTATTTTCATATTCAGCCGAGGCCGGAAGTAAAGAACGTGAGTGACGCTGATAAATCTATAAACGGTAAACAGCCCGATTTATGTCGGAATCTTTGAAGCGGCTAAGTTGTAATGGTTTTTATACTAAAATTACGCTAAATCCCACATATTAGATGTTAGCAGCCCATTATTTGACAGGGGAAATGTTTAAAAAGAAAAGAGGCCCCGTAACCGGAACCTCTTTAACTGCATTGATTTTAGATCGACTTATTGATTAACAGCTTTCAAACTACCGTCCTTGATCATCAGATTTTTTCTGGTTTGCAGATCATCGCGAAGCAACTTCCTGAATGGCTCCACGGTTTTCGCAGCTGCTATTCTGCTGTTTGCAACGGCTGGTACGCCCATCACTTCCAGCGCTTTACGGAAAAGGGTTTCGTTTTCATTCCCGAATGCGCTGTAAGGGACTTTTGAATCTTCCACGATATAGTTGGGCGTAATGCCATCAACGGTTCCGTAGTCCGACTCGTCGTTAGCATTGGCTGTTTGACCCAGCATAACATAAACTCCCCACTTCCAGCGATCCTTATCGTCATCGATCAACGAACCAAACAGGTTTTTACCCGCCGTGTTCTCTCCGATGGTGACCACATTCATGTAAGGTTTTAATCCATTAATAACCAGCTCACTAGCCGAGGCAGTGCCGTTTGAAGTAAGAACGAAAACGCGATTCAGGTTACTGCCAATGTTGTTGGGCTCTGCCTGGAAATTGTAGTTGAGCGCATTAGCACCATTTTGCTTTTGCCAGTAAGCGATGTATTTATCGTTCCATTGCTCTTTGTAAAAGATCTTGGAAGCCGTGATGTTTTTACCAATCAGTGATGCCAATGTATTCGCGGAGCTGATATAACCGCCCGAATTCAAGCGCAGGTCAAGCACCAGTTCGTTCACGCCCTTTGCTTTGAAATCAGCAAAAACCTGGCGCAGTTCTTTATCATACTTGTTCTTATCAGCCTCATTACCAGGAACAAATTGCGTGTATACGAGGTAGCCGATCGTTTTACCAGCAGTCGGCTTGGATATAACGGTAGAAAAGGCAACAGGATCTTCGGTAACCTCCGCTTTTGTGATGGAATATGTCGTATTGGTTGCGATGATTTTACCGTCTTGTAACGCACCCATGGTGAGTTTAATCGTCTCATTTCCGCTTAGTAAGCTGGCGTAATTACTTTGCGTCAGCTGCGTTCCATTCACTTTCAGGATAATGTCACCTCTTTTCAGGCCCGCAGCCGCGGCAGGGCTTCCTTTCACAACATAGTTCAGAAAAGCGCCGATGTCCGACTGACCGTCATCAAGAAAAGAAAGCGAATAACTGATCCCGAAAATTTTGCTGACACCATTGAATTCGTTTTGCAGCGCATCAATGTCGTCTGTCACAGCCGAAAAACGATCGACAGTTTGTCTCTGATAAATCAATTTTTCGAAATAATCATAAGGGCTTGCCGAAGCGTCCAGGCTAGCCTCGGTAGGGAGCTTCTTATACCAAAAATAAGCATCGTCCATCACCTCATACAGCCAGGCATTGATTGCTTTTCTATCAGAGACCGACGTCGTATCCGCCGCAGCGAGCACGTCCGGTTCCACATCTTTATCCTTGCACCCTGCCACCAGCATCCCCAGTGCAAGCGCAAAAAGAAGGTTTAACTTTTTAAGATTTAACATATTAGCAGGTTTGTTGAATTAAGTTGTTTAACGAACTACACTGCTATTACGTATGTCAAAAGCACTTCGTGGCGGCGGGAAGCGTTCCAAACGGGGGAAATACGTGAAATTTAATTGAGATTTAATTAGTGGGAATTTTGTTTAAATTTACAGCATGCGTTAATGCCGGGACTTATGGACATCAAGCAAATTGTGACAATAGATAATGACATTCTGAATGGCCAGCCCGTTTTTAGCGGAACCCGCGTGCCTGTCGAGTCTTTATTTGATCACCTGGAAGCGGGCGTTTCGCTGGACGAATTTCTCGACGATTTCCCAACCGTTAGTAAGGAACAGGCCGTTGGTCTGTTAGAGGTTGCGAGTAAAATAACATCTTCAAAGAACATTGCGGCACTCTATGAAGCTGCTGCTTGACGAGAATCTACCAAAGAGACTTAAAGAAGACTTCCCCGAACACGAGATTTTTACGATCGGTGATATGGGCTGGAACGGTGTCAAAGATTCGCAGTTATTGGCGTTACTGAAAGAAAACGGCTTTCATGCGTTGCTTACTTTCGACAAGAACATGCGTTATCAGCAAAACTTTAAAGCTTACCCAGTAACCGTTTTTGTTTTATCTGCCAAAATCAATTCTTATTCAGAGCTTTCAAAATTATCGCCACAGGTCCGGGATTATCTCAAAAAATCAAGACTTCCGTTTGGGCCGGTGGCGATCATGTAATGTTTTGTTTATCTTAAATGCCTGTCAATCCCTTAAAAAACTTCCTCGCGATCATAGCATATTCCAACGGATTCGCCTTGGCGGGATCTTGTTCGGCTTCGAGGACGATCCAGCCGTGGTAATCGCTTTCTTTGATGATAGCAAAAAGGGATGGGAAATCAATGCAGCCTTCGGGATCTCCGGGGACCGTGAAAACGCCGCTTTTCACGGCTGTCAGGAAGCTAAGCTTTTCGTCGTGAACACGTTGCAAAATGCTCGGGCGTACGTCTTTTAAATGAATATGCGCCGTGCGGCCAATGTATTTTTGAAGCGCAACTGCCGGATCTTCGCCTGCGAAATGGAAATGTCCGCAGTCGTAATTCAGGAACACATTTTCGGGATCGGTTTCATTTAAGAGGCGATCCGTTTCTTCGATTGTTTGAATGCAGGTTCCCATGTGATGGTGAAAAGCCAGCTTCATGCCGCGGTCACGGGCGATTTTGCCCAGCTCATTCAGGCCGAAGGTGAAGCTGCCCCATTCTTCCTTGGTATGCAACATACCTTTTCCTTCGAAAACGGGCACATTCATTTGCCCCTGGCAACTGTTCCCCGTTTCACCGCCACCGATCACTTTCGCTCCCATTGTTTCGAGGAAATCAAGCAATGTGGTGAAGTTCTCGCGGTTTTCGGCGAAGGTTCTGGTCGTTAGCTCGTAGCTATTCCATTGGTTGCAAATCTGCAAACCTCTCAATTCCAATGCTTTCTTCAACACATTCGTATCACGTGGAAACTTGTTGCCGACTTCGCAGCCTGTGAAACCGGCCAGCGCCATTTCGCTGATGCATTGCTCAAATGTATTCTCACCGCCCAGTTCGGGCATATCGTCGTTGGTCCAGTTGATGGGCGCAACGCCTAGTTTAATGTTCTCGAAATTCATGGCTTATAAGAAAATGCGCTGTTCTTTTTTGTTCGATTTATATGTTTCAAAGGCCTTTTGCACGCTCGGAGAGGTAGAGACTTCCGCAATCGGTACTTCCCACCAGGCATGGTAACCCTTCACGGTGCGGTAAAGACTGGTTTCAATGTAAATAACCGTCGTGCGATCGGCCGTTTTGGATTGAGCCAACGCATTTGCCAGCGATTCTCGATCTGTCGCACGGATTACATTAGCGCCCAAGCTTTCCGCATTTTTGGCCAAATCCACTGGTAGGAAATCACCTGAAAGTTGTCCCGAATTTTCATCCCGATATTTATACATTGTTCCAAAGCGTTCACTGCCAATGCTTTCTGAAAGACCGCCAATGCTGGCATAACCGTTATTATTCAAAAGCAGGATCGTGAACTTAATGCCTTCCTGAATGGCGGTCACGATTTCGTGGTTGTTCATCAGATAACCGCCATCGCCGCAGATCACGTAAATCTCGCGCGTCGGATCGGCCATTTTTGCACCCATTCCAGCCGCGATCTCATAGCCCATGCAAGAGAAGCCATATTCCAGATGGAAGTTTTTCGGATCCGTTGCACGCCACAACTTGTGTAAATCACCCGGCGCACTACCCGACGCATTGATCATCACATCGCGGTCGTCCATAAAGCTGTTCAACGTTCCGATCACAACTGCCTGATCGATAGGCACAACCGTTCCGTTTCCTTCAGCGTAAATTTGGGTTACTTCGTCGTCCCAGGCTTTGTTAACATCCGCAATGTGCTGGCGATAATTTGCATCAACTTCATAGTCACCCAGTAAGCTAGATAATTCCTCTAAAACCGCCTTCGCATCCCCAATCACCGGCAATGCAGCGTGCTTGAAAGCATCAAATTCACTAATATTAATGTTGATAAACTTTACATCCGGGTTCTTGAATATCGACTTGGAAGCCGTCGTAAAATCGCTGTAACGCGTTCCTATGCCGATTACAACATCGGCTTCGTTCGCAATTTCAATCGCATATTTCGTCCCGGTTGCGCCCAGGCCGCCAATGCTGTAAGGAGCGTCATAACGGACCGCGCCTTTTCCTGCGAATGTCTCACCGACTGGAATGCCCGTTTTACTTGCAAAAGTTTCAAGCACACCACAAGCATCACTGTAAATGGCACCGCCGCCAGCAACTATGACAGGGGTTTTAGAAGTTTTAATCCATTCCGCAGCTTTCTGCAATGTGGTCAAATCTGGTCTCGGCCTGCCGACGTGCCATACTCGTTTCCTGAAAAGTTCTTCCGGGAAGTCGTAGGCATGTGTTTGAACATCCTGCGGCATGGATAATGTTACTGCACCCATTTCCGATTGCGAGGTGAGCACGCGCATCACTTCGGGCAGCGAGTAAATGAGCTGTTCGGGGCGGTTAATGCGGTCCCAGTATTTGGAAACGGGTTTAAAACAATCATTGACAGAAATGTCCTGTGTCGAAGCGCTTTCCAATTGCTGCAAAACCGGATTAGGCTCGCGGGTTGAGAAAATATCTCCGGGCAAAAGCAAAACGGGCAGCCGATTAATGGTCGCCAATGCCGCGCCGGTGATCATATTCGTAGCGCCGGGACCGATGGAGGTCGTGCAAACGAATGCGCCGAGGCGGTTTTTTACTTTCGCATAAGCCACCGCCGTATGCACCATCGATTGCTCGTTGCGGCATTGATAGTAACGAAAATCAGGGTTTTCCTGCAATGCCTGGCCCAATCCAGCCACATTGCCATGCCCGAAAATCCCGAAACAACCGCCGAAGTAAGGCTGTTCCACACCATCGCGCTCGATGAACTGGTTCTTTAAAAATGTGATCGTAGCCTGCGCTACTGTAAGTCTTCTGGTCATTTTGTGATGATTTTGCTTGAATTATCAGGCGAAACTTAAATCGCCGGCCTTGCCCGTGCAACCGAACAGGTCAAACTTTTTCAGCATAAATTTTTTATATTCTTCCATAAAAATTTTCCCCGGCGTGGTCGGAGCGAACTCTTCCGGCTTGTCGCGGAAAAATTCGCGGTTCACCATCGTCCAGAGCAGCCGCGTGTCCGTGGCAATGTTGATCTTGCAAACACCCAGCGGGATCGCCTTCCGGATTTCGTCTTCCTGAACGCCTTTGGCATCCGTTTTCAGATTGCCGCCCGCCGCGTTAATGCGCTCCACAACCTCAGGAATCACATTAGAACCGCCATGCAGCACCAAAGGAAAGCCCGGAAGCCGCTGCTGAATTCCTTCCAAAATGTGAAACTGCAAACCCTGTCCGCCCGAGAACTTGTAAGCGCCATGGCTCGTGCCCACCGCAATGGCCAGACTATCACAATCCGTCGCTTTGACAAAATCCTCAACCTGTTGCGGATTAGTATAAAAAGAATGTGCGGCATCCACCGTCAGATCGTCCTCTACACCCGCCAAAACACCCAATTCGGCTTCCACGCTAATGTTCTTTGCATGCGCACGCGCAACGACTTCCCTCGTCCGAGCCACATTCTGATCAAAATCATCATGACTGGCGTCAATCATCACCGAGGTGTAACCACCCGCTTCAATGGCTTGAAAAATATGTTCTTCAAAACCATGATCCATGTGGATTGCATAGGCTACATCAGGATATATCCGGGCCGCCGCAGCGATCATAGAAAGCAGCATATCGGGGTGCGCATAATCTCTTGCAAACGGGGTCGTTTGCACTATAAATGGCGCTTCCGCTTCCTGAGCCGCTGCGAACAAGCCGTGGATTTCTTCCATGAAAAACACATTCACCGCCGGAATCGCATAGCGGCCATAGCATTTGTCAAAAAGTTGTTTTGTTGTTAAAAGCATAATTTATTTTACCAAAAAACGGTGTACAGCGCCGCGATCACGCCACAGATCATGATCGAGCCAATGACGAAACTTTTGCCTGGTTCAAACATGCTCCGGTCGATTTCAAGTCCTTTTGGGTTGTGTTTGCTTTTCGGATCAGCTAATGTCATAACTACGATTACCGCGCAAAGAATCAGGAATATAATGCCCATCCGGTCCAAAAATGGAATCTCAGGTGCCATGAACTTGCCGGCTGTGGACAATGGAATTGTCAGCAATGCAGCGGTCAACGCGGCAGCGGAAGTTGTTCGTTTCCAGAACATTCCAAGAATGAAAATCGCAAAAACACCCGGCGTAATGAAGCTGCTGTATTCCTGGATAAACTGGTAAGCCTGATCCAGCACACGCAGCTGCGGCGCAATAATGACGCCAATGATCATGGCTACATAAATAGTGTAGCGGCCGATCTTCACAAGCTGTTTTTCGCTGGCGTTCGGATTAATGTATTGTTTGTAAATGTCCAGTGTAAAAATGGTCGAAATACTGTTCGCTTTTCCGGCCAGGGAAGCGACGATTGCGGCGGTTAAGGCAGCAAAGGCCATTCCTTTTAGTCCACCCGGAAGCAAATTGAGCAAAACGGGATAAGCATGATCTGGTTTTACAACGCCGACGCCATCCAGCATTTCCTTTTGAAACATGCCATTTTGGTACAAAACATAAGCCGCAATGCCCGGGATAACGACGATGATCGGAATGAGCAGTTTCAGCAAAGCCGCAAACAAAATCCCTTTCCGCGCAGTCTTTAAATCAGCGCCTAAGCTTCTTTGAATAATGTATTGATTGCAGCCAAAATAGGCAAGGTTATTGATCCACATGGCTCCAATGATCACTGATAGGCCCGGCAAGTCTTTGTAAAAAGGATTTTCTTTGGGCAAAATCATGTGGAAATGAGAATCTGCCTGTTCTTTAAGTAAGCTTAATGCATTGAAAATTCCAGGTCTGTTAAAATGGGTTGAAACTAGATCTAATGCCAGGTAAGTGGTTGCTAACCCGCCCATTACTAGCACAATAACCTGTACAACGTCCGTGTAACCAATCACTTTCATCCCACCAATTGTAATGATGACTGCGAAAAGCCCTAACCCAATAATTCCCCACGTAAAGTCCAGACCAGCAGTTACTTCCAATGCCAATGCACCCAGGTAAAGGATCGAAGTAAGGTTTACAAACACGTAAAGCAACAGCCAGAAAACGGCCATAATGGTCGCCACCGTGGGATTATACCGCTCCCGGAGGAATTGCGGCATGGTATAAATCTTATTTTTGAGATAAACCGGCAGGATAAAGAGCGCCACCACAATCAGCGAAGCCGCCGCCATCCATTCATAGGAAGAAATCGCCAGCCCGATCGCAAAACCCGAACCCGACATCCCGATGAAGTGCTCTGCCGAGATGTTGGAGGCAATAATCGAGGCGCCGATTGCCCAGAATGTCAGTGATCCTTCGGCCAGGAAATAGTCCGTCGAGCTGACTTCTTTGGAGCTTTTCTTTTTGTAAATCCAATAACCATAAGCAGAAACGCCTATCAAATAAATAAAGAATACAACATAATCCAGTGATTGCAAACCGGTATTGGACATTCGGGTAAAGGGTTAGGTAAATTGGTATTCAATTTTCTGCACGAAGTAACTTAAACGACTGCATACTGCAAAACCTCCTCGATTTTCACACTTCTGCCTTCGGTCAGCGACTTCATCGCAGCGATGCCGATGGCGGTTGCCATGAGTCCGTCATGCGCGTCCACGGGTGACGGTTTGTCTTGTAACACGCAGTCAATGAATGATTTAAGACAAACACGATAAGCTGTTTCGTATCTTTCCAGGAAGAAATGCAGTGGTAAAGAAATGTGACCGCCATTGCTGTCGAAATGCACGAGCGTGTCGGACGTGTTGTTTTCTGCCTTCGCCATGCCTTTTGAACCGAAAATTTCAAGACGCTGATCGTAACCGTAAACGGCCTTTCTGCTATTGTCAATCACGCCGATAGCGCCATTTTCGAATGTCAAAACGATCACCGCCGTGTCAATGTCCCCAAATTCCTTGATCTCCGGATGGATCAGCGCATCGCCTTTTACAAAAACCTCCTTCACCTCGCTGCCCACAATGTAACGCGCCATATCAAAGTCATGGATCGACATATCGAGGAAAATGCCGCCTGAGATTTTCAGATATTCCACCGGCGGAGGCGCAGGGTCGCGGCTCGTAATGCGCAGAATGTGCGGATCGCCGATTTTATTCGCTTCCACCAGACTGCGGACGTTGCTGAAATTGGCATCAAAACGGCGGTTGAAACCGAGCATTAGTTTCACATTGTTCTCGTTCACAGCCTTTTCCGCAGCCTGAATCGCTTCCAATGTCACGTCCAAGGGTTTTTCACAAAACACATGCTTTCCCTTTTCCGCAGCCGCAACCGTGTAAGGAACGTGGAATGGAGTAGGTGAGCAAATGATAACGGCTTCTACATCAGGATGATTGATAACGTCATAAGCGTCAGTTGTTACATTGGCCACGCCTAGGTTTTTGGCAAATTCATGCGAGGCAGGCGACAAGTCAGAAGCAATAATCACTTCTGCGTCAGGCATGTGGTGAACAAGGTTGCTTAGGTGTATCTGCCCAATCCGACCCAGGCCAATCACCCCGGTCTTTAGTTTTCTAGTCATTTTTTAATTGATATGAGAGTTAATGTTTATTCCGGCAGTCGTTAAAACTTCCTGTTCCACTCTTTAAGCCAGCGTTCGATCACGACTTTGGTTTGCGTGAAGAACTCTACGGCGTGTTTGCCTTGTCCGTGCAAGTCGCCGTAAAAGCTTTCTTTCCAGCCTGAGAATGGGAATTGGGCGACGGGAGCGGCTACTCCAATGTTGATGCCAATGTTTCCAGCTTCTGCTTCGTGACGGAATTTGCGGGCATTGGAGCCGCTGCTTGTGAATATGCAGGCCATATTTCCATATCTGCCCGCATTGATAAAGCGGATCGCTTCGTCAATGGTGTTAATGTGCACCAAGCTCAAAACAGGACCGAAAATCTCTGTTCCGGCCAATTCGCCGTCTAATGGAATGTCTTCGATAATGGTTGGATTGATGAAGTTTCCGCCTTCATAACCTTCCACTTTTGCATTGCGGCCATCAACCAGCAGTTTTCCGCCTTCGCTTAACCCTTTGTCAATCAATGTCTGAACGCGGTTTTTGCTTTCAGCTGAAATTACCGGACCCATTTGCACGTCGCTATCGAGTCCGAAACCGGTTTTTCTGTTCTTGGCAGATTCCACCAGACTTTCCGTAATGTCCTTATGGTCACCAACTGTAATGATGGTCGAAGCTGCCAGGCAACGCTGTCCCGCACAACCATAAACGCTGTCGATCACGATTTGGGAAGTCATTTCAATGTCTGCATCGGGCAGCACGATCACGGGATTTTTTGCGCCGCCTTGTGCTTGTACGCGTTTTCCGTTTGCAGCGCCTTTTGAATAAACATATTTCGCAACATTGGATGATCCTACGAAGCTAATGCCTTTAATAGCAGGATGTTCCAGAATGCCATCGACTACTTCGCGCGCTCCCTGAACGAGGTTAAGGACGCCTTTTGGCAGATCGAGCCTTTCCATCAACGCCACAATTTTGGTCATTGTCAACGGCACTTTTTCCGAAGGCTTAATGATGTAGCTGTTCCCGCAAGCCAGCGCGTAAGGCAGGAACCAGAATGTGATCATTCCGGGAAAATTGAACGGCGCAATGCATGCACACGGGCCCAGCGGCTGACGGATCATGTATTCGTCGATGCCCTTGGCGATGTCTTCAGAAAATTCTCCCTGCATCATTGCAGGCATTCCACAGGCATTTTCCACATTCTCGATCGCCCGCACCATTTCGGCTTTGGCTTCGATAAACGTCTTCCCCGATTCCAGCACGATCGTCCGTGCAATGTCGTCGGCATTATCTTCCAGCAATGTTTTTAGTTTAAACAAATATTGAACGCGCTTCGAAACGGGCGCGCTTCTCCACTCCTGAAACCCCTTAACAGCGGCTTCTGCGGCGTCTTCCACGTCCTTTGCATTGCCATAAGGCACTTGCGCGAGCACTTCCTGGTTAGCAGGGTTCAGCACATTTTCGAAATGATCCGAATGGCTGTCCACCCACTGTCCATTGATGTAATTCTGTAATTTTTCCATTTTATCTAAATTGTATTAATTCAAAAGTTTGGTCAGATTTTCCGATTATCGGAACCTGGGTTGCATTAATTCAGAAGGCTATAAGCCGCCGTAACCGGCGACAAAAGCATCCACTTCGGCCCTGGTCGGCATAAAATTGGCGCAGCCTTCGCGCGTCACAATGATCGCCCCGCATGCATTGCCCATTCTTACACTCTGATAAAGGTCCCAGCCGCTGAGTAACCCGAAAGAAAATCCGGCACAAAACGCATCGCCAGCACCCAGCACATTCAGCACTTCAACCGGAAAACCAGGCACCTTAACCTCCTCTTTTCCAGGCTGAAAAATAGAAGCGCCATCTTTCCCACGCTTTACCACCAATGTTTCCACACCGGAAGCCATAATTTCCTGGATTGCGTTTTCAATGTTGCCGCGGATTTCAGGAGCAGAGATTTGCTGATGCTTAATCAGGAGCTGCTCTTTGTCGGTCAGGAATGTGGCCAGGATTTCTTCTTCGGTCCCTACGACAATGTTGAAGCTGGGCAAAGCAGCCCGAATTGTAACGCCAAATGCCCTCGGATCAAACCATTGATCGGCCCGGAAATCAATGTCCAGCAAGCGGGTCACATTGTTTTTCTTAGCTAGTTCCAATGCATAGAACATAGCAGTGCGGCTCGGATCTTTGCTGAATGCCGTTCCAGAAAACGCAGCGGCTTTGAAATCCCCGAACGGAATGGCATCAACGTGATCCAGGTTAAGATTAATGTCGGCGCAGTTTTCGCGGTAATAAACGAGCGGAAAGCGATCCGGCGGCTCAATGCCCAGCACTACGGCAGAGCTTCTGGTGCCTTCGATGGTTTGCACCCAATCCGTCACAATGCCTTCCTGATCAAGGAAATGTTTAATAAAATTCCCGACCTGATCATTGCCTATGCCCGTTAAAATGGCGGTTTCCAGACCTAGCCTGCGTGCGCCGGTGGCAATGTTCAGCGGGCAACCGCCAACGAATGCGTTGAATGCTTCTATTTTTTCAAAAGGACTGCCCACATTAGCCGAATACAGGTCGATAGACGAGCGGCCAAGGGTCAGTAAGTCGTATTTTTTCATTGCGGAGAATTAAAAAAGGGGTGCGGCGTTATTTGCCATTCATTTCAGCCGTTACAATCGGCAGGCGCGGATCAGAGCCTTTCCAGGTTCCGTAAATCCAGTCATGGTCGGGGTCAGAGGTGTTGGCCAGCGATTGGTCGCTTCCGGCCAGGAAATTGAGATAATAAATATTGTAACCATGTCCGGCAACAACGGGGTGGTAACCTTTTGGAACCAGTACGGCTTCATTATGATGTACACGCACGATCTCATCCAGCGAACGGTCCTGAGTATAAACCTGCTGAATGGCGTAACCCTGCGGTTTGTCGATTTTGTAAAAATAAATTTCCTCCAGATTCGCCTCAATCAGATTGCCGTCTTCATCTTCTGTGCGGACATCATGCTTATGGGCAGGGAACGAGCTCCAATTGCCCGAAGGCGTGTAAACTTCCACGCAAACGATCTTATGACAGTCAAAACCAGGCTCCAATAAGCTGTTAATCTGACGGTTCGCATTGTCGCCGCCTCGATATTCGATCGCAGCTTCTTCCGGGCGTTTCATGCGCGGCGGGTGATCCTCGTCGGATGCTACGTAGCAAATCGCAATGTCGGTCTGAGGTGATTGTGCCGTTAAAACGTAATCCGTATTTCTCGACAAATACATGGCATGCCCGATTCCGCTGAATACATCTTTGCGACCGTTTTTCGTTTCCCAGGTTTGTCCGGCGGCTTCGACTTTAAAATTTCCGCCAAGCAAAACGAAGCAATATTCGTACTCGCCCGTGTTTCCTGAAATTTGTTCGTTTACATCCAGTATTTTAGCCTCGAAGTTCAGGTAAGTCCAACCGGCTTGATCGCTCGTAAGGGAATGGTAGGTTTTTTGGTCAGGCGCAGGCTTAACTAGCAGGTCACTCATTGTGGTAATTCGTTACATTTGTACACAATGATAGCGTTGTATAAATTAAACACAAAATGTAAATATGTTTATATTGAATGCAAACGTTTGAAAAAATTTTAAAATTTTAGTTGCCATAATCATACAAATGAATTCCCCCCGACCCGTAACCATTAAAGACATTGCCCGCCGTTTCCGGTGCTCGCCATCCACCGTTTCCCGCGCTCTTAACGACCATCCGGCCATCAACGAAGACACCCGTAAAAACATCCAGGAATACGCCCGGGAAGTGGGTTACCAGCGGAATGAGGTGTCTTTGAGTTTGTTGAATAAAAAAACGGCGTCGCTGGGAGTAGTCGTTCCGACGATCAGTAATTACTATGAAACCGCCGTTATTGAAGGTCTTCATCAGGCATTGCAGCCGATGGGTTACACGCTTAACATTTGTGTAACCAATGAGAATTATGCTTTGGAAAAAGAATATCTCGCCAAACTGCTTTCGAACCGGACCGAAGGAATTTTCCTTTCCGTATCGCAGGAGACTTATGACTCAGGCTATTACGAGCATCTGGAAAGTGTAATCCAGCGAAAAACGCCGCTCATTTTTATTGACCGCGAGTATGAAGATTTCGAAACCAGCCGGGCCACGGTGGACGATTATCATGGCGCTTTTGCGGCCGTTGAGCATTTGCTCAGTATTGGATATAAGAACATTGCCCATTTAAAAGGGCCTAACGGCCTAACGGTCAGCGAACAACGTTTGAAAGGCTACATTGATTGCCTCAAAAAATATGACATGCCCGTTCAGGAAGAATTCATCATTAATACCAACTTCAAAGTCGAAAGCGCCATTGTACCCACAAAGCGGCTCCTGGAAATGGCCACGCCACCGGATGCTATTTTCGGCGTAAACGATCAGGTCGCCATCGGCGCCATGCGGGTCGTTAAAGACAAAGGCCTCCGTATACCGCAGGACGTCGGCCTGGTAGGCTTCGATAATTCTCCCATCTCTGCCTACACATTCCCATCCTTAACCACCGTAAGCCGCCCTGGCCGCAAAATCGGCATGGAAGCGTCGCGTCTTTTTCTCAACCAAGTCAATGGCGCTGAGGACTTTAAACATGAAAGCATCGTGCTGCCTTCGG
Organism: Dyadobacter sp. CY351; assembly: GCF_021502625.1. Classification (NCBI taxonomy): domain Bacteria; kingdom Pseudomonadati; phylum Bacteroidota; class Cytophagia; order Cytophagales; family Spirosomataceae; genus Dyadobacter; species Dyadobacter sp. CY351. The sequence goes on along the minus strand of NZ_JAKFFU010000013.1, from coordinate 142,282 downwards.
AGTTGATAATCAGGGAAAGTTCGCTGCGGATTTGAGGATGTTTGCAATCCTCGCTGCACGTTATTGCATGCCTCCGGCATTAGTCGATTGTTATTAAATCTGTTTTTACTACCAATATTGCATCGCTCCGCGATTTGGCAATTGGCACAGTCCCAGAGGGATGCAATATTGGTAGCAAGTGTGATATATGTTGAAGTTATAAATCCCAGCGGGATGAAATGGCCAAGGTGATACGCAAGAGGTCGTTGCGGATGCAGTTTATTATAAATTTTGTGACCGATAGAAAAGTCTAACGTCTAAACAAGGGTGCGCTATTGCATCATCGTAACTTAAAAGTTACCTTTATCATGACGAAGATTAGGAAGGTTATTGGGTACAAACACTATTTTGAAGAGTTCGTTGAGCGACAGTCGCCTAAGGTTAAAGAGAAAATTTATGGCGTGCTTTTGGCAATTGAAACATTAGAGCGTATTCCAGCAAGTTTTTTAAAGCAAATTCAAGGTTCGAATGGTCTTTACGAAGCCCGCATACAGTTAGGATCGAATATTTGGCGAGTTTTCTGTTTTTTTGATCAAGATAGGCTTGTGATACTTTTAAACGGCTTTCAGAAGAAAACACAAAAAACGCCAAGAAGAGAAATTGAAAGGGCAATACGACTGATGGATGAATATTATCACACTAAATAAAATAACAATGGATATAACAACTTGGGACGAAATTAAAGACAGAGTTTACGGCGAGGTTGGGACAGAATGGAGGGATCAGTTAGACAGGGATTTTGAAAGCTTCAAAATCGGATTACTCCTCAGAAAAGCCCGGGAAGACAAAGCCCTTACCCAAGCTCAGCTTGGAGAAATCGTTAACAAGAAGCGGGAGTATATTTCAAGAGTTGAAAACGACGGAAGCAATCTGACGCTTAAAACACTTTTTGATATAGTTGAAAAGGGATTAGGTGGGAAAGTGAAGATTGAGCTAGAATTTTAAACAAATCCTATAAACGCAAAAAAAGCAGCCGGGTCCCCAGCTGCTTTTTGCATTTATAAACGTTGAACTTCTCAGATATCAATAACCCTCATTCTGTACCAAATATCCAGGCGTATTCGATGCGCCGTCGATGGCGCCCTGGGGAATTGGGAAGATGCGTTTCTTTACGTCGGCATTGGATTTTTCGGTCCATTTTCCTTCGTATTTGCCGAAACGGATCATGTCGCTGCGGCGGAGCATTTCCCAGTAGAATTCGAAACCTCTTTCGCGGAATAGCAGGTCGAGGTTCATGGTTGTTAATGCGGGTGGTGGCGTGGTGGCGGTTCTGGATGCCCTTACGATATTTACGTCTGCCAATGCGGCGGCGGCATCGTTGCTTTTACGCAATTTAGCTTCGGCACGCATCATGTAAATGTCTGCAAGGCGCAGGATTACAATGTCTGCATCCCCTTTGTTACGGCCTGTATTAGATTCGCTGCCGAATTCGTATTTCGCAACGCGGAAACCTGTGTTGTAATTACTTCCAGCCGTCGTAAAGTCAACGAGTTCGCCAAAACTTACAGGCAAGTCGGCCCGGTTACGGGTGACGTAGGCCAATTTACCAACTTTCAGCCTGCCATCCGGACATCTTACAAATGCGCCATTGACACGCAATGCACCATATTGCTGACCGCGCAGAATGCCACGGTTGATCTTGTAATCAGAATCCTTCACGCATGTATCTGCTGTGTTGGAATACACAGACATATTTTCCTGATAAAACCGAGGATCTCGTTTGGGATCAACTGCGCCATATGCCTGCACCCACGACTGGTAAAAGTCGGATGTGATGGCGGGGCCGTCCGTTCCGTTTGCCGCTGGAAATGCTGCTAGTGGAAACTGGTCGCCCGATATGGAGAAATAAGCCAGACGATTGTGACCATTCAAGTCCGAACGCTGGTCCACTGCGAAAATAAGCTCCTGGTTCGTATGGTTTTGGTTGCCGAAAATCGCGAAGTAATCCGGTGACAGTTTGGCTTGCCCTGAGGCAATGATTTTGTCGGTATACTGGATTACTTTATCCATATCCGCGGGTGAAAACGTGAACGTCGGTGCGTAAATGTTGCGGTAAACCGCTGCATTCAAATTAAGGCGTGCTAGTAGACCCCAAACGGCAACCTGGTTCAGCCTTCCAGGGCCAACCACAGATTTAGGTTGTACAATCGGCTCAATAGCAAGGAGTTCACTTTCAATGTATTTCACAGCTTCGTCACCTCTGATGATCACGGAAGCCACATTGGGATCGTCCTTCACAAAAACGACGCCGTACATATCCAGCATAATCATGTTATAATATGCACGCATGCCCCGAGCTTCCGCAGCATAAAGTGCCGCCGTGGTCGACTTGGAATCTTTCAAACCGGTGATAGCCGTGATCGACCTGGAAATGGATTGCGATAATGTGTTCCAGGTGCTGGTAACATTCGGATCCGTAGCCGTTGTATTGTGCTGGTGCAGCGCCAGATAAATTCCGTTATCGCCCCAGTCGGTTCCGCCGCGATAGGGTAGGATGGCCTCGTCGGTGGATATTTCGTTGAGCGCAAAATAGGTCGTATGCTGGAACAAGTTGGGCAGCAATGCGTAAACGGGTGCTATCAGGCCGTTTGCAGCTTCGTCGGGAGACAAATTGGCTTTAAGCGTTTCGTCCAAAACCTGCTCTTCAAGATCGGTGCAGGCATTTGTGACAAATAGTAAGCTCGCAACCGCAAATATGAGTGATAATTTCTTTTTCATCTTTTATTTATTAAAAGCCAATGTTTAGACCAAAAAGGATTGTTTTAGCCTTTGGATAACTCAGATAATCAACGCCGTAAGAAGTAATCTCATTGATATTGCGGTCGTTGTTCACCTCAGGATCGTAACCTGTGTATTTGGTCCATACCACGAGGTTCTGGCCTGTAACCGACACGCGCACAGTTTGCACCCATTTGTTGATACCCAATTTCGTGGTATTCAGGTTGTATCCCAATGCAAGGTTATTCAACCTCAGATAAGCGCCGTTTTTCAAATATCTTGTTGACACAGGCGCCGAATTGTTCACCGATTCAGCTGCTTCTGCAAATGATTCGCGGGTGACATTCAAACCTTTGGATAATCTCAGCTTAAAGAAGTTAGAGTTGGCTGTGTTGTCATAAACCTTGTTTCCAGCCACACCGTTGAAGTTTGCTGTCAAATCAAAACCTTTAAAAGACACATTACCATTGAAATTGTACATCCGGGTAGGAAGTGCCGTCCCGGCAGCAACGCGGTCCTTGTCTGTCACAATTCCGTCGCCATCCACGTCCCTGAATGTGCTGATTCCTTTTTCGTCAAAACCTGTAAATTCTTTCAGGAAGAATGTGCCGATCGGCTGATTGTTAATGTATCCGTTAATGGTCGCCGACGTGAGGCCCGGGCCCTGGGCAGCGCCTGATGGGATTACAGAATAAGGAGAACCGGTTACGTTATTTTTGATAAATGTAATGTTACCACCAAAAGAGTAGCGCAGTCCATTGTCCAGTGATTCGCGGTAATTTAAATCAACTTCAAGCCCCTGGTTTTTGATCTTCATATCAGGTACGTTGGTCCAGAAAACACCGGCTGGCTGGATAGGATCGGCAGGAATTACTTCCAATAATATTTTCTCAGATGTTTTGGTAAAATAGTCGATTTCACCGCTCAATGCGCCTTTGAACAAAGCGAAGTCAAGTCCTATATCCGTTTGCTTCGACACTTCCCATTGAATGTTGGGGTTAGCCAGCCTGGTATTGGTGGTTCCAGCAGGGTAGGAGCCTGTTCCGATTGGGTAACTTGTTGTGGGTGAGACAACTGATGTAAAACGGGCCTGTGTAATTTTAGAAGGGATTTCCTGATTTCCCGTTGATCCCCAACCTGCACGAAGTTTCAGGTCCGAGAAAGGAGACGATTTCATAAATTCTTCCTCAGAAATTCTCCAACCCAATGAGAATGAAGGGAATGAGCCGTATTTATTATTAGCCCCAAACTTGGATGAGCCGTCCACGCGAAGCGTTGCCGTTGCGAGATATCTGTCTTTGAAACCATAGTTTACCCTTCCAAAGAACGATTGCAGCTCATTAATACGAGCATAACCGCCCGGAGCGTTCAAGATCAATGTCAAATCCTGCCCAAGGTTCGGGTTATTAATAGGCTCAATGTCCGAAATCGGGAATTTATTAATGCTGAAATTCTTTCCGGACAATGAAATGCGCTGGAACGAGTGACCAACCAGTGCGCTGAAACTGTGGTTCTTACTATTTGCAGTATACGTCAGGTAATTTTCGATCAGGCTGTTACTGTTTTTTGTCTGGTAATTTTCCAGACGGCCGATCTCGAACGGAACAGCATTTGGCAAGGTTTGCTTGTCCTGGGTTGCCGTAGAATTATCAAGACCGAAATTCAGCTTATAAACCAAACCCTTAATGATGGTCACCGAAGGCGAAATAGATGCCAGGACACGGTTTGTGTTCAAAACTTCTTTGTATAATCTCAGCGGGATCAGCGGGTTGGTTCCATCCTGATACTGAAATGGTTCGCCGTTCGCGTCATAAGGCGCATAAGTCGGGTTCGCCGTTATAGCACCGCCTATCATTCCCTGAATGTTAGGCCGTCTATTTTTGGTATTGGTTGCATTCAGATTCACATCCAATGTAACGCGGTCGTTCAGCAACTTCTGGGAAAGGTTAATGCGGCCTGTGTAACGGTCCTGCTGGCTGCCTTTCAAAATACCCTGTTGTTTTTGCGCACCGAATGATCCGTAATAGGTCATTTTATCTGTTCCGCCACCTACTGAAATGTTGTGGTTATGCGTGGTTGCGCTCCGGGATATTTCCTTTTGCCAATCCGTATTTGCGCCGCCATCAATCACCGTACCGCCCAGTTTGGCAGCTTCGGTAAGAAATTCCGGGCCTGATAACACATCCAGCGGACGGGCCATCTTGGATATCCCCAATGATCCTGAATAGGTCACGCTGGCTTGTCCCGATTTTCCTTTTTTAGTTGTAATTAAAATAACACCATTGGCACCGCGTGCACCATAAATCGCTGTCGCAGAGGCATCTTTCAAAACATCCATTGACTCAATGTCCTGCGGATTGATGAAATTCAGCGGGTTCGTATCGCCGCCGGTTCCGCTATTATCCAGCGCCATTCCGTCCACCACAAAAAGCGGAGTGCTTCCTGTGCGTATCCCACCCGGCCCGCGAACGGTAATGCTGGTTTTTGCACCCGGTTCACCGGTTGCCGAAGTAATGTTCACACCCGAAACTTTACCTTGCAGCAATTGTTCCGGTGAGTTAATGATACCCGTATTGAATTCGCTGCTTTTCAGAGATTTAACGGATCCCGTGATGTCTTTCTTAACAGTCGTTCCGTAACCCACAACCACCACTTCGCTTAGGTTGGATGTTGATTCTTTTAGTTTGATTTCAATCGAACTGTTATTGGATTCTGTGAGTAAAAAATCGTTCAGAGATTGTTTTTCAAAACCTATATAGCTGAATTCCAGGTTGTAACGAACTCCTGTTTGAAGGCTCGAAATGGTGAAGACACCATTTTCGTCTGTTGTGGCGCCTTGCTTTGAACCGCCGCCAACGGGTGTGACAACCACCGTAACACCGGGCAATCCGTCTGTCGTGCCGTCTGTCAGCACTTTTCCTGTGAGCGTAACGTCCTGCATTACACGCATGTCGGCTCCGAAATGGCTCGATAAACTTCCCGAAACCGGCAATATAGCCGCTGCCGTTGCATGTGGCCCATAAATGGCCGTGCCCTGCAACAGGCAAATGCTAAGTGTCCCGGTTTTGACTAATAGAGTCAAAGTTTTTTTCATGAGATCAAATTATTGGGTTGAATTGTTAATGAAAGGTAGGATGCGCAAGCAGAGAGGGGCATATAATGATATTTTAGGGTTCTGGTTACGCAAGATTACAAATTGTATTTTTAAAATATTTAATAGAAATTACTTTATAGGCTATGCAAACGTTTGAAATTTTATGCAAACGTTTGAAAAAATAAGAAGATTTTATAGGATGAAATCAACAGGAAAAGCACCAAAAAAACCCACAAGCAGCCACAACCGGCAATTGCACGCAAAAGTCGTTGTTATTGCTCCTTGCGAAAACAATTTGAGTTTAAGGAATTGTTAAATCAGCTTCTGAGCGCCTACACGTCCTGGCGCAGGACTTCTAACGGCGGGCGCGAGAGAATGCCCCGGCTATTGATAAGCCCGATGAAAACGGTCATCAAAGACACGAATAAAAAGACAATAAGTATAGGTAAAAACTCAGGCTTAAATTCGGCTTCAAAACTGAACTTTGCCAGTAACCAGCTCCCGATCAGCGAAAGCAGAATGCCTGTAAAAGCGGCCAGTGATCCCAGGAAAAAGTATTCCAATGCCGTAATGGAGAAGATCTGTTTACGACTCGCGCCTAATGTCCGGAGCAGCACACTTTCCTGTAAGCGCTGGTATTTGCTGATCAATACGGAAGCAATCAGCACAATTAATCCCGTAAGAATGCTGAAACCTGCCATAAAGCGGATTACGAAGCCAATTTTATTGAAAATATCATCCAAAACACGAAGTACCAATGCCAGATCGATAATTGAAATGTTGGGAAACTGGCGCACGATGGATTGCTGAAAAACGGCCGATGCCTGCGGATTGGGCACATGCGTAAGCATAACGTGAAACTGAGGTGCTTCTTCCAGCACGCCGGTTGGGAAAACAACCAGGAAGTTGGTCTGGACTTCGCCCCAGTTCACTTCGCGTAAACTGGAAACGGTGGTCGACATCATGGTTCCCTGCACATTGAAAACTAGCGTATCACCTAATTTGAGCCTGCTCCGGTCTGCAAATCCCTGTTCGATAGAAATGGGGATGAGGCCGTCGGTGCTCTTGTAAGTGCCTTTCCAATTTCCTTTGGTCAATTTTTCCGTGGAACTCAATGAATCCCTGAATGTTACGCGGTATTCGCGGCCAAAGATTCGGCGGGACTGCTCGGCTGTGGTGTCGCCTTCAAAGTCGGATGCTGTTTTTCCATTCACTTCTTCCAACCGCATGTTTACGATCGCAACGTTCTGGTTAACAGGAATATTCTGCGCTTTTGCAATTGCCAGCACAGCTTCTTTCTGACTGCCCTGAATGTCAAAAAGGACAATGTTCGGCTGGTTTCCGCTGGACGACATTTTCACCCGGTTGAGCAAAATCGTTTGAACAAAAAACAAGGTGCAGACCAGACAAGTGCCGAGACCGATGGAGACAACCAGAATGGAAGTTTGGTTGTTGGGACGATATAAATTAGCCAGGCCCTGTCGCCATAAATAGCTCCATGACGTAGGGAAAAACTTGCGGACGAGCCACATAAGCAAACTTGCGAATGCATATAACACAACAAACGAAGCCAGAATGCTGGCCGTGAAGACCAGCGCTTCTATCCATGTTTGCATTTGCAGAAATGCGAAGCCGTAAATAAACACGACGATCAGGCCGTAGAGCACCCACGCCCACGGATCTCTTTCCATCTTCACCGCATCCAGCGAAACGCGCAGCACATTCAGCGGCGAAACCTTACGGATGGAAACAAGCGGAGGCAATGCAAAAAGGATTGAAATTAGCACACCAATAGCCAAACCTTGTCCGATTGCGAGCCAGGAAATGTCCGTAGTAAGTTCAAAAGGCAGAAAATCCTTGATCACGATCGGTAAAAATTGCTGAATGGTCGTGCCCAGGATAGCGCCCAGTATAGAACCAATGATGCCGATTCCTGCAATCTGGATCAAATAAATTAAAAACGCCTGAGAGCCTTTTACACCCAGACAGCGCAGGATAGCAATCGAGTTGAGTTTTTCACGAATGTAAATATGAATGGCACTCGCAACCCCGATACAGCCCAAAAGCAATGCGACAAATCCTACCAACGCTAAAAAACGCGTAAGATCTTTGAATGATCTGCCCGTGTCTTCTTTTTGGGATTGAATGGTTTTATAGTCCAGATCACCGGCTTCAAAACGGGGTTCAAGCTGCTTGGCAAGCTTTTCAACATCTGTCTCCGGCGCGAATTTGTAATAATAGCGGTAGGCGACGCGGCTTCCTTTCTGCATTAAACCCGTTTGCGCCAGATAGCGCATGGGAATGTAAACCGATGGCGCAACTGTGCTCGTAAGTCCCGTAGAGCCAGGCGCTTTTTCCAAAATTCCGGCAATGGCAAAAGTAACATTACCGATCTTGATCGAATCGCCGACTTTTGCCTGATATTGCAGCATAAGGCTTTGATCTACAAGCGCTTCTTGCCGTGACCGGAATGTTTGTTCGGCAGTCACGGGAATGGTCTCGAACTTTCCATAATAAGGAAAGTCGCCTTCCAGGGCCTTGACCTGAGCAAGTCTGTTTCCGCCATTTTTCGGAAAATAAATCATAGAGGCAAAACTGCGCTCCTCAGACCTGGTTTTCCCCAAAGAATCCACAAGCGTTTTTGCCTTTCCTTCAACAGGTTTTCCGGTATTAAGGGCCAGGTCAGCGCCTATTAATGTTGCCGCCTGGTTATCAATGTTCAATCTGAGGTTATCGCCCAGGGAGTAAATGGCCACAAGGGCAGCAATTCCCAGGATAATGGATGAGATGAAAAGGAGCAGCCGCGAGCGGTTTTTCCGGCTGTCACGCCACGCCATTTGCAATAACCAGGGGAAATTAATTTTATCTTGATTCATCATTCAACCAGTTTGCCGCCTTTAATGCGAATAATGCGTTGCGTTTTTGCAGCCAGTTCCAGATCGTGCGTTACCAGCACAAGCGTCGTTCCGGCTTCCCGGTTGAGGTCGAAAAGCAGTTTTACCACTTTTTCACTGGTTTCTGCGTCGAGGTTCCCGGTCGGTTCGTCGGCAAAAAGGATCTGCGGTTTATTGGAAAATGCCCGGGCAAGGGAAACGCGTTGCTGTTCTCCGCCGGATAACTGGGTAGGATAATGATGGCTTCTTTCGGCAAGGCCTACTTTATCGAGCAGGTCCAGCGCGCGGGGCTTAATGTTCTTTTCGCCTCGTAATTCCAGCGGGACCATGACATTTTCGAGTGCAGTAAGCGTAGGGAGCAATTGGAAATTTTGGAATATGAAACCTACATATTGGTTCCGGACGGAGGCCAGCTGATCTTCATTGAGACCATTAAGCCTCGTTCCATGCAGCTCAACGGTTCCGGATGTAGACCGGTCCAAACCTGCACACAAGCCCAGAAGTGTAGTTTTTCCGCTTCCGGAAGGCCCCACGATCGACATCGTTGAGCCGGCTGCGATTGAAAAATTGATATTGTCTAAAACGGTCAGCGAACGGTCGCCACTTTTATATATTTTACTAACCTGTTGCAGATCGAGTATGGTATCCATCAATTGTTTTTAATTTTATGTTTTTCCCGTGTGCTAAACTGGGGCAACTTGATTTACTCCAATTTGGTTCTTTTGGATTTAGCTTGCACATAAATATACCATTATATGATGAATCGCTTTGTTTTTATAGCCAAAATGCTGCTTATAGGCGCCATTCTGACTTCTTGCAACAGTAAAAATAAAGAAACTGCCGAACAGAAGGATTCGGTAAAAACAACTTCAAAAACCCCTGCCAGTGCCAAAAAGACCATTGTGTTTTTTGGAAACAGCCTTACCGCAGGATACGGACTGGATGATCCTTCGCAAGCATTTGCCGGTTTAATCCAAAAACGCATTGATTCTCTGGGACTCAGTTATAAGGTGATCAATGCCGGCGTGAGCGGCGAAACCACCTCAGGCGGAAACAGCCGGATCGACTGGCTTCTGAAACAGCCTCTGGATATTTTTGTGCTGGAACTGGGCGGTAACGATGGGTTAAGGGGCATCCCGGTTTCGGAAACCAGGAAGAACCTGCAAGCCATTCTGGACAAAGTGCGGGCAAAATATCCCGATGCTAAACTTGTACTGGCAGGCATGCAAATCCCGCCTAATATGGGACAGAAATATGCTTCGGAATTCAAAGCCGTATATGCAGAGATTGCTGAGAAAAATAAAATTACCCTTATTCCATTCTTACTGGAAGGCGTAGGTGGCGAAAGCAAACTAAACCTGCCCGACGGCATTCACCCGACTGCGGAAGGACACAAAATCCTTGCTGAAAACGTTTGGGTGCGGATTAAGGACCTGCTTTAGTTGGCAAGCCGGGTGCATAGTAAAACAAGAAAAAGGCCCGGAAATATGTTAAAAAACATACATTCCGGGCCTTTTGTTTCATTAGGTGTTTTCCTTACACAACCCTGTCGCCACGAATCAATCGAAGAATTATTGCAACAACTGCAATCACCAAAAGAATGTGAATAATGTTACCCATTCCAAAGCTAGCAAAGCCGAAATAGCCGATTAGCCACAGAATGACCAAAATGACAGCTATTGTATAAAGAAGATTTCCCATTGTCTTAATTTTTTGAGTTAGTGTTATTTGCGATAATCAATATCTTATCAATTAGGATGCCAGCCTTTAAGATTGGAAATAAGGCGTTATTATTCCCCGAATTCTACAATATTTGATCAATTGATATCATGTATAGCTTTAAGTTGTAGAAATTTTTCTCAAACCATATGAAACGAACCACCCTTTTAGTTCTGCTGATTTGCTCAATTATCTGCCATTTTTCCCCGGCAGCCACTGTCGACACTGTTCAGGTTTATAGTAATATCATGAAAAAAAGCCTTAAAACAGTCGTTATAAGGCCATCTCAGTATGATTCGGGTAGAGCCTATCCGGTTGTTTACCTGCTCCATGGATACAGTGGCAACCACGCCGACTGGATTTCGAAGGCGAAAGGCTTTGAAACAGCGGCCGATACTTATAATATGATCATTGTATGCCCGGACGGCGGTTACAGCAGCTGGTATTGGGATAGCCCGATGGACGCGCAGTCGCAATATGAGACCTATGTTTCCAAAGAACTGGTCTCCTTTATTGATTCAAAATATAAAACCGTTAAGGACCGCGCTGGTCGGGGTATTACGGGTTTGAGCATGGGCGGGCATGGCGCGCTTTATCTTGCTTTCAGGCATCAGGATGTTTTTGGGGCAGCGGGCAGCATGAGCGGCGGCGTGGATATCAGGCCGTTCCCGAATAACTGGAACATGCCCGACCGACTGGGAAAATACGCCGACCAGCCGGAAAGATGGGAGAAGAACACGGTCATTAATATGCTGCACCTGCTGACGCCGAACTCGCTGGCTTTAATCATCGACTGCGGCGTGGACGATTTCTTTTTTAAGGTGAATGAAAAGTTGCACGAACAGCTCGTTTACAGAAATATCCCGCACGATTATCTTGTCCGGCCGGGTGCCCATAATTGGCCTTACTGGACGAATGCAGTACAATATCAGTTGCTTTTTATGAGTAACTATTTCAATAAAAAGCCAAATCCTTCCAATTAAATTTCTCTAATTTACATTTCAAAAAAATAGAATCTACCTTACATTAAATTTTACTATTCAGCTAAATGAGCAACTATTCCTCAACCGTGGAAACCACAAAAGCCCGATTCACTGAAAACAGATATTTGATAACCCTCATCTTCGTAACGTCCCTGTTCATGTTCTGGGGAATTGCCATCACGATGGGCGACGTTTTAAACAAACATTTTCAACACGTATTAAGTCTTACCAAAACCCAGTCTGCATTTGTACAGTTCGCCATTTTTGGCGCTTATGGTGTCATGGGGATCCCGGCAGGTCTTTTCATGAAGCGCTTTGGCTATAAGAACGGCGTGCTTTTCGGTTTATCGCTATTTGCACTGGGGTCGTTCTTGTTTGTTCCGGCAGCTGCGGCAGCATCATTTCCATTCTTCGGAGGAGCATTATTTATCCTGGGTTGTGGAATCTCCACTTTGGAAACTGTCGCGCACCCATTCGTAGCGTCGCTCGGTGATCAGCGCACGAGTGACATGCGGATCAACTTTGCACAGGCTTTCAATGCATTGGGCACCATCATCGGGCCGGCGGTTGGTTCCTACTTTTTGTTGAGGAACAATGTGGAAGGCAGCACGGACCTTACTTCTGTAAAAACATTGTATATCGTGATCGGAAGCGTTATCGCAACGATCGCTGTTTTGTTCTCATTTGTAAAAGTGCCTGCGCTAACGGATCCGCACGTGGTTGCTGATCCTGCTGCGGCGAATGTGGACACGCATCCTGAAAAAGGGCTTTTTGATCACAGACATTTTAAATGGGCGGTTATCGCACAGTTTTTCAATGTAGCGGCACAAGCCGGAACCTGGGCATTCTTCATCAATTACGGTCACGAGAAAATGGGTTTTACCGACGTCGTGGCTGGTAATTACATGATCCTGTTCTTTGTGTTAATGCTTACAGGTCGTTTTGTTGGAACATTCCTGATGCGCTTCGTAGCGCCGCATACGATCTTGGCGATTTTTGCAGCTTGTAACATTGTTATGTGCCTTATCATCGCGCAGAGTCTCGGCTGGCCTTCATTCATCGCCTTGTTGATGCTTAACTTCTTTTTCAGCATCATGTTCCCGACCATTTTTAGTTTGGGATTGAAAAACTTGGGCAAGCATACGCAACAGGCTTCATCCTTTATTTCGATGGGTGTTGTCGGTGGTGCGTTCTTCCCGTTCGCTATGGGCGCTGTGGCCGAGTCGGATGTGGCACATGCTTATTATTTGCCGATCATTTGCTATGCAGTGATTTTCATGTTTGGATACAAATATTATAAAGTGCTTTAAGGCGGTTTGCTCCAAAAACTTTAATCAATAATCAATAACAAAATCGATTGCTGAAAGCCTGCGGCCGACAGCCCTAATATTATGAAACTCTGGGGAATTGACTTAGGAGGAACAAAAATAGAATGCGCGGTGCTGGATCCCGAGCGCAATTTGGAAGTAGTTGTACGCATGCGCCTTCCGACCGAATCTGCGAACGGTTACGAGCATATTTTATCACAGATCAAAAAACTGATCGATCAGGTTGCAGAGCAGGTGGGTGAGAAGCCAACCAAGATCGGGTTTGCTACGCCGGGTGTTTTGGAGCCGGATTCGCAGTTGATGAAAAATTCTAACACGATCTGTCTCAATGGCATGCCATTAAAAGCGGATCTTGAAAAAATATTAGGCATTCCCGTTCAGCTTGCGAATGATGCCAACTGTTTTGCATTGGCCGAAGCATTGATCGGTGCCGGAAAGGATTATCCCAGAGCGGAAGTTGTTTTTGGTGTGATCATGGGTACGGGCGTTGGCGGCGGATTGGTGGTGAACAACAAGATCATTGCCGGACATCATGGAATTGGCGGCGAATGGGGACATAACATTCTGGAAGAGAATGGTGAACCTTGTTATTGCGGAAAAGCAGGCTGCGTAGAGCAGGTCATTTCCGGCCCGGCGCTGGAACGTTTTTACGAAAAAGTAAGTGGTGAAAAGCTGACGATGAAAGTAATCCTTGACCGTTATCACCAGGGCAATGACGAGTTTGCGAAAGCCACCATTGAACGCTTGCTGGAATTCTACGGCCGTGCTATTTCGACATTGATCAATGTCCTGGATCCGGGACTGATCGTGATTGGCGGCGGCGTTGGCAATGTTGAATTGCTTTACACAGCGGGTTTTGAAAAGATCAAAAAATACATTTTCAACAAGGGCGTTGTGACCACTCCGATCCTGAAACCGAAGCTGGGCGACAGCGCCGGGGTTTTCGGTGCAGCACTTTTGTAAAATATGCTTAGCAAGGTGATTCCGGCATGTTATAACCAGTAAACCAGCATGTTCCGGAGCTTCTTAGTGAATTAAATCACTCTATCGGAAACAAGGTTCTATGTCAACGAACGGAATCTCCTTGCGCATAAAGTCCATTGATACAGTCCGTGGGCTCATTATGGTGATCATGGCGCTCGACCATGTCAGGGACTATTTTCACATTACGGCATTCTCCGCCGATCCGCTCGATCCGGCCACAACCAATCCCTCCCTTTTTTTTACAAGATGGATCACGCATTTTTGCGCACCGTCGTTTATGCTGCTTTCCGGGATTTCGGCCTATCTGTCCGGCCAGAACAAAACCACCGCTGACACATCTTCCTTCCTCCTGAAACGCGGTCTGTGGCTGATTCTGGTTGAAATAACCTTTATGACATTTGCCTTTTCGTTTGACGTAACATTTAAAACCATATTTCTCGCCGTGCTCTGGGCGCTGGGAACGAGTATGTTGGTTTTGGGATTGTTCGTACGTTTCCTTTCTCCAAAGGCGATTCTGATCTCCGGTTTGGTGTTGATCTTCGGACATAACCTTTTTGATCTGGTAAAAGCTGCCCCCGGCTCGGGGCTCGACATTTTCCTGGGTATTTTCATGACTGGCGCCGGGCGTTTCGTGCCGAGGGGCGATGGCGGGAACATTGCTTTCTTATATGTGATATTGCCCTGGGCGGGGATTATGATGTCGGGATATGGGTTGGGGACGATCTATAACCGTGCTTTTCCCGGACAAAAACGCAGAAAAATATTGCTGCAATCGGGCGTTGCCGCCATTGTGCTGTTCCTGGTTTTGCGCTTCGTGAATTATTACGGAGATCAATCGCTATGGAGCCCTCAATCGGAAGGGATGAGGACGTTTTTATCATTTATGAATGCGTCCAAATATCCGCCCTCACTCATTTTTACCCTCATGACACTGGGCCCGATCCTTATTTTGCTTGCCTTCACGGAACATGCCGACAATGCGCTGACGCGGTTTTTTACCGTTTACGGTAAAGTCCCGTTCTTCTACTTTATGCTGCATTTCTATCTGATTCACTTGCTGACCATGATCGCCGTTTTGTCCTCGGGCTACACCTGGGCGCAGGCGACTGCACCGGATCTTTTCTTCAAATTCCGCCCGAACGATTTCGGTTACAGCCTTGGAATGGTGTATGTGATATGGATTTCCATTGTCCTCGCGCTCTATTATCCATGCCGGTGGTTTGGGAATTACCGTGAGCGGAACAAGAAATGGTGGCTGAGCTATTTATAGCATTGTTATTTCCCACTCGCTTTCATTCATCCGGCAGAGGATTTATTCTTATCAAAAACCCAACTCTGAAATGCACATTGTACGCACGTTTGCTTTTATTTTTTGTATCTCAATAAACACACTTTTCGCGCAGGCGCCCACTGAGAATTATCCGGTCGATTCTGCTTCGGAAGAGCAGGTTGGTGTGCCGAAAGGGGAGGTTCTGAAATTCACCTTCGAACATTCAAAAATTTTTCCGGGAACATGGCGGGAATATTGGGTTTATGTGCCTGCACAATATAAGCCTGACACGCCTGCTTGTGTTTACATTAACCAGGACGGCATACAGTGGAAAGCGCCGGTTGTGTTTGATAATCTGATCCATAAGGGCGAAATGCCTGTCACAATCGGCGTTTTCGTAATGCACGGAAAAGTGAGAGCTGCTAATGCAAGTGAGGCTAATGATCGTTTTAACCGCAATTTTGAATATGATGGGTTAGGGGATGCTTATGCACGATTTATCCTTGAAGAAATTCTCCCGGAAGTAGAAAAGCAGAAAACCAGCGACGGACGCGTAATCCGTTTGTCTAAAAATGGCAATGATAGGGCGATAGGCGGATCGAGCAGCGGGGCCGTTTGTGCATTCACAGCAGCCTGGGAGCGTCCGGATGCATTTACCCGCGTTTACAGCGCCATAGGCACGTATGTGGGCTTGCGTGGTGCCGACCGTTACCATACATTGGTCAGGAAATACGAACCCAAGCCCATCCGGATTTTCCTTCAAGACGGTGCCAATGACCTCAACATTTACGCCGGCGACTGGTGGATGGCTAACCAAACCATGCTGCGCGCTTTGACATTCGCAGGTTACGAAGTGCAACACCAGTGGGGCGAAGGCGGCCACAATGGCAAGCACGGAACCGCGTTGTTCCCCGAAGCCATGCGGTTTTTGTGGAAGGATTGGCCTAAACCCGTGAAAGCAGGGAATTCACAGAATCAAATGCTAGGTGCCATACTCATTCCCGGGCAGGATTGGGAGCTTACTTCGGAAGAGAAGAAGGAGCCAAATAAGAAGCAGAAAATTACCAAAAACCTTTCGAAATCCGATTCAATAGTTGCGCATAATGGCAATGCATACGTTACAATTTCAGATGGCCCGGAAAAATCCGGCAGCATTTTTTTAATCACACGCAATGGAAAAAAAGTGCTTGTTGACAAAGGCCTGTTATCTGTCGGCGGCATAGCATTATCACCGGATCAAACATTGCTATATGCCACGGAATCAGCTTCGCATTGGGTTTGGGCTTACCAGATCCAGCCGGACGGAAAATTAACCCACAAGCAAAAATACGGCTGGCTCCATGTCCGTGACGATGACGATAATGCCGGCGCACGCGGCGTTACGTGCGATAGGGAGGGGCGCATATATGTGGCAACGCATATGGGGATTCAGGTTTTAGATCAAACCGGCCGTGTAAATGCCATATTACCAACGCCCGCCGGCGCAGCTTCCAGGATTACATTCGGCGGCGAAAATTTTGACACAATTTATGCGACTGCTGGTGAAAAGGTCTATCGCCGCAAACTGAATGTGAAAGGAGCGAACAGCCGCGATACACCCAACAAACCTGATGCGCCTAAGTTATAAACGGCCCGCCCGGAACGCCCCAGCCCCATTTCGGCATCGGTTCTTCGGGGTTCATGGTCAGGTCATCGACATTGGAATTGAGGGCTGCGATGCGTGTGCCCCATTCAATGTAGGCGACAAATGCGGACCGGAACTCGGGGTCGTCGGGGAGGTTGATTTCGTCGGACGTTTCCAGCAGCAGTGCCACCCAGCGTTTCCGGTGCGCTTCGGTCAGGTGTTTGGATAAATGCTTCTGGATCATCTTGAAATGGCTTCCTTCCTCCGTGCTATACATTTCAGGACCACCAAAAACCTCCGCAATAAAGTGCGCCACATGCAGCTGATGCTCCGTAGACATATGCTTGAATACCGGCTCCAAAAGCGGATCAGCTAGAACCTTCCTGTAAAAAAGCTCCGTCAATCTTTCAAACACCGGCATCCCGCCAGCCCATTCGTATAAAGTAGGGATTGGTTTTTGTTCCATATTGAAATATAGCTTGACTTTCAAATCCTTTTTATTCATCAAAAAAGTCGACGCTCAAATGTAGCATTTAATACTCCATCACAATCCCATCAAAACCATCCAGCCTGCTGATCTTCAAGTTAATCGCCGCATTGGCGTAAGTAAACTTAATAGGCTGACCGGTGCTCAGGGAGAAGATTTTGATTGGTTTTTTTTGTGATTTGATTTTGAAATCCAGGTTGTAGACGGGCAACGGTGCGAAATAGGTGTTGCCGCTGAAACCTGTCAGATTGATCAAATGCATGATTAAACCGTCACTTTTTGTCTGCTCTCTATTACTGACGTTGTTCTTCGTAAATTCCTTTAAAATAACTTCAATTCTTTCCGGAGCATTGGTTTGAATGTCTTCTTTTGCATTTGGTAAAACGTAACTAATAGCGTCCAGCAGCAGATTTTTGTGCTCCTGGTAGCCGTGCATATAATAGATCCTGCCCAGGCTGACAGGGAAAATGAGTGCTTTGCTTTTTTCATGATTTTTGATCCCCAATGCATAATAGCCCGTCGGTTCGTGGCCGCCGATGATTTCGGGTGGGCCGGGGCGGCCTTTGGATAAGATGGGAAGGAGTTTTTGGTCTGTGCCCGAGAGGTCGTAAAGTCCAAGATTGAATTTCCAGAACAGCATTTTCTGACCGGGGAAACTTTTAAAAATGTTGCGGTTGTCGGGAACGAGGTAATTTCCGGCGCCGTCATTATCTTTTTTCTCAATTTTAGCTCCAAACAGCTCATGCAACGTTGCCGGACTGTCAAACATGGTGCGGTTTGTGGCGATCAGGTGAGTGCCTGCTTTGCTCGCATCTTTCAGGACCTGAATGGCTTCGGGTTTTAAATAGGTGATTTCGGGGAGAATGACAAGCTTGTAACCCTTCACTTTCTCAGCCAGGTTTCCTATCTGACCATCCTC
This sequence comes from Dyadobacter sp. CY351, assembly GCF_021502625.1. Taxonomy (NCBI): domain Bacteria; kingdom Pseudomonadati; phylum Bacteroidota; class Cytophagia; order Cytophagales; family Spirosomataceae; genus Dyadobacter; species Dyadobacter sp. CY351. Next base: position 124,223 of record NZ_JAKFFU010000013.1, on the reverse strand, counting down.
AATAATGTCAAACGGAATGTGCGCCTCGCGTAGCATGAGCTGGACGCCGCGATATTCCTGCATCGGCTCGCCGTTCGGCCAGGCGCCGGGCGCAATGATGGCGATCTTAGCCAGGGATTTATATTTGCCAAAATACTGCTCATGCTGCTTATGAAAGTCATAAACCTTCTTGATCACCCCATAATTGCGCTCGTCTTCATAGCCCCGCATATCACCCATCATGCTGAGGTCCAGGCCCGAACCATTGGCAATGTTCTCGTAAAGCCGGATCTGAACTTCCTGTGGTTCCACAGCATTATAGCGCGCTTGAAAAGAGATTTGCTGAATACTGGCGTTGCTGATAATGTGGTCCGGAAAGGAATTAACGGCATTGCTGACATTGTCGGAAGCCGTGTAAGGCCAGTAGGGCAGGGTTGTCATGCTCTGCGATTCGTGCCGGATAATGTCAACGAACTTATCCGAGTAAGTGCAAATGGCGATCTGCTCATTTTTGGATTTTACCAGTTTATGAAGCCTTTCCGACCAATCTTCCACTGTGTGTTTTTTAAACGCAAGATATTTCTGATAAAGTGAATCGGCTTTATTTTCTTCGGCAGGAAGCACTTTTCCGTTCGAGTAGGCGGCAAATGCTTTTTTATCAAATTCATTCTGATCGATGCCGTGGTATTTTCCTTCGTATGGATTGTTAACCTGGTAACCCGGCATATTCAGAAAAATACCGTCGATCGCGAACATGTCGATCACTTCCTCAATGATCTTAAAGGCCTTTTCCTGCACGTAGGGCGCATTAATGGAAACCACATACATGTCGGTGTTGATGATCCGCTCACCTTTTGGAGAAATGTAGCACCATTCGGGATGCGCTTTGTAAATGCTTTCGTGGACACGGCTGAAATCAAAGCGGACGATAACCTTAATGTTGTTTTGATGACATTTTTTGATAACATCCCCCAGCACATTTTCCTTCATAAAAGGATTGGTATAATGGAAATCGAGCTTTGTGGGATAAAAAGCCATGATGCCGCCTGCATTGATCAGCAATGTGTTAGCAGAATAGGTTATCAAATCTGCAACGATAGAATCAGCGTTTATCGTGGCGGCTTCGTAGGAAGGCAGGTTCATCTGGATCACCCTCAGATTGTTCCTTTTCCACCAAAGATCTTTTGTATTTTGTGCGTAAAGCGTATTGGTCAAAAACAGAAATAAGATAAGCGCCGTTAATTTTTTCATCAGGAGTTTATGTCGTTTACAGGGAAAGCAATGATGTAATTGTGATCTACTAACGGTTTTCGATCGTTTTGGAAAATGGGTTCCCGGCATTTGGCGCAATTTTTATATCTCTTGTTATATAAAATCTTTCTCATCAAAAGTTACCGGAATTGGATAAGGTTAAAGTCGCGGCGCTGCTCATTATTCTTTATGTGGCGGCGGGCCATCGTGCTGAGGCACAGGAGGGCTGGTTTAAAAGATTTGTACAAAAAACCGTTTCTGATACAACCGCTCCCGGCGAATCCAGCTTTCGGATCTATCCTACATTGGGCTACTCGCCCGAAACCAGTTTTGAATTCGGATTGTCCTCCTTGCTGATCTTTCAGGCTAACAAAGACACACTCAACCGGTTAAGCGAAGTGCAGGCTTTCACTTTTGTCACGTTGGAAGCACAATACGGCATCTGGCTTGATAATGCCATTTATGGAGACAAAGACAACTGGTTTTTCCTCGGTAGAACGCGTTTCCAGCGTTTTCCGCTGCTTTATTACGGCATAGGACCTGAAACAGTGGGTAAGGACCCGGCGCTGATCGACGCGAATTACATTCTTTTTAAACAAAGGGTTTTAAGAAAAATAAAGCCCAACTTCTTCGCCGGGCCTGAAATTGATTACCAGCAACTATACAACACAGATTTTGAACAACCTGATAATCACACCTATGACAAGCCGCTGGGCAGTGACGGGACGCGAAATATAGGGCTGGGCGGCGCCTTGGTTTACGACAACCGGCATAATGTGCTCAATGTCCGTAAAGGATTTTTCGGGGAAATATCATTTTTGAAATACAGCCCCGCACTGGGAAGTAACTTTAATTTTCAGGGCGTTAATCTGGATGTGCGTTCATCACACCCCGTGAGCGCGCGCAATGTGCTGGCTTGGCAGGTTTTGGGCAATTTTTATTCGGGTAATGTTCCGTTCAACCAGCTTGCGTTAATGGGCGGCGAAATGATCATGCGGGGTTACTACTATGGCCGTTACCGGGATAAAAATATGATTGCAGGCCAGGTGGAGCATCGTTGGCTGCCATTTGGGTTCAGCAAGCGTTTCGGTGCAGTGGCTTTTGCCGGCACTGCCGTTGTAGCACCGAAGCTCAATGCATTCACATTCAAACACGTGAGGGCCTCTGGTGGTGTAGGCTTGCGTTATTTGCTTTTTCCCAAAAAGGACATTTTCCTCAGGCTGGACGTTGGTTTTACCAAAGACGGGCCAGGATTTTATTTGTTTACAGGAGAAGCCTTTTAATGTTATTTCAAAATCAATCCCTGTGCTTGTAAGTGAAAGCCACGATGAACAAAAGCACGCCCACAAAGCCCAATGCGATGGATAGGGAGGTGAATTCGGCTATAAAACCGATCAATGCGGGACCAGCCAGTTGTCCTGCGTAGCCTAATGTTGTCACAGCAGGAAGCGAAACGGACGGCGGTACATTGGGAAAACGACCAGCGGCTGTAAAGAAGATTGGAACAACGTTAGCGGCACCCAGACCAACCAAAACAAAGCCGGCCAATGCAGCTGGCGCCCAGGGCACTGCTACTGCAAGCAGGAAGCCGGCTCCCGCCAGAAATGTTCCGTAGAACACAACCTTGGAAGGTCCGAGCTTGTGGATCAGGTTATCGCCGGTTAAGCGCATAATGGCCATGGCAACAGAAAATACAGCATAACCAACGCCGGAGAGGGAAGGGTCAAAGTCCCGGGAAAACTGTAAAAATACCGCGCTCCAGTCCAGCAACGAACCTTCCGCCAGGAATAGGATAAAGCACATAAGTCCCAGCACAAGCACAGGGCCTTTTGGAAGAATAAAACTCGCTTTGTCGATTTTTGCTTCTTCGGAATGGGGGAGTAGATATTTGAACTGTGTGGCTGCGATAATAACCAGTAATGCGGATATGCTCACCGCCGCAACCGTGGGAGAAAGTCCGGCCTTGATAAGGAAACCGAGCCCGATGGAACCCAGCAAGCCACCTACGCTGAACATTCCGTGAAAAGATGACATAATGTGGCTTCCGTGTTTTTCCTGGACCAAAACGGCCTGCGCGTTCATAGCCACATCAACCGAGCCGATACCCGCTCCAAATACGAATAATGCTGCCGCAAGTTCGTAAGGTGTGCTGGCCAGTAAGAGCAAGGGCAAGAATATAGCGATAATAAGCGCAGAGAGAAGGGAAATCCGGCGGCTACCGTATTTATTGATTAAGATTCCGGTTATAGGCATTGTCAGAATCGCGCCTGCTCCCAATGCTAACAGTACGACGCCCAAATCAGCCTCACTGAGCCCTAATGCAAGTTTAGCGAAAGGCACCATCGGGGCCCAGCTGGATAACCCGATGCCGCAGACCAGGAAAATGAGTAATACCGCTTTTCTTGCAGCGCTTATTTTTGCTTTTTCTTGCATAAAAGGACTAATACAAAGGATTATGATGCAATAATATGCAACATTAATGAGATAACTAAATTAAATGTTGCAAAAAACTGCAAAATGTTTGCGTTATAGCATTTGGGTTAAAAAAAAACTATCCGGCTTTGATGAGCCCGGATAGTTTTTGATATGCTAATGTAAGTGACTTGTCAGATATTCTTCTTCTTCGATTCTTTCACAGCGAAATCAACCGCGCGGGCTGTTAATGCCATGTAAGTCAGCGATGGGTTAACACAGGAAGCCGAAGTCATGGCTGCGCCGTCGGTAACAAACACGTTTTTAACGGAATGCAATTGGTTGTTTCCATTCAAAACCGAAGTTTTAGGGTCACGGCCCATTCTGGCTGTTCCCATTTCGTGAATGGCCATGCCCAGATACGAACCGTTATCATGCGTCTTCACATTTTTCAGACCTGATTTTTCGAGCATTTCGGCTGCGTCATTCATCATGTCCACGCGCATTTTCTTCTCATTTTCGCGCAGTTCTGCATCGAATACAACCGCAGGCATGCCGAATTTATCCTTATTGTCTTTGTTCAGATACATGTAGTTTTCGTGGTAAGGCAATGTTTCGCCAAAACCGCCGAAGCCCATTGTCCAGTTGCCCGGAGTTGTCAGTTCTTCTTTGAAGTCAGCACCGAAAGCAAGTTCGGCTACATTGCGCTGCCATCCCTGACGGCCACCGCCACCCTGGTAACCAAACCCGCGCAGATAATCCCTTTTATCCGAACCAATGTTGCGGTAACGGGGAACGTAGATGCCATTGGCACGGCGTCCGAAATAATATTTATCCAAATCACCTTCCCAAACGCCACTTGCGCCTGTTCTGAAATGGTGATCCATCAAGTTATGTCCCAGCTCGCCCGAATCATTGCCCATTCCGTTCGGGAAACGGTCTGAGGTTGAGTTGAGCAACACAGCTGTTGAACCCAGCGCGCTGGCGCAAACGAAGATCAGTCCTGCGAAATACTCCTTTTCCTGCAATGTTACCGAATCCACCACTTTTACACCTGTGGCTTTACTCGATTTTGCGTCATAAGTAATTTCCCGCACCACCGAATCCGGGCGCAAGGTTAGCAAGCCGGTTTTTACTGCTGGCGGAAGCGTGCTGGACTGCGTACTAAAATAAGCGCCGTAAGGACAGCCCAGTGAGCATTTGTTACGATACTGGCATGGAGAACGGCCTCCTTCAAGCTGGATTTTGGTAGGCTGTGAAAGGTTCGCAACGCGGCCAATGGTCATTGTGCGGCCGGGAAATTGCTTTTCAAGTCTTTTTCTGACTTCTTTTTCAACGAAATACATGTCCATAGGCGGAATGAAATCGCTGTCCGGCAACTGAGGAAGCCCCAGTTTTTCGCCTGAAATCCCAACATGTTTTTCAACATAAGAGTACCAGGGCGCTATATCTTTATAACGGATCGGCCAGTCGACTGCGATGCCGTCCTTTAAATTTGCTTCAAAATCAATGTCGCTTAACCTGTACGACTGCCTTCCCCACATGATCGATTTCCCGCCAACAATGTTGGGACGGAACCAGTCGAACCTTTTCTTTTCCTCATAAGGCGAGTCCATATCATTCATCCAGTATTTTTCCGTCATTTCATTATACGGATAATCGCGGGAGAGGAATGGGTGCGTTTCTTTTTGCTTTACCGTCAACCGGCCGTTGTATTGCGTTTCCCAGGGCGCTTTCAGGGCGTTATCGTAGCCGGTAACGTGTTCCAGGTTTTTGCCTTTTTCGAGCATCAGCACTTTCAGCCCTTTTTCGGTCAGCTCTTTTGCTGCCCAGCCACCGGATACGCCGGAACCGATCACGATTGCGTCGTAGGTAATTTCTTTTACTGCGTCAATATTTAAATTCGCCATTATAAGGGATATTATTAATGATTTGGTCAGGGATAGTCATTTATAGCGCCCAGCTTTTCTGGCCTTTTGGCATCGGCCAGCTGCCGTCAAAGCGTCCCGGGATCGGCAAATAATCCAGTGCCTGCGTTGCGCCGATTTCCGAAGTGAAATAACCGGTTACGGTCAAACCTTTCATTTGCAGGAAAAATGGCTTATCCGAAACCGTCGTGCGTTTGATAATGTCATTTTTCTGCGTTGCATCCAGGGCCGTAAACCCTTTGCTGTACACTTCTTTGCTTTGCGCATCTATTTTATCCAGTCCGGAATAGAATTTCTTTTGATCCGCCATTTCGTAGCAGTCGCGCATGATCCTGGTGATAAACTTGTCTGCGCCCGCCGCCTTGGCCCCCGGCGTTCCGGTAGTTGGGATAATTGTATCTGCAACATCGGCCAAAAGTGCTTCCTGTTCGGCAGATATATCCAGTGAAGGGCCAAAGTTCAGTTTTTCACCCATGATACCTGCCATTAAAGGGGCGGAGAGTGTGCCTCCAAGCAGGAAGGTTATTTTTTGAACAGCTTCTCTACGGTTCATTAGTCAAGGATTTAAGTCGGGAATGGAATTAATTAAAATTAACCTTTAAATATAACAACCTGTCCAGAATTTTTGCCATTTAAGGCCAAAATTTTCCGTAAATTAACTCAGGTCCACCGATTAATCATCGCATTTGTCTTGGTCGCCTCCAACCTGCCATATTTGATCAATATTCTGAACCAAAGCTTAGGCATTCGTCAGATTCTTCGATCTGGCGGATAAGTTTAAAGGTTAAGTAATAGAGGAACGTTGAGTAAATAATGCGGATAACTTTCCTGATTTTCAGGAAAGTTATTTTTTTCTAAAGTAGACGGTAAGCCTGAACGGCATATTCAATGTATCAAACCATGTTTTCAAACCTAGCTAATAATCGACTTGCCAGATGCCTTAAAATGCATCTGTTTTTTAAGAGGTGACCCAAGGGTCATGACAGTGTGTGTATAGTGAAAGTGGCAGGGAATTTCCCTGCCACTTTTTTTTGTTTGATCCAATAAAAATCCGCTTTGAATGATTGAAATTATTTGGCGGGAGTAATCACAATATTTCTGTATTCCACCGGGCCATGATCGCCCTGGATGTAAAGCGGGCCTGGCTCGCCTTCGTTGCTGTCCAGCGCCCCACCTGTGATGCCGGGAATTTCCTGATTGGTGATCACCGTTTTGCCGTTGGTAACCAGTGTCAGCATGCGGCCAACCAGTGTAATGTCAAAAGACTGCCATTCGCCCGGATCTTTGGCCATCATTTCGCTTGGAACCAGAAAGCCGTAAACTGCACCCAGCTGGTCCAGAGATGGCTCCATGCCTTTGCTGTCGGTAACCTGCACCTCATAACGGCCTCTCAGATACACGCCGCTGTTGCTTTCTTTTGGAATGCGGAATTCCACATGCAGTTTAAAATCATTGAATTTCTGATCTGTAATAAGGTTAGCGCCGGATTTCGGGCTGCGTAAAATGCCGTTTTCAGCGATCCACTGGTTCTCACCGGCTGCATGCCATCCTTTGATCTCATTTCCGCCGGTCAGCTTGATCGGCGTGCCCCACACGGGTGCTGTTGTCCTGCGTAAAGAGGGTGCGCGAACGCCTGTGTAATTGTATTTTTTGCCATCGGGTGTGCTTACACTTCCTGCGATCTTTTCTCCTGTCAGCGTTCCTTCGAGCTTCAAATTGCCATCGCCTTTTTCCCATTGTGGTGGGATTTCAAAGCTAAACTGGCCATCCTTAAAGATGACTTCTGAAATAGGGCGGGCACTTCCCGAGACACTTGTAAACTGGCCAATCAATGTATGGTTGCCTGAATGGCGCACTTCCAGCCATGATGGGGCCTTTTTGCCATCCATATCTACGGTAATGTCCCAGCGGCCTTCGATAGGCGCAGGGGCAGGGGCTGAGGGGTTCGGATTTGCTTGGTTTGCGAAAGCGCCTGGCAATAATGCGAATGCAAAAAGACAGGTTTGTATTAATTTTTTCATGTTTTTGATAAAAAGTTAAGGGTGACAATTTAAATATAAAATTCGACAAAAGACTCCGGTAACGCACAGCCGGTGACCGTCGCTGCCGCATGGATTAAAAACTTTGCAAAATAGCGGATATGTTGGCTAACTTTGAAAGGATACGAAATGTAAAACAAGGATGGATAATACCGAGGCGGCCCTGCTATCAGACATTGAAAATGTAAAAAATATCCCGATCGTATCTACCATGCTTGAAGTGATCTGTAAATCAACGGGAATGGGTTTTGCTGCCATTGCCAGGGTCACCGAGGACAGGTGGATTGCGTGCAGCGTACGGGATGAGATTTCTTTCGGATTGGTGCCGGGAGGCGAATTGAAGATAGAAACCACCATATGCAATGAGATCCGGGACAACCGGCAAGCCGTTATCATCGACCATGTACAGATAAGTGAAATCTTTGCCGATCACCACACGCCGAAGATGTATGGTTTTCAAAGCTATATTTCCATCCCCATTATCCTTCGCAATGGTGACTTTTTCGGAACATTATGCGCTATCGATCCCAAACCTGCGTTGCTTAACAATGCCAAAACCGTTGGCATGTTCAATCTTTTTGCTGAACTGATCGCCTTTCATCTTGAAACGTTGCAGGTCGCGGAGCAGAGCAAAACGGCATTGAACGAGATGAACCACAAGCTGGTGGATTCGGTGATTGAAAACCGCCAGTTCAAGTATATTTCAAATCATAATTTGCAGGAACCGTTGCGGAAAATGCGTGTTTTCAGCAGCATGCTGGTGCAGGCAGGCGAAGCGGGCGATGTGGAGAAGATCAAGTTTCTTGCGGGTAAAATTGATGATTGTGCCCGGAAGTTTTCAGAGCTTGTGAAGGAGTTGTCTGAATTTTCGGAACTATATAGTGACACTGATTTTGAGTTGGTTGACCTGAGGAAATTGGTGGCCGAGGTGTGTGGGGAGCTGAGTAAGGAGCTGGATGAAAAGAATGTCAGGGTGCAAATCAACGAGTTACCCGTCATCAATGCGAGTTTTTCACAGATGAAACAGCTTTTTTATAGCCTGATCACCAACTCTTTCCAACATTCGAAAAGAGACGGACAGCATGAGATTACGATCGGCTCGAAGGAAATCACGCAAAAAAATACGCCCCAGCTGCCGGTGCAGAATGATGCTGAATTGATCGAAATTATGATCCAGGACAACGGAGCAGGTTTTTCAAAACAACAATTGGAAAAAATCTTCGACATTTTCCCTAATCTGATCAACGAGGAACTTGAAAAAAGCGATGGCTCGGGGCTGGTTTACTGCCGCAAAATAGTCCGCAATCATGGCGGCAGCATTGCAGCAGAATCCGAGCCTGGCCAAGGCACTGCATTTTCCATCATCTTACCCATCCGTGCCCGCAGTTAAGCAATTAGGGCAATGTTCTCGCTCTGTTAATAGTTAAATTCCATCGTATAGGGAGTGAAAGCCGGGCTTTTGGATCCGACGCTGACTTTGCTTGGATAGCCATTTGCAGCGTATTCATATTTGTAATCAATAGAATAAATCGGGCCATTGGCATCGCTTACGGTCTCTTTCACCACATTGTTCGGGTTCATTGCATGTGCAGCCAGCTGCCCGGTCCGGTCCAGGCCAAGCTTAAAGAACGGGTTCGGATGATTATCAAATTCGTATTCGACATAATTGCCGGGAGCAGTTTGTTCGGCATATTTGACCCAGCTTTTGGCGATATTATGCTGCCCATTCCGGATGTAGAATATTGAAAAATCGTTGGCTGTGTTGGTCTTCTCGGTAAATTCCTGGCGCGTGATAAAACCTGCTTTATCAATTGCATAGGTTCTGTAAAAAATTTCCAGGAAGATCAGGTTCTCTTCCGTTACTTCCCGCAATGAATCATTATCAGGTTTATTGAACCGGATCGAATACGCAGGTTTGAAAACATCGGAAACGGTTTGCGCTTCGCCGTTCCAAGCCGCGGAGACTACATCGTAAGACTCTGTAACCCCCGCGTTCCTTACGAAATTGCCGCTTTGATAATGCCCCGGAACATTAAAAAACAGGAACTTTTTTTGTTCGCGAAGCAAATCTCCCTCATAAATGTATTCCGCGGCCAGCTTGCCGTTATACAGCAGCTTTTTCAATTTTACATCTACGGGCGGCGAACCAAAAGGCGCCTGCTGCTTCGCCAGCACCGCAGGGTCCGGGTAGGGCGTGGGCTGGTTTTTATCGTCGTTACAGGATCCCAGTGCAAGCAAGAAAAGAAACGCCAGATGTTTTTTCATGAATGGAATGTTTAAGATTGAACCGGGCTGCAACGACTGCCGCTATTTCCGTTGCTGAGATAAAAATGTGATCAGCGAAGCAAATTCCTCGTAAGAAAGCTCATTAGCAAGCCCCGGAGGCATCATTGACGTCTCCATTTCTTTCCGCGAAATGATATCGGATGCCTTTATAACCGTTACTTGTCCGGTAATGTCACGGATCACGACCTTCTCCGCAGATTCTTCGGAAACGAATCCCATGTAAGTCTTATCCCCATTTGCATTGATCAACACCGAGGCAAATCCCTGAGAAATTGATGCATTGGGCTTCAAAATGGATTCGGCGATTTGTTCGCGGTTCATAATGGAGCCGATCTGGCCCATAAATGGTCCTTTCATGACTTCGCCTTTGCTGAGGCTGTGGCATGCAATGCATCCCTGCTTGGTGAAAAGCTGTTTTCCCAAAGCAGGATTACCTTCGATTTTGGCAATCGCCAGCATGACGTCTTCAATGGAAGATTCGCCCACCTGCCCTTTTTTATTTCGGATTTTATTTAAATCAATTTTCACTTCTTCTTTGGCAGCAACCACTTCTTCACCGCCGAATTCGGTGATTCCCATGCGCAGTTTACCATTCAGGTCGGCAAAGCGCTGCTTTCCGTTTTCATCCGTTTTTTTCCATTCCTCCATCAAAAATCCTTTGATCGCATCCGACGATTCCCATGTAACGGCCTTATAGTAAGGGCCGTGCGTGTCTGGGCGGGTGCTCCACCACCAGGAGCCGTCATAAGGTGCTTCTTTTTTGTAAAGCCTTGCTAATGTGGTCATTATCTGGTTTTTGGATGCATCGTCGTTTGCTTGTCCGTAAGCAGAAATCAGCCCTGATACTGCTTTGGGATCATGCATGTAACGCAGTGCCCATAGCGCGAGCGTGGCATTTTCTGTTCCGATGGCTTTCACGCATGCATCCACAGCATTGAGCGCAACAAGTGCTCTAACGGCAATGTGCGGGGCTATAATGGGTGAGTTTGGCGTTGCGTGCGGTCCTTCTGTTCCTTTGGCAGGTGATACGAATGATGCAGGCACCTTAACTTTCAGCAATGCGTCTGCCGTTTCAGGGCGGCCCAACCGGCCTAATCCTACCGTCGATACAAGCTGGACGCGCGGAGATCCGTCTTGCAAACCTTTCAGAAACGGCTCAACAGGGACATTGGAAACATTTTTCAGGCGATCGGCCAATGCGCGGAGGGCAAATTCCCTCACATCAATATCTTCGGTGAGCTTAACGAGGTTATCCTGGCCGGAAGTGCCTGCAACCTGGGCGTATGTGAAAATCCCGGCAACACGGGCGTAAAGCGGAAGTTTTTTGTTCGTGGCAATGGCTAAGGACGCTTTTCCGGCATCTTTTGCTTTCCGGGTAAGCAGCTCCTGCTGCGCAGCGAGGCGTTGCACAGCGCTTGCATTCGTCAGCAATGCAGCCAGGTCTTTTACAGAGGATTTTTTAAGGTCAGCAAAAGGCTTGTACTGCCAAGTTTTGGGCACCGCACGAACCACAAAACCTTTGCCCGGATTCCCTGAATAACCCGCGCCATCCCAGGCGGATAAGTAAACGCTTCCTGCCGCATCGATATCAATATCTGTAATCTGGGCAAGCTTGATGAATTCCTCTTCTTTCTGCCTGAACGTAGGCCCGTCGGGTGTCACCCTATGAATGTAGAGCTGGTTTCTGCCCCAGTCGGCCATCATAGGCACCTGATTGTATTTTGCGGGCCAGTTGGGATCATCCATAAACAAGGACCCCGTTCCCGAGCCACCGCCTACATCGACGAGCGCTGGAATAATTTCTTCTGTAAAATGCTTGAAGAGAACAGGATACCCATATTCACCTGATTGTATCTGATGGCTGAACCGAATGTTCCAGCCACCGCCGTCATTGGTGTTGTCTCTTGTGAAAATATTCATGTAAGGGTCAATCGCCACATCGTAAATGTTACGCATACCGTGGGTGAAAACCTCCATCTCAGTCCCGTCGGGTCTGACGCGTACGATTCCGCCACCCAGTTGGGTCAGCTTTTTGCCCGACCTATCGACGGCGTCATGAAAACCAAAATCACCGACAGCAATGTAAATCCAGCCATCGATCCCCATCCGGATCCCGTTTGTTGAATGATCCGTTCCGCGGCTTTGGAGGAATTTTGGTGAGCTTATGCTTTGGATCAAAGGAGAAGGGCCTCCGTCGGCCACGCCATCCCGGTTTTTATCTTCGAAAACGACCAGGTCCATCCCTGATGCCTTTTGTGTTTCTTTTGAAAAAGTGGTGTGCAAAACAAACACGCGATCACCCATCGCAATGATCCCACGCGGATTGTCGACCTCTGCGAATGTGGTATGTTTATCAACTTTCCCATCATGATCCGTATCGACCAAGCGCACAATGCGTCCTTTTCCGGGCGTTTTCCCCAGTGATCCGATCATGTCAACGCCCACAAAAACTTCTCCGCTGGCTGCAACAGCAAGGCAGGCCGGACTTGGCGTAAGGTCTGATCCGGCAAAATGAGTAACATTCAGCTCGGCAGGCCAGGCAGCTGCATTGGGAAGAGAATCCGCTGTTACAGAGCGGGTTGAACTGTTAACGGATGCAGAACGGTCGATCGCTGCATTATTCCAGTAAAGGATCAGGAAGGCAGTTACGAGACTCAGAGTAATCTTTAACATAATGGGATTTCAGAAAAACAATTCATCTTGTTTCAGATGAAAAATATGGATACAAACTCAACTTAATAAATGGGATATTCGGAAATAACTACTCAAAAAAGCCTCAATTCATTTGGGACGTCTACTTCGCAACAAAGCGGGCGAATTTCATAAAAAGGTCGGGTAATGCCTCGTGCTGTCCGTGCAGGATCGTAAAATAGAAGTAGCGCTCAATGTTCAGCCCTTCCACATCCACAATGCGGCATTCCTTGCTTTGCAGCTCTTTCAGCACGGCATGAACGGATAGTAACGCCATGGAATCCGAATGCAGCATATATAGTTTCATGCTTTCGCTGCTGCCCAGCTGCATTTCAATGTTCAGCTCGGCAATGCTGACGCCAATCGTCTTTAAGGCATGGGCGATCACTTCCAATGTCCCCGAACCGGGTTCGCGCATGAGCAACGGGATGGTTTTGAGCTTTTCGGGTGAAACGGTGCCGGTCATGGCAGTCGGGTTTTTACTGGCAGCCACCAGAACAATTTCGTCCTTTAAAAACTCGATATACTTTATAGCAGCGTTTTTGGAAAAACCTTCAATTACGCCCAGGTCAATCTCTTTGTTTTGCAGGGCTTGCTCAATCTCTTCGGTATTCTTAATGGTGAGGGTTACCTGAATGTTGTGAAACTTCCTGTGAAAAGCCGCCAGGATAGGAGGGAGAATGTATTGCGCGGCCGTGGTGCTGGCGCCGAGCCGCAGCTTTCCGCCCTGGCGCTGTGCCAGGTTGTTAATCTCAAACTCAATGTTACGGTAAATCTCAAAGATCTGTTCGCTATGGTGCAGGAGAATTTCGCCAGCCTGGGTAAGCTTCACACGTGAGCCGTTACGCTCAAAAAGCTTGGTATTTAGCTGATTTTCAAGTTCATGAATGTGCTTTGTTACGGCTGGTTGTGTGATATAAAGCTCCGCAGCCGCTTTTGTAAAGTTGAGCCGGCGGGCGACCGTGTTAAAAACCTGTAACCGAAAATCGAAGACCATGCTGCAAGTTCGCTGTTAAAATTACAAATTCAAAGACAGCAAAGATGCCTCATTCGAGGCATGTGCCGCACTGGAAGGTGTTAATTGTTTGGATAAAGCATTGCAAAAAATAAGCAATTGCCGTAATTGCAGTAACCTTAATCTAACCTGCGACCATGGCCAAAAAAACAGATCAAGAAGCGAAAGCGAAACCTGTAAAATTAAGCGACGCAGCGCAGGTGGAGGCGTATATGGAGCAGTTGGAGCATCCGTTGAAAGCGGAAATCGAAGCGGTCCGCAACATTATAAAAAACGCTGATCCTGAAATCAAAGAAAGGATTAAATGGAATGCGCCCAGCTATTATACATCGGCCGATCTGCTTACATTTAATCATAGACTGCAAACAAAAGTCCATTTGATCTTTCATCACATTGCCATTGTACAAATTAAGTCAGCACTTCTGGAAGGGGATTACAAAGACCGGAGAATGATGTACTTTACTGATATGGCCGATGTGGAGGCTAAAAAAGGTGATTTGGAGGAAATTTTGAAAACCTATACGAAGCTTGCCGGCTAGCAATGTTTTGCGGTTTTTTGATACAAAGGCAAAAATAAACCCCGACGCTGGATCGGGGTTATGGTCAACTTTTTTAAGGCCTGCTTCTTCTCTTGGTCGTGTCGGGCATTGCGGCGCCACCGCTTCGGATCGTTTTCTTATTGCGTTTTACTGAATAAGATGTCGTGGTGTCGGCATCGGGGCGACCGGTGCTGCTTCTTCCGTTGATCGTCCCGTTTGTGCTCACGGTTCCGTTGTCATTAAGGATAGGTCCGCTCTCGGCGTTGGACGAATCCTTGACGATTGCGGAGACATCGGATGTGTCTGTCGAAGAGCTCAGCCTCGAAGATTTTTTCTGAAATGTTCGCTCAGAGCGTTTTGATTCCGTTTTGTTATCCCGCGATTGTGAAAAGGCAATCGTTGGTGCAGCTAACACCATCAAAATCATTAATATTTTTAACCGTCTCATGCGCTTGGTCGTTTGGGTTGCCAGTTTGTTTAATATTAAGAGAAGTATCAAATACCGTTCCAACCTGAGCGGATGTGAGTAAAGCCTCCTTCTGATGGCGCAGGTGATGGCTGAAATGGACTTGTTTAATGAAAAATCTCTATATTGACAGCTTTGAACCGTTAGTATAATGTAATGAATGGTCAACAACTTCAACCCAGAACTGTAAATGTTACCCGATATGTTACCCCGCTGCGGGAAGGCGGATCGCTGCCTGCTATTGCCGAGGCCGACGACGATTTTTTATATGTCCTGAAATTCCGCGGGGCCGGGCAAGGAACAAAAGCGCTGATTGCAGAGCTGATAGGAGGGGAAATTGCGCGATTGCTGGGTTTGAAAGTTCCTGAAATCGTTTTTGCCAATCTCGACGAGGCGTTCGGAAGGACAGAGCCCGACGAAGAAATTCAGGATCTGCTTCGCGCCAGCACGGGGTTGAATCTGGCCATCCATTATTTATCCGGCGCCATTACTTTTGATCCCGTGGTAACCGACGTGGAGTCACGGCTTGCATCCGCAATCGTATGGCTCGACAGCCTCATTACCAATGTAGACCGCACGGCGAGGAACACCAATATGCTCATGTGGCACAAAGAGTTATGGCTTATAGACCATGGCGCAGCATTGTATTTTCATCATTCGTGGGATAATTGGGAAGAGCAGGCTAAGCGGCCGTTTGCACAAGTAAAAGATCATGTGCTGCTTCGTTACGCTGCTGATATCGAGTCTGTTGATGCCGAATTCAAGTCCATTTTAGATGTTGAGAAAATTGAGGCCGTTGTATCGCTGATCCCGGATGACTGGCTGCTGCGCGATGCGCCTTTTGAAACTGACGAAGAACATCGGCAGGCTTATGTGAAATTTTTAGCGTCGCGGCTCTCCGTGTCGGATGTATTTGTTAAAGGAGCTAATGATGCAAGAGCAGCACTTATTTGAGTACGCCGTAATTCGCGTCGTGCCCAGGGTCGAGCGCGAAGAATTTGTGAATGTGGGTGTTATTTTATTTTGTCCGTCAAAGCGTTTTCTGGAATGCACCATTGAGCTGAATGCTGCCAAGTTGCGTGTACTGTCCGAAAGCCTGGACCTCGATGAGGTAAGTGCTTACCTGAATGCATTGAAGTTGATTTGTTTGGGCAAAAAAGAAGGCGGCACCATTGCTGGGCTGCCGCCTGCATCGCGTTTCCGCTGGCTTACCGCCACGCGAAGCACTGTTGTACAATCATCAAAAGTGCATCCGGGCTTTTGCCGGGAACCGGAAGTGAGTTTGGATAAATTGTTTGATCAAATGGTCAGATAACTTAGCGCAGGTTCAGCTGCTGTTGGACTTCTTCCTTCTTTCTTCTTGATACTTCCACCTGCGATCCGTCGGAAAGGAGCACATACTGACTGTTGTGCGACACTTGCTTAATGTACCGGGAGTTAACGAGGTGTGATTTGTGCGTGCGGATGAAATTAAAGTCGGCCAGCATTTCGTCAAAGTGCTTTAAGGTTTTGCTGGAAACGAACGGTCTTTTACCAACCAAATGTATGGATGTATAATTTTTGTCTGCTTCGAGCCTCAGGATTTCGTCCAGCATAAAGAAGAAAACGCCTTCGCTGGAAGGGACGGCCAGACGAAAATCTTTAATTTCCTTCTTCTTAATATTGTCCATCAGGTTGTCCAGAAGCACCTGACTCGGGCGGGCATTCTTCTCCTTCACTTTTTCGATATGCCGTTCAATGGCAGATCTCAATTCTTCCACACAAATGGGTTTTAGTAAGTAATCCAGCGCACTGAACCGGATTGCCTGGATGGCGTATTTATTGAATGCGGTTATAAAAATGATATCGAAGTCAGGATTCTTTCGGCCGGCCAGCAATTCAAAACCAAACTTTCCCGGCATCTCCACATCCAGGAATATGAGTCCGGGCTTGAATGTTTTCATCACTTCCACTGCTTGATCCACCGATCGTGCCTGCCTGATGGTCATTTCCTCCGGGATCATTGTTTCCAGATAATTGGCAAGAATGTGACGGGCTTTGATTTCATCATCGATAATCAGCGCGTTTATCATAATGTCTTTAATGTTGTAAAGGGTGACGTGGGACACATAAACTGATCGACGCTTGGCCAGGCATTACCCGGTGAGGCCAGGTGATTATCATGGAAACGCTGATCTGTTTTTAACCGGAAGTATAATTAAAAGAAAAGAAGAAGAATGTGCTTTTTCAACCATTAAAAGGCCGGTGAGATTTATTTAAAGGCTAAACGCAAAAAGGCCATATCACCCTGCGATGATATGGCCGTAAAGTCGAAATGTTGGAAATTAATCCTCAGTAACAGGCTTTTGCATTTCGTTCATGTTATGCGCGACCATGCTATCGGGCGTCACATTGCTCATACCCATTTGTAATTTATTTTTAAGCCCGGATATCACCTTATCCTTGCCCGACATCAATGCGTCGTAACCATCCTTGGCCACGCCCGCGGGATCAGCTTTGGAATCTTCGTCCTGCACAGCTTTACTGCTGTTCATGTCTGCTTTGTTAAAGAAATCGGTGTCGGTAACGCCTGGTAACAATGCGGTTACGGTTATATCCGTCTCGCTCAATTCTTCACGCAGCCCCTGACTGAACGACAACACAAATGCTTTTGTCCCGTGATAAACCGCTTGCCATGGGCCCGGGGTTTTACTGGCAATAGAGGCCAGGTTAAGGATTTTACCGGAATTCGCTGCCAGCATATCTTTCAGGAAAAGCTTGGTAAGGATCACTACAGCTGAAATGTTCAGCTCAATAATGTCCAGTTCGCGGTCCAGCTCATTATCCTGGAATAATCCGTAAACGCCCTGGCCGGCATCATTCACCAGCACATCAATGGTAATCCCTTTGCTTTTCACTTCGTCATAGACTGACAAGGTTTCCTCCCGGTTAAAAAAGTCCTTCGCAATTGTGATCACTTCCACACCATGCTGCCTGAACTCCTGCGCCTTCACTTCCAGCTGCTGCTCGTCGCGCGATACGATCACCAGGTTATACTGGTCTTTTGCAAACAGCAGGGCCAACTCGTAGCCTATGCCGCTTGTTGCGCCTGTGATTAGCGCATATTTTCCATTAGATGACATAATTAAAGTAGTTTATTGATGAAGATTAAATTACAACCAGTCAAAACCCCGGACATATTTTAATACAACAATGCCAAGGGGTGGTAAAACGAGCGGTAGTGAGTGAATTCTTCCGTGTTTTGGAACAGGATAACTTTCCTGTTCTTCCCGGTTAACCACATCAGATCCGCCATATTTCAGATCATCCGTATTAAAGATTTCCTGATAGTATCCAGGCTTCGAAACTCCAATCCGGTAATTGCTCTTAACAATCGGCGTGAAGTTTCCGACAAAAATCAGATCGTCCTCTTCATTTTTTCCTTTCCGGATCCAGCTCATGATGCTGTTTACACCATCCTGGTTATCGATCCACTCGAAACCCTCTTGTGAAAAATTATTTTCGTAAAGAGCCGGTTGCGATTTATAGAAACCATTCAGATCTTTTAGCAAGAGCTGGATGCCTGTATGGGACGGATTGTTGTTTTCGTTCCAGTCCAGGCTGAAATCGTGTCGCCATTCGTGCCGTTGTGCAAAATCCGCGCCCATGAAAAGCAGCTTTGCACCCGGATGACCGAACATGTAGCCATAAAGCAAACGCAGGTTGGCAAACTGCTGCCAATGGTCGCCAGGCATTTTATTGATCATCGAATTTTTACCATAAACCACCTCATCGTGTGAAAGCGGCAAAGTAAATTTCTCAGAAAACGCATAATGAATGCTGAATGCAAGCTGTCCCTGATGATGGGAGCGGTAAACCGGGTCCAGTTGGAAATACGACAATGTATCGTGCATCCAGCCCATCATCCACTTCATGTCAAAGCCCAGGCCACCATTGTTTGTGGGGCTGGTAACGCCCGGCCAGGCGGTGGATTCTTCTGCAATGGTGAGAACATCGGGGAAATTGGTATGCACCGCATTGTTGAATTCCCTTAAAAAATCCAGTGCTTCCAGGTTTTCGCGTCCGCCATACTGGTTAGGGATCCATTCTCCTTCATTTCTGGAATAATCGAGGTAAAGCATAGATGCAACGGCATCAACCCGTAAGGCATCGATGTGGAATTTGTCCAGCCAGTAAATAGCATTTGAAATCAGGAATGCCTTCACTTCATTCCGGCCGTAGTTGAAGATGAAACTCTTCCAGTCCGGATGAAAGCCCTTTTTAGGATCGGCATGCTCGTAGAGATGCGTTCCGTCAAAATAGCCCAGCCCGTGCTCGTCGGTCGGGAAGTGGGAAGGCACCCAGTCCAGGATCACACCGATGCCGGCCTGGTGCAGCGAGTCAACAAGGAACATGAAATCCTGAGGTGTTCCAAAACGACTGCTGGGAGCGAAGTAACCAGTGAGCTGGTAACCCCACGATCCGTAAAACGGGTGTTCCATCACCGGCATAAATTCCACGTGTGTGAAATTCATGTAATTGCAATATTCCGGTAACTCGGCTGCCAGTTCGCGGTAGGTTAAGAAACGGCCCTCTTCTTCATCTACCCTCCGCCAGGAGCCAATGTGCATTTCGTAAACAGAAATAGGTTGGCTGAGCGGAGGTGCGCTACGGCGTTTTTCCAGCCATTGCGCGTCATTCCATTGGTAATCAAGGTCCCATACCACGGTGGCAGTGTGGGGTGGGGTTTCCCAGTGAAATGCGTAAGGGTCTCCCTTTTCTACTTCGTAACCATTATTGGAGCGGATAAAATATTTGTAATATTCTCCGCGGCCAATTCCCGGTAAAAAGCCCTCCCAAATGCCGGAACCGTCCGTTCTGCCATTTAAGGGATGTGATTCCCTGTTCCAGCCATTGAAATTTCCAACCACTGAAACCTGCTGCGCATTAGGTGCCCAAACGGCAAAATGCGTCCCCTTGACCCCGTCCCGTTCGATAATGTGGGAGCCAAGTTTATTATAAATATGATAATGTGTTCCGGACTTGAACAAGTCAATGTCAAATCCGGAAAGCATTGGCAATGCATCGCTGCGCTGATCTGTCATGGTCAAAATTTTAAGCTGTTACCTGAGGTTCGGATTTGTGCATGAGTGACTTTATGCCACTTAACGGCACCATCACCCATGTAGGCCTGTTATTGACCTCATAATTCAGTTCGTAAATGGCCTTCTGCAACAGGAATGTCTGCAACAGCACTTCCAGGTCCTCCTTTTTCTGCGGGATGATCGGGCTGTCCTTAACCGTTTCCAGATATGCTTTCATGAAAAACCCACTCATGTAATGATACCATTGTTCCACAAAAGGAAGCAGTTTCGTAATGTCTTCCTTACGTACCTGATTGTCCAGATGCAAACTGCCATAAGCCGCATAATGGAACGAACGCAACATGCCCGCAACGTCTCTCAATGCGGAGCGTTTCAGCCTTCTTTCACTGTAACTACGCGCTGGTTCGCCCTCAAAGTCAAGAATAATGAAGTCTTTTCCTGTGAATAAGACCTGGCCTAAGTGATAATCACCGTGGATCCGGATCTTGTCCGTGTCAATTTTGCGGCTATATACTTTTTTCAGTTCCGTCAGGATTTCGTCTTTCATTTGTAACACGTCCGCAGCTTCCTGCTGTGCTTCCGGCGTAAGTTTCTTGGTGTTGCGGTTAAGACTCTGGAATGCAACGCGGACAAGTGATTGCAACGAAGAATAAACCGAGCGCTGGTAATGCAGCGAAAATTCTTCTGGTTTGAAATCCGGATTGTTTTTGCCTGATGCCAGCGCCAGGTGCATTTCAGCCGTTCTGGTTCCAAGTAATGCAACCTGTTCCGCTACGGGAACATCCAGCAAGTCCTTCAATGCCTCCGGAATGTCTTCGTAACCCACCGGGTTTGTCAATGTGCCCACAAGTTCGGTAGGCAGCTGTATTTCGCTGGTCGAAAGGATTTTTTCGTTGAAGCTATCCAGTCTGTCCAGCATGTTGCCCCAGGCGTCGGTGCTGTTGACAACCATCTCCTGCATCATACCCAGCACCATGCTGTCGTTCTTGTGTTTCCACTCCACTGCGCCCACAAATGCCGGGATATTTTTGAACTGCGCCTCATGCGTAAGGAAATGAGTGATTTCCATATCAGGATTGATCGCCCGGTCCACTTTTCTATACAGTTTGAAGAAATACTTGCCGTCGAAGGTGATGGAAGTATTGCTCTGCTCTCCTGAAAGCACACGTGGTTTAAACTTGTCATTCTCCTTAATATGCGCAGCTAGATCTGCATTTCCTGTGAAATGGATCTCACTGTTTTTGGCTTTCAGTTTTACATTTTCACCCATATTAACAAGCAAGGCCTGCTGCATTTCCAGTCCGTAAATGGCGTCGAACAGCACGCCTTCCTCTTCGCCACCGATCTTAATCCTGGCGATTACAGCTTGCGGACAGTCCTCCTTCACACGGTTTGAGAATTGCTCTTTGCCATAAGCCACAGGAAGCTGATACATTTCAGGCAGATCATTTTGATAAGCCATTTCAAGCAACAGGATGTAAGCCGGCGGGTTTTGTCCCAACGGGATTGTAGCCTGCGAAACCACCTTAATGCTGTCCAAGCCTTTTCCTTTTCCGCCAAACCACCTCATTTTCATCAGGTAGGAAGGCAGGAATTTGTTTTCCAGCTTTTCAAGAACCTCTGGTTTAAGCAAATCGCTCCAGTCTTTCAGTTCAAGCAGCGGAAGCTCCTCGTTCTGATCAATTTCCGGATGCGTTTTTTGCATTACAAAGGATTGACAAGCATATGCCTCCAATGTGAAGAAATAGGGTGTGTTATCCTTAACCGAAGGGAATTTGTTCTTACTGTATATTTCCACCGGCTGGAAACCTTTATATGCGTCCAGATCCAGCTCCACGGGTTGCGGGAATCGCGACAGGTTCGCGATCACCAGCATAGTTTCGTCTTTGAAAGTTCTGGTGAAAGCCAGCACTTTTGAGTTCTCTGAATTGAGAAACTTAATATCCCCGCGGCTGAATGCATCGTACTTTTTCCGGGTAGCTATAGCCCTTTTCATCCACCACAATAGTGAGGATGAATTACGCTCCTGCAACTCCACATTCACTGATTCATAATGATATTGCGGATCCAGGATCAATGGTAAGTAAAGCCGCTGCGGGTTGGCCTGCGAAAAGCCTGCATTACGGTCGGGGTTCCATTGCATAGGCGTTCTTACTCCATCGCGGTCGCCGAGATAGAAGTTATCGCCCATACCAATTTCATCACCATAGTAAATGATAGGTGTGCCTGGGAATGTGAAAAGCAGCGAGTTAAGCAGCTCAATCTTCTTCCGGCTGTTCTCCATCAAAGGAGCAAGTCTGTGCCTGATTCCCAGGTTGATTCTTGCCTTCGGATCTTTGACATATACTTTATACATATAGTCACGTTCCTCGTCGGTTACCATTTCCAGCGTCAGCTCGTCATGGTTCCGCAGGAATATTCCCCACTGGCAGTTTTCAGGAATTTCAGGCGTTTGGTCAAAGATATCAGTGATAGGATAGCGGTCCTCCATTTGCAGCGACATGAACATGCGCGGCATGATTGGAAAATGATAGTTCATCTGACATTCATCACCGTCGCCAAAATACGCAGCTGAATCTTCCGGCCACATATTCGCTTCCGCCAACAGCAATGTACCCGGATAGCGCTCGTCTACATAAGATCTCAGTTTTTTAAGATACTCATGCGTTT
Source organism: Dyadobacter sp. CY351 (assembly GCF_021502625.1). Lineage (NCBI taxonomy): Bacteria > Pseudomonadati > Bacteroidota > Cytophagia > Cytophagales > Spirosomataceae > Dyadobacter > Dyadobacter sp. CY351. The sequence goes on along the minus strand of NZ_JAKFFU010000013.1, from coordinate 101,863 downwards.
CAGGAAGGTTTTCACAGTTTGTTCCATCCCGTTCAAACAGGTAAGGAACAGCATCCAGACGGAAACCGTCCACACCCATTTCACACCAGAATTCCAGTATTTTCAGGATTTCTTCCTGTACCAGGGGACTGTCGTAGTTCAAATCCGGTTGGTGATGGAAGAAGCGGTGCCAGTAATATTGTTCTGCTTCGCTATCCCACGTCCAGTTGGATTTTTCATAATCCTGGAAAATGATCCGGGCATCCTTGAATTGCTTAGGATCGTCTGTCCAAACATAAAACTCGCGTTCCGGCGACCCTTTCGGTGCTTTTCTTGCACGCTGAAACCAGGGATGCTGATCAGAAGTGTGGTTGATAACCAACTCGGTAATTACCTTCAAGCCGCGCTGATGAGCTTCTTTCAGGAAATCCTGGAACTCCGTCAGATCGCCATAAGATGGGTTGATCGAATAATAATCAGCGATATCGTAACCGTCGTCGCGGAGCGGTGATGGATAAAAAGGCAATAACCAGATGGCCGTTACGCCAAGGTCCTGCAAATAATCAAGTTGCTCCATAAGCCCCTTGAAATCTCCGATCCCGTCGCAGTTGCCGTCTTTAAATGCTTTAATGTGCAATTCATATATAATGGCATCTTTATACCAATGCAGGTTCTTATCAAGTATTCCGTTTTTGTCTTCCATTATTTTATCCATTGAGCGTTTCAATTTTAAATATGTGTGCAGGCATTTCGTATGGGTTCAGTTGAACAAAATTGTATTCTCCCCGCCAGTAATATTTTTCACCGCTAAGCATATCGCTGACCAGGTAAGTCTGATCAGGATGAATGCCGAAGCGATGAATAGGCACCTTAACGTGGGCGCCTTGCGTGTTGAAGACGTCCAGATTCACGGATATCAGCAATGCATTGTTCGACTCTTCGTCCTGCTTGATATAGCTGATCACCATTTCATTGGTGGTCTCCGCAAAATCAATGTTCCAGGTGGATTGCAATGCCGGATTTTCCTTGCGGATCCTGTTAACACGCGTTATGATCTCGCGCGTGCGGCTGTATTGTTTCCAATCCCACTGCTTGATCTCGTATTTTTCATTGTCGGTATATTCCTCCTTTCCCGGATGCGGCTTGTTAACCCCATATTCATACACAGGTCCATATAATCCGTAATTGGATGATAATGTAGCAGCCAGAATCAGACGCATAATGTGCGCATTCTCGCCACCTTCTGCCAGATGATGCGGCAGAATGTCCGGTGTATTCGGCCAGAAATTGGGACGGAAATAGTATTGTTGATCGGTTTTGGTAAGCTCTTCCATATACTTTTCTATTTCCCATTTGCTGTTACGCCATGTGAAATAGGTGTATGACTGGTTAAAACCGATTTTTGCCAACCGTTCCATCACACGCGGCCTGGTGAATGCCTCAGCAAGGAAAATGATTTCGGGGTTTACTTTCCGCACTTCCCCGATCATCCATTCCCAGAATGCAAATGCTTTTGTATGCGGATTATCGATCCTGAAAACTTTAACCCCCTTACCGATCCAGAAGTCAATGACACTTTTCAATTCTATCCAAAGGTTCTGCCAATCCTGTGTTTCGAAGTCGAAAGGCAGGATATCTTCATATCGCTTGGGGGGATTTTCGGCATACTGAACCGTCCCGTCCGGTCTCCATTTAAACCATTGTGGATGTTCTTTCACATAAGGATGATCCGGGGCACATTGATAAGCAATGTCCATAGCAACCTCGATGCCCAGGTTTTTTGCCTCCGAGACCAGCTCCACAAAATCTTCGATTGTGCCCAGCTCCGGATGGATCGCTTTATGCCCGCCAAGCCGGTTACCGATTGCCCAGGGCGAACCCGGATCCGTTTCGGATGGTGTAAGTGAATTGTTCTTTCCTTTCCTTTTCATTTCACCGATCGGGTGAACCGGCGGGAAATAAAGCGTATCAAAACCCATTTTCGAAACCAGCGGCAACAGGTTGATTACGTCTTTGAATGTTCCGTGGGTGTCCGGCAATGCGGAGGCAGATCTTGGGAAAAGCTCATACCAGCTGCTGAAAGCGGCTTTTTTGCGCTCCACTTCCAGTTTGTAAGTATGCTCGTACACCGTGATCCGATCCGTGTAGCGGATCTTTTTCATGGCATCGGCCACCTCGTCACTCACCGACAAATTTACCGCAGCTTCGGGGTTCTGGCCTGTTTTGAGCGCTTCGATCCATTTAGTGAATGCAGGTTTGTCGGTTTCGTCAGCGAGTTGCATCGCTTCTTCAAGCAGTTCTGCGCCTATCAGTATTTCAACCGAAATGTCCTGGTTTGCATCGTATTTTTTAACCAGGCCATTTTTCCATGTTGTAAAATGGTCGATCCAGCCAGTAAAACGATATTCGTAGAAACCCGTTTTTTCTGGTTTCCAGGTTGCTTCCCATTGATCGTTGATAATGTATTTCATGGGAACTTCGTCCCACATTGTTGCTGATTCGTGTTTGTAAATTACGCTTGCCGCTACCACGTCATGGCCATCCCCGATAATGTCTGCCGTCAGAACCACTTTTTCTCCTATGGCTCTTTTAGCAGGAAATCTGCCACTTTCAATCTGGGGAGTAACGTTGGAAATCACGACCCGCTTTCTGCCGTCCTGAATATGCATCGATCCGATTTTTAGTTTTCCGTTCATGAATGCCTGTTGAATCAATCAAAACCATGCCTGGAGAAATGTCCAGAAGCTTATAATTGAGGTCAATAGCCGCTAATATTGCAGTTATTTTCTAGTTTCCGGTTTGGATTAATTTTTGTAATCGCGTAAATTTCAGCGACTTCTCAATTTATACCGCCACAATTTCATCAATTCAAGTTCCGGCCCGACGCAATCTGGCCGTAGATGCTGATTGTATTTAGTTATTTTTTTTTGAGTTTTACACGAATTAGTGTTTATAGCTTATTCAGATCCATAATTTTCCCAGCCGGACCGATGGAGTTTATTTTGATAGACGACAGTGCTTTTGACTTGTTTACGCAAGAAAAGCTGCTTTTAAAGAGTGGTCTTGCGCATGCCGTCAAAGCATTCAGTTCTGCCCAATCTGCCATGGATTTTCTTGAAAATCAAACAGAACATTTTCCAGAAACCATCATTCTGCTCGATATCCAGATGCCCGGCCTGAACGGATTCGAGTTTACCCGGCAATATGCACATCTCCCCGAAAGCCTGAGACGCAGGATCAGGATCTACATGATTTCTTCAACCGTGGACACAGACGACATTGCCAGAGTCCGTTCGAATCCCTACGTAATGCACCTGCTTTCCAAACCGCTGGAAATTCCTGTTTTGAGGGCACTGCTGGGGCAGTAAATTGGGTTGATAGCCCGTAAGTAAATTGGGTGGCACAATATTTAATGCGGATGGAAAAATAACATTCAGCCATTATGAAGAATCCAACAGCTACTTATCGGTTACAATTTCATAAAGATTTTTCCTTTTCAGACTTCGAGAACCAGATATCTTATTTACAGAAACTGGGCGTCCGGACGATTTACGCTTCTCCTATTTTGGCTGCGACAAAGGGCAGCACGCACGGTTACGACGGCATCAGCCCCGAAATCATCAATCCGGAAATAGGAACTATCGAGCAATTAAAAAAAATAAGCGAAACATTGAAGCAACTGGATATAGACTGGTTGCAGGACATTGTTCCCAATCACATGGCATTCCATTCAGAAAATGAGTGGTTAATGGATGTGCTCGAAAAAGGGCAGCAGTCGGAATATGCTTCGTTTTTTGATATTGCCTGGAATAGTAAGTTGTTTCAGGGTAAGTTAATGGTCCCATTTCTGGGCGCTACGCTCGAAGAAGTGATTGAAAATGAGCAGCTAAAACTGGAATATGCCGGAAACAAGCTGGTTATCAATTACGAAGGGGCGACATTTCCATTGAATATCCGTTCTTACATGAACCTGCTCGGCACAGATCAGGAGAATGCTCCTGAGACGATCCAGCAATTGGTCACCCAGCTGAACGAAATTCACGAGGCCGAGGATGCCAAAGTATTTTCGCAGCGTTGGAGTGAGTTTTTGCTTCAACTTTCTTCTCTGATGAAAAACGAAAAGATCAAAGGCTGGATCGATCAGGTCATAGCCTCGGTCAATGCGGATAAGGAGAAACTGACTTCGATTGCCAAAGGGCAGGAATACTTACTTTGCTTCTGGCAGGAAACCGATTCGAAAATTAATTTCCGTAGATTTTTTACTGTAAACGGCCTGATATGCCTTAATATGCAGCGGGATGACGTTTTCGAAAAGTATCACCAATTTATCAGGCAACTTGTAGACGAAGGTATTTTCCAGGGCTTGCGCGTAGACCATATCGACGGGCTTTACGACCCCGCGGGCTATATGGATAAGCTTCGCGAACTCGCAGGCCAGGACACCTATCTTATTGTTGAAAAAATTCTTGAAAAAGATGAGTCCATGCCTGTGCAATGGCCGATTCAAGGCACTTCGGGCTATGAGTTTCTGGCCGATGTGAACAATGTTCTTACCAATGCCGGGGCGGAAGAGCTCTTCTCTGATTTTTACCACGAACTTACCGAAACGGATGACACCATCAGGGAGCAGTTATTGGAAAAAAAGTCTGGAATCCTGAACAACCACATGGGCGGGGAGCTGGATAATCTCTACCAACTGTTTACGGATCTGGAATTGGTCGATCTGCACGAACTGGAAACTGTTGGTAAAGACAATGTTAAAGCAGCCATTGGCGAATTTCTGATCCATTGCCCTATTTACCGTTATTATGGTAAGGAAATGCCTTTATCACAGACTGAAATCGAAGCAGTAAGGGCTGTGTTGACCGAGGTTAAGGAGCATCATCCCGATCTGGCGGACGCAGCAGAAATGCTTGATGAGGCTATTTTGAAGAAAACGGTTGACAATGATGATGCGTATAATGCCAAAGCGCTGGAATTTTATCAGCGCTGGATGCAGTTCTCCGGGCCGCTGATGGCCAAAGGGGGAGAGGATACATTAATGTATACTTATAACCGCTTCATCGGACATAATGATGTGGGAGATTTTCCAGACCGCTTTGGGATGTCGGTAAAGGATTTCCATCACAAAATGCGGGTGCGCCGGAAGGAATGGCCATTATCAATGAACACCACTTCCACGCATGATACGAAGCGGGGTGAGGATGTAAGAGCGAGGCTCAATGTGCTCACCGACCTGCCCGAAGAGTGGATCGCCAAAGTCAACGAATGGCGGAAACTAAATGCCCCGCTGAAAAAGGCGGACGGACCAACGGATAATGACGAGTATCTGATCTATCAGACATTGGTGGGAGCTTATCCGATGCCAGGCGAGGATGCAAGCGACTTTGCCGAACGGTTGGGCGATTATCTAAAAAAAGCACTTCGCGAAGCCAAAACAGATACAACCTGGGCTGAGCCCAATGAGGCCTATGAGAAAAGTACGGAGGAGTTTGCACTTGCCCTGCTCGATCCGCAGTCGCCGTTCTTTCAGGATTTCCAGGAGTATTTAAAAACGATTACCGATGCAGGAATAGTGAATTCCTTGTCGCAGGTGCTGCTGAAATTTACATGTCCGGGCATTCCGGATGTTTACCAGGGAACCGAACTCTGGGATTTGAGTCTTGTGGATCCTGACAATCGCAGGCCGTTTGACTATGAAATCCGCAAAACCTGGTTAAAGGAATTTGAGGATTATGATACCGAAAGACTGCTGGAAAAGTTGTGGGAAACAAGAAATTCGGGGCAGATCAAACTATGGCTTACACACCAGCTTTACAATCTCAGAAAAACCAATCCTGTCCTTTTCTCAGAAGGGGAGTATGTGCCGCTGAAAATCCGCGGTGCCTATAAAGATCATATTCTGGCTTTTGCCCGGAAACATAAAAAAGAATTCCTGGTTGTAGCCATTCCGCTGCACAGTGCAATGCTATGCAAAGAGCAGGGAAAGGCGTTTTTTGACCTCGACTGGAAGGATACGTCCATAGTGCTGCCGGATAATATGGAGGCCGCCTGGACAGAAATGCTCACCGGAAAGGAAGCCAACTATGAAGGGAAACTAACCCCAGCAGAAATATTCAATGGTCTGCCTATTGCGGTTTTGAAAGGGAAGAAGCCCGATAATGAGCGTAAGGCAGGTGTTTTGCTGCATATTACATCCCTTGCTTCCCCATTCGGGATCGGAGACCTTGGATCTGAGGCATATGCATTCGCCGATTTCCTTGCGAAAAGCGGACAGAAATTATGGCAGATTTTGCCTCTTAATCCGGTAGAAGCGGCGCAATCCAATTCGCCATACAGCGCACTTTCCAGCCGCGCGGGAAATCCGCTACTGGTCAGCCCGGAAATGCTGGCGAATGAAGGACTTCTGGAACTGGATAGTCTGACTGAATTTGTGCTTCCGCAGAATGGCAAAGCCGATTACGAGCAGGCAGGGAAATTAAAACATGACTTCCTGTCAAAAGCTTATGAGAAATTCCTTTCGCTGGACATTGCTGAGGCGAAGGAAGCATTTCAGGCTTTTTGTGAAAAAAATGAAGAGTGGCTGGAAGATTTTGCCATTTATATTGCCCTCAAACAAAAGCACGATGGCAAGCCCTGGTATACGTGGCCGGAAGAGTTCAGAAAGCGTGACGCAAATGCGCTGGCCGGAATTGACCGGGATAAAATTGAATTTATCAAGTGGCAGCAATACATTTTTGATAAGCAGTGGAAAGAGCTGAAATCCTATTGTAATGAACAGGATATCAAACTCCTGGGTGACATTCCTTTCTATGTAAGCTATGATTCGGCGGACGTTTGGGCCAACCCTGAGCTTTTCTGCGTGGACGAAGAGGGCAAGATCACCGGCATTGCAGGCGTGCCGCCTGACGCATTCTCGGATGACGGGCAGCTGTGGGGAATGCCTGTATTCAACTGGGGTGCGGTGAAAAAGCAAGATTACAAATGGTGGGTGGACCGCCTGGCCAAAAACATTGAAATGTTTGACATTGTGCGACTGGATCATTTCCGTGCATTTGCCGACTATTGGGAAGTTCCGGGTGATGAAAAAACAGCCGTAAATGGAGAATGGAAGCTGGGCCCTGACGAGGAATTTTTCAAAAAGATAGAATCCGCACTAGGGGATTTGCCTTTTGTCGCGGAGGATCTGGGAGAAATTAGTCCGGAGGTTTATAAACTGCGGGACAAATTCAAGCTGCCGGGGATGAAAGTGCTGCAATTTGCTTTTGGTGAAAACTTGGCGCAGTCGGATCACATTCCGCACAATTTCAACGCTAATTTTTATGCCTACACGGGCACGCATGATAACAACACCACATTAGGCTGGTTTAAGGCGGCGAAGGACGATGATATCAAAGAGCTGATCGGGCAATACGTTGGTTATGAGGTAACAGAAGAAAACATTTGTGATGTATTGGCGCGTCTTACTTATTCCTCAGTGGCAAAAGCGGCCATACTGCCTTTGCAGGACGTGCTGCGGCTGGATGAGACTGCAATTATGAACATTCCCGGCTCCAACGAGAATAACTGGTCATGGCGGCTTACACCAGGCCAGATCACAGACGAGCACCAACAGTATTTGCTGAACCTGACAACCATGTATAACCGGGACTAGGTTCAGGAAAATGATTGTGAATGTTGTGTTGTGGCTATATTTGTGAAATACAGCAATCAGGTGTTTCTATGTATTTAAAAAAAGCGGTTTTCTCAATCCTTGTTGGGTTTTGTTTGATCAATTTCAGCAGCTGCAAAAGCGGAGCGGATAGTCCTGCGGATGCGGCTGCATTGCTCACGGAGGTGAAACAGTGGCAAATCGATGAGATCGCGGTCAATGACGCGGTTACTTTCAAGGACGGAAAAATGACCAAGCAATTTGGCGGAATTGATTTCGAGCGCTATATGGAAATGGTTGAGCTTCGTAAGGACGGCACATTTTCGGGTGTATTTAAGGGTGATACCAAACCATTTATCCTGAAATGGAGGCAAACTGACAAAAACCTGACAGTAGGAGCCGCTGATGGAAATGTGAAGGGTGGTGAATGGACCATTGATCCAAAAGACGCAAGCAATGAGTTTTTTACCATGAAAACGCAGAGCACCGCTTACGATTACCCAAGAATGACCCGGATTTCACTGAAATTTAAAGCTGTAAAGTAGACCCACCACCTCTGAAACACATTTTGAAATGACAAACCTGGAAAAAGCATTCACGCTTTTTGACGATTATAACCGTAATGCCCCCGAACATCTGACCTATGACGGAACTGGTTATCCGTCAGAATATTTTTATGCGCTGAAATTGCATGAATGGGTTACGAAACTGGACCCCGAAGCGAGCGAAAGCCTGTTACTCGCATCCCGCGCACAGCATATCGGGCGCTGGGAAATCGCACGCAGCAGTTATCCGGAGGGTAGGGTAGGTTATCTCAAATGGCGCACTGACTTATCTAAATTTCACGCTGCAAAGGCAGCAGAAATACTGGAATCCGTCGGTTATGAGGATGAAATCATCCAGCGCGTGAAGCAGATCATCCGCAAGCAGCGCATCAAAGACGATGAGGAAGTGCAAACCATGGAGAATGCACTGTGCCTTGTTTTCCTGCAATTCCAATACGACGACCTGATCGCGAAAACCAGCGAGGAAAAAATGGTCAATATTTTACAGAAAACCTGGGCAAAAATGAGTGATCAGGGAAGAAATATGGCGCTTTCTCTCCATTATAGTGATGAAGGAAAGCGCCTTATAGGCCTTGCATTAGGCGCCGCCTGATGCAAGGTCATAATTAATCCCGCCTGACAACCTCTTTCCTGCCGTCCAGTGCTTCTGCAGTTTTTACCAGTTGGATAAATTCCGCGCGATAGCCTTCCTCATCCTTTCCAAGTGCCGTTTTCGCACGGGCAAGCACATCTTTATAATCAGCCTTCCCCTTAAATTCAGAGTTGCGCAGTAACAAGCCAAACTCCGCCACTGCGCTGGCAAACCGGAGATTTTCAGAACAGGAAGCAAAGGGTTTGGAAGCATTTTTGACAGGCAGGTCGAACAGTGTGCTTACTTCCGAATCGGGCTTTTTGTAGCGGATCTTCAATGTTAGCATTTCATCCGTCTTGCCTATCTCCGAAGCATCCGTTTTCTGATATTTCAGCGGGTCGTTTTTAGCGAGATAATGGCTTTCGGAGCCTGCTGGAACGATTTCATACAATGCTGTTACCGTGTGTCCCGAGCCCATTTCGCCTGCGTCCTTTTTGTCGTCATGAAACTCTTCGTTTTTAAGCGCGCGATTTTCGTAACCAATCAGCCGGTAAGCTTTTACATGCCTTGGATTAAATTCTATCTGGATTTTAACATCCTTAGCAACCGTGAACAACGTCCCACCGAATTCCTGGATAAATTCTTTCCTGGCTTCCTGAATGTTGTCGATGTAAGCGTAGTTTCCGTTGCCCTTATCAGCCAGGGTTTCAATGTGGCTGTCTTTGTAATTTCCCATTCCAAATCCCATAATGCTTAGAAAAATGCCCTCTTTGCGTTTTTCTTCGATAAGCCGCTGCAATGCTGCTTCACTGGAAACACCCACATTAAAATCGCCATCCGTTGCCAGGATAACCCGGTTATTGCCATTTTTCAGGAAGTTATCTTTTGCAAGTTTGTAGGCCAGTTCAATGCCTTCGCCGCCAGCCGTTGATCCTCCCGCTTCAAGTCCGTCGAGCGCTTCCTTGATGGTCATTTTCTCGCTTCCGGATGTAGGTTTCAAAATCTCACCGGCCGCGCCAGCGTATACTACAATCGAAACTTTATCCTGCGGCCGCAGCTGGTCAACGAGTAGCTTGAAAGCTTGTTTCAAAAGGGGAAGCTTGTTCTGGTCCGACATGGAACCGGACACGTCGATAAGAAAAACGAGGTTGGAGGCAGGCAGCTCTTTCATGGGAATATGCTTCGCCTGCAAGCCGATATGCAGCAGTTTAAGACCCGGATTCCATGGCGACTCGGTCATTTCGGTCGAAACAGCGATGGGATGAGCCCCGGATGGACCCACATACTCGTAATCAAAATAGTTGATCATTTCTTCGATCCGCACCGCGTCTACGGGAGGCATCTGGCCTGAATTCAGGAACCGGCGTGTGTTACTATATGAAGCCCTGTCCACATCAACCGAGAATGCGGTGACGGGCGTTTGGGATGCAATCTGGAAGCCGTTTTCATTAACCGGATTATAATTTTCCGTTTCCAGGGGCTGGTGGCGCTGGGCAGGCACTGCGAAGGTGGCCGTGCTCATTTCCATATTGGCAACAATGCCGGTAACCTTATGCTTAGGATAACGGCTTTTGGTCAAAACATCCGTCAAGTCCGTTTTGCCGGTTGCAAAGGTTATGTTCACAACATTTGAAGTCCCTAATGTTACTTTTTTGGATGTATAGCCGGGTATTACAAACGTAAGCGAGGCAGCATAAGCCGGAACCTGAATTTCATATCTTCCTAGCGAATCGGTTTTAGTGTGCGGCAATGTTTTTTCCACCATAACCATGACATCTGCCAGTGGTATTCCGTTTTCATTCGTTACAACTCCGGAAATCTTCCTGGTCTGGAGCATTGAAAATGCACTCAGGGCGGCAATGAGGAGCAATACAATTTTGATTTTCATGGCTAATAGATTTTGTTTATCAGCTGGATGCACGCACCAGGACGATTCCATAAAAGTTTTTCAGTTTTTTTTATGGAATTTTAAAAAAGCTGCATCTAAGGGTTAACAAACGGAGGTCATTCTATTTTCGACTCATGTGAAGTTTTTAAAGATATTCAAAAGAGACATCGTAGCACCGCTTTCAGAAGCTCAGCAACTCGCTGCTTACCGCAGCTCGGGGGACGCTGGCTTATTGGGCAAGCTTTACGAGCCTTATATGGATATGGTTTTTGCATTGTGTTACAAGTATTTGCAGGACGAAGATGCGAGCAAGGATGCGGTTATGCAGATATTTGAAAAGTTGCTGGTTGAATTAAAAAGTCATGAAGTGGAAAATTTCAAAAGCTGGCTTCACAGCGTATCCCGGAATTTCTGCCTGATGCAGCTGCGGGCTAGAAGGACATTTGTGACGGCAGATCAGGCTGACAGTGAGGATGTTGAATCCATAATGGTTTCATATGAAGAGGACGAGCCACTTTTTGGAGAAAGGAAATTCGAGGCACTGGAAACGTGTCTGGGCACATTGCCGGCCGCTCAGCGGAAGGCAATCCAGCTGTTTTATATAGAGGAAAAATGTTACAGAGAAATCAGCGAAGAGACTGGTTTCGAAGCCAGCAAGGTGAAGAGTTATATTCAGAATGGTAAGCGTAACCTGAAAATTTGCATTGAAAAAAATGAAAGCAAATAGGTCCGATACATCAGGATTCGAAGATTTTCGCCGCTATCAGAACGGCGAGATGTCTTCCCGTGAGCGGCATTTGCTGGAAAAGGAAATGCTTGAAAATCGCTTGCTTGCAGATGCCTATGAGGGATTTCTCTTACTGCAAAATAATCAGATCGATTTTGCCAACATTAACAAAGAGCTCCGTGAAAGATTAGAAAACAGAACTTCTGCCAGCCGTAAAAGAACGGTGCCGCTCTGGGCTTATGGCGCTGCAGCATCGCTGATCATTACATTGGGCGCCTGCTGGCTTGTATTTGTTTCAGACCTAAAACAAGAAATAATCCGTGAAATCAGTCAAAAGCCAGTGGAAAAGCCGTTGACCAAGCCCACTCCGGAAGCTCAACCGAGTTTGTCCAATACACCCGAGGTTGCTGTTTCAGCTTCAAAATCCACACCGAAGGCTGAGTCCAAACCGAGACGTGCCAAAGAATTGGAACCGGCTGTTGCTGAGGTTGAAGTTAATCTTAATGAGGAAGTAAGGATTGCAGAGCATTCTGATCAGGTGAGCGTTCCCGCATCGGCTGCGCCGGAGGAACAGGCATTCAGCTATTCGGCCCGCGACCCGCTCAGGTCATCTGCGGCCAACAGCCTGAGTGACAAACCCAAGTATAAAAAGAGCAATCATGTTGTGCCCGAAACTGCATCCACGCTGCGAACGGCACCATCAGTTGCAGCATTCAAATCAATTTATCCGGTAAAGGCCCGTCCGCTAATGGGCTGGGATGCTTACAATGCTTACCTGGACGAGCAAACCCGCGCTGCCCGGCGCAATGGTGAGGTGATCGTCAGTTTTAAAATAAATGCGGATGGCTCATTAACCGACTTCACAGCCCAAGGGAAAAAACCTTTACAACCTGAGGCTATCCGCATCATCAGCGGAGGGCCGCTATGGTTTCCTGCCCAACAAAATGATTCCGCCGTCAGCACGGCTGCAACGCTCCGGTTGCAGTTCAGAAAATAGGTAAAATTTCAAAATTTGACTTGTAAATCCCTGGCGATATAGCGGTTACAAGCCTGTCGTAGAACTACTTTGCAATATTTTCTAATTTAGAACCTTTATCTTTTGTGAATTCGATTGTAGTACTTAATTTTACTATCAGCATCATCACGCCCCTTCATACATTTACCCTGTATAATAATTTCTGGAAATCGATTGATAACACCAAAATTTGATGCTTTTAATATGATCTGATGCGCAGAAATAAGGGTCTCCTGATAATATTTCCGGATAGATTTTGCAATGGAAAGTATTATTATTAATTCTACGGAATAATTAGCTATTATTTTATAGGTTTAGGAGGCAACCATCCCAACCCAGGCGAAAGCCATAATCCGAAACACCTTAACAGGCCTTGATAATTTGAATAATTTGTACCCACCTATGAGCAGTAGAAGAAATCTTTTGATTTTAGATGACGAACCCAGTATTACCAAGATATTGGAGCATTTTTTGAAAAAGGACTTTAATGTTGTAATTAAAAATGACGGGTCCGAAGGGATGCTGTGGCTGGAAGAGGGAAACCAGGCCGACCTCATCATCGCGGACCTGCATATGCCGAATCTGAGCGGGAAAGAGTTTTTAAAGGTCGCGAAAGCCAGCAATTTGTATGCTGATATCCCTGTGATCATCCTTTCGGGATCTGATGAAAGCAGCGAACGTATCCAGTGCCTCAACCTGGGTGCCGACGACTTTATGTTAAAGCCATTCAATCCTATGGAGGTTCATGCCAAGATCAACGCGATCCTCCGCCGAAGTAAACGCTACTCTTAATCAATAATATTATATGGAATTGGCAAGCACGTCCGGAGGAATGGTTGTTGAGTCAAAATCCTATGTTGCTTTGTTCAGGGTAATTTATCTGAACAAGGATCTGGAACAGTATCTGAAATTTTCCGAACAATATTCGGATACGCTGCAGGTTGAATATTTCGATTCAAAAGAGGGCGTTCTGCATGCCCTCGAAGAAAATTATCCTGCGGATATCATTCTCGCGCACAGCGAGAGCGGCGGCCTTGAACTGCTGGACACGATCCGGAACACGGCTGGTTTCGGTAACATTCCTTTCGTGCTGATGGTGGATAAGCTCAGCAGCGAGGCGATCGAAACGGCCCGCAAGCATCACGCCGACGACGTTTTCTCGGTCCGGTTCGATGATGGCGACCTCATTACCCGCATCCGTTATTTCAAAAAACGGCAATGGTATGTGGCCAGCAAAGCTTCGCAAAAAATCAGCGCGGAAAACACGCGCACGCCGTTGTGGAAAAGGTCGATCGACGTTATTTCGACCGGTGGTGCGGTGCTCCTGCTGCTTCCCGTGTTCCTGTTAATTGCACTTCTGATTCGTTTGGATTCAAAAGGCCCTGTTTTCTACAAATCAAAAAGAGTAGGGAGCGGCTACAAGATCTTTGACCTTTACAAATTCCGCACCATGCGTACAGATGCCGACCAGCTCATCCGGAAGATGGCTGCATTAAGTATGTACAATAAGGTCGCCGAGCCAGCGGCCAATCAGATAGAAAGCAACGGTTTATGCGACGAATGCGTAGCAGGAAATCAATGCAAAAGCTTATTGTTCCATGACGGGAGAGAAATTTGTGAAAAGCTTTATCACTTTCAGAAAGATCAGAAAGCAGCATTTATGAAGTTCCAGAATGATCCGCGGATCACGCGTTTCGGACAGTTTCTAAGAAACAGCAGTCTGGATGAGCTTCCGCAGTTGATCAACATTCTGAAAGGCGATATGTCGCTGGTGGGTAACCGTCCGCTTCCGCTTTACGAAGCCGAAAAAATGACGACCGACGATAAAATCCTCCGCTTCGCCGGCCCGGCAGGTCTTACCGGCTTATGGCAGGTGACCAAGCGCGGAAAAGGGAAGGCGGACATGTCGGAAGAAGAAAGGACGCAGCTGGACATTACCTATGCCAAGGAATTTTCCTTTAAAATGGATATGCAGATTATCTTGAAAACATTCCCGGCCCTCTTGCAATCAGAAAACGTATAACCCTCCTTATCATAACATTATCGAAATTACTTTTACACGCTTATGTTAAATGGTCTTGATCCATTCATCGCTGGACGCGTCGTACTGCTTGATAACCCGCGCAGGGTTGCCCACAGCCACAGAGTAGGGAGGGATATTTTTAGTGACAACGGCCCCGGCGGCAATTACGCAATGTTTTCCTATCCTTACCCCGGCCGTGATAACGGTGTTGGCGCCGATCCAGCAATCGTCTTCAATCACAATTGGCGCTACGCTAACGCCTTGCTGGTGAATAGGTTGTCTGATATCGGCGTAGTTGTGGTTCAATCCGCTGGCGACAATGTTCTGCGCGAGGATCACATTGTTCCCAACCGTAATCGGGCCGATGATCACATTACCCAGCCCAATCAGCGAGTTATTGCCGATCCTAACTTCTCCCACACCATTATTGATCGTCGTAAAGTCTTCAACCATAGAATTGTCTCCGATTGAGAAGGGATTGAATGGCAATACATCCATTCTTACCCAGCTCCTGATGATGACATTTTTACCTTTTCGATGATAAAACCGGTTCAGTATCACTCTCACCCAAAGCCTCGGACGAGCCTGATTAGTAGGGATAAGAAGCCAGTGAAAGAACTTTTTTAGACGGGGGTTACTCTTGATTCGGTCAGAAAAGGCCATTTGTTAAGGCAGGAAAAGTAGAAGTAATTTTAGTCAAATGTATTTTTTATAACTACATAATCAAGCAATATTCATTTTAAATAAGTTATTTTTTTAAAAATTGATGTCAATGAGATACGCAGTGTTTTTAATTCCTTTGTTTTTGATTACCCTCACAACGCACGCACAGGAGTCTTTGAGCAAAGATGTGGACTATGCTTATCTCGAAAAGTTAATCGCCGCCTGCAAGACAAATTATCCGCGGGTCAAAATGTACGAAGCGCGGGTCAACATTGCTGAAAACGGCATCAAGAAGGCCAAGCTTTCTTATTTTGACATCTTTTCATTTTCATATCTGTACAGTCCTAACAATAATAACCGCTCTGTTTCGCCTGATTTACTGAGCGGTTACCAGTTTGGTTTTTTTGCCAACATTGGTTCTATCCTGCAAAAGCCTAATCAGGTAAAACAAGCCAAGAGTGAATTCAAAGCGGCCGAATACGACAAACAGGCTTTTGATCTCAACATGGAGGCAGAAGTAAAAAAGCGCTATTTCACTTATATGCAGAAGGTTGCCGTGCTGCGGATAAGGTCGTCGTCTATTTTGGATATCAATGATGCGGTTACCAACGCCAGACACCGGTTTGAAAAAGGTGAAGAAACATTACAGAACTACAACCAGGCATTGATCGTACAATCGGATTACAGTCAGAACATTGTGAATGCGGAGGGCGAGGTCCTGGTGGCGAAAAGTAGTTTGGAAGAAATCATTGGACAAAAACTGGAAGATATCAAATGAGCGAAGTGCTGCAATTTTTAAGATTACTACAACGGAATAAGATCACCCTCATCCTGGTTCCGCTGATTACGGTTATTATTTGTTATTTCCTGGTCCAGAAGCTGCCCGACACTTTCGAGTCGCGTGCACGGATTGCAACGGGCCTTATTGATAAAACCGATCAGGTCGTTACGAAGGAAAAGGACGAGCAGGAGTCTCAGATCAACCGCAAGTTTGAGAGCCTTATCCAGATGATGACATTGAAACGCAATCTCGATCTGGTATCTTACCGGCTGATGATCAACGATTTGAAAGATTTGAAAGACTCGACATGGCGGGAGCCTGTGGACCAGCTTGAAAGCATGAGTAAGGCGGATAAGGCGAAGGCCATCAACTTCCTGACCAAAAAATACAAAGCGCGCGAAGGCCTTGATCTCTCAAAAGCTTATGAAAACAGCCTTAACAACATCATCACAGACATGGGCTATGATGCTGCCGCAATCCGCGAGAAGCTGGTCGTTTACCGCGCAGGGAACAGTGACTATATCGATATTGAATACGAAGCAGAACATCCGGATCTTGCTGCTTATGTGGTGAACGCAGTGAGCCAGGAGTCCATTGGTTTCAATTCGTCACGCGTGGTTGAAAACAACAAGAAAACGATTGATTTCCTACAAAGCTTTATGCTTGCAAAGCAGGTCGCTCTGAATGAAAGGATGAACAAGCTCCGGGATTTTAAGATCAAGAACCGGGTGATGAACCTGAATGAGCAGGCCAGAAGCATTTACGGTCAAATGGCAGATTATGAAACCAGAAGGGAAGTTGCCCAGAAGGAAATTATCGCATACGATGCTGCTATCAAGAACATTGACAACAAATTTAATCCTGCGGACAGAAAATACTTTGAAAGTGCGTTAACGAGCATTAATCAAAGCATTGTGAGCGATAAACGGGCGCTGAGAGACCTGAATGAACGCTATATCGCGAGCAATTTCAACCCGAAGTTGAAAGCCAGCATGGACTCGGTCAGGAACATTCTTTCGGCTGAGATAGATGCGGCCTCGGATAAATACATTTACAATCCGATGGTGACTAAGCAGGATCTTGTAGGGAAGAAGCTGACTATGGAAATTTCGCTGGAAATGGCTAAAAACAGTGTGGCTTCCATCCAGGGCGAGCTGAACCGGCTGAACAAAAAATTTGACGGACTTGTGCCAAATGAAGCCACGATCCAGGAATACGAAACCAGTATCGACATTGCGAGCAAAGAATACATTGAAGCTTTGCAGCGATATAATGATGCGAGTCTGGAATTCAGTTTTCCGGTTTATTTAAGGCTTATCGAGAAAGCGATGCCGGGAACGGTTCAGGCTTCTAAAAAGATGGTGCTGATCGTGCTTTCAGGTGTTATCAGCTTTACATTCTGCGTGTTTGTTTTCTTCATCCTTTTTTATCTCGACAAATCCATCAGATATCCGCTCCAACTGGCGAACACGACGGACCGGCCTGTATTGGGTTATCTCAATTCGCTGGGTAAGGACTCCGGCCTGAGCTTTTCGGGCATGAATTCCTCCGACGGCAAGGCGATCCGGTTGTATAAAAACCTCGTTCGTTCTATCCGCTACGAACTGGACAGCGAGCTGAGCGATCCGAAAATCATTGCAGTAACAAGCCTTTCTAATGATGTTGGTAAAACGTCCTTGGTGGTCGCACTGGCCTGGGCGTTTTCCAAGATCAACAAAACGGTCCTGATCATTGACGGCAATTTTAACCAGCCCGACATTACCAAGCTGAATCCGGAATCGAGGCTTTTTGAAAATTATCTGAAACAAAACGACTTGCTGGAAGCGGTCCCGGGACAAATCAGCATTCTGGGAAATAAAGGCGGAGATGTCTCATTACTTGAACTTTCGGATGAGAAGATGATCGCGCAGCGCATCCAGGTTTTGAAAACCCAATTTGACATTGTCCTCATCGAAACCGATGCGCTTACTTCTATGAACAAGGCGAAGGAGTGGATCAGCTTTACGGATCGCGTGGTTGCTGTATTCTCCGCCGGGGAAACGATTTCAGGCGAGGATCAATCCAAGATCCAGTATCTGAACAGCCTGGAAGAAAAGTTCTCAGGATGGGTTTTGACCAACACAGAAGACATTCCGGAGCAGGCAGGCAAAATTGACAAACCCGTAGAAGTATGATGATCATTGGATACATATGGCTGCTTATCCAATGCGTTATTGGCTTCAACCTGATCTTTCCGGTTACATTGCTGCTGATTTACACGGTGCGCAGGTCGGTTAAAGGGCGTTCGAAAAACACGGTGACCACGAGCCCCGACTACGCTGTGATTGTGACGGCTTATGAGCAAACGCAACAGCTGCCGGCAGTTGTGAGCGCATTTTTAAAGGTCCGTTATCCCAATTTCCATATTTATGTGGTTGCAGATAAATGCGATATCAGCAATCTGCATTTTGGCTCGGACAAGGTTTCGTTGCTCCGGCCGGAAACGGTCCTCGGCAGCAACACCCGTTCCCATTTTTACGCGATCAGGAACTTCATCCGGCCGCATTCTCACCTGACCATTATCGACAGCGACAACCTGACCGATCCGGGTTATCTCGACGAATTGAATGTTTATTTCAGTCGGGGTTTCCATGCAGTGCAAGGTGTTCGGGATGCTAAGAACCTGGATAGCACTTATGCGTGTCTGGATGCTGCCAGGGACATTTACTATCATTTTTATGATGGAAAAGTGCTTTTTGGGGCTGGCTCTTCGGCAACGCTGGCAGGTTCGGGAATGGCATTTACGGTTCCGCTTTACAGGGAATGTCTGGAACATCTGGATGTTACCGGGGCCGGTTTTGATAAAGTGCTGCAGGAGGCGATTGTACGAAGGAAATACCGGATTGCATTTGCTGAACGGGCCGTTGTATACGATGAGAAAACCACGGGTACAGACCAGTTGGTGAAGCAACGGGCAAGGTGGATCAACACCTGGTTCAAGTATTTTGCGCTGGGTTTCGGCGTCTTTTTCAGAGGATTGGCGAATTTCAACTGGAACCAGACGCTGTTTGGCCTGGTGCTGTTGCGACCGCCTTTGTTTATTTTCCTGTTGCTTTCCGTGCTGTTTATGCTGATCAATTTGTTTATAGCGCCCGGCATTGCATTAGCCTGGTTTGCCGCGCTTTGCACATTTGTGATTGGGTTTTACATCTCGTTGAAAAGCTCAGCAACGGACCCGCGGATCTATCAGTCGCTCGTGAATATTCCGAAGTTTATATCTTTTCAGATACTCGCACTATTGAAAGCAGGTAAGGCCAATCAGATTTCTGTTGCCACAAAACATGGTTCAGGATCGCAAGAGCGAACATTATGAAAATCTATCCATCTAAGTTCGGCAAGAAAAGAAAGGAAAGTTTCGATGAGCTGCCCCCTTTTGAACAAAAAGTACGGCAGGCTGCATTGGTTCTGGCGTTCGTAAGCGTGTTCATTTTCTTGTTTAAAATAGTCTTCTTTTAGTGGAAATTCATCAAATATCAACACCTTCCAGCCCTGATTCTGCCGGTCCTGTTAGAAGATATCTGCGCCGGATCTTTTGGGACGAAAAGTTGCAGAACATTCCAGGAATGCTCTTTTTGCTGCTTTTCTCTGTCGGTTTTGGTTGGGCAAATGCAGTGTTCGGACTTAAAGTTGGTGTGCTGATCATTGCCGCGCTTGTTGGCGTGCTCGTGCTGTACGGAATTGTGGCGTATCCCAAATTCGGCATCATTATCCTGCTCATGCTCGCCATTTTTGTCTTTTCAATTATCCGGCTGGGCATTAACTTTCCGTGGGGAACGGCTGTCGACGGCGTCGAAATTCTGTTAATGCTTGGTTTTTTTATCTCGCAAAAGAAAAACCCTAACTGGAAGATCCTGAAAGGGCCGGTAAGCACCATCATTGTCATCTGGGTGTTTTATAACTTTCTTCAGGTGGGGAATCCTACGGCCGAATCGCGCCTTGCGTGGGTGTATACGATCCGGTCGGTTGCTATTGTCATGCTTACATATTTCGTCTTCGTGTATCAGATCAATACGATCCAGTTTCTGAGGTTGATCCTGAAACTCTGGCTTGGATTGTCGGTTATAGGAGCTTTATATGGCTTCAAGCAGGAATTCATCGGCTTTTCGGATGCAGAAAATGAGTATTTATATTCTGATCCCCTGATTTCCGATCTGCTCTTTATCAACGGACATTGGCGTAAGTTCTCCATCTTTTCGGATCCGGTTGCGTTTTCCTATCACATGGTGGTGAGCACATTGCTATGCGTAGGCCTGATTTCGGGGGATCTTAAAATGTGGAAAAAAGTGGTTTTGGGTGTGATGGCTGTCATTTTCGTGATGGCTATGCTTTATTCCGGCACACGTGGTGCTTATGTGCTCCTTCCCGGAGGGCTTATCATGTTTTGTATTCTTAAATTCAGCAAGAAGATTCTCGTATTTGCGGTCTTCGCATTTTCGCTGACCGTGGTGCTTGTGCTTATGCCCACATCCGATCCAACCTTGTTTCGCTTTCAGTCGGCGTTCAAGCCTTCGGACGATGCTTCATTCAATACACGCGCAATCAATCAGAAACGCATTCAGCCCTTCATTCAATCGCATCCGTTTGGCGGCGGGCTGGGGGCGACGGGTGTCTGGGGCGTGCGGTTTGCTCCCAATTCTTATCTGGCCAAATTCCCGCCGGATAGCGGTTACGTCCGCGTTGCCGTGGAGCTGGGGTGGGTAGGACTCTTTATATTCTGTTGCCTGATGTTCACCATCCTGAAGGTCGGGATCGATAATTATTTCCAGATCCGTAACCCGGAATTAAAAACGTACTGCTTGTGCATGCTTCTGATTGTATTTGCATATAACTTAGGGAATTACCCGCAGGAAGCACTTGTGCAATTTCCTGCCAACATTTATTTTTCGTTAACCATTGCCATTATTTCGGTGACCAGGATTTTGGATCAGCGGGAGAGAAAAAGGCTCACATCCTAACCAGATTCTTTCACTCACTACGATCAGATATGGATATCGTTATCACGGGACAGCAGGCATGGGATGTGGAGATTGGCAGTAACTGTAAAAATATCGCACTGGAATTCAGTAAGTCGCACCGGGTTTTATATGTCAATGCGCCGCTGGACCGCATTACTGCCATGCGGCATAGTGCCGATCCGAAAATCGTCAGGCGCCTGCGCGTGCTTCAAAAGCAGGAGGGTGGCCTGGAAGAAGTAGAAAAAAATCTCTGGGTGCTGTATCCCGATCGCATGATCGAGTCGATAAACTGGATCTCTTTCGACGATATCTTTAAAATGTTCAATGCCAGGAACAACCGGATTTTTGTCGATTCGATTGCCAGGGCGCTCAAAAAGCTTGGATTCGAGAATGTCATACATTTTAATGACAATGATATTTTCCGGAGTTTTTACATAAAGGATTATCTCAAACCACGGCTGTCCGTATATTACTCGCGTGATTACATGATAGGGGTGGAGTACTGGGCTAAGCACGGCGCTAAGCTTGAACCGGAGCTGATCGCGAAAAGCGACATCTGTGTTGCTAACTCCACGTATTTGGCCGCTTACTGCAAACAATATAATCCCAATACTTTTTACGTAGGGCAGGGCTGTGACCTCGAACTTTTCAGCTCCGGTATAGGCGCTGACGAACCAGCTGACATTGCATCTATTCCAGGGCCAAGGATCGGTTATGTGGGGGCTTTGCAAAATTTACGGCTGGACCTGGAACTGCTGCATTATATCGCTGTTTCACGCCCGGCGTGGCAGCTTGTGCTCGTTGGACCGGAGGATGATGTGTTTAAGGAAAGCACGCTGCACCAACTTGACAATGTAATCTTTACGGGCTCAAAAAACGCAGAAACACTTCCGGCTTATATCAATTCATTCGACGTATGCCTTAATCCCCAGCTCCTCAACCAGCTTACCATAGGCAATTATCCCAGGAAAATAGATGAGTATCTTGCTCTCGGTAAGCCTGTTGTAGCCACAAGGACTAATGCGATGGATGTTTTCAGCGACTACGTGTATCTGGCCGAAAACAAGGAAGAATATATTGTAATGATAGAAAAAGCTCTGGCCGAAGATTCAGGCGCCAAAGCGGAAAAGCGGCAGGCCTTTGCCCATTCACATAGCTGGGAAAACAGCGTTGCTGAAATCTACAAGGCGATCAACGCATTATAACATTTTCAGTTCCGCCAGGCCTTGCGTGGAATCGGCCTCCAGTTGCAATAATTTGCGGTTGTCCTCTTCGTCCCAGATCCCCTGTTTTAACTTCGCTTCGTAATCTTTGTACTGATTGGCAGTGGTAAGCAGCCCCACAGAGAACAGTGACGACCGGAATTTGTGAATGGCCTGTCTCATTTGTTCCAGATCACGCGTTTTTGACGCCTCCCGGATAGCGCTCAGCTGTATTTTACTATCATTTTCGAACATGCTTATGAGTTCGTCGCGGAGTTCGCGGTCACCTCCGGTTATTTCGGCTAGATATTCGAGATTTAGGATACTGTTGGTCATTGTGTTATTAGTAAGAGGCTGGTCGTGAGCAGGTGCTGTTTTTTTATTATTTTCTTTATTTCCCAAATGGGCAATCGTGTACAACAGTTCGCTTTCTTTGAAAGGCTTCGAAATATAGCTGTTTGCGCCGATGCTAAGGCATTCTTCTTTTTCACCAATCATGGCATGTGCGGTCATGGTGATTATCGGAATTGTCTTCGAAATGGACTGCCGGATTTCCTTAATCGCCGTATATCCGTCCATTACAGGCATTTGAATGTCCATCAGCACAATGTCGAAACCGCCCTTTTCCAGGCTTTGGATTGCTTCCAGGCCATTGTTGACAATGGTCAGCGGGATCTTCATTCTTTCAAATATAGCGGAAAGCAATTTTTGGTTCAATAAGTTATCTTCGGCTGCGAGTATATGTAGTGATGACACCGTCTTGCTGATGTCATCCACATTTTCGATCTCCGCCTCAGGAGCGGCGTGCTCGGCTATTCTAAGTGGGATTTCAATGGTAAAAACAGAGCCTTTTCCTACCTCACTTTGCAGCGTCAATTTTCCGTCGAACAGCTCAACGAGTGATTTTACAATGCTTAGCCCAAGCCCAGTTCCTCCAAAAATGCGGGTTGTGCTTTCCGTAGCCTGTACAAACCGATTGAAAACGCTTGCCAGCTTATCCTTTTCAATCCCTATCCCTGTGTCCTCCACCTGGAACCGGATCGTCTGAACGCCATTAACCAGATCGCTCACAGGGGTTACGCGTAATTTTACACCGCCGGTTTCCGTGAACTTGATTGCATTTCCACAAACATTCAACAAGATCTGCGTGAGCCTGAGTTTATCAGTTTCAATGAATTCCGGAACATTATCGGCCAGGATAGCTTCATAGGAAATGCCCTTTTCGCCAGCCCGTTGCCTCATAATGGCTGATATGGACTTTATCAAATCCCTGATTGAGGCAGATCCTTTTTCAAGATGCACCTGTCCGGCTTCAATTTTGGAAAAGTCGAGAATATCATTGATCAATTCCAGCAGATTTTTATTGGCATATTGAATGTAACCAAGAAATTCCAGGCTCTTGGGATCGGTAAGCTCGCTAACCAGCAGGTTGGTGAACCCGGTTATCGCATTAAGTGGGGTCCGGATCTCATGGCTCACATTGGAGAGGAATATATCCTTCACCCTTACCGACTTTTCCGCAAGTATCCGCGCTTTTTCCAGCGTAGCTTCGTAATTCGCGCGTTCGGTAATGTCGCGAAACACGGTAATGGCGCTTGTGATTTCACCGTCAATGCCTACCACCGGCTGCACATTGCTTTCGAGGTGGTAAATGGTGTTTGCTTTGATGAGGTCAATCTTGTTGCCGGTCAGCTTTTCTCCGGCCAGGCCTCTTGCAACGGGTAAGGTTTCAGCCGTAAACTGAACGTGGTAATTGGTTGGGTCACGCAGCACGAGCTGCTGCACTTCCTCCTCGAGGGTCTCAATCTTGCGCGATTTGATCCCTAATATTTCCATCCCCGACTGGTTGAGCAGCACAATTTCCTTTTGCTGGTTCACCACCATTACGCCATCGGGAATCGCTTCAAGATATTGGTTCAAAAGGCGCTCCTTTTCATTCAGTTCCTTTTGCAAAAGATGCTGCTTGCGCTTGTCTCTGTTCAGGAAAAAAATGGCAAACAATGTCAGCAAAAATCCGACACCGCTGGTTGCGAAAATGAAAAATTCTGAATTCTTCTGCGTAGTGGAAACGAGCTGCCGGCGCTTGTTCAGGTTGTAATGTTCGTGCTGTTCAATCTGCCTGATTTGATTGTTCAGCAGGCTGTTAAGCCGGATTCCTTCTCCCTTTTTGATCTCGCTGAACGCAGAATCTGCGCTGACAGTCCTGTAAATTGTGATAATGTTCTGGGTATAGGCGACAATATCACCTGAAATCTTTAATAATTCCTGAACCCGTTGCGTCTGAACCGGATTGGATTTGACGAGATTAAAAAGCGTGTCGCTGATCTCTACCAGCTGCACTTTTTTATTATAATTGTCGGCCAGCAGATCCTTGTTTTCCGTGATCAGAAATCCCCGCATATTGGACTGAAAGTCCTTGGTAACCAGCCCAAAATTCGCCGTCTGGTTCAAAACGCCGATCGTGACATTGAGCCTTTCGTTGTTCAGGGACAGGTCCTTGACATTCCGGTAAGTAAAGTATTGAGAGCCGAATATCAGGGCTAATCCAAGATAAATGCCTGCGTAATACAACCTAAAATACTTTGTAGCCGGACTGGTTAACATAAATTGGATTATTGCCTCCTCGATCGATTCCTAAATTACTTTTTCAACGCAAGATCCATGCTGTTTTTCAGCCAGCGATAACGCAGATAAAAAAAGCGCGTAAGCAGCACCAGTGGATTTTCACTTAGCTTCCAGCTCCTCCGGTCCAGCGTACTGGGCTCCTGCGCAGTGTTTTTTTGTTCAAAAATGGTCGTGAACTCGTTGTAGAACAGGCCTCTGCCTTTCTTATGCAAGAAATTGATGGCCATGGTATATTCGCTGAGGTTGATATTTACCTTGTCGGGATAGCGTCCGAATTTTTCAAGAAAATTGCTGCGTCTCAGGTGCGGGTGATCGCTGTAAATGTAAAATTTGAGGTGGCTCGGGTCCCAGTAAGAAAATATCATTTCCGAAAATCCTTTTTTGAAAGGTTTCAGTTTGGGATGGGCAAAATACGCGTAGAACCTGACAATGTCGAGCCCTTTGTCCTCATTCATAAACTGCAGCGCGTCCTTGAAAGTCTCCGGAAATTTTTCCGTCGGGTCAAAATCTTCCTGCACATAAAGGGTATAAGGCGTCTTTACTGCATCCTGGCCCTTGTTAATGTTATCACCGAGGCCTTTGTTTACCGGCGTGGTCACCAGCTCAAAGGTGAAACGGTCCTTTAATGCAACAAGTTTGTTGAGATGTTCGGGCTTGCTTCCGTCATCAGACACTACGATAGAGGCGAACTGACAACCCAGGTTCTGGAATGTTGTTAACAATCGCTCTAACGAACCGCTTCTGTTGTAGTGGGTTATCAGCAAAGTAGTCTCTGGAAAATTATGTTGCATAAAAGATGTGTATTATGTTGTCACATGCGGTCCTTACAAGGTGGAAAATTAGTTAATTTATCTGTAAAATTAATTCGCTAAATCAACAATATATTATTAAATAAATTCCATATTTGTGTCTACACAACCCGGCCATACCGATTTCCTCAGTCATTATTAAATGGGATTCGAACTTTTACAAAAAGTACAAAACAAGCACTTTCTATCGTTGGCGGGAAACGGCATTATGTCCGTTCTGGGTATGCTGAATATGATTATCCTGTACAGGACGCTTTCGGTGGCCAGCATAGGGATGTGGGTTTTCTTTCTCTCTGTTTTACTGCTTGTTGACACTTTCCGTTCGGGTTTTATCACCACCGCATTTATTAAGTTTTACGCGGGCGCAACGCCGGAAAGAAAAGCCGAAGTGGTGGGTTCAACCTGGTTTATAGCCGGCGCCATCACGGCCATCCTTGTTGTCCTGAATGTTCCTGCTTATTTCTTTTCGCCTTATCTCGAAAATCCTTCGCTGATCCTGTTTGTAGAATGGTTTGGCGTTATTTATGTTGCTTCACTTCCTTACTTTATCGCCACTTGTGTGGTCCAGGCAGAGCAGCGCTTTGATCATTTGTTATATATCCGGTTTGTAAATCAGGGTGTTTTTATCCTGCTGGTCATCATTATGGCCGTTACAAAAACGGCCAGTCTGCAAAACATTATCTACGCTTACCTTACCGCAGCCATCGCAACGAGCCTGTTTTCCATCTTCATGGGCTGGTCACGCATTGCTGCATTTGGCTCCCGTACGAAAGCTGGGATCAGTGAGCTGTTTCATTTTGGAAAATACAGCGTGGGCACAACGCTCAGTTCCAACCTGTTTGGCACGTCCAACACGATGATCATTAACTTTACGCTCGGGCCTGCCGCGCTCGCAGTCTATAACCTGGGCCAGCGCCTGATGGAAATTATCGAAATTCCCCTGCGCAGCTTTGCGGCAACCGGGATGCCGGAACTTTCTGCGGCATACAACGCAGGCAACAAAGAGCGGGTGATCGAGATCATGAAAAGATATACGGGCTTGCTTACCTGCGCGCTTGTGCCGGTGTGCATTGGGGCATTGCTGCTGGCGGATGTAGCGATCGGCATTATCGGAGGCAAAAAATACATGGATACCGAAGCTGCCAACATCATGCGGCTGTTCATGACTTTCGCCCTTTTGTATCCCATGGACAGATTTTTTGCGCTTACCCTGGACGTAATCCATCAGCCGAAAATCAATTTTATAAAAGTGGTCGTCATGCTCATTGCGAGCGTTTGCTCGTCTTTTCTGGGCATTGCCATCACGCATAATGTGTATGGGGTTGCCATTGCAGGCATTATACCCACATTAATAGGCGTTGGCGTGGGTTACTGGGGATTGAACCGGTTTCATCCTTTCTCGATCGGCAGCGTGATCACAACCGGTTACGCGGAAGCGGCTGGCATTGTTAAAACGTATTGGCTCAAATTCGCCGCAAGGTGAATGATAACTTATAACTGTATGAATCTTAGCGAAAATCCGGAGTGGCTGACCGATTATAGCAAAAGCTATAAAAAGTTTGAAGAAATACCCCAGCATGTGTTCGATTCCATTAACAAGGACCTTAAAAAGATCATTAGCGACGAGCCGGTAGTGACTGTGCTCATTGCGGCCTG
The DNA here is from genome assembly GCF_021502625.1 of Dyadobacter sp. CY351. Lineage (NCBI taxonomy): Bacteria > Pseudomonadati > Bacteroidota > Cytophagia > Cytophagales > Spirosomataceae > Dyadobacter > Dyadobacter sp. CY351. The sequence continues at coordinate 74,713 of NZ_JAKFFU010000013.1, read as the reverse complement.
GAATGAAGAGATCAACATTCTGAACTGTATTTCAAGCCTTTCCAAAACTGTTTGCGATTATCCGTTAGAGATCATTGTTGTGAACAACAATTCCAAGGACCGGACGCAGGACACGATCGACAAACTGGCTGTTAAGGGCCTTTTTGAGCAAAAGCAGGGATGCGGCCCGGCACGGCAGCACGGCCAGCTGAATGCCAAGGGGAAATACGTGCTGCTGGCTGACGCTGATTGTTTTTACCCGTCGTGCTGGGTGCAGGAAATGATCCGTGTGCTGAGCAAACCCGATGTTGTTTGTGTTTACGGGCGTTATTCGTTCATCAGCGAGCAGGGATTCCCGAGATGGAAACTTGGGCTGCTGGAAACGGGAAAAGACATTATCTCGGAGGTAAGGCAGATCAACCGCCCTTATTACAACGCCTACGGTATCAGCATGGGCTACATTCGCGAGCTGGGCCTGAAAGTGGGTTTTATCAATGACAATTTCTGGGGAGATGACGGACAGCTGTGCCTGGGTTTGATGAAATATGGCAAGATCAGGCAGGTGAGGTCCAATAAGGCCAGGGCCTGGACGGGAATCCGCACATTGCAGCGCGACGGTGACACATTTACCAAAGTGTTCATGGCGCGGATCAATAAGGAGCGGAAAAGGTTTTTGGCCAATTTCAACTCCCGCTTGCCGGAGGAAGGTTCCTACAAAAAGCCGTCCTGATCGGCCTATCGGGGTCTTTTAAACCTCGTGTCGACGTGCAGGTCGTAATTGTATTTGAAAACCCTGTAAACAGACCTGACCATGGCGACGAGTGGATTTGAGCTTTGACGCCAGTTTGCGCGTTTTACCGTGCTGGGTTCGGCGGATGAATTTTCCTGGCTGAGTAAGCTGCTGAAATCATTATAAAACAGCCCTTTACCATTGTTTTGAATAAAGGAAACGCACATTTTATATTCCGTTTTGTCAGACTTGATGCCTTCGGTATATGTGCCAAAACGCTCTGCAAAGGTGCTTCTGCGCAAATGCGGATGATCGCTGTACATGTAAATTTTCTGCGTTTCGAGATACCAAGGTTGATATAACATTTCAGAAAAGCCTTTTTGGAAAGGTTTCAGATATGGAAAAGAGGAATAGGCGTAGAAACGGACAATGTCCAGCTCGGAGCGCTCACGCATGAATTGCAGGGCGTCTTTGAATGCACCGAGGAATTTAGGAAGCGGAACAAAATCTTCCTGGATATAAAGGAGATAAGGTGTTTTGACAGCCGCCTGACCTTTGTTAATGTTGTTTCCCAGGCCCTTGTTGACAGGCGTGGTGATGAGGGTAAAGTCGAACTTATTGTGCAATGATTTAATGTAATCCAAATGCAAAGGCTGGCTCGCATCATCAGAAACTATGATTTCACCAAAGCTGATCTGCTGGTCTTTCAGCGTTTGGAGCAGTCGTTCGAGGGAACTACTTCTATTGTAATGGGTAATCAACAGGGAAACATCACTGAACAGGTTCGATTCTGCCATCTTTCTATCTAACATTAAGGTCGATGCAAATTAATTATTTTGGCAAGTTATATCTCTTTGAGGCGTGAAATTAGTGCAAAATTAATTCTACATTTGAAACGGTTAAATCTTTTGTCCTGAAATACACCTTCACAAAGTGCTACTGCGCCGCTAGCATTCCGAAAGGAAGTTTCAAGTTGTTTTTGTAAACGAATGGTAAAAACACTACTTAACAAAATTCTTAGTTTTGTCGTCAGGGCCCGATATGGAGATTTAACCATTGACGTCAGATATTATTACAGGCACACCTATTATTGCCAGCTCAAACAACTGAAATATGTTGTGAAGGATTATGTAACAAAGGAAAAGTATAAACGCCTGTCCTTTCAGGGAGAGTTTGCGCCGGAGCTCCAATTTGTGCTTCCCTTTGCCTATTGGCACTATAAAAACGGAACGCTTCTCAGCACCGAATCATCCAAATATACCCGGGAGCTTTACTTTTTTTCACCGGACCATCAAGAGTCTTTTGAAACAAGGTCCAACGAAGGGAACTTCAATTTTGAAATGCCACGGATCCTGTACAGCCAGGATTACGACATCGAAAAATGGCTGCCTGTTCCCTTAAAAGAAACATTCGCCAACCCGGTTTACCAGTTCGAGAAGCCGATCCTGATCATTGCCAACCGCTACAACATGGAGTGGGACGGACCACCGGTGAGCTTTTACAGCATGGAATTGCTGGAATTCATCGTTGGTAAACTTAAAAACGATTATACCATTATCTACAACCGCCCTAAGCCACACAATATCACGATGGATAACAGTGATATTTATGATATGGACGAATATGAATGGCTTGCAAGAGTGCATCCGGATGTGATCCTGATGGAAGATCTTTTCAAGGAAAACAAAGGTAAAGCCAACAATTTCAATCATTTGCAGCTGATGGTTTATGCCAATGCAAGCAAATTTATATCGATTCATGGCGGCACGGCAACATTGGCAAGTTACTTCGGCGGCACCAATCTGATCTTGTCTAAAAAAGGCCCGGAACATCACTTTCACTGCTTTGAAAACCTGTATCCGAAGTTTTCCGGTGCCAAAATCCTGCATGCAAAGACGGATGATGAGGTGAAAAATTTCGTGGAGGCATATTTTGTCAAAAGATAATGAGCGACAAGCCGAAGGATCATTACTGGATCAAGTCAGGTTTTATCAATATTCTCCAGAATTTCTCGGGGGTCTTTTTTGGCTTTGCCGGATTTTACGTGCTGGTAAGATTACTTTCCAAGCACGATTTCGGGGTGTGGACGCTGTTCCTTTCTACCACCACCATTCTAGAAGCCATTCGGAGCGGTTTGCTTCAGAACGCGCTGGTTAAGTTTATTTCTGCTTCGGATGAGCGCGAGCATCCTGACATTATTACGGCTTCATTTGCCATAAGCGGGCTTGTATCCATCTTTTGCATCGCCGCCATTCTGATCTTCGCGCCGTTTCTGAGCAGGCTTTGGGACTCTCCCGAGCTAGTTCAGATGCTGTATTTATACATAGCAATCTATTTTTTTTCTGGCTTGCAGGCACAATTCAACGGCATTGAACAGGCCAATCTGCGCTTCAACGGCATATTCCTGACGACCATTATCAGGCAGGGTTCCTTCTTCACATTTGTAGTTGTGTGCTACTTGTTTTCGGTAGAAGTGAAATTGATCTATCTGGTTTGGGTGCAGATCATAAGTGCCATTTTGGGCATGTCACTGGCGTTCTATTATTGTCGCAGACATCTGAAGATATCGTACGAGGTCAGTAAAATGTGGGTTAAGAAGCTGTTTGGCTATGGCAAATACGCATTCGGAACACTGATCAGCTCACTGCTTTCGGGGACCGTTGACCAGATGATGCTGGGTGCGCTCCTGTCTCCTGCTGCTTCCGGGGCTTTCAACATCGCAGTCCGGATCACGAACCTGATCGACATTCCTGGCAATGCGGTGGCGACGATCGTTTTTCCGCAAAGTGCCAAGCGGATGGAAACGGAGGGGAAATCGGCCATAAAGTATTTGTATGAAAAGTCGGTTGGCACAACGCTCGCGCTGGTTGTTCCCGTGGTTGTATTCTTATATCTGTTTTCGGACATTGTAATCCACCTGATAGCAGGAGAGAAATACAATGATTCCATTCCGCTGCTGCAAATCACGCTCTTGTATTGTTTGCTGATTCCCTACGGTCGCCAGTTCGGCACGATCCTCGATTCCATCGGCAAAACGAAGGTTACTTTCTTTGTTGTAGTCGTTACAGCCACATTGAACCTTGTCCTTAACTATTTCTTTATCCAATCTTTTGGTGTAATGGGCGCGGCTTATGCAACATTATGCTCCAATGTGGTCGGCTTTATTATAGCGCAGGTGATCCTGAAAAGAGAGATTGATGTGAGCATAGGGAACACATGGATGTATATGTTCCGGTTTTATCCCGAATTCCTCGAAAAGTACATTAAGCCTTTTTTGAAAAACAGGGCCTTGAAATAAGAAGAATCACTTTAATAATGGTGCATTATGGTTGGCGTAAAGTTTTCCGGCAGACTGGGTAATCAGCTTTTTCAGTACTTTTTTTTAATGTATCTCAAAAGCAGAAACAGCAAGCTGACCTATTTTTTTCCGAATCCACACCATGCATATCTGGCCAGATATTTCGATCTCGGTGCATTTCATAATGTAACATTGCAGTCCAAACTCTATTCGGTGTTCGCCAGAATGCTGCCGAAGGTTTTTAGTTTCAAGGACATTTACGTGCAAAATTTTTTCAGTCCCAAAGAATTTACACCACAGAACGGCACGATCTACAATGGCTATTTTCAGTCAGATTATTATATCAAACATTTACCCGAAACTTCCAAGCCGCGCCTTCACCGTGAATTCAAGGAACAGTTTGAAAAGCAGTTCGGAGCCGTTTTCAAAAAGCATAAGACCATTGTAGTGCACATTCGCCGCACGGATTACCTGGCTTACGGAAAAAGGGACATTTCCCTTCCCGTCGAATACTTCCAGCGAGAGCTTTACGCCATTCACGATCTGGATCAGTACCAGGTGTTTTTTGTGAGCGATGATATGGATTTTGTTAAAAAATCTTTTCCTCAAAAACCCAATTTTATCTTTTCTCAGAATTCTGAAATTATTGATTTTCAGCTGATTATGAATGCTGACGTTGCGATTATATCAAACAGTACATTTGCCTGGTGGGCAGCTTACCTGTGCGAAAAAGAGAATCGTGTGATTGCCCCAAAGAACTGGTTCGGTTTCCGGATCGGCCGCGAGCATCCCAAAGGCATTATGACGGACAAATTTGAATGGAAAGAGGTTATTACCGACTGATTCACATATATTTGAATAACCAAGACGGCTACCCCCACTTTTATTAAAAAGACCTCTATCGTAACAGCAATACCCGCATTCTTATTTGATCAATGAAACTGAAAGGACACCAAATCATCGTCTTTGGCTTACCCCGATTTGATTCGACCATTGAATCTACAAATTACACCACGGCGAGGTTACTGGCCAGGGAAAATAAGGTGTACTACGTCGAAAACCCATTTACAGTAAGAGATTATTTTAAGCTGAGAAAAGGCCCTGAATTCAAAGTCCGGAAAAATCATTTGTCTGTTTGGAGCGGAAAGCTGATTGATACGGACACACCGAATCTTAAAATTGTTATCCCGCCGCTGCTGCTATCCATTAATTTTTTACCCGAAAGCGGTTTTTTCAGGTCAATATTGAAGATCAATGAATCGATGATCCGGCGGAAATTGCGGACGATCATTGAGGCGCATAACATTAAGGACTACATTTTTATTAATTCCTTCAACTTCCATTATCCTACATTAGTCAACGGGCTGTCGCCTGCTTTAACGGTTTACCATTGTCTCGATCCGATGATCCTGCCATTTAACCAGCGGCATGGCGTTGTATCCGAAGATATTCTCGTACGGAAAAGCGATGTGGTGATTTGCAGCAGCCGTGCGCTGTATCTTGAAAAAAAGCAGTTCAATCCCAAGTCCTATTTTGTGCCGAACGCAGCTGATGTCACGCATAGCAGCAAGGCATTGAGACCCGAGCTGCCTGTTTTTCCGAAATTATTGGAAATCAAAAAGCCGATTATAGGTTACCTGGGCGCCATAGAAAGGCGCATTGACTACGACCTCCTCAAAGAAGTAATTACTCATAATGCTGATAAGAGCTTCGTTTTCGTGGGGCCGGTAGCGAAGGAATTTGTTCCCGACTGGTTTTTTACGGCTCCCAATGTCTTCTTCCTGGGTGCCATCGACTATGCAGATATGCCTGCCGTTATCAAAGGATTCGACGTTGCACTGATCCCTTTCAAAAAAGATGAGGTGAGCAGCAGCATTTTCCCGCTCAAACTATTCGAATATCTCGGCGCAGGCAAGCCGGTTGTTGCCATTGACTTCAATCCTGACCTGAAAGAATTCACCGAAGACATTGTGCCTTTCTGCACAGACGCACAAGGTTTTACGGCTGCGATCGAAGAAGCGCTGGCAACGGATAGCAAAGCATTACAATCGCGGCGTCTGGCCATTGCGGCTGAAAATACATGGGAAAAAAGAGTTGACACCATTGCCGACATCATTTTCCAGAATCTCAAACCCGCTTAACCGGTTTTTTCAGCGAATAGAAAAACACTGGTAAACCTGTTGGTTTGCGTTTCGGGATCATATTCGTAATAAAATTCGTGAGAAGCTTTTGTCAGGATCAGCAAACCGAAATGTTCGCTGGAATCATTCAGCAGTCGCGGCATGTCCGGGCCCGTCATTTCTTTTACATAGAATTTAGCTGAATGTGCATCGTCCGATCTCACGATCAGCGAATCGACGCCGTTATGATAGATCTGAAATTCGACCCTGTTGGTGAACCCCTTGATGGGCCAGGTAAATATTTTACCCGTGTCTTGCCCGATAAGTGACAACGGATTTCCACGATCTTCTTTTTCAAGAAAAAGGCGGTTGTTGTCTACCTTAATGTTTAATGTGCAATCTCTTGTTCCTGAATGCTTTACCGCATTGGTCAGTAACTCCGTAATCACCCATTTAATTTTTGAAAATGTATCTGGGGATGGGGATGCGTTTTTTGTGTTTTGCACGACATGGTCCAGGCAGATCTTTAATATGCCGGGAATTTCTTCCCGGTTGCTGGTAAAGTGAATTCTTATCCGATCGTGCTCCATAAATTATTGTGATGCTTCCATTGCTTCGTCGAAGTCTTTAAAGATTTTGAAAACTTTATCCATCCTGATCAGTGTAAGCAGGTCTTTTACATCAGACTTCAGGGAAACCAGGTATATATCGACGTTTCTGGGCATTGCATATTTCAGCGCGACCACGAGGCTGCCGAGAAATGAACTATCGATATAATTTACATTTTCGAAGTTCACTACAATTAGCCGTGCGCCATTGGCTACAAGGGTAATCATCTCTTCTTTGAACATTTCGGCGTTGGCAAGGCTTGCTTCCTGCGGCAAGATCGTTGCCTGTGCTACGTGGTTGATTTCGTTTACTTTTAGTATCATGAGGGATTATGTTTTTTCAATAAAAATAATGCTTGCATCATCCATTTGATTGCTGTCATTGATGCTTTCGAGTACGTGGGTCTTGATCTTGCCAAAGCTGTCCTGCCCGCCGAGATAAGGTGTGATTTTGGAAACAAAAAATGGATAGTCGCTCTTCTTCGAGCCAGCAGACGGAATATCGATCATGCCATCGGTGAAGATGACCAGCTGATCGCCCGTTTTCATTTTAATAACCTGCTTGTCATAAAATCCTTCTTCCATCAGGCCAAGCAGCAATCCGGATGAAAGGACGGTTACGGGTTTGCCTGTTTCCGAGCTGAAACTGATCAGGGGCAGGTCGCCCGCTCCTGTGTAATGCACCTCACCGGTCTCACTGTCCAACAAGAGGAGCGAGAGGCTGGATAGGATATTTTGTAAACTTTCGTCCATACAGATCAGCTTGTTAATCTTCTGAACAATGTTGTCTATCGTCAGGTCATTATCGAGTACGCAAAAGCGGATAGCGGCACGGATATAGCTCAGGAAGCCGAAAGTAAAGAACCACGCGGTCCACTTTTTTCCCATGATATCCCCCAGAAATGCAAAGCAAAACCGCTGATCTGCCTGTACAAAATCGATAAAATCGCCACCGGGGTAACCCAGATATCCTTTATGCCAAAAATGGACGCGGAAGCCGGGAAGGACCGGGCTGTGTGTGGGTATAGATTTGACATTGAGCGTCTCGGCTGCTACCCGCAACTCACGGACGGACCTGACGTGTTCATTCTGGAGTGATTTAATGATGTTGCCCAGCTTGGAAATAATCACCGGAATAGGTGTTTCCTTATTGATGAAATCAATGGCATACATGCTCAAACCTTGCAGTATCAGGGAGTTATCCGTAAAGGAAGTGAGGAACACAAACGGAATGTCACTGATTTTGGGATTAAGCAAAATCGCCTGCCGGAAATCAAAACCGTTCATGACAGGCATATCATAATCGGAAAGGATCAGGTCCGGCGTTTCGACTGCCAGCAAAGCCAGTGCTTCCGTGCCCGACTCGCAAGCCACGCAGCTGTATCCTGCTTTAATGAGGGACGCTTCAAACACCCTTCGAAACATGAGATTATCCTCTACCAGCAAGATTTTTTTAACACTGGTCGGCGGCTCCGGAAACGAGATCATTTTTTATTGAAGTTTAGCACGAATAAAAGCACTCCCCCAAAAATAATGAGTAATGACACCAGATCCATGATCGTAACACCGTCATTTGCATTGAAATAATAAACGGTGAAGATTTCAAAGCTGGGCGGTGCCGGCATAATGATCATAGCGAAGCCAACAACGATCAATAAAATAGCCAGAATGAACATTACTGCTTTTTGAGCTGCATTGCTCCGCCCTTTCGAGCTGCTGATCTTGCTGTCGATTTTGTTTTCGGAAAGCAATTTTTCCAACCCTTCCAGAAGCTCTTCCCGCGAAAGATTATTATCCTGGTCCAGTGCCCGGAAAGGCGCAGCCGCTTTTGCTTTAAGCGCTGAGCGCCTGAATGCTTCTTCAATTTCCTGCTGGTAGGCGCTCGCCTGTGTGCTGTTAACGGCTGAATGTGCGATGATCTCAATGAGTTCATCTACCTTTTTTCTGATGAGGGGCATTTCGGGAGAAAGTTTGGCAGCGTCCGGGATGCGGGAAACTTTTTTAATATCTAGCAGACGCGGTATTTTCACTTTGTAAATATCGAATTAGATTTTAGTCAGATAGTAGAGGCTTTTAGCAGGGCTGCGAACATTTTATAACCGCAAAAACTACATTTTGTTTAAAGCTATATTTAAATTGTTAATTTTGAAATAGTTCTACAAGCCAATAAAAAAATTCCCTCATTTCAGACTTTCCCAGTGCCCAGCTCCGAACCGATGAAAAGTGTTTCCATTGTAACTGTCAATTTTAATCAGCCTAAGATTACAGAAGATTTATTGAGGTCACTGGAAGAAGTCAATACATATCCGAACCTTGAAATCGTGGTGGTGGATAACGGAAGCAAACCCGATCCCGTGCCAGGCTGGGTAGAACGCTATCCTCACATTAAATTCATCAGATCGGAGAAAAACACGGGCTTTGCAGGCGGCAATAACATCGGCCTGAAACATGCTACGGGTGAGTATTTATTCCTGATTAACAACGACACCGAAGTTACCGCGGAGCTAATCGGCACATTGGTCGCCACAATGGATGCCAACCCGAAAATCGGGATGATTTCGCCTAAAATACATTATTACGACCAGCCGGGAATGTTGCAGTATACTGGTTATACGCCCATGAACTACTACACCGCACGCAATGCTTGTATTGGTCAGTTTGAGCAGGACAAAGGCCAGTATGATTCACTGAGTGGCATTACGGGCTACGCGCATGGGGCCGCTATGATGATCCGCCGGGAAGCGCTCGAAAAGGCGGGCGGGATGGCGGAAAATTACTTTTTATATTATGAAGAACTGGATTGGTGTGAGCGGATCAGAAATGCAGGTTATGAAATCCACGTTGATCTTTCTGCTTTGATATACCATAAAGAATCCGTTGCGGTAGGCAAAAGGTCCGCATTGAAGGAGTTTTTTATGAACCGGAACCGCATTTTATTTATCCGAAAAAATGGCTCCCCCATGCAATTTCTGATCTTCTGCTGCTATTTCCTGCTGGCAGTGGTGCCCAGGAATCTTATTCAATACATAAAAAATAAAGAATACAATTTCATCCCTGTTTTTCTGAAAGCAATCACCTGGCATTTCACCAATAAGGCGGATAGCAATAACCTTGGCTTCCCCCTGTCACGATAATTTATGGAAATACTCTTCTGGCTCAGTCTCTTCATCGTTTTTTATACATTCCTTGGTTATGGGATCATCCTGTACGTTTTGGTCAGGATACGGCGTGCCGTAAAAGGGAAACGGCCCGTTCCGTCGCTTGATCAGGATATGCCAACATTAACGCTCGTCATTGCTGCCTACAATGAGGAAAGCATCATTGAAGAAAAAATTCAGAACACGCTTGCGCTTTCCTATCCGCACGGCAAGCTAAGCCTGATTTTTGTTACCGATGGTTCCTCCGACCGTACACCAGAGCTCGTGAGCGCTTACAGCCAGATCAAGCTGCTGCACACGCCCGTCCGAAGCGGAAAGATCCTGGCTATGCACCGCGCAATGTATGAGGTTAACACAGAAGTAGTTGTATTCACAGACGCCAACACCTATCTGAACCCGGATGCACTATTGCTCATAGCCAGGCATTACGCCGACCCAAAAGTGGGGGCAGTATCAGGAGAGAAACGGGTGATGCAGGATGCCGTGTCCGACGCCACGGCGGGGGAGGGCTTCTATTGGAAATACGAATCGACGCTTAAAAAGTGGGATTCGGAGCTTTACTCGGTGGTGGGCGCAGCGGGAGAGCTTTTCAGCGTCAGGCACTCACTTTACCGGCAGGTGGAGCCAGATACGATCCTCGACGATTTTATGATTTCCATGCTCATTGCGCAGCAAGGTTACCGCATTATTTATGAACCCGAGGCTTATGCATCGGAACTTTCGTCGGAGAACATTAAGGAGGAACTGAAAAGGAAGGTGAGGATTGCAGCAGGCGGGATCCAGTCGATTTTACGGCTTAAAAAGCTCCTTAACCCATTCAATTATCCGCTTTTATCATTTCAATACATTAGCCACCGGGTGCTGCGGTGGACGATTACGCCCTTTTTAATGATCCTAGTATTCCTGCTGAACATTATCATTGTGGTCAATGACGGGAATGCATTGTATGGGTTGATTCTTTTCGCGCAGGTTGCTTTTTACGGTGCCGCGCTTGCGGGATGGATTCTGGAAAAACGAAAGATCAAGGTGAAGGCATTGTTCGTTCCTTACTATTTCTGTGTGATGAACTATGCGGTAATGGCAGGGATTATCCGCTTTTACAAAGGAAATCAGAGTGCTGCCTGGGATAAATCCAAAAGAAAAAGCGTGTAGCTAATGCCACACGCTCGCTTCTTATCATTTTTGTTGTCTTATTGAAGTGATTTCAAACGCTCCGATTCTTGTTCGATGATCGGCAGCAATTCATTCAGTTCTGCTGAAATTGTCTGATACATGTGCATCAGCTGTTCCGGCGTTTCGTCATCTTTAATCGCTTTTTCAAGCACCTCCACTTTCGGCCTTATCCACGTAAGTCCAGCCATGGTGAACGACGGTTTCAGTCCGTGTACAATGCTCGCCGCCTCCTTCATATCCTCAGTTTCCAATGCATTGCGGAGCGAATGCCACCGCGGCACCGAATCGCTCATAAAAGCATCAAAAATCATGTAAAGAATTACAGGGTCATCTCCGTAAACTTGGTCAATGTAAGTAAGATCCAGAGCAGGGTTAAGTTGTAAGTCCATTAATTAGAGGTTATAGTTGTTTCAATTGAGCTGTGGTTTACGAAATATATTTACAAAAATATGAAATTATTTACTGGCTCACTGAATCTTTTACTGCCTCTTTCTCAGGTTGTTTCGCCTCTTCCTTGGCTTTTTTCTTAAAATACCTGCGGAATAGGAAATTGGAACGGAGCGCCTGCATGTTTTCATCAAGCTTTTCGGTGCTGCTTTCGAGGTTTTGCAATGTTCCTTTCAAATTGCTCGCCGTCGTCTCGTCGTGTAGTAATACGCCTAACGGACTTGTCCTGTTAGAATTAAGGTTCTCACTCGCCGTTTTGAGGTTGTCGACCATTCCGTTTGCAGAAGTTACTGTTTCGTTCAGTCTGCCAATAGTGGTCCTCAGGTCCCGCATGATGACTGTATCGGTTGCAAAATCATTTGCCAGACCGCCTTTTTGATTTAGTTTTTCTGTAAATCCGGACAAGGAAGCTGTCATGGTCTGTGCATTCACAGATGCTTTTTTCAGTGCGGCGAGCGTTTGATCCACATCATTATATAGTCGCTCATCGTTCAGCAGCATTCCCACCGTTCCTTTTCCTTCAAGAATATTCTTGCTGATCGTTTTGAACGCGCTCGTAATGCCCAGCAGGTTTTTGTTGTTTTCAGACAAAACGGCCAGCATCTCTTCCGTGCTTTCCATTTTTTCAACCACCAGCTCGTCGCCATCTTCAATGGAAGGCACCTTTTGCGTTCCGCCGTAAATGACAATGATCTTGTTACCGATCAGTCCGTCTGTGCTAACCTTGGCCTTCGCATTTTTGCGGACAAATTCCTGCGACTTTTCCTCAATGTGAAGGATAACCTCGACTTTGGAATTAGACAAAAAGCGAATGGTCTTCACTGTCCCGATCTTTACCCCCGAATACCAGACATTGTTGCCTTGTTTCAGCCCGTTCACGTCATCGAACAACGTTTTGACGGAGATTGTTGAAGAAAATACTTTCTTCATACTTCCAATCGTAAGGATCCCTACTATGAAGATGACTAAGCCTATTATAACAAAAAGTCCGACTGTTATGGAGCGTTTTCTGGCTGATGTTTCCATTATTGAATAAAATTATAATCGTAAAAACTTTTGATTCTTTCTTCGTCTGTGGCAAATACTTCTTCAAATGTGCCCTGTCTCAGGAACTTGCCATCCAGCAGCATCGCGATCCGGTCTCCGGTTTCGCGGGCGCAGGTCAGGTCGTGGGTAATGATGATAGAGCTTGTGTGATATTTTTCCTTCACCTCATTAATCAGCTGGTTAATTTCCAGGCAGGTTATAGGGTCAAGTCCCGCGGTAGGCTCATCGTAAAGCATGATTTCGGGTTTCAGGATCAGTGTCCTGGCAATGCCGATCCGCTTCCGCTGTCCGCCCGACAACTCCGAAGGAACCTGGTTAATGGTCTGCAACAGGCCAACAGCGTCCAACACATATTCCACCTGTTCGTTGATTTCCGCTTTTGAAAGATTCTTAACATGCCTTACCAGCGGAAATTCCAGGTTTTCCCGCACCGTCATACTATCGTACAATGCGCTGTTCTGGAATGAAAAACCGATTTTCAGGCGAATGTCTGTCAGCTCCTTCTGATTTAATTCAGCAACTTCCCGGCCCAGGACATTGCAAACGCCGCTGTCCTGTTTTAATAACCCTGCAATGATTTTGATCAAAACTGACTTACCCGTTCCCGACCGGCCGAGGACCACAACATTCTCGCCTTTATCCACCTTCAAATTGACACCTTGAAGCACGTGCAGATCACCAAATGATTTGTAAAGATCTTTGATCTCAATGACCGGCTCTTCGTTTTGGTTGATTTCTGCCATTTTATATTCTGAAATAATTCGATACCTGAACAATAATGACCTCCTCGATGAAGATCAGGAACATGGAAATTACGACTGCCGAATTCGCAGCCTTACCCACACCTTCCGTTCCTTTGCTCGCATTGTAACCCTGGTAACAACCCACAATCCCGATTGTGAAGCCATAAGCAATCGCTTTTACAAGTGAGGTTCCTACATCCAGGAAAGTGATTTGTTCAAAAGCATTTTCAAAAAACGCCCTGAAACTCGTGCCCTCGTTCAATGTGACGTTCAGAAAAGCACCCATAAGCGCTACGCCCGTACAATAAAACATCAGGATCGGAATCGTGATCGTAGATGCGAGCACGCGGGTCACGACCAAAAATTTGAAAGGGTTAACAGCCGAAACCTCCATAGCGTCGATCTGCTCGGTCACGCGCATGGAACCCAGCTCGGCACCAATGCTGGATCCAACCTTCCCCGCACTGATCAACGCCGTAACCAATGCGGCCAGGGCGCGCACAATGGCGATCGCAACCAATGACGGCAGCCAGGACACGGCGCCGAATTCGGCCAGTGACGGGCGGGATTGCTTGGTAAATACCATCCCGGTAATGAAGCCTGTAAGCCCGATCAGCAACAATGATTTATTGCCGATCGCGTAACATTGCTTGACCAGTTCCTGAAATTCCATCCGGCCGCGAAAGGCTTCCCTGAAAAACCGCAGGAAAAACATGTAACCGTTGTAAACTGCCAGTAAAGCCGAATCCAGGCCTTTTGTATAAACTTTTTCCTTTTGATTGGCGCTCATTCAATTTTTATGCAAAGTGGATCAAAGGGTAACTCTTATTGGTATACTTTATTGGTTCTGAGCCGGTGACGGCAATTGTTCTTGTCTTCTCGCAGCCGGTAACGTCCGCTCTTCAAACCAGCGCATGCGGTAAGCATTCATCGCTGTTTTGCCTAATTGATTCAGGAGCCGGTAATTCACAATGACGCCCACAGCTGCACCGATCCCGGGAATCAGCTGCGCCATTTTCGCGAGATCAATGTAATCCCTGTATTCCTGTTGAAATGTTTTCCAGTCGAACTGGTGAATGTCGGAAGGAAGCCCCTGGCTTTTCTCCTGCCATTGAATGATCTGCTCAAACACTTTCTGGCGCTGTTTCTGGCTGGAAAATGTCAGCTGAAAAATATGGAGGATAAAAAGTCGTTCCCGGTAATCTTCCGCTGAATGCCCGTATAATGCGGAAATCTCAAACAGAAGCTTCATTTTAATGGCGATCAGGATCGGGAATTCTGCCAGTGCAAGTACAAATCCCCCTGCGCCGATGATGCCGCCTTCTGCGGCTCCTGCTTTTTTATAAAATTCAATGCGCCTGGAAACCTCTCGTTCAATTTCTTCCAGTGAGTTCTTGGGTGCCGGCAGCGCTGTGGTAAATTCTGCTCCGGTGAGCACCGCACGCGTCATTTGTTTGATTGTAGAAGTGATAACGGCATGAACCTTATCCGGAATAATGTCATTGATTTTGTCCTGAACCGCTTTCGATGTCCTATCTACCAGATTTGGCCGCTTTTGCATCTTTTGCTGCCATTTATGCAATTCAGGCGTTATTGTTTCCTCATATGTCTGGTAATGCATATTTAAACAAAAGATTAAAGTGGGATAGAAGGGAATCAATACTTCATGTAATCATGAAGCGTTGTTACAAAAATCATTCCAATCCCGCTGCAAGCAGGATTTACTTACTCCTGCGATGTACAGCCACGTTATCAGGTAACCTTATTAATCTTTTCTTCCGCGAGCTCTTTTTCTTCCTGATCTGCTTCCGGTTCTTCCTGTTGCAGATCCGCCAGTTCTTCATACTGCAATGCAATGAGGATAGGGAAGTGGTCAGAATTAAAGTTTTCGAGCCTTTTCAGTTGCAGCAGCTTGAAATCGGTGGAGCAAAAAACGTGGTCGAGGGGGAATCTCAGGAAAGGATATTTGGCATGAAAAGTATTGAAAAAGCCTCTTCCGCGTCTCGGATCCAGTAATCCGCTGATTTTTGTAAATAAATTCGTCGTATACGACCACGCGACGTCATTCAGGTCTCCTACGACAATGATAGGGGCATTTTTGCCTTTTACTTCCTTGGCAACCAGCAGCAATTCTTTGTCCCTTTCGGTGGAGTACATATTTTCTCCCGGCACTGGCGGAGTAGGGTGTACGCAGTACAATTGGATCAGTTTTCCGGAGGCAAGTTTTACCTGCGTTTTAATGGAAGGGATCTCTTCATCAACAAGATAGCGGACTTCTGCGCCCACCAGTTCCAGTTTGGAATACAGCAGCATACCATAGGTATTTTCCAGAGGCACAAGCACTTGATGCGGATATTTCTCATTAAGCTCCTGAACGCCATCGTTCCAGTACTGGTCTGTTTCAAGCAGCAGGATAAGATCAGGATCGTGCTTTTTCAGCATAGCAATGCATCCGGCTGTGTTTTTGTTGTCCTGAAAAACATTGGACGAAATGATGCTGATCTGGTTATCCGGATCCTGTTTGGAAACTTTCAGGAGCGCTTTTTTTGCCAGGAATGTGAATGGAAAGATCTGATACATCAGATAAAGCGCATTCGCAATGATGACAGCTGTAAAAATTTTTTCAAAAGTGCCGCCCATCCGGAACAGCGAAATGTAAAGGATGACGATCAACAGGTTGATGAATAATTTTTGAATCCTGGGATATTCAAAAACCCGGAATGCCCAGAAGTCGTTGCGAATGAGCGGGATAACGGAAAACAAGACGATTATAGCGCCGAAGATTTCCAGTGCGTATTTAAAAGAGTGCATTTATGGGTGCAAAAAAATTTTCTAAATATCGTTTTTAATTTCCCACAAACAAATTGTTCGGCCTGTTATGCCCCTTTCTACGCCTTGCTATCGCACATGCACTTTTTTGGACCAGATTTTGTCCCCGGCTTTCAATCTGACGATATGGTTGCCTGCTGCATTTTCGGGAATGCGGATGAATGCTTCATCACTTTGCAAGATACGCTCGTCGCTCAGTGACTGGCCATTAACATTGATTAATGACAATGTTCCATCGACCGGCTTTTTCATTCTGACCGTCACTTGTTCGCCTTTACGGGCAGGGTTAGGAAACACTGTGAACATGGCTTCATCATCCTTTTCAACCCCGGTTATCAGTTCGTATTCAACTTCTGCATAACCGTAATCTGCTGATTCAGAAGCGCTGCTTACACCCTTTAATCTGTAATTTATTTTTTTTGCCTCAGCGGTATTTTTATCAAGATAAATATAAGTTGCGCTGTCCAATGTTGCAATTGTCTCGTAATCAGGCTCGTCGTCGCGTTTTCTTTCCAGCACAAATTGAGCAACCGCATTCACTTTTTTCCATGAGAGTTTTACGCTGCCTCCGGTGGATTCAATTTCGGCTGCCAGCTCGGGTGTTGCCAGACTTTCGCCAATCGGCACCTTGAAGAAAGTGAAAGCGCGCATGCCCAATTGATTTTTGATAAATGGACCATTCAGCGGATAGTAAGGGCCGTTTTCAGGCGTGTACATAGGCATCAGGTCCATGGTTGTGGCTTGCTGAGGAGCTTTTAATTCCAGGATTATGCGGTTACCATCTGCTTTTGCAGAGGCAACAGAACCGGATTCACCATTGAAATAGAAAAAATCCTTCATGTCCAGGGTAACTTGGCCATTGGGCTTGTAAGGCTCAGGATACACCAGCTCTTGACCTTCATCGAAGACCAGGATCACCTGTTTTTTTTCCGGCGTTTTATAAAATATCTTCCTGATATTGGGCGAGTTAATGTTCGCCGTATCCTTTAACCCGTAAAAATCGCGGGCTATCAGTCTGGACAGTTCCAGGCCGCCCTGTTTGTTCCCTTCTTTTCCATAATGCAGTCCGTCAAATTGCTGCGTTCCTACCGTTGCCAATGATCGGAGCTCCGGATAAATGCTGGGTAGCCTGCGCTGGTAATCCCTCACTTCCGCGCCGACAGAGGATGCAAAATAGATCACATCGATCTGGAACACATAAATTTTGCCCAGGCTAGGCAGGTCTTTTTTTAAGTTATTTCGCAGCACTGCGAAATTTTCCGGCCAGTTACCACCTTCATGGTAAGCCTCGGTTTCACCCTGGCGAAAAATGTACGCTTTCACGGCGCCGGCCATTCCGCCTTTTTGCAAGCGGTAGAGCATCCGGCCATAACCATTACGGAGATCGGCGGGATTGCTTTCGGTCCTTTGCGCGTGTGCGAAGGCCGATGACCAGTGAAAACCCGCATTAATAAGGCAATTGGGAACACCGGACTGCCGGATCAGTTGTTTCTGGATTTCCAGACCCATTGTGCCTACGCCGTAATCATAATGATCCTGGTTGGAAAACGCCCATAATGTGTCGGCAGCATTGTAAGGTCCGGTGTTGAGATCGGCCGTTATTTTGCCGAAAGTGCGGGAAAAAGTGCTGGTATCGGTTTCGGTGAAAAAACCGGTTGAATTGGATTGCCCCGAAAGCACGTACACATCCCCGCTGACAACATTCTTCCTCTCCACAACCATTGTGGAATCGTTGGTTTTGCAGAGATATACTTTGAAATGATAATTGGCAAGCTCGGCTTTGATCTTGGCCTCCGTGGTAAAAGAGCCAATGCCTTTGTCATATTTGATGTCGGCCCTTAGGTATTTCTGCAAAGTTTCATTTCTGAAAACCTGGACAGATATGTAATTATAGCCCGTCGTTTCCGTAAAACCGGATATGGGGATTACGGCTTCGCTTTGTGCATTGCGCGGATATAATTGTAAATCCTGGGGGAGCTGGCTGAATACAACGGAAGAGAAGCGTTGCGCATTAACAATGTTGCCTGAAAACGCAGTTGTAGCAAAAAATAGAAAGAACTTGATGCTAAAACTAGAAAGCGGTCTTAGAATTCTTAGGGGTAGAACATTCAATTTCACAGGCAACTGACATTTTATTGATAAGAAACAAATATAGTCAGTTGCGCTGTGCATTAGTAAATTGAATGAAGTTTAATCAGCTTTTGTCACTTCAATGTAACCGGGCCGACACCCTCTTTCGTGATTTTGACAGGGTTAATTTCACCTTTATCATTGAATGTTATGACATCAATGCATGTTTCGCGGTGATTTCCGTCGGTTTCCGTCAACGGGCGTCTGTGGTAAACGATGTAATATTGATCTTTGCCCGGAATCTGGATAACGGAATGGTGTCCCGCGCCTCTTGCCACTTGCGGGTCCTGCTTCAGTATCGTACCCACTCTTTTGAAAGGCCCGAAAGGAGAATCCGCAATGGCATATGCAACCGAATAATTAGGGCCTGTCCAGCCGCCTTCCGACCACATGAAGTAGTATTTTCCATTTTTGATAAACATAAATGGTCCTTCTACGTAGTTGTCGGGCGTTATTTCGCGGAAGATGGTGCCGTCTTCAAAAGGGATAAAGCCGGTAAAATCCTTATTAAGCTTCGCTACATTGCAATGCTTCCAGCCGCCGTAAAACAAATAATACTGACCATCTTTGTCCTTGAACACAAACTGGTCAATGGGCTGCGCGCCGTTGTGGAATTTGTCGATCAGCGGTTTTCCCAAATGATCTTTAAAAGGGCCTTCGGGGCTGTCGGAAACGGCTACGCCGATGCCGCCTTTCTCCTGATCATTCTGAATGTCGTTGGCACCAAAAAAGAGATAGTATTTTTTATCTTTTTCAATAATTGAAGGAGCCCATACTGCACGTTTGGCCCATTTGATAGCCGCTGTGTCCAGGATAGCGGGATGTTTTTTCCAGGTAACCAGGTCTTCAGATGAAAAAGCATCCAGGAAAACCTGCTGCTCGTACGGTGCAGAAAATGTGGGGTAGATGTAAAACTTTTTGTTAAAGATAATACCCTCAGGATCAGCATACCATCCTGGAAAGACGGGGTTACCTGCGGTTTTTTGGATGGTTTGCGCAAAAGTGCTTATGCCGCATAAAAGCAGCGCAATGGACAAAATAGGTTTTTTCATTTTTAGGACTACGCAAGAAAAGTACCTGGCTAAGTTCTGAATTTTTGCCCAATTAATAGGTCTCTCCCGAGCCGCCGCCGCCAAAATTTCCACCGCCAAATTCAACATCACCATCCTCACCCGGCGTCTGACCAAGATGTTGCGCCACTAAAATGGCTTCCAGATTGGCCAGCTTACGTTTGCCCTCCTGCTCATCGGATAAGCCGTGTTTGGGGTTATGCAGATATTTAATCACAGCGGCAGACAGGATGATCATGGCCATTCCGGCTATCGCCAGTTCCTGTGCAGGCGTAAACGGGCTGAAATAATGTTTATAAGTGTAAACAGACAATGCCAGCGAAAGCAGCCCGGTATTCAGCAGAACACGATCGTGTTTTTTCAATCCAAAGAATATGTACGCAACGGGGATGCCGATTGTGAAGAAATAGAAGACTTGAGCGAATGGAATTTGAGGTGCGAAAGGCAAATTCAGGTCATTCAGCATAGCATTGCCTTCGCGGACAACCAGATAATTTCCACCCAGGTAAAACGTAGCCAGTGCCAGAATTTCGATCAGTTTCCGGCAGTCGTGGTAATAGCTGCTTTTGATTTTTTTCACAATCAAATAAACCAGCGCGGAAAGGATCATTACTCCGAAAGGAAGGATCGCTTTGCCGATCGGAAACTTCATCATCATATCTCCCAACATTAAAATCAATATGAGGAAAGAGCCGGCGGCCGTCAGCAGGTCTGCGTAACGGAGTGTGGCGGCATATGTGATAGCAAAGAAAATGATGCAGAATTGCCAGACTTGAAGATCCTGAAAAAGCGATAAAATAGGGATTGCCGCTGCGCCAAGGGCAGCATAAAGCAGTGCATTGTCGGTTCCGGAGTGATACAAGCCTCTTTTTTTGATCAAAAATTCCAAAAAGAATAGGAACCCTGCCATGCAGAAAAGGCTGATGACGGAAATGTTTTCCTGCCCGCCGTCGCCAATGATGAACATGGATATAAACCCCGAGGCAAAAGAGCAGGCGATGAGTGTGAAAATGAATAGCCCGATTTTTACAAAAATGCCGGGCCGGTAAAATTGCTGGGGAAATGCTTTTTCCGCCTGGTCGAGCTGTTCTCTGGTCAGCAGCTTCTTAGCTGCCCAATGTTCGGCTTTATTGAGAATGTGCAGATTTTCAATCCAGGTTTCGTTGTAGGCTTTTTTCATTTTTTGATCCCTAAGAATTTTTTAAAATTGAGCAGAAAGAAAACAACGCCTATGCTGGTGAATGCGAAATAAAACGTCCCGAAAACGAAAGAAGCGTCTTCTGAAACGATATTTGAGAAAATAAAATGTGTAAGGATTATGTAGCCATAAACGACGCCTATGAGCAGGAAAATGAGTGATTGTGTGAGGCGGGCGCGCTGGATGAAGAATACGGAAAGGGCTAGTCCCACAAGCATATAGATGAATTCTGCGCGATCGCTGAAAATGCCGGTCAATGCCGCCAGAACCGCCAGATTGCCTCCCAGGAAAATATAGGTAAATGCAAAGTGGTGTTTAATGTTCCGTTTTTCTGATGCCCAGCCGAATGCGCACAGGATCGAGCCGAGAATGACAGCCGTGGCGAGTAAGCGGTTATCCGTGAAATCATTTTGTGAAAGCACAGCCAGCGGCGCCACAGTAAGACCAAGCCATGACGCAAGTCCCGTAATGGCCATGGAAAGGGCTCCTTTATGATCGAAACGGTAAGCGCAGAAAAAGAAAATCAGGGTCGGAATAATGATCGCGAGTCCGTACCGCGTCCCAAAAATGTTGTATTGAAATTGGAGGTAACCTTCCAGAACCAGGAACGTCGTGCAGCCAAGCAGCAGAATGTAATCGGCGAGTTTTTTTGGATTGCTTACTTTTTCGTTGCTGTAAGGAAGCGCATGCTTATAAGTGTAATAAAAGCACCAGGCTGTAAAGGCGGCAATTGAAGCGATAATCACCTGATGACCAATGGTATCTATGTTCTCATAAATAATAACCCCGATGCCGGAGCTGAAAAGAACAATTCCCAGGTAAAGGATCGAGCGCAGTTCCCAATGCAGCGAAAACGCCTTTTTTTGCTCGTAATCGGCTATGATTGAAGCTTGTTCTTCGGATATGACGGCCTTCTCAACGAAGGCTTTCAGGATGGTTTGCGTATTCATTCCGTGGAAAAAAGAGGATGAGTAGAGCTGGCAATAATAAGAAGAATGCTTACAAGAACAGCGCTTATTTATTCAACGGAGCGGCCCGGTTATGTTACGGTTTTATTAAAATCTCAATGTAAAATCTTCCTTCACCTGCTCCTGCCGAAAGAACACCAGCCCGATCCAGAATAAATCGACCGTTAACGTTACCCGGGGATGTTTTTTGATGAATTCCCAGGCTTGCGTCATTTCATCGGACCAGTAGATGTCGTCGAAAATAAAGACCGAATCGTTGTGCATGTAGGGGAGGCAATCCTGGAAATAGCGGACAGTTGGCTCGTAGCGGTGATTGGCGTCGAAATAGGCGAAATCCAAAGACGGATTCAGCTTTTTTAATGTTTCGGGTAGCGTCTGGTCAATGTTGCCAATCACGATGTCAATGTTTTCAGCATCCAGTTTTTCAAAGTTATGGCGTGCAACCTGCGCTGTGGCCGGGCAGCCTTCGAAAGTCAGGATTCTTGCATCCGGCTTTGCTTTTGATAAATATAATGTTGTCAGCCCCAGTGAAGTGCCCAGTTCGAGAATGGTTTTGGGCTGAAATCTTTGCACGAGGCGGTTGAAGAGCTTTCCGAATTTTTCGGGCTTCTCGGCATTCTTAGCAATCGTGCCGATTTTGCGGAGGTTGGATTTATTCACCCGCGAGCCGGCGCCGAGATCCAGAATGTTGATTCGCTCATTGGATGCCAGCAGTTCTTTGCGCAATTTTTTCAAAACCTCATATTCGGGATTCTGATCCTTTTTTGCCGCAATAACCTGCGTGTAAAGTTCGAAAAGGAAAGGCGAATGAATGGAATGCTCGTTACCGGAGCGGAGCAAATACTTTAAATAGGCAGCAATCAATGGTAAGATATTTAGTAAACCAAAACCGAAGTCGGGCGGTTGATCAGTTCATTCTGTAAGGTGCGATCAGGGAGAATGCGGGAATGATCACGCGGAACTGGCGGCCGTCGAGTACACGTTCCATCAGATACGTTCCGGCCATTTTGCCCAGGTCTGTACGAAGGTTGCATCCCGACACGTAATCATGCACATCCCCTGGTTCCAGGATCGGTTGCAGTCCCACAATGCCAGCGCCTTCCACTTCGCGTACGGTTCCGTTCGCATCGTAAATAAGCCAGTGCCTTCTTAAAAGTTTAACAGTATGCTCGCTGTGGTTCTCAATCAGGATCTTGTAGGTAAATACAAAATGATCTTGTCCCGGGTTGGAATAATCGGGCTGATACTCAGTTAATACGGTGACTTTCACACCATCTGTCACTTTGGAAACCATATGGATGAGGGTGTTTGGGCGTTTTGCGTTGGTATGGGGAAGCAGCCGGAGCTGTATTTGCATTACTTCTGCTAAAACGAAAATAACAATCAATTACTGATAAAACCAAAACAAAATAATATAATTTGGGTTTGGTTTTAAAAACGATGAGATGGACGTAAAAATAGAGCAATCGTGGAAAGAAAGGCTGGAACCGGAGTTTGCAAAGCCGTATTTCACTGAGCTTGTGAGCTTTGTAAAAGAGGAATACAGCACGAAACAGATATTTCCGCCGGCGAAACAAATTTTCAATGCATTCAATTATTGCAGCTTTGAAGACTGTAAAGTGGTGATACTAGGCCAGGATCCTTACCACGGTTTTGGACAGGCAAACGGACTTTGCTTTTCGGTGAATGATGGCGTGCGTATCCCGCCTTCGCTGGTCAATATTTTCAAGGAGATCAATAGCGACCTGGGTAAGCCCATTCCTAATTCCGGTAATCTGGAAAGGTGGGCGAAACAGGGCGTATTATTGCTTAATGCAACATTAACAGTGGAAAGCGGGAAAGCCGGGTCACACCAGAACAAGGGATGGGAACGATTTACCGATGCTGTTATCAAATGCGTGTCCGACGAGAAAAAGAATGTGGTTTTTATGCTCTGGGGGCGTTATGCCCAGGATAAGGGAAGCATTATCCATGACAAAAATCACTTTGTATTGAAATCAAAACATCCGTCTCCCATGTCGGCAAACGGGGGAGGCTGGTTCGGTAACCATCATTTCAGTCAGGCTAATGCTTATCTCGAAAGCAAAGGCTTGGAGCCGATCAATTGGTAGAAACGAAAAAAAAGAGCCGGGATACCCGACTCTTTTTAAGATTTTCACTCCTATTACTATTGTAAATTACTTTTCAATGTTGGAATTCATTTCCAATACATTGTCCCAATTTCCTTCATTAGCCTTCACAAATTGTTTGCGATCGGCATTCGCTGCATATTGTGCTGCGCCTTCTTTTGTTCTGAATGTCAGGTAATGGATCACATCAAACTGCTCTTCGCTTCCTTCCAGTTTCTGAACGTGACCTGCTGAATAGGCAACTACATCCTTCACTGCGTTTTTCATGGAAGCAAAATCACGCAAATGTTTTTCAACGTCCTCGTTAGTTGTTCCCGGCTTAAACTTGATACAAACTACGCGCTGAATTTCAGCTGGTTTGTGAGGAACATACGCACCGTAAATCAGCAGCATAAAAACGCACAATGCAAAAACGGGTACTAAATATCCTAATGTTTTATTTCTGGTTCTCATTATTTCAAAATCTGATAATCATTCTAAATTTTCTTGATACAAAGATAAACGAATAATTAATAATTGCATTATTTATATATTAAATATAACTTATTCTGATTTTCTTGCATTCGGCAAAAGAAACCTGAGTACAATGTTCAGAATGCAGAATTTAGTTTGGGAGGCCGCAGGAGGCCGGGATGTGTATTTAATGCTAACTCAGAGATAAATGCGGCAAAATTCAGTTGAATTTTGTGCAACCAGCAAAATGAGCGTTTTCAAAATACTCGTTCATGTGACCATTTTTTGCAAAAAGCGTCTAAAGAGGTTAAAGGCCTTAAAAATGGCCTTCAAAACATTATATGGCAGTAAAATCTGGATGCAAGAAATTTTTTTTCAAGAAAAATGCTTTCGAGAGGCATTTTTGGCTGAAAATGAGCGTGGTAATGCTAATTTTTCTCGCTTTGACATCCGGCAAACCGCATTGGGGATTCTGGGCGCACAAGCGGATCAATCGTATGGCTGTATTTCGCCTGCCACCCGAAATGCAGGTTTTCTACAAAAAGAACATTGATTATATAACAGAAAATGCGGTCAACCCGGACCGCCGCCGATACGCTGTGGTAGGAGAGGCCGAGCGGCATTATATTGATCTGGATGTCTATGGCGACAGTGCTGTGCTGGTGCTGCCGAAATTTTGGAACGAGGCGGTAAAGCGCATGGGCGAGGATAGCTTGCGCAAGCATGGCATTGTTCCCTGGTATATTCAAACAGCTGCCTATCAGCTTACGGAGGCCTTTAAAGAAAAAGACGCGCGTCGGATTCTTAGAATATCGGCAGATCTTGGGCACTACATTGCGGATGCCCACGTGCCTTTGCATACAACCCGGAATTATAATGGACAACTAACCGGTCAGGAAGGCATTCATGGCTTCTGGGAATCGCGGTTGCCTGAGTTGTTTGCGGAAAACTATGACTTATGGATCGGTCAGGCCAGGTATCAGGATAATGTTGCCAATATTGCGTGGCAGACCGTGGCCGAGTCACACGCCGCAACAGATTCTGTTTTTCTGTTTGAAAAGCAGCTTAGTGCTTCATTTCCGGCTGAAAAAAAGTTTAGCTACGAACTTCGTAACAATGTACTTACCCGGACTTATTCACTGGAATTTTCAACCCGCTACCACGAAACGCTCGACCGGCAGGTTGAGCGGCGCATGAGAGCTTCTATAAAAATGGTGGCCGACATCTGGTTCACATGCTGGATCAACGCCGGTCAGCCGGATCTGCGCCAGTTGAAGGATTCTTTAACGGAAACAGACAAGCCGGATCAACAAACTGAAAGCCAGTCCTGGATCAGACGTCTCCTGCATATAAGACCCGAAAGTGAGGATTAAGCGCTTTGTTTCAACATGCGGGAAGTTACCAGCAGCTGGCCCGTGTGCCTTTGCGTATGCTCGGCCGCGTGAAACAGCAAGCCCAGATGTGTGGATGGTAACATGGCCCGGCCCACGTAACGGATCTGCGTAAGCGTCTCTTCGTCAGTGTGTTTGAGTTGTGTTAGCGCGATGAGAATCTGTCTGTTGAATGCGTCGAGTAATTCGTTCAAAGCCGATGTGGACGATAGTGGCTGGCCCTCGGATTTCAAATAGGCAAGCTGATTTTCGCTCAGAGATTCAGCCCTGGCATAGGTAAAAAGACGGTCGAGCACGCCGGTAAGGTGTTGTAAATGAAAGCCAACAGACGCCACATCTGCCGGGCGTTCCCATAACAATGCAACGGGGAAATTGCTGAGTTCTGCATTGATTTCTTCCTGCGCTTGCAAAAGTGCGTGGGCTGCGGGCTGCAGAAAATCGGATATTTCAGGGAGTGGCCCTCTGAGCCAGACCTCGGGTTTCGGTTGATTTTGCATACCGAAAAATAACAAAAAAAGGGACTTTGTTACAAGTCCCTTTTCTTAAATGTGCTAAGCTTAATTATTTAGCGATATCAATTTGTACAGGCTTACCTTTAATGGTGTTGCCGTCCATTGCACGCAAAACCGCACGGGCATCACGCTCAGGAACATCTACAAATGTGAATTTGTCATAAATATCAATCGCACCGATCGTTTTACCTGGAATGTTCGCTTCGCCGGCAATGGCTCCAACGATATCTTTTGGCAAAATGTGATCTTTACGGCCAAGGCTCAGGAACAAGCGCGTCATGCCAGCTTCCGGTGTAGCCGAACGTTTCGATTCGTCGCGGCCGCCTTCGAATCTTGGACGTGATTCTCCGCGCGCTGCGGGAGCGTAACGGTCGTTTCCGCGTGGAGCGCTTTCTCTGCGATCTCCAAAACGGCTTCCTCCTGATGAACGGCGCTCAAATCTGTCGCTGCCGCCTTCTCTGCGTCCGTCGCGTTCGCCACGTCTTTCTTCCCAAGCCAGGTTAGCATCTGCATATTCGTTCTTCTGAACGCCCATGATCTGCTTAGCCATAGCGCCTACAACCTGCTCGGTAGAATAACCTGCATGGTGCAACATTTCCAATACGTCGCCGAAAAGCTCCTGATCGTCGCCTTCTTTGATAGAAGCAGAAATGCTTTCAACGAAACGTGCCTTACGCACACCTACGATATCTTCGTAAGAAGGAATTACTCCTTTTTCAATTTTCACTTTGGTAAAACTTTCAATGGTTTTCAAACGATATTTTTCATCGCGGGCAACCAGTGAGAATGCTTTTCCGGACAATCCGGCACGACCTGTACGGCCGATACGGTGTACGTAATATTCTTCGTCTAATGGAATGTCAAAGTTGATCACGCCATCCAGTCCGCTTACGTCAATTCCGCGTGCTGCAACGTCCGTAGCCACAAGAATGGTTGTTACACCTGCCTTGAATTTGCTCATTACATTGCTGCGTTGCTGCTGGCGCAAATCGCCGTGGATTCCTTCCGAAGCATATCCTCTCAATTGAAGATCTTCAACGATTTCGTCAACTTTTCTTTTGGTATTACAAAAAACCAAAAGCGATTTCAAATGGTGCATGTCGATCAGGCGCGTCATTACTTCAACCTTGGCCTGTGGCTTCACTTCGAAGTAAACCTGCTCAATGTTCACGTTAGTCAGCTCATTACGAACCACTTTGATCAAAATAGGATCAGTCTGGAAACGTTTTGTGATTGACATAATCGGCTTAGACATTGTTGCTGAGAACAAGATCGTCTGACGGTCAGCCGGCATATCTGCCAGAATGCTTTCGATATCCTCGCGGAAACCCATATCCAGCATTTCATCTGCTTCATCAAGCACCATCATGCGCACTTCGTCAAATTTCAACGTTTTGCGTTCCATATGGTCCATCACACGCCCAGGAGTTCCTACAACAATGTGAACACCTTTTTTCAGCGAGCGGATCTGGCGGTCGATAGAATCGCCACCGTAGATTGCTTCAATTCTTAATCCTTTTACATATTTAGCCAAACGGCCAATTTCTTCGGAAACCTGCACCGCTAATTCTCGGGTAGGGCAAAGCACAAGTGCCTGAACGGCATTATTGGATACATCAATTCTTTCCAGCACGGGAATACCAAACGCTGCCGTTTTTCCGGTTCCTGTTTGTGCTTGTCCGATCACGTCAGATCCCTGCATTACTGCGGGAATTCCTTGTGCCTGTATGGGTGAGGGTTTAGTAAAACCCATTTCAGTAAGGGCTTTAAGGATGTTTTCTGAGAGGCCAAGCTCTTCGAAAGTTTCGAAATTTTCAGTAGTCATTATATTTATTTTTGTATTAATTCTTGGGTAAATAAAAGATAGTCAAATTGTTACGGTCATTTGAATGCTGCTGCGGATCGCCGTAACAGAAAACGTATCGTAGGTCAGCAGGCTCGATGGGTCGAAGTCGGAAACGGTAAAATTGTCCCACAACCAAAAACTCAAAGCCAAATCGTAAACTAATTCAAAAGGGGATTGCGCAAAGCCCACCACAAACCATCCGTGGGGTCCTGCATGAGAACGGTGTGCCAACCAGGCGAATTTTAAAGGTTGGTAGCGGATCTATAAAGTGCTAAACCGTGTAAGAAGCAGAGAGACGAACGGATGTTCGTTCAAATTTTATGCAAAAGTAAGGATAACTTTCGAAATTGCAATACTGACACGAAATTAATTGTAATATTTCGGGAAATGAAAAAACCTGACCGGCTTTACAGCCAGCCAGGTTGCCTTAGCTAGGTTTGGTATTAAAAAACTTCCTGCACGTCTGTATACGGAAGGTTCCAGGCATCCGAAACGCCTTTGAAAACCACCTTTCCGTTTACGACATTCAAGCCCTTACGCAGCTCTTCGCTCGTGGCGCAGGCGCTTTGCCAGCCTTTGTTGGCGAGCTGCAATGCATAAGGCAATGTTGCATTTGTCAGGGCGAGGGTAGAAGTGTAGGGCACAGCGCCGGGCATGTTGGCCACGCAATAGTGCACAACTCCGTCCACTTCATATATAGGATCTTCGTGGGTTGTTGCTTTGGAAGTTTCAAAACATCCGCCCTGGTCAATCGCCACATCCACCATTACGGTGCCGGGTTTCATAAGTTTAAGCATTTCGCGTGTGATCAATGAAGGCGCTTTCGCTCCCGGGATCAGCACACCGCCAATGATGAGGTTTGTGCTTTTGATCAGCTCGCGAATGTTGTATTCGTTGGACATCACGGTGTCCACATTCGCAGGCATAATGTCTTCCAAATATCTTAATCTTGGCAAGCTAATGTCCACGATCGTTACATTGGCACCCAGTCCCGCAGCCATTTTTGCAGCTTGTGTTCCTACGATCCCGCCGCCCAGTACGAGCACATTAGCAGGTTTCACACCCGCAACGCCACCCAAGAGAATTCCGAAACCGCCCATCGGTTTCTCTAAATATTTGGCCCCTTCCTGGATCGCCATCCTTCCGGCCACTTCGCTCATAGGAACCAGCAATGGCAAACTGCGGTCCGTTTTTTCAACCGTTTCGTAAGCCAGACAAACGGCCTTACGCTCGATCATGGCGTGTGTTAGTGGTTCGGAAGAGGCAAAGTGGAAGTAAGTGAAGAGGAGCTGGTTTTCTTTGATGAGGCTGTATTCGCTGGCGATCGGTTCTTTTACCTTGATGATCATTTCAGCGATGGCGTAGACTTCTTCGATGCTGCTGAGGATCGTCGCGCCGGCTTCTGCATATTGTTCGTCGCTGAAACCGCTGCCTTTGCCTGCCTCCGCCTGTACATATACGGTGTGTCCGTGTTTGCGGAATTCGGTTACTCCGGCGGGGGTGACGGCTACGCGGTTTTCATTGTTCTTGATTTCTTTGGGGACACCAATGATCATTGGGAAGTATGTTTTTAGTGTAGAATTTCGAAGTTCGCAAAAGTAGTTTTTGTAGAAAAAAGATGCTATCGGGAAGCATAAGGACAGTAAAAAAAACTATTTTTGATCACATTTGTAAGAAAATATTCGGCTTATAACTTCTCAAATGTAGACCGGGTAATAAAAAAAACTGTATGCAACCTGACCTCACGGATCGTAAAATAATGGATTTGCTGCAAACTGATTCTCAATTGACAATCAAGGAGATAGCGAGCAGGATTAATTTGTCGGTGACGCCCGTTCACGAGCGGATCCGCAAGCTGGAAAAAGAAGGCATCATTGATAAGTATGTTTGCCTCCTTAACCGCCGCAAGCTGGGCAAAGCGCTGGTGGTTTACTGTAATGTAACATTGGATAAACAGCGGAAGGAAAGCTTCGAGGATTTCAACCAGGCGATTGTACAAATGAGCGAAGTGCTCGAATGTTCGGTCGTTTCGGGAAACTTCGATTATATGCTTAAAGTGATCGTGGAAGATGCCGAGGCATACAATCAATTTTACCAGCACAAACTTTCTGCCCTTAAAAGTGTGTTACACATCAGCAGTTATTTCGTAATTTCCGAAATCAAGTACACGACGGGAATCTCGGTGGTGTAGCGCGGCTGCAACATTTCTTTTTGATTTCCCTGATTAATAGGCAGCTAGCATTTGCCAGTCGCCCAAAGCCACAAATAATGAATAAAAATTTTAAAGATGGGCTGAACCTGATGTCCAAGGTCACTCCCAAAAGGGCCTGGAACGCCATTCAGATACTAAGCAGTTATTTTTATTCAAAAGCAACGGGTAACCCGGTCCACTGGGGCATGCCGATCGCCATTTCTTTCGAACCAACCACTTCCTGTAATTTACGCTGTCCGGAGTGCCCGAGCGGCCTGCGGTCCTTCACACGCCCGACCGGGATGATGGAAGAAAAATTATATAAAAAGACTATTGACGAGCTTGCCGACACATTACTATACCTGATTTTTTACTTCCAGGGCGAGCCCTATCTGCACCCAAAGTTTTTTGAACTGGTTCAATACGCGCATGACAAAGGCATTTATACGGCTACTTCCACGAATGCACATTACCTGACGGACGAGAAAGCGAAGAAAACGGTCGAGTCCGGTTTGGATCGTTTGATTATTTCCATTGACGGCACCACGCAAGACGTTTATAAGCAATATCGCATTGGCGGGAATCTGGAAAAGGTTCTGGAAGGAACGCGCAACATTATCAAATGGAAAAAGGAGCTGAAATCGGCCACGCCACATGTGATTTTCCAGTTTTTGGTAGTTAAACCAAATGAGCACCAGATTGAAGATGTGAAAAAACTGGCTGAGGAAATGGGTGTGGATGAAGTGGGTTTGAAAACGGCTCAGATCTATGACTATGAAGAAGGTTCGGACCTTATCCCGACCATTGACAAATATTCCCGCTACGAAAAAGCCGAAAGCGGCCGCTATTCAATCAAAAACAAATTTGTAGACCATTGCTGGAAGATGTGGCATTCGTGCGTGATCACCTGGGATGGTGCCGTGGTGCCTTGCTGCTTTGACAAAGACGCCGAATATCAGCTCGGCGATATGAAGCGCGAGACATTCCGCCAGCTTTGGAAAGGCAAAAAATACAGCGACTTCCGGGCATCACTGATCCGCTCGCGTTCGGAGATTGAAATGTGTAAAAACTGCACCGAAGGAACGCAGGTCTGGGCGTGAAACACTTCTCAAAAAGGCTTTGTTTTTATTTTTAATTAAATAATAATGTCAACTAACTAATTGAATGGCAGTTGCTTGAATGATTTATTTAAAACTCCGTGGAACATTTTTTGGTGAATTGCCCCGAATAATAGAAATTTGACCTTGGGTAACTCAAATGAATACATGGGCAAAGTAATTGCAATTGCAAACCAAAAGGGAGGAGTAGGAAAAACGACAACTGCCATTAATCTGGCGGCTAGTCTGGCGGCGCTGGAATTCCGTACGCTTATCATAGACGCTGACCCACAGGCCAATTCAACTTCCGGACTTGGTTTCAATCCGCAGGAGATGGAAAACAGCATTTACGAATGCATGGTGGAGCAGGCGAAAACGGCGGACATTATCCTGGAAACCGATTTTCCGAATCTAAATTTATTACCCTCACACATTGATCTCGTAGGTGCGGAAATAGAGATGATCAATCTCAAAAACCGCGAACAGCGCATGAAAGACGCTATTGCCGAGATTCGCGAAGACTACGATTTTATCATTATAGACTGTTCGCCCTCGCTAGGGCTTATCACGATCAACAGCCTTACCGCGGCCGATTCGGTCATTATCCCGGTTCAATGTGAATATTTTGCATTGGAAGGATTGGGTAAGTTGTTGAATACCATCACCATTATTCAATCCCGTCTCAACACAGGACTGATCATTGAAGGCATCCTGCTTACCATGTATGACCTGCGGCTCCGGCTTTCGAACCAGGTTGTGAACGAGGTGACCAGCCATTTTGAATCCCTGGTTTTCAACACCATTATCCCTCGAAATGTACGCATCAGCGAGGCGCCAAGCTACGGAATCCCCGTGATGGCGCAGGATGCGGACAGCAAGGGAGCGGTGAGCTATCTGAATCTGGCCAGGGAAATTCTTACTAAAAATGGTTTGCTGTCCTCGGACAGGTCGATGGGTGTAAACTGATAAATGATTGAATAGCGAGAAAGCAATGGAGAACAGTAAAGCCAAGAAAATGACAGGATTGGGAAGAGGCCTCGGAGCGCTTCTTCAGGATTCTGAAAAAGTAAATACGCACAGGACCAAAGAACGGCCGTCTTCAACGGACGTCGTAGGTTCGATGAGCGAAATTGATGTGAGCCTTATCGAGGCAAACCCTTACCAGCCCCGCACGAAATTCGATCAGGAATCCTTGCAGGAATTAGCGGATTCCATTCGCGTTCAGGGCATTATCCAACCCATTACCGTAAGACAATTGTCCGAAGACAGCTATCAGCTGATCTCTGGTGAAAGGCGTTTGCAGGCTTCCAGGTCCATTGGAATGACTGCCATTCCTGCCTACATAAGGACTGCCAATGACCAGCAAATGCTGGAAATGGCGCTGATCGAGAACATTCAGCGGGAAAACCTGAACTCGATAGAAATTGCGCTCAGCTATCAGAGGCTGATTTTGGAATGTAACCTTAAACAGGAAGAACTGGGCGTTCGCGTGGGCAAGAACCGCACGACGGTCAACAACTATATCCGTTTGCTAAAATTGCCACCGGTAATCCAGGCCGCATTGCGCGACAACCAGATCAGCATGGGGCATGCACGTGCCATTATCACCATTAACAGCGATCAGAGTCAATTAAAGATTTTTAACAAAATAATTGAAGAGGGCTGGTCGGTGCGAAAAGTGGAAGAGGAGGTCAGAAAGCTGGGAATGATGAGTAATATCTCATTTGCGAGCAAAAAACAGGCAACAATTAATCAAGAAATTAAGTCGTTACAGTTTCAATTATCGTCCTTTTTCGGGGCTAAGGTTTCCGTAAAAAGCAATAATGACAACAAAGGCGAAATCAAGATCCCCTTTGCTTCTCAGGACGAGCTCAAAAAGATTCTGGAAACACTGAAATTTAAATAAGATTGAAAAACTGGTTTTGGCTTCTCGCATTGGTGTTGTTTTCGGTGGAAGCAATCGCACAAAAATCAAAAAAGGACACATTGCAACGCGGTGAGGCGCAGATTATCACAACAGATAGCACGCTAATTGGCGAAATAGATTCACTGACAGGGAAGAAAAAAGAAAAGAAATTTTTCCCGGTCCCAAAAACGGCGACAAGGCTTGCATTGATTCCGGGAGGAGGGCAGATCTATAACCGCGATTACTGGAAACTTCCTATCGTTTACATTGCTTTTGGAGGTGGATTGTATGCTTATTATCTCAACTCACTGAAATATCACGATTACCTGGACACTTACAGATCCTTTTATGATCTTGATCCAAACAGTCCGACTTACGGAAGCATTAAGAAAGGCTTAACACCAGATTCAACCAAGGCGATACGGGTTCGCAATTTGTTGAATACAAACAGTGAAATGACCGTAGCAACGCGTGACCAGGCTGCGAGAGGCAAAAATTACTGGCGACGCAATCGGGGTTTTGCTTTAATTGTGTCGGGTTTGATCTATACATTATCCATCGTCGAGGCGAACGTGGCGGCACATTTGAAGACATTCGATTTGTCGGAAGACCTTACATTAAGAGTCGAGCCGAAACTGAACCAACCTGCTATGCTGACGCCGACACCCGGAGTGAGGCTGGTTTTTAACCTAAAATAATTTAGTACAGAATAAATTTACGTTAATGAGGATTTTATTATTGGGATATGGAAAGATGGGAAAGACGATTGAAAAGATTGCACTCGAAAGAGGACATTCAATCGTAGGGAAAATTGACATTGATAACCGCTCGGAAATGGATGCATTGCAGCCTGCCGATGTGGATGTTGCCATTGAATTCAGTGCTCCCGAAGCTGCCTATCACAATATTACATACTGTTTGAAAAAAGGCTGGCCCGTAGTAAGCGGCACAACCGGCTGGCTCGAACACCGGGCAGAAATTGAAAAGCTTTGTGTGCAGCAAAACGGTGCTTTCTTTTATGCTTCCAATTACAGCATTGGTGTAAACCTTTTCTTTCGCCTCAACCGTCAGCTGGCCAGGCTGATGAACGGACATGGTTACGAGCAATACATGACCGAAATTCACCACATTCACAAGCTGGACGCGCCCAGCGGCACGGCAATCACACTCGCGGAAGCGATTACAGACGAGATAGACAACCTGGAAGGATGGAAACTGGCTCCTGAAACGGAAAGCGGTTACCTGCAAATTACCTCCAAAAGGGAGGGTGAAGTGCCCGGAACGCACATTGTACGCTATGAGTCGGAAGTGGATACCATTGAAATTTCACATACTGCGCACAGTCGGGCAGGTTTTGCATTGGGCGCCGTGGTTTCGGCCGAATGGCTTCCTGGCAGAAATGGTGTTTTTGGTATGAATGACCTCCTGAAAATCTAAATATAAACTCTTAACTATCAATTGATTATAGCATGGCTATTAATAAAGAAATGACTTCCCGAACTGCTCACACCGGCAAAAGAAAATCGCCGGTCAGAGAATGGTTCGATTCCATACTTTTTGCTGTTGTTGCCGCGACCTTGATCCGTTGGTTGTTTTTCGAAGCTTTTACAATCCCGACGCCGTCCATGGAGAACAGCCTTTTGGTAGGTGATTTCTTGTTTGTCAGCAAGCTGCATTATGGCACCAGGACGCCCAAAACGCCCCTGCAAGTGCCATTAACACATCAAACGATATGGGGAACCAGCATTCCTTCCTATTCAGATGCTATTCAATTGCCACAATATCGCCTGCCTGGTTTCAGCGAAGTGAAAAGGGGAGACGTTGTTGTTTTCAACTATCCGCCCGAACTGCAACATCCGGTTGATTTGAAAACAAATTACATCAAGCGATGCATGGGATTGCCCGGAGATAAGCTGGAAGTGAGGGATTTGCAGGTTTATGCCAATGGCACTGCGGTTGAAAATCCGGTTCGGATGGAGAATGAATATTTCGTTGCGACGACGACTTCTGTGAATGAGGAAAAAGTGTTTAAGGAAAACGGTATCTCGGAGTACAATGCGTATACTGAGAGCTTTAATGATACAATTCCTTCCAATGACCAAATGGGTTACCTGGTTTTCACAACTGTGGAAATTGCAGCTAAACTGAAAGCCTATGATTTTGTAAAAGGCATTACATTGGTTAAATCATCGAAGGACATTAGCGAGCCCATGCTGTATCCGAATTCCTCTTTGTTCAAATGGAACCGCGATAATTACGGCCCTATCACCGTTCCCAAAGAAGGGGCGACCGTCCAGCTGAATCCTGAAAATATTGCGACATATGGTCCCGTCATCAAGAATTATGAAGGACTGGAAGGCGTGGAGTTTGATGAAAAATCTTTGAAAGTGGCTGGTAAGGCTGTTACAAGCTACACATTTAAGCAGGATTACTATTTCATGATGGGGGATAACCGTCATAATTCGGCTGATTCGCGTTACTGGGGATTTGTGCCGATGGATCACATAGTGGGAAAGGCGGTTTTTGTCTGGATGTCCATCGATCCAAATCCTACGAGCTTCTTTAATAAAATCAGATGGAACCGTTTGTTCCGTGTGATCAACTAAGCAGCAGATATTATACATGGAAATGGTAAGGAGCGCAACATGCGCTCCTTATTTTTTTTGATATATAAATAAACATTATATAACTATTAACTTGTTATTAAGATAAACATTATATTGCCAAGAAATTATAATTCGGCATTATGTCTGTCACTTCTATTCCTCGAAAGCCTCAACAAGTTAAACCTAAAAAATCTGCATTCCGGGAATGGCTGGATTCTGTGCTGTTCGCGGTTATTGCTGCAACATTGATCCGTTGGCTATTTTTCAGCGCTTTGTTATTCCTACATCTTCCATGGAGAATTCGCTTTTGGTAGGCGATTATTTGTTTGTGAGCAGGCTGCATTATGGCACAACCACACCCGTTACACCATTGCAAATGCCACTCACGCATCAAATGATCTGGGGCACGAAAATTCCGTCTTACCTGGATTGGATACAGCTGCCGCAGTACCGGCTTCCGGGATTTGCGGATGTGAAACGGGGCGATGTGGTAGTTTTTAATTTACCGGTGGAGCATCCCAATGCATATAATAAATACAGTTCCGTGCTGCCGGACCTGCATCCGCATCCGCTGGATCTGAGGTCCAATTATATCAAAAGATGTGTTGCTATCGCAGGGGATAAGCTCGAAGTAAGGGGTGGCCAGGTGTATGTGAATGGGGCAGCGCAAAAGAATCCGGTCCGGATGCAGAGTGAATATTTTGTGTCCACATCTACGCCGGTGAACGAACAAAATGTGTTTCGCAAAAATGGCATTACGGACTTCTCCCAATTCACGGAAACGTTTAACGACACCATTGCTTCCAATGATCAGTCGGGCTACATTATCAAGACAACCAGCGCGATTGCTGAGAAGTTGAAGGGTTTTGATTTTGTAAAAAGAATTGAGCCTATTTACAGCAGCAAAGGACTGAAAGAGCCTTTTCTATTTCCTAAGACGGATTTAATGTATTGGAATAAAGACAATTATGGCCCTATCATGGTGCCGAAAGAAGGATTGACCATTCCAATGTCTCCACTGAACATTGCCCTTTACGGAGAGATTATCAGAAATTATGACGGCAATGATAACGTAGAGATTAAGGAAGGGGAAATCCTTCAAAATGGAAAAGTGTTAACCGATTACACATTTCACCAGGATTACTATTTCATGATGGGCGATAACCGGCACAATTCAGCCGATTCAAGATATTGGGGATTTGTGCCCAAAGACCACATTGTTGGAAAAGCAGTTTTTGTATGGATGTCACTGGATCCCGATCCCGTTAGTTTTGTAAATAAAATACGCTGGGACCGGATTTTCAGGATAATTGAATAGCAAAAAAGACCGGTGATGAGCCGGTCTTTTGCATTTATCATAGGTTTATAATTAATCCTCCTGAGAGAATACAAGCACTGAATAAGGTGGGATTTGCAATTCTGCGTAAGCCGACAGACCGTCAAATTCACCATCCGTTGTTTCAATGTCAAACACACCCAGATGGGAGAATTCCGGATCGTATTGCTCATTGTCGCTGTTAAATCGCAAGTGCCATTTTCCGGCTCTTGGGAAACCAACTTTATAGTCATGGAATGTTTCAACTGAAAAATTCAGTACGACAACAACGCTGTCTTTTGGCCCGCCTTCACTCCAACGGTGCATCACGATCACTTTCTTGTCTTTATCGGCGCGAATGATCTCAACATTCTGTCCTTGCAGCCCTTTGGTTACACCGAACCAGTTCCGGCGCATATGGATCATATCACGGTGTAAATTTGCAAATCCACTGAATTTTTCCAGTCTTGACCAATCAATCGGGTCGCTGTCGGAAAACCATTTATCTTCTAACAAGGGTTGTCCCTGGAAAACCATTGGAATGCCTGGTGAAGTAAGCACCAGCGCAACGCCCAGAGCAGCGCGTTTTTTAGAATACCAGTTATTTACATCGCCATCTGCAATCTCTTCCGCCACGCGCGCCTGACCGTTAGCCACTTCGTCGTGTGATTCAGTATAAATAATGCGTTGAAAGGAATCTTCATTGTAACGGTGTGTTATCGCTTCAACAACATCTTCCATATTCCGGTCCTGATCGTTAGCGGTGATAATGGCTTCACGAACTGAATGCACAAACCTGGCATCCCATTGAGAACCGTAGCCCAGGCCTCCATCTTCGACAGAGTCCGTAATGAAGTCCAGCGAATGCATATCTTCTGCAATGGTAATGCAGTTTGGATAACATTCGCGAATGTCTTTATTGATCCATTGCATTAATGAAATGCCCTCAGGTATATCGTTACCAGGATTTCCGTCTGCTTTCACATTCCGTATGTAAGGGACCATATCCATTCTCAGTCCATCTACACGGAACTCGCGCAGCCACATCATGGCATTGTCATGAATGTATTGTCTTACTTCGCCACGGCCGTAATCCGGGCGGGTGCTGCCCCAAGGCGTTTCTGCACGCCAGTCGTTATAAAAGTAAATGCCGCCGCCATCGTTCTCATGCCATCCGTCAAATTGCCAGATGTCCAGGTCCGAAGGCCCGAAGTGGTTATATACCACGTCCAGGATAACGGCTATGCCGGCCTCATGTGCTGCTTTCACGAATGCTTTCAAGCCATCAGGGCCGCCGTAATCAGATTCTATTGCAAAAGGACTTGCGGGATTATATCCCCACGAGCGCGATCCTGGAAACTCAGAACAGGGCATTAATTCAACAGCGTTGAAACCCATGTCTTTGAGATATGGCAGCTTTTCAATAGCGGTGTATAACGTTCCGATTTGACCTTCTTCTTTCACATGGAATGTTCCAACGTGAAGCTCATATATAACCAGCTCGTGCCAGCTTGGAATTTCAAAACCAACATCCTGCCAATCGAAACTTGCGTGGTTGTAAACCACGCAGTTTCCGGCCGAGTTGGTCATCTTCAATGCATAAGGATCGTTTCTGTGCAATTCTCCGGATGGTGTCTGTAAAACAA
This sequence comes from Dyadobacter sp. CY351, assembly GCF_021502625.1. NCBI lineage: Bacteria > Pseudomonadati > Bacteroidota > Cytophagia > Cytophagales > Spirosomataceae > Dyadobacter > Dyadobacter sp. CY351. The sequence continues at coordinate 36,123 of NZ_JAKFFU010000013.1, read as the reverse complement.
ACTTGTATTCATCACCTTCCTTCGAATTCTCTATAAGTGCACCCCAATGTCCGTTTTCTTCTTGTGAAAGGGGATTTGCATCTGCTTTCCAATCATTAAAAGTCCCCACTACCGAAACACTTTCAGCGTGTGGCGCCCACACCCTGTAATAAACTCCTTCCGGGTAGCACGTCGCACCCATTCCTTCAAAACTCTGAACCGGTTCTGTTTCAGCGGCCTGTAAATTATCCATATTCCCTTTGAGGATTTTTGTTATTTTTGATTTATCTTCATTACGTATATAGGCAAATTGTATGCCACTCAAAACACACTATCATGTTGGAATTAACAGAGTACGAAAAGATCTGTACACTCGCGCTTATACACACGCCCGGAGTCGGCGCAGTTACCATCCGGCAGCTAATCAGTCATTGCGGCGGCGCGGAGAAAGTTTTTAAATCGGATTACCGAAAACTCATCCACATTCCCGGGGTTGGCGATAAAGTAGCCAGGGCGATATTAAACAAGGAATCGCTTGGAATGGCTGAAAAAGAATTCCTCAGCTGCAAGAATACTACAACCAACCTTCACTTCTTTTTTGACCCGGCTTATCCGGCCAGACTGAAATCGCTTTACGATTCACCCATTGTCCTTTACTCACGCGGCAATTTTGACTTTAATATGAGCCGGACGGTGGGCATCGTCGGGACGCGGCAGGTGAGTGACTATGGGAAATCGGTGACGGAAACCATTATCAAGGAGCTGGAACCTTATCATGTAATGGTCGTAAGCGGCCTGGCATTTGGTGTGGATATCACCGCCCACCGGGCCTGTCTGAAGCACAATATGCCCACGATCGGCGTCATGGCGAGCGGCCTGGACGTCATCTATCCTTTTGCCCACAAAAAAACAGCATTCGAAATGCAGGAAAATGGTGGCCTTGTTACCGAGAATGCACTTGCTACCAAACCTGATTTTATGAGATTTCCTGCAAGGAACCGAATCATTGCGGGGCTGAGTGATGTTACCATTGTGGTAGAGTCGGCGCGGAAGGGCGGCAGCCTGATTACGGTCGAATTTGCTCAGAATTACCACAGGGATGTTTACGCAGTGCCCGGCATGCTGGGCAGCGTGCATTCAGAAGGTTGTAACTTTCTGATCCGGGACAACAAAGCGTCCATATTCACGTCTGTTGAGGATATGGCGGTGGCAATGGGCTGGGAGCAGGCAGGAGACGAGCCTGCGGAAGTTCGTCCGGTCCAGATGCAGGCAAGCTTTGAAGGGTTTACACAGGACGAAAGCCAGATATTGGCATTGCTCCGGCAGAAAGGCATTATGCAAGTTGACGAACTTTCCTGGCATGCCGGAATGCACTTGAATAAACTGGCGGCGTTGTTGCTTAACCTGGAATTCCAGGGAATGGTGCGATCGCTGCCAGGGAAAAAATATGGATTGATTTAAATGCGCGAAAAAAGCATCATACAGATTATCAAAGAAGGAGAAGGGCTTACGACCGAATTTAAAAGGACGATTGACAGCCCGTACAAGATTGCTAAAACCATTGTATCGTTCGCCAACACCTCCGGCGGCAGCCTGTTGATCGGGATTGCCGATTCGGGCGCGATCCTGGGCGTTGGTTCCGAGCTGGCCGAGCTGAAAAAGCTGGAAACGGCCACGGGTAAATTGATTGAGCCGAAGCTGACGATCCGGATAAAATCTGCGTTACTTGACGGAAAAAAGGTGATGCAGGTGGATGTTGACGAAAGCCCCGACAAGCCACATTATGCGGTGAATGAGAAAGATATGCGGATCATTTACATTCGGGTAAAGGACAAAAGCATTCCCATTCCAAAACTGCTCATGCAGGGAGAAACCGATGCGGACCTGGAAAAACTATTGGCATCCAGACATATAAAGACACTGATCACTTATCTGCGGGAGCAGGACTCGGTAACAGCCAAAGTTTTTTCACGGATCATTAATATTTCCGAAAAACGGGCGGAACGAATGCTGCATGATCTGGCAGAGAAACAGGTGCTGCTTAAAATCTCCCGCAACAAACCCGAAGCATTCAGTCTGAAATTAGCCAAATAAAAAAGCATAAAGCCAGACATTCATCTGACTTTATGCTTTTAACTTCTAATTTTCTACACTTATTAGTTGATCCCAACCAATTCAAGCTCAAAAATCAGGTCCTGACCTGCTAATGGGTGATTGGCATCCAGAATGACATATTCTTCTGTCACTTCTTTCACCACAACCGGGATAACCTGTCCGCCATCCTGATGCATATTAAGCGTTCCGCCCACTTCCAGAGGAATGTCGGCAGGAATTTGTGAGCGTTCGAAATTGATAACCATATCCTCATTTACAGGGCCGTAAGCTTCTGCATTCGGGATGTGAATGGTCTTTTTATCACCGATTTCCATGCCTGTAACGCCATCATCAAAACCTTTGATAACCTGACCGCTACCCAGCTTGAAATTTAACGGATCGCGTCCTTCCGAAGAATCAAAAAGTTGTCCGTCTGTCAAAGTCCCTTTGTAATGGACCTGTACATTGTCACCTGCCTGCGCCTGCTTCATCTTGTAAATCTTAAATGGTTAAAAATGCCTTACTAACAGCGGAAAATGAACTGTTTTCGGATTGATAAAATTAATATGCCCGGGCAAAAACGACTCTTCCTGCCGAAGGCTTTCCTGAGTAAATACAAACGCCGGATTCTTTCACCTGATCCAATGGGATGCAGCGGATTGTAGCCTTAGTTTCTTCTTTGATCTTTTCCTCAGTTTCTGATGTGCCGTCCCAATGCGCCAGAATAAACCCGCCTTTGGAATCGAGCACTTTATTGAATTCTTCAAACGAATCGACCTTTGTCGTGTTCTCTTCGCGGAATGCGAGCGCCTTGTTGTAAATGGATTCCTGAATGTTGTCCAGCAACGACTGGATGAATTCGGCAATGCCTTCCAGCGAAACCGTTTCCTTTGTTTTGGTATCCCTGCGTGCAACCTCCACCGTTCCGTTTTCGAGATCGCGTGCACCCATAGCAAGACGCACGGGAACGCCTTTCAGTTCATACTCGGCAAATTTATAACCAGGTTTATAGGCATCACTGTTGTCAAATTTCACACTGATCCCCAGTTTTTTAAGCTCCTTGGAAATTTCCTTTACCTTTTCAGAAATTAAATTCAGCTGCTCCTCATTTTTATAAATTGGAACAATCACCACTTGGATAGGGGCTAGTTTCGGAGGCAAAACCAATCCGGCGTCATCAGAATGCGCCATGATTAGTGCGCCCATTAACCGCGTGCTCACGCCCCATGAAGTTCCCCATACATATTCCAGCTTGCCATCTTTATCCTGAAATTTGACGTCAAAAGCATTCGCAAAATTTTGTCCCAAATAATGAGAAGTTCCGGCTTGCAAGGCCTTCCCGTCCTGCATCAAAGCTTCAATGCAATATGTATTAACTGCTCCTGCAAAACGCTCGTTAGCCGTTTTTACGCCTTTAACAACTGGAAGCGCCATCCATTCCTCAGCGAATTGCGCATATATTTCCAGCATTTGTTCTGTTTCTGCAATGGCTTCTGCGGAGGTTGCATGCGCCGTATGGCCTTCCTGCCACAAAAATTCGGTGGTCCTTAAAAACAACCGCGTGCGCATTTCCCAGCGAACCACATTGGCCCATTGGTTAATCAGCAAGGGCAGGTCGCGGTAGGATTGGATCCAGTTCTTATAAGTGCTCCAGATCACCGTTTCCGAAGTAGGACGAACGATCAGTTCTTCTTCCAGTTTCGCGTCCGGATCCACAATGACTCCTTTTCCATCGGGATCGTTTTTGAGGCGATAATGCGTCACAACAGCGCATTCCTTGGCAAAGCCTTCCACGTGTGAAGCCTCTTTGCTAAGAAATGATTTTGGTATGAAAAGCGGGAAATAAGCATTGGAATGGCCTGTTTCCTTAAACATATCATCCAAAGCACGCTGCATCTTCTCCCAGATCGAATAACCATACGGCTTGATCACCATACAGCCTCTCACTGCGGAATTTTCGGCCAGGTCGGCCCTTTTTACTAACTCATTGTACCATTCGGAGTAATTTTCACTTCGGGTTGGTAAGGCTTTACTCATTATTAGGATTATTTGATTAATGAAAAGGAGTATATCGTTATGCTCACCCTGTTTTTTCGCGAGTTGCAAAGATAGTTTTTTATGTTAACTTTGGAATTAATGTATTGTAACGGACGTTTACTTAGTACTTAGGAACGAAATTTTATATATATTAGCAACAAACTTTTAATCCTTAAAAGCCATGACGATGATCAATAAAGCAAAATATCTTTCTTTGCTAGTGTTGCTGGGAGCTTGGGGATGTACCACAAATCAATATGTTTCACGATCAGGCGGTTATGATGACCTCTACGGAAATAACACCGGCCCTGGCGTAGTGAGAGGAGAACAGGGTGCAGATCAAGATATTTCCCGCTCAGACAATCCCGACTACGCCTATACAGGCAATGCGGATGAAGGAACAAGTGATTACTATGATGAGTCCTACTTGTCTTCAAGAAGTGTAAATCGCGCGCTTTCACCGGATCCAGGCTATAACGCCGGATTTGCAGACGGTTACGACCGCGGCGCATCCCGTTTTGCTAATCCTTACGGCTTTGGCGGTTTGGGTTCGTACTGGCCCGGAAGCATGATGAATCTTGGGTTCCAGTTCGGATATGGCAGAATTCGTCCTTACGTAGGTTTTGGAATGGGTTCAATGCTGGGATATGGCTACTCGCCCTGGGGGATGAACAGCATGTACGGATTCGGTTATGATCCATTTGGTTATAATGGTTTCGGTTACAATGGCTTCGGTTATTCTCCATGGGGCTATAATAGCATGTACGGGTACGGTTATGATAGCTTCTACGGAGGTGGTTATGGCTATAATCCATGGGCTTACAGCCGTCCGGTTGTTGTAGTGAACAATTACGAAAGCAGAGGCCTGACCAGAACAGCCGGACCACGCGTGGTTGCCGGAACTAGTTCAAGGAGCAATGGCCGCTCTAACAGCAATGGAAATTATGTAGGTTCTCCGCGTAGTGCATCAGGTAACAGATCAGGCAGAAGTGCAGCAAACAGCACGATTTCAGCAAATGATACTTATTCTTCACCGCGGTCGTCAAGATCAGGTAACAGAACAGGCGTTGCAGATGCGGGAGGAAGAACAGCCGCTGGAAGTTCATACAACAGCAGCAGAGGTTCAAGCGAAGGTAACAATGTATATTACTCACGTCCACGCGCCAGTAGCGGAAGCAATTATTCTTCTGATGGCGTAACAACAAGAAGCTACCAGGCATCGCCAAGGTCTTCGAGAGGTTCAAGTGGCAGTACTTATACGGCACCTACGAGAAGCCAGTCTGACTATACTGCTCCGACAAGAAGTTATTCAACACCGAGCAGCAGAAGCGAGTCTTACTCAGCTCCTCAACGCACATACAGCCAGCCTACTTACAGCGCACCATCCAGAAGTTACAGTGCTCCTGCGAGCAGTGGCGGTGGTGGAGGCGGCGGGGCAACTCGTTCTTCTTCAAGAGGACCAAGATAATTGGCTGATAATTGCGCTTAAAATGAATTTCAAACCCTGCAAGATGTCATAATTTTGCAGGGTTTTCGTTTAATTAGTATTTGAACTAACTGTCGAATTCTTTATCTGAAACATGACTAAACCACTTCTTTGGGGCGCTGTGTTCTGTGCCCTTTTAACTTCCTCAACAACCTACGCGCAATACGCGACAGACGCTTTGCGATATTCCGAAAGTGACCAGACCGGATCAGCCAGATTCCAGTCCTTAGGCGGTAACCACGCTTCGCTGGGTGGTGACCCAAGCTCCATTCATGGCAACCCGGCCGGGTTGGGATTTTATACCAGATCCGAACTTACATTCAGTCCGGGAATCACGCCCAGCAACACGAAAACCAGCTATTTGGGCGATAAAAACTCGGCAAACAAAGGGAATTTGAACATTGCACAGGCTTCGTTGGTAATAGCCAGCCAGCCGGGTTTTCAGCGCAAGTGGAAACGCTCTTCATTGGGTATATCGTTTTCGCGACAGCAGTCATTCCGGGACCATTATACATTCTCGGGCCCTAATGACAAGAGTGCCTTTGTAGATAAAGTGGTTGAAGATGCCAATGCTAACAAAGTTTCTATCCAGCAGCTTGACGCAGACTTTGAGGGCAACGCTTCCAATGGCGGTCCGATGGCCTACTCGCTGCCTGCGGCTTATTATCAAATGTATCTGATAAGCCCATCGTCAGAAGCCGGGCCTCCTTATAATGCGCTTGATAAAAACAGCGTCGTGGACCAGTTCGGGACTTATACGGCAACCGGCGCGAATACGCAATGGACGATCGCCTATGCAGGTAATTATAATGATAAACTGTACATCGGTGCCAACTTCGGTTTCAGCAGGATCAGATATAATTACGACCGTACCTTTCAGGATAGTTATGTGAACAGTCCGGAGTTGATCTACACCCAACAAAATGAGGCTTTGACCGTAACTGGCAACGGGGTGAATTTTGCTCTTGGTGTTATTTATAAGGTTAACCCTGTTTTCCAGCTTGGCGGTGTGCTTACCAGTCCAACATTCAGCTCTATCAAAGAGACTTTTACACAAAATGTCAGCGCGGAATTTGTTGATGACCGTGTAACCGGACCGGATGGAACATTGATCCAGCCTCCCTATTTGAACCTGCCAATCGCACCCAATGACTTTGTGTATTCGTTGAGAAGTCCGCTAAAAGCAAACTTTGGAGCAACATTCTTTGTACAAGACAGAGGTTTCATAACCGGATCTGTGGAATACCAGGATTACAGTGCCATGGGTGTTCGGACAAATTACCTGAGCAGCAGTGACAACTCTGCATTTAAGTCCAATACAAAAGCTGAACTTAGAGACACATTCCGCAGCTCTTATAATTTCAGATTAGGCGGTGAGTTCAGGGCGAATTTGTTCCGGGCAAGGCTTGGCGCTGCTTATATCGGCGATCCTTACCAAAACAATGACGGAATTAAAAGAGATAAGCTGCTGTTTTCAGCCGGAGTTGGCATTCGTAAAGACAGGTTTTTTGCCGACCTCAGCGGAACAATGAGCACATTCAAATCCCTTTATACACCCTATGTTTTAAATAATCCCGAAAACTATGCGTCTGTTGAAGTGACACACAGGCCGGTAAATGTTGTAATGACTTTTGGGATGAATTTCTAAAAACGATTTCAGCTGTAAATGAAAATGCCCTCAACCAGTGATCCACTTGTTGAGGGCATTTTTCTGTTATGCAGATTTTCTACAATAACGGATGAAGCATTTCTAGTAAATGATTTGCTTCAATTTCACCTTTTATAACAATGTCTGCTTGTGAATAAAACGGCAGGCGCTCATCGATTTTGTTCTGTAATGTTTCTTCAAGCGAAGTTGCTCCCGACAAAATAGGACGATCGTCCTTGCCGTGGCTGCGGATCCTTTTGGCCAGGCTGGAAGCAGGAACATCCAGAAATACGCTGATGCCCATTCCCTTAATAAAAGCCATATTATCATGAAAACAAGGTGTTCCTCCGCCCGATGCCAGCACGATGCCGTGCTGTGAAGCTTGTTCCTTCAAGATACGGCTCTCTACTTCACGGAAGTACGGTTCTCCCTTTTGTGCAAACAAGCCAGGAATGTCGCTTTGCTGATCCTTTTCAATCAATTTATCCAGATCAACAAACTTGTAACCCAGCAGTCTCGCCAGCTTTTTACCCAATGTCGATTTGCCGGACGACATCATACCGACTAATATGACATTCTTCATGCTCATTATTTTACCAGATCAATGACTTCCTCTGCGTCCGGCGTATCGTTATAATGCCATTTTCCTTTTACTATGCCGTCCTTCAAAAGCCACAAGCCAGGATTGGACCTGGAAATGGTTTTTAAAACCGTGGCATCCACATAATAGTAAGGAGCATTGAGCTGATGCGCCGCCAGGAATTTTACAATTTCTTCACTATTGCCTGATGTAAGGATAATGGGTTCTACACCCTTCGTTTTTACCCTGTTAATGAGCTTATTAATGTCTGGCAAGGCAGCAGTATTAATGTCTGTCAGGTTTTTAATGATCAGGAAAAGCTTCTTGCCTTTGAATGTTTCCTCGGTATAATCGCCTGCATCATTCCAAACTTTGTAATCTGTTATTTTGGGCTTTGCGTCCTCATTCAGCACAACCATTTCCTTGAAAATCAATGTGGTATCACTTGGATATTTTTCAAACTCAACTTCTTTGCCGCCTTTATCAAAAATATACAGATAGCGCAATGGCTCGGAAGGTTTCAGTTGGGCCGGAATGCTGGCGCCGACGCGGTAGGGGAGCAGGTCCAGAATGGGCAGATGCCTTAATGCGTAAACAGCAATGCCGAGCGAAGCAATGGTCGAAATGACGACGATAATGCCGGTGGGCAATGCTTTGAATTTCTTTCGGTAAAAGACGATGATCAGGATCAGCGCAAGCAGGAAAATGTCTTTTCCAAACGAAGTCCAGGGCGTGAGCTTGATCGCCGCGCCGAAGCAGCCGCAATCCGTTACTTTATTGAAATAAGCTGAATAAAATGTCAGGAAGGTAAAAAATACAATGATCAGCAGGAGCGACCAGGCGGTTGTTCTGGGTTTATATCCTACAAGCAGCGCAATGCCCAGCACCACTTCGGCCGTGCACAGAAACACCGAAAAGTAAAGCGCCAGCGGAACAAGCGCCATGAAAAAGTCATGGAACTGGGGCAGGTCCATTGCAAAGACTTCGAAATACTCTTCCAGCTTGTATTGCGTTCCAACGGGATCATTCAGCTTGATCAGGCCTGAAAAAATGAAGAGTAAGCCAACAATAACGCGTGAGATCTGAGCAAGAATTTTCATTTCAAAAATTTTAGGAATGCCAGTAACGACGATACCGGATCAATTGGTTTGCAAAGCATTGGATTTGATCAAACAAAAGACAGAATAGTTGATAATGTCCTGGTAACCAGCTTTAACTCCCTCAGAAACAAGGGTTAATCCCTGATTATCCTCGATCTGCTTGATCCTTAATAACTTCATGAGAATGATATCTGTCATAGAACTAACGCGCATATCGCGCCAGGCTTCGCCGTAATCATGATTTTTATTAAACAGCAATTCCTTCACTTCGTTCACTTGCTGATTGTATAATGTCGTCAGTTCAGTGTCATTGATCTCCTGCTTCTGCTCAATAGAGGCGATCTGGATCAATGCCATGACGCAATAATTGATGATTCCGATGAATTCTGAGGAAACATCTTCATCCACTTTCTGCATGCCTTTTTCCTGAATGGTGCGGATGCGCTGCGCTTTGATGAATATCTGGTCGGTAAGGGAAGGGATGCGTAGTATGCGCCAGGATGTCCCGTAATCTTTATTTTTTTTTGCGAAAAGATCTTGGCAATACTGAATGATTTCCTGATATTCCGATTCTGTGGATTTCACTGCGTAAAATTGGTTTACTGCTTAATAGACAAGAAAATCAAACACTTTGATAATCACTTCCTTGTCTGGATTTAACAAGATTTTATGTTGCAAGTTAGCAAAAAAACGCTCAACATCAGGGGCAAACTGCTCGATCTGTCCACACCAGCCGTGATGGGGATTCTCAACATTACACCCGATTCATTTTACGAAGGAAGCCGGATGCGATCGGAAGATGAATTACTCTCAAAAGCAGGTCAGATGCTGGCTGAGGGCGCTATAATGGTCGATATTGGCGGATATTCCACACGTCCCGGTGCAAAGGTAGTAGAGGCAGCCGAAGAGTCGGACCGGGTGGAGTCGGCTGTGGTGCCACTGAATAAAAATTTCCCTGAACTGATTATTTCTGTCGATACATTTCGGTCCGAAGTAGCGAGGCGGGCAATAGAAACAGGTGCCCACATCGTTAATGATGTTTCCGGAGGAACTCTGGACGATCAGATGTTTGATGTTGTCAGCACATTACGCGTTCCTTACATATTAATGCATATGCGCGGAACGCCACAAACGATGAGCACGATGACCACTTATAATCAGCTCGTTCCGGATGTTTTGAAAGATTTGAAAGGGAAGATAGACAAGCTGAGATCCTTGGGCGTTGCGGACATTATTGTGGATCCGGGTTTCGGATTTGCCAAGAATACGGAACAGAATTTCGAGTTGATGCATCATTTGTCAGCATTCAGCTTGCTGGACTGCCTGCTTCTGGTTGGCATTTCGCGGAAAGCAACCATTTATAAAACGTTAGGCATATCTGCTGCGGAAGCATTAAATGGTACGTCTGTGATGAATTCAATGGCTTTGGAACGAGGGGCTTCCATCATTCGGGTGCACGATGTTAGGCCCGCTGCGGAAGCTGTTAAACTGTGGATGGCTACTTCAAGTGTAAATTAAAAAGAGTAATTTAGTCGCGAAATAATATTGATTTTCTTATGCGTGTGGGTTTTTTAAACATCAATTGGGCTGATGTCCTGGATGTTTTTTTGGTGGCCATCCTTCTTTATCAGGTTTTTACACTGGTCCGTGGAAGCATCGCGAGCCGGGTTTTTCTGGGTTACCTGTTTGTTTACGTGTTTTATCTGGTGGTAAAAGGACTGGGACTGGGCTTACTCACCGCTATCCTGCAATATTTCATGGGCGTGGGAGCCGTTGCACTGATCGTGATTTTTCAGCAGGAAATCCGGCGGTTTTTGCTCATTATAGGTAAGTCGACCATTTATACCAATAATGGTTTGCTTAAAAAAATGATGGGCAATTCTGTGCTGGACCTGAAAGGCAAAAATTTGAAAGAGATTGTCGATGCTTCCAAAACCATCGCCGCCAATTTTACCGGGGCACTCATAGTTATCAACAAGCGCGACGATCTGGGCAAGTTTGTGGAGACGGGTGAACTATTGGATGCGCGCGTTTCCAAGCCGCTGCTGGTTTCTTTATTTAATCAATATAGTGAGCTGCATGACGGCGCTATTATCATTGTAGACGGTATTTTGAAAGCGGCCAGGTGTGTTTTACCGGTTGCTGACGGCATCGATGTTCCATCGTCGCTGGGATTCAGGCATCGTGCTGCCATGGGCATGAGCGAGGCCACGGACGCCATTGTGATCGTTATTTCGGAGCAGACAGGTAAAATTTCGCTTGCTGTGGAAGGTGAGCTGCACAGCAACATTCCTTATTCTGAATTGGAAAACCGCATAGAAGAATATCTGAATTCGGATGTGCAACGTATGCCCAAGTGAGTATTGTAAGGTTTAGCAAATATATTTACAGCTAAATTTGGCATTTCAACAAGCAATTTCTATTTTTGCAAACCGAATAGAAGAAGAGAAAATTATCATTACAAAATGGCAAATCATAAATCAGCATTAAAAAGAATCCGCGCTAACGAAACAAAGCGTTTGCGTAATCGCTACCAACACAAAACTACACGTTCATACATAAAGAAATTGCGTGATACGACCGATAAGGCAGTAGCTGTTGAAGTTTACAAAACTGTATCTTCAATGTTGGATCGTTTGGCAAAGAAAAACATCATCCACAAGAAAAAAGCTTCTAACCAGAAGTCGAAATTGGCCAGATTGGTTAATTCAATTTCAGTTGCAGCATAATTTTTTGTAGCAAAGATTTTAGCCTCGGTAACGCTGTTATCGGGGCTTTTCTTTTTTTGTCGTATATTGCGGATTGAAAAAGAAACCTTGTAAGGCTTAAACCCTTTACAAGGTTTCTTTGGTTTAACCACCCTTTTAATAATGTAACCACCTTTAACTTAAATTCACTCTATGAAAAAAGTCGCATTATTTGCTGGTTTGGCAGCCTTGGGAGCAGTTCCGGCGATTGCCCAATCACCCATTAATTTTAATGCCCGGGGTTTGGTCGTTGTTTCAGATGCCGACATGGCAGCATCAGCGCTGGTCGATGGCAAGCTGTTGAGGGATAACACAGCAAAAGATCTGCTGACGACCATTAAATTTCCAGTTGAAAGAGGCAGTAAGGGATTTGGAAGCGCTATCGTATCCAATTCTGTGCTTGCATCTTCAAAGACATTAGCCGTCCCGGCCAACGGATCATTGGCATTCGTGCTGGACAGCAGGCTTCGCCCTGAGGACGGCGTAAGTGAGTATAAAGACGCGACGGCCGAATTTCCGGCTGGCGAAAAATTATTCGTCGTTGATATTGCCAACCTGGCAGCGCCGAAAGCTAAGTTTGGTTTTACAGTTGGTAAAAAACCGATTGCCATGGATGTGAACAAAAACGAGCTGATCTTAACCACCAATGAAGTGGGCAAAGAGCTTGTTTTTATTGAGGCAGCAGCAGACGGCAAACCGGCGCGTGTTCTGAACTTGCCGGCAACGATTGACACAACCAATAAAATTATAGACATTACCTGGCATCCGTCCGGTGATTTCATCGCATTTACACTTGATAACTCCAATGAAGTAGGACTTTATAAAGTGATCCGGGAAGCAGGGAAGTTGAAGAATGTGGAAATGGTTGGCAAGCCCGTAAAAGTGGGAGCAGAGCCTTCTTTTGGTAAATTTTCGGCAGATGGAAGGCATTATTTTGTGCTGGATACCAAGGCGGCATCACCTGGAAAAGGAACCGGGGACGGCGAAATCCATGTTGTTAACTTCTCTATGGATGGCGCGATCGAACATAAAGTAGCCGCGCAGGTTCCTGCCGGAACAAATACGGGATCGTTTGCAGTGAGCCCGGACGGCTCTATGCTCGTAACCGTCAATGCGGGCAAAAGCGGTGCACCCTGGACGGAAGCAGGTTCAGGAGCCGGCGCTTCGCTGACATTATATAAAGTTGCAGCGCCTACGGGCGCACTGACAAAAGTGGCTGATTATCCGTTTGAAGGCATTTATCCGCAAAGCGTTGCATTTGATAAGGATGGTTCAAATGTTGCCGTTTCTGTCTTTGAATATCTTGCTTATGGCACAGGAAATGGAGGAGTTGAGTTCTGGACGGTTGCAAAAGGCGATTCGCCTTCGCTCAAAAAACAGGGCGCGATGATCAGCGTTGGCAGAGGCGCCCATACATTGCGGGTTATTCCTTAATCTTATTTCAATATTTCTGTGAAGCGGACTGGTAATCACTGGTTCGCTTCGTTTGTTTTAGTTTGTTCAACATGCGAATTCGTTCTGAATTTCGTAGTTTTGCGCTTTCATTCATAAAAATTATTTTAAAATGATTACGGTTCAGAACGTATCATTGCGATACGGCAAAAGGGTATTATTCGACGAGGTAAATATAAAGTTTGTTCCCGGCAATTGTTATGGTGTGATCGGAGCGAATGGCGCTGGGAAATCTACATTCTTGAAGATCCTTTCGGGCGAAATAGAACCGCAGACAGGCAATGTAAGCATGAACCCCGGGGAAAGGATGACTTTCCTGAAACAGGATCAGTTCGAATTCGATGCATATACTGTGATGGATACGGTGATCCTGGGCCATGAGCGCCTTTACAAGATCATGAAGGAGCGCGAGGCGATTTATGAAAAAGAAGAATTTACAGACGCCGATGGTGAAAAAGCAGCCGATCTGGAAGCAGAATTCGCTGACTTGAATGGTTGGGAAGCCGAAACCGAAGCTGCGCAATTATTGAGCGGACTAGGCCTTACGGAAGAGCAGCATTCTGCCACAATGGGTGATCTGAATGCTAATGATAAAGTGCGGGTTTTACTTGCACAGGCGCTTTTTGGAAATCCGGACGTGCTGCTTCTGGATGAGCCTACCAACAACCTGGATGTTGAAACAGTGCTCTGGCTGGAAAACTTCCTTGCCGATTTCAAAAACACCGTGATCGTTGTTTCCCACGACAGGCACTTCCTGGATGAGGTTTGTACGCATGTGGTCGACATTGATTTCAGTAAAGTACAAATGTTCTCCGGTAACTATTCTTTCTGGTACGAGTCCAGCCAGCTCGCTTTGAAGCAGCGTCAGGACCAGAACAAGAAATCCGAGGATAAGCGCAAGGAATTGGAAGATTTTATCAGGAGATTCAGTGCCAATGCTTCGAAATCCAAGCAAGCAACTTCCCGCGCCAAACTGTTGGATAAGCTTACCATTGATGACATTAAGCCGTCTTCACGTAAATACCCATATATCGCTTTCAAATCTGAAAGGGAAGTGGGCGATCAGCTTCTGCGTGTGGAAGGTCTGTCAAAAACGGCTGATGACGGCACGAAGCTTTTTGAAAATGTGAGTTTCAATGTAAATAAAGGAGACAAAATAGCGTTCGTGAGCCGCAACGTGATGGCAATCAGCTCTTTCTTTGATATTATCAATGAAGAACAAAAGGCGGACAAAGGAACCTACACATGGGGCGTTACCATCACCAAGTCATATTTCACAAAAGATCCGACTTCGTTTTTTGACGTAGATCTGAATCTGGTTGACTGGCTGCGTCAATATTCTGAGGAGAAGGACGAAAGTTTTATCCGCGGATTTTTGGGAAGAATGCTTTTCTCGGGTGAAGAATCTTTAAAGAAAGCGAAAGTGCTCTCGGGAGGTGAAAAAGTGCGTTGTATGCTTTCCAGAACCATGCTGTCCGGTGCTAATGCATTGGTTTTGGATGATCCTACCAACCACCTTGACCTTGAATCCATTACGGCATTGAACAATGGTCTGATCGATTTCTCCGGTTGTCTTTTGTTCTATTCCCATGACCACCAGTTCGTTCATACTATCGCGAACAGGATCATTGAAATCGGGCCGAAAGGAATCTTGGATAAACTAATGTCTTACGACGAATTCCTGAAAGACGAAACTGTGAAGCAGCAGCGTCAGAAGCTTTACTAATAGCAAAGTTACTATAAATGAAAAGGCCCGGTTACTGAGAAGTAATCGGGCCTTTTGCTATAAAACCAAATGCTATTCGTAGCTCAAACCATATTGCTTCAAAACATCCGCAGGAACACCTTCCCATACATTTGGCGTGTTACCCATATAACCCAGGTCAGCAATGCCAATTTTAGATGTATAGTAACCGGATGCAGTTAAATTACGCATCAGATTGAAGAAGGCAACACCTTGGCTGTGCATTGGTTTCGCTTTTTCAGGATATGCGATGTCGTCCACAATCTGCAATTGCTGCGCTTTGGTCAATAATGTGAAGCCTTTTTTGAATCTTTTGTTAGATTCCAATTCCAGCCATTTCAGCCCGCCACGCAAAGGAACCTGGTTTTGAGGCATATCCTTGGCAATGAATTCGATAAAATCCGGAACACCCGCTTGTGACGCGCTGCCCGATTTATCATCAGCCGGAATGATAATGTCTACCAGCACTTTGATGGTTGCCAGTTCTGCCACTGTAAGGAATTTTTCCTTCATTAATTTGGCGTCCCTGATCGCTTCTTCCTTTGTGCGTCCACCCGGAATTTTAAGCGGGGTTTCCGGGGGCGTTTGGATATCAAGTTCTCTTTGTTCAGCGAGGGCAACCTGCGGGCTTAATGCGGTTATTCCCAATGAACTGAGCGTTAATGCTTTTAATGTATCTCGACGTTTCATAGTTATGATTTGAAACTGTGTTCCAATGTTAGATATTTTTCTGTTTAACCTGCTCCGTGATATACTCCGAAGCTCTCATAGAAAGCGCCAGAATGGTCCAGGTTGGGTTTTTATCCGCTTGGGATACAAAAGAACCACCATCTACCACAAACACGTTTTTCGCGTCGTGCGCTTGTGAGAACTTGTTCAACGCAGAAGTTTTGGGATCATTACCCATGCGCACCGTTCCTACTTCGTGAATGATACGACCCGGAGCTGCAATGCCGTAATTGGTGTCTGCGCCAGGCTTGGTTCCACTCGCAACGCCACCCAATGCATGAATGATCTCTTCGAAAGTGTCATGCATGTGTTTTGCTTGTTTGATCTCGTAATCCGTCCATTTGTAGTGGAAACGAAGTACGGGAATACCAAACTTATCAACCACATTCGGGTCAATTTCACAGTAGTTATCAAAATTCGGAACCGCTTCGCCACGACCGGCCATGCCGACGTAAGCTCCGTAGAAACGACGGTAATCTTCTTTCAATGACGAACCATATCCACCCGCTGGCTTGGTGACACCTGCTGCTGTCGGGTATTTTCCGTTCATATTTTCAATTCCGGCACCGAATCCGTAGCTAGGCATGCCCATTCCGCCGCCGTATTCAATGTGGTAACCTCTTGGGAAATCCAGTTTTTTGTTGTCCAGCCACCAAGGCGTGTACACGTGCATTCCGCCTACACCATCCTCGTTATAACGCTTTCTGTCCATCAAGTGCGGAAGGAATGCGCCGCGTGAAGCACCCGTTGAATCGTGCAGATATCTTCCTACTACGCCGCTTGAATTGGCTAGTCCGTTCGGGTGTCTGTCTGATTTTGAGTTCAATAGCAGCCTTGCAGATTCCCCTGCACTTGCAGCAAGAACAACAACTTTTGCCTTGATGGTATGCTCGGTAAGCTTTTGGCTATCAACATAAGAAACCCCTGTTGCAAGCCCAGTAACCGGATCGGTAAGCACTTCGCGTGCCATAGCATTGTTGATCAATGTAACATTACCGGTTTTTACAGCAGGGATACAAAGCACAGATGATGAAGAAAAATCCGCATATGCCTGGCAGGCGCGGGAGCACTGGCTGCAATAGAAGCAAACCCCACGCTGATCGTTAATCGGTTTGGTTAAGATCGAAAGCCTGGACGGGATAACCGGAATGTTGGCCTTCTTACCAGCCTGCTTAATGAAAAGCTCGTGCAAACGTGGCTTTGGAGGAGGAAGGAAGATACCATCCGGCTCATTGTCCATGTTCTCAACCGTTCCGAAAACCCCGATCAGCTTATCAACTTTATCATAGTAAGGCTTCACGTCGTCGTAACCGATCGGCCAGTCGTCGCCAAGTCCGTCTATGCTTTTTCTTTTAAAATCTTTTGGTCCGAAACGCAGCGAAATACGGCCCCAGTGATTGGTACGGCCGCCCAGCATCCGCGATCTGAACCAGTCGAATTGTGTTCCGTTCTTTCTTGTGTAAGGTTCCCCTTCCAGTTCCCAGCCTCCCCAGGCAGCATCGAAATCCCCGAACGGACGGTGGTTGGAAGCACCGCGGCGTGGCGACTCGTATGGCCATTTGAGCTGCGTAATATATTTAGGATCAGCAGGATCGAAATATCCACCTGCCTCCAAAAGCGCCACTTTGGCTCCCTGTTGGGCAAGTTGAAGTGCTGCCATTCCACCTCCCGCTCCTGAGCCAATGATACAGACGTCAAAAACAGCAGGTTGTTCTTTGATTTGAAACATAGTAAAAAGGGTAGTTTAGAAATGCTATTTAATCAATAAATATAAACACGGATTATATACCAGTAGTCTGCAATCTCAATTTTAAAGGTTATTTAAAAACAATCTAAATGACTCGCCCCAACATTTGCTCTTAACAATCATCGCCGTACTTTTGCATTTTGAAAAACAGCATCCACTTTGGCGATTACCGGAAACGATATTGAAGTTGCAAAAGAATTCCTCATAAAAGGGGAATTGGTGGCTATTCCTACCGAAACTGTTTATGGATTGGCTGGTAATGCCTTGAACGACAGTGCGGTGCTGTCTATTTTCGAGGTGAAAAACCGGCCGGCCTTCGATCCGCTGATCATTCACACGGATTCATTAGAAAAAGTGCAGCATTACGTTTCCGATTTTCCGGAAAAAGCATTGCAGCTCGCCGTGCATTTCTGGCCCGGTCCGCTGACTTTATTGCTTCCCAAAAAACAGATCATTCCTGATCTGGTAACGTCCGGACTGGATAATGTTGCCGTGCGCGTTCCTAATCATCCTTTGCTGCTTGAACTTCTGAAGGCACTGCCATTTCCACTTGCTGCGCCCAGTGCTAACCCGTTCGGTTACATTAGCCCTACGAATGCTGGCCATGTGAATGCGCAATTGGGAGAAAAGATAGCTTATATATTGGATGGAGGTGAAAGTGAAGTGGGCATTGAATCGACCATTGTGGGTTTTGAAAACGACGAACCGGTGATTTACAGGTTGGGCGGTTTAGCCGTGGAGGAGATTGAAGAGATCGTTGGAAAAGTAAGGCTTATGCCACATTCTTCATCGAATCCCAAAGCGCCGGGAATGTTGAAAAGCCACTACGCGCCCAGAAAACCGCTTTATTTGTATGAGAGAGGAATATTTCCGGCAGGAGATGATGAGCTGACAGGTTATCTGGTTTTTGACAAATATCTGGAAGACATTGATCTGAAATATCAGCGTATTTTAAGTAAAAGTGGTGATATGAAGGAAGCTGCGCATAACTTGTTTGCATTTCTGAGGGAGTTGGATACATTGCCTATGGAGCAAATCCGGGCAGAACGTGTCCCTTCAGAAGGCTTAGGCCTTGCGATCAACGACCGTCTGCAACGCGCCGCTGCTAAATAGCAACCGCGCCGAAGCGAAGTAGTAAGTCGCAGAGCGACGCAATATTGGTAGAATGAACAATATCAATGCAAATTGCCAATCCCGGAGGGATGCGACAGCAAGCATTATGCATGTTGTTACATGCCTGCCGGCATTACATCGTGTTCGAAATCGTTTTTTGCTACCGATATGTCATGCCTCTGGCATTTCTTTGCATTTTGTGATGATGTATTTTTGCTACCGTATGGCGTGCCTGCGGCATTTTAATGCTTTTGGCATTTTTATTTGAAAAAGTGCTGGTGGAAATTCATTAGGAAAACTTCGTCGGTTGCCCTTGTAATGGCCGTGTAGAGCCAGCGGATAAATTCTATATTGATTTGTTCCTCGGGCAAATAGCCCTGATCTATAAAAACTGAACTCCATTGGCCGCCCTGGGCCTTGTGGCAGGTTAATGCATATGCGAATTTTACTTGTAAGGCGTTCAGGAAAGGATCTTTCCTCAATGCTTCCATTCTTTCTTTCTTGGAAGAGATATCAAAATAGTCCTTCTGGACGCTTTCGTACAGCTTCTTGTTATCCTCGGCGGATAGGGAAGGGGAGGCGGAATGTAATGTGTCGAGGAAGATTTTGGCGTCGAATTCTGGTTGTTTTTCGTAATCCGTCAGGCGTAATGTTACGTCTGCAAAGCGGAAACCGTGCATTTCCTGCGTTTTTCGGATCTTTAATAATTCAACAAAATCTCCGTTGGCGATGAAGCCTGCGGGTGAATCCTCGTCGAGAATGTTGTAATTGTTACGGACCACCATCAGCCGGTCACCGGCATCGAGTTCTTCTTCGGAGAAGTTAATGGTACGCCGGATATATTCATTGTATTGAACAGCGGATTTGTTGGAACGCGTCAGGATGATGGAATTTTCCTGGCCGTATTTGTCGTAAGCGTAGCGAAGCCCTTCTTCCAATTTTTCACCGGTCATCTTGAAAACATCTCGGTAAGAGCGTGTGGTGATCTGAATTTCGGGTTTTTCTGCGACCAACTGGTTCCTTAATGAAGTTGCGTTGAACAATATTCCGGATTCTTCATCCTGCCGCATTACTTCCCTTAATTCTTCCTGAAACACAGACATATAGAATGTCTTTTCCAGATAATCGCCGTCCAGGGCTGGGCTCAGTTCCTTACCAACGGGCGGGAGCTGCGCCACGTCGCCAACCAGCATGAGCTTGTTTCCGGGGTTTTCGAAAACGAATTCGATTAAGTCGGCGAGCAAACTTTTGTTGCCGAAATCGGCATCATCGGTGATCATGGAAGCTTCATCGACGATGAAGAGCGTATTGTCATGGTAATTTTTCTGGCGCTGGAATGTCAGGTTGCCCGAAAACGAGTCGGCGGTTTGCTTGTATATTTTCTTATGGATCGTTAATGCGACCTTTTCGGAATAGCCTGACATTACTTTTGCAGCACGGCCGGTCGGGGCGAGCAAAATGGATTTATAGCCAAAGTTCTTCAACACTTTAATCAATGTGCTGATGATGGTTGTCTTTCCTGTTCCTGCATAACCTTTCAGCAAAAAGCAGTCGCGGTAACGTTCCAGGCCTTTTTCTTCGACGAGGAAATCATTGGTCTGCTCGAAAAAACGGAGCTGGCCTTCGGTGGGTTTGAAAGGAAAACGCTTGCGTAAAAGCTGGGAAGGTAAAATCTTATCTGTTTCCATAATGCCGAAGCTAAGGCAAGGATTACTAAAATCAAAGTGTGCCTCAGTTACAAAAATATACTTAGAATTTATTGCATTTTAAAGGCGTAATTGCATATATTAGATTTCCAAAGTTTATCAATTACACTCCAAAACCTCAATCATCTATGCTAGTACAACATGTAATGGGCAACAAGCCTGTCAATGCGCTTTGGTCGGTAACGCAGGACAATACGGTGTTTGAAGCTCTGGAACTCATGGCCGCTAAGAACATCGGTGCAGTTTTGGTTCTTGAAGATAATGAATTGATCGGGATCTTTTCCGAAAGGGATTATGCCAGAAAAGTTATTCTGCAGGGAAAGAGTTCGCGGGACACGCGCATCCGGGAAGTAATGACAAGCAAAGTGATTACGGTTGAAACGGACCAGAAAATTGAGGAATGTATGCAGATCATGTCTGACAAACATATCCGACATCTGCCTGTTAATCAGGATGGAAAGCTCGTCGGGATCATCTCCATCAATGACATTGTTTCCGCTATTATCTACGAACAAAAGGAGCACATCAATACGCTCGAAAGCTACATCTCAGGAAGTCCTTATTCCTGATCCTTATATTATATCTTGTCAATTATCCCAGGTTGGTTATCTTTGCCGCTCCAAAAAAGTGAGCGCTGGTGCAGACTTTGAATGATGAAGTAAAGAATTTATACGGCGGGAATGTGCGTGTTCGTGTAAGCGGCATATACATTGTCCGGGATCGGATTCTTTTGGTAAATCATTCATTGTATGGCAAAGAGCAGTCTTTTTGGAGCCCGCCGGGCGGAGGGATTCTTTTCGGGGAAACTGCGGAAGCGGCCTTGAAACGGGAGATCAAAGAAGAAACTGGTCTGGATGCTGAAATCGGGGATTTGCTGTTTGTCAACGAGCATGTACGGCCTCCACTTCACGCTATTGAGCTTTTTTTTGAAATAAAAGCAGTGCAAGGCAAGATGGATAAAGGCGCTGATCCGGAAATTTCAGCGGCAAACCAGATCATTGAGGAAGTCAAATTTTTACGGCTCGATGAAATCAAATCTTTTCCCTCAGATGCATCTCACAGCATTTTCAGCAGAGTGCGATCATTGGAAGAGTTGCTCAGATTGGACAAGTTTTTACCCCAACCTGAAACATTAATATAGATTTAAACTTTACCCCTTTATTGTGGCAAATTCTGAAAACCAGGTCATTGAAATTATTCCTACGCTGCTTGTAGGCGATAACTCATTCGACGCGTCCAGTATTCCATTGTGCACATTGTGCATTGAAGTGGACGAAAGGCGCATCCGGTTTTGCATTGTCCGCGATGAAAACATGGAATGTATCTGGCTGGAAGATTACAGCTTTGAAACCGTTTTAAACCCTACGGAGATCTTTGAAAGGCTCAAAAAGGTTTTTACCGGACATTTGCTCTGGTCATCGCATAGCTGGAAATATGTCAGGATTTCAATTAATTCACACGCATTCAGCTTAATTCCCAATCTGATTTTTGAGCAAGATGCTGCGGCCGATTATCTCGCATTTGCATTGGGTAACCCGGTTCCTAAGGATGAAAAAGTGCTCTATCACGATCTTCCGCTTATCCGCGCACATAATGTCTTCAGCGTTCCGCAGATTTGGTACGACTGGATGATCAACCATTTTGGGTCGTCGCAGATCACATTCTACCATTTGACCAGCCCGCTGATCATTGGCGCACTCGTAAGCCATCTGGAACATCAGCAGCTGAGGATGGTTTCCGTTTATTTTGAAAAAGATTATTTCACGCTGGTTATTACCGAAAGCCAGCAACTGATACTTTGCAACCGGTTCCGCTTTTCCAAAACGCAGGAACTGGCCTACATCATTCTGTTCACACTAAGCCAGCTTA
This sequence comes from Dyadobacter sp. CY351, assembly GCF_021502625.1. Lineage (NCBI taxonomy): Bacteria > Pseudomonadati > Bacteroidota > Cytophagia > Cytophagales > Spirosomataceae > Dyadobacter > Dyadobacter sp. CY351. The sequence continues at coordinate 14,092 of NZ_JAKFFU010000013.1, read as the reverse complement.
ATTTCCTTCCCGAGGAGATGAAAGTGCTTTGCTACGGTGAAATCGCATCTTCTTCCGACGCTTACACCGAGCTTTCAAGATTTTTCCCCAATTTGCAGATCGGCAACGGGCCCACAACGCTGAAATACAACAGACAATGTGCGGACGTTCCGGGACATCGTTATTTTGGCCTTTTCAATACCTACCTCGTATCATCTTAATTGTAAATACTGCTCTTATGAAGCGTATAGCACTATTTCCGGGATCGTTTGATCCATTCACAAAAGGGCACGAAGACATTGTTTTACGCGGATTACGGCTTTTTGATGAAGTGGTCATTGGCATTGGGAACAACGCAACCAAGAAGCGCTATTTCCCGCTCGATGTGATGAAGGAAATGATCGAAAAGACTTTTTCGGATCAAACCAATGTGAAGGTTGTTACTTATGATGACCTTACTGCGCATACAGCACGTGAACTGGGAGCAACATTTCTGCTGAGGGGTTTGCGTAACACGACCGATTTCGAGTACGAAAATGGCATCTCGCAGGTCAACCGATATCTTTACGAAGAAATTGAAACAGTATTTCTGATCACTTCACCCATGCTGGCGCCGATCAGTTCGAGCATTATCCGCGATTTGCACCGATACGGGCAGCGTGTGGATGATTTTCTCCCTTATTCCCTTTCTGAACTAAATAAACTCAACCATTAAGGCTGAGTTTATTAAAAGTATAGTCTTGCGATATTATTGTTCTTTAATGTCGTGGGTTTTATTCAAGCTTTCAATTACGTAACGAATTGAACTGTAAGAATTTATAAGAATCGATTTAGCTTCGCTCTGCGTATACCAGCCCAGTTTTTCAATCTGCTCTTCGGCTTGCGGCTGCATGTTGGCATCATCGATGCAGTCAAAAAGATACCATTTGGTCCGCTTTAAAATCCGGTTGTTATTGAGGCTGTAAGTGTGCCATGTGGTGCAGATTTTGTCCTTAACTGATGCTTTTACGCCGGTTTCTTCTTCAATCTCTCTGATAGCAGCCGTTCTGGAATTTTCACCTTTGTCCAGCTTGCCTTTGGGCAGGTCCCACTTTTTGCGGCGGAACATGAAAAGCCACTTTCCTTCCTTCACCACAACACCTCCTGCGGCCTTGATAACTTTGTAACTGCCTTTAATTTTCTCTTCTACTTCCGACCTTTCCCGCGTCGCCATCGTGACTGATAACATGTCTGCCGGGACGGCTTTGTCCAGGAGTTCAATGAGCTGCATGGCAGAGGCGGCAGTGGTGTTCAGGAAGAGCACGTGGCCGGTTAGCATCTTTTTTTGCAGCTTATCAAGTCTCAGGTCTACAATGTGATCGAAGGCGGAAGTTTCCGTTGCAGAAAGCTGATTGTTCCGTACAATTCGCAAAGGACGGTCGTCAAAAAAAATGATCATTTTTCAAATGGTACGTGAATCGATGCCAAAATTAAGTAAAGAGTTTAGTTTAGACAGTGATTATTATTGATAAATTTGTGCTTGTATCAAATATACAGTTCTTGGAACTCCTGATAATTCTACTGCTTGTGCTGCTCAATGGTGTCTTTTCCATGTCTGAGATTGCACTCGTTTCATCCCGCAAATCACGTCTCGAAGCCGCTGCAAAAAATGGAGATTCCAGTGCGAAAGCAGCCCTTCATCTCGCCAATTCACCCACTCGTTTTCTGTCTACCGTGCAAATCGGCATCACGCTTATCGGTCTTTTGACGGGTATGTACAGCGGTGACAACATTACGAGTGATTTTGAAAAATACATTGCTACTATCCCGTTTCTGATGCCATATGCCCATTCTCTGGCTGTTGGATCAGTGCTGGTATTTATCACATATTTATCATTAGTCCTTGGTGAGCTGGTTCCTAAAAGAATAGGAATGGCTAATCCCGAGTCCATTTCGAAGTTCATGGCCATGCCTATGAACCTGCTTTCGAAGGCCACGGCGCCCTTTATCGCATTGCTAGGCTTTTCCAGTGACTTCATTATCAAGATATTAAATATTAAACAAAGTGAAAATTCGGTCACAGAGGAGGAAATTAAAAGTTTGATACAGGAAGGGACTTCGGGCGGTGTCTTTGAAGAAATTGAGCAGGAGATCGTTCACAATGTGTTCCAGCTGGGGGACAGGAAAGTGACGTCACTCATGACCAATCGCCAGGAGATCGTTTGGCTGGACCTGGAAGATTCTGTTGAGGAAAATAAAGCCAAGATTTTCGATGCAAGACATTCGATTTATCCAGTTTGCCGCGGCGCTGTGGATGATGTGGTGGGTTTGGTTTATGTGAAAGACCTCATTGCAACGGATATAGAAGCGCAGCTTGCCAATATGAATGCGGTTGTAAAAGACCCGGTTTATCTGCCCGAAAGCAACCGTGCATATCAGGCCCTGGCCAAATTCAAAGAGCAGCGCGTCTATTTCGGTATCATTGTGGATGAGTATGGCGGCATTCTGGGCGTGTTAACCATGCACGACATCATGGATGCGCTCGTTGGTGATATTTCAGAGGACATTGAAGAAGCATCCGAAGTGGTCCGGAGGGAAGACGGCAGCTTTCTCATCGATGCACAATTGCCATTCGATGATTTTATCCAGTATTTCAATCTCAACATTCAGGAAGCTGAGCGCCGGGAATTTGTTGGATTTAACACATTGGGCGGTTTTGTGCTGCACATTCTTGAAAATATTCCTACCACCGGCGAGAAGTTCAAATGGAAGCACTTCGAGTTTGAAGTGATTGATATGGACCGGAGCCGGATCGATAAATTATTAGTAATCAATCATAGTACAAACGAAGAATCCGAAGACTAGCAATGCTAAACCAACAGGATATTACCAAAAGAATCGCTGAATTGCTGCTTGAAGCCAAAGCAATAAAACTAAGTCCCGATAAGCCATTCCAATGGAGTTCGGGCTGGCTGTCTCCCATTTACTGCGATAACCGTGTGGCGTTATCTTATCCTGACACACGAACTTTTATCAAAAAGACCTTGGCGGCATTGATAAAAAAGGAATATCCTGATGTGCAGGCAGTTGTAGGTGTGGCAACGGGCGGCATTGCCCAGGGAGCATTGGTAGCAGACTTGCTGGAATTGCCTTTCGCATATGTTCGTCCTGAGCCTAAGAAGCACGGCATGGGCAATCAGATCGAGGGCAGACTGGAAAAAGGTCAGTCGGTGATTATCATTGAAGACCTGATCTCAACCGGCGGAAGCTCTTTGAAAGTGGTTGACGTGCTGCGGGAAGCGGAGATTGAAGTGGCTGGAATGGTCGCGATTTTTACCTACGGCTTCGCGGTTGCAGAAAATAATTTCAAAGAGAAAAATGTAAAGCTTAGCACAGTGAGCAATTACAATGCATTGATAGAAACCGCATTGGAACACAATTACATTGACAGCTCTCAACTGGAAAGTCTGAGCGCATGGCGCGTAGCTCCTGAGAGCTGGGGCAGAAATTAATAGTAGCCAAATGCTATCGGCTGCCGGCTTTACATTTAATGGCCGGCAGCCGATACGTTACAGTTAGCTTCTGTGATTTTCCAGCTTTTCATAAAGTCCTCCGAACGCCTCTTCCTTCACGCCTTCGGATTTAAGAAATTCATGCGGGAAACCCAGCTCGATTTTACTTACCTCGTTAAGCCGCGCGATCATTTCATCGGGCAACTTGAACGACAGGCAGCCAAGCGAATCCACAAGTTGTTTTTCCTTTGAAGCACCAATGATCGGGATCATTACCTGATCGCGGTGACGCGCCCAGTTGATCGCCACCTGCACCGGCGTTACGCCCAATTCACTGGCCACATCCACCACAGTTTGTGCTATAATGCTACTATGCTCGTTTCTGCGAATGCTATGGTCCGGAACGCGGCCGGCTTCACCGCGTAAATATTTTCCGGTAAGTGCGCCGCCACCTATTGTGCCCCAGGGTGTTACAGCAAGTCCAAGCGCTTTTGCCATAGGAAGCAAGTCGCGTTCCGGTGTGCGCTGAATAAGGGAATATTCAAACTGAATGGCCGCAAATGCATTCCAGCCGCGAAAATCTGCAATCGTATTTGCCTGTGAAACCACCCAGGCCGGTGTATCCGAAATGCCGACATAATGGACCAAACCTCGTGTGACCAGGTCGTCCAGGCCGCGCATTACTTCCTCAACGGGGGTTGTATTGTCCCAAAGGTGAACCCATAGCAGGTCAATGTATTCCGTATTCAGGCGCTTCAAGCTTGCTCTCACCGAGCGCATCATGTTTTTGCGGTGGTTACCGGCAAAATTAAGGTCGTCGTTCCGGTCTTTTAGCGTGAATTTGGTCGCTAAGACCCAGTGATCACGGTCATTTTCAATGAATTCACCTACATATTTTTCGGAAGAGCCTTCTGTATAGCGGTTGGCTGTATCTATAAAATTGCCTCCTGCGCCTGCGAAACTTTCGAATATCTTATAGCTTTCATGCTTATCCGCTCCCCATCCCCACTCAGTTCCGAAGGTCATGGTGCCCAGGCAAACTTCCGAAACACGTAAACCTGACCGGCCCAATAATTGATATTGCATAGTACTGTAATTAAGTTTTAAATGAAAGAAATAACATCGGACGCTTGCCGAACTTTGTTAAATCTTTGTGTCGCAAAGTTAGATCCTTACCGGCCAAATGTATTTATATTGTAGCAAATTTTGAATCTTTTTTACCTTAATCAATGATAGATGTTGCTTATCCCTACTTCGATACAAATCTAAGTTGGCTGTCTAATAATTACCGATTATTACTGGAAGCCAACGATGAGACTGTACCGGTGAGGGAACGTTTACGTTTTCTTGGCATTTACGCATATCAAACCAAAGAATTCTTCCGCGCACGTGTTCCCAGCTTGCTGGCCATGGGGGAGGTGAGCAACGATATCCGTACCAAACTCAATCTTTTCCCTGAGTCATTGCTGGAACACGTTTACGAAACGGTTGAAAACCAGCTGCGCGAGTTCAACGACATATTACTTACTGGAATTCTTCCCGCGCTGCATGAGCAGGGCGTACATTTATATTATCGGGAAACATTTGCGAATGAGCATCTGAATTTTTTGAGGAAATTTTTTGTCGACAAGCTTTTCAGGCATTTGCAGCCCGTTTTTCTAGACAGTCGGAGAAGCTCGAAAATGCCCTTTTTCGAATCCAAACAATTGTATCTGGTTGTCAGGCTGCAGCATAGGGATGATACGGAAGAGGATTGGTATGCGATTGTAAATATTCCGTCCGAGCTTTTTGGCCGCTTCGCGGAGTTGCCGGAACTGGATGGGAAAAAGCAGGTTGCTTTCCTGGAAGACGTTATCCGGGAACATCTGCCCTTGCTTTTTCCGGGTTACGATGTTTTGGAAAGCTATGCGTTACGGGTCGAGAAAGATACCGAACTGTCGATAGAAGACGAGTATCCGATGCAGCTTGCGCAGCGCATTTTGAAACAGCTGGAAAAGCGCAATTTCGTCCAGCCCGCGCAATATTTCTATGAATCGGGTATGCCGCTGTATATGCGTGAATATCTGGTCAGCAAGGCTGCCATCCCGATGAACGAGTTTCACGAGCGGGGACATTACATTTATATGCAGGACCTGATGACCTTCCCGCAACTTTCGCGGCGATTGGATTATCCTGTTCAGCGCCCAATCCAGAATCCGGATTTCGACGATGTTACCTCTGTTTTTGAATCCATACAAAAGGCAGATCAGCTGCTGCATTTGCCTTACCATTCTTACGAGCCCATCGTGCGGTTTTTTAATGAAGCTGCCGTCGACCCGCATGTGCGCGAGATCCACGTTTCGCTTTATAAGATCAGCCCTAATTCCTTTATACTGAACTCGTTGATCAGCGCAGCACGCAATGGTAAGCGGGTTACAACTTATGTAGAGCTTAATACGAAGCTCGACATTCAGGAAAATTTGCATTGGTCCAAAAAAATGCGGGATGCGGGCGTAAAGATCATTCTGAGCGTCCCCGGATTGAAAGTACATGCCAAAATTGCTTTGGTCAAACGCAAAGTCCACAAAGGCTGGGAACGATACGCATTTTTTGGAACGGGCGGTTTTTACAGGCTTACCAGCCGGGAAATCGTTGATCACGCATTGTTAACGAGCCACCGGGAACTGACCAACGAGCTGGAACTGCTTTTTGGATATTTGTCTACGCAGGACGAGCCGAAAAAGTATAAATATTTACCCTTCAATAATCTGTTTGTAACACAATTTACGCTCCAAAAAAGACTCCTGGATCTGATAGACCGCGAAATTGCCAATTGTAACGCGGGGCTAAAATCCTTTGTGACCATTAAAATTAATCAGCTGCAAGACCATATGCTGATCGATAAGATTTATCAGGCCGGGCAGGCCGGCGTTCCGGTGCATGTGATCGTCAGTGAAAGTTGCGGCCTCATTTCCGGCCTGCCGTCGATCAGTGATAACATTGTAGTAAGCCGTCACGTAGACCGCTATGTGGAGAACACGCGGATCTTTCATTTTGCCAACCGCGGCAATGATGAAATGTATTTGTCGTCCTGCGACTGGACGCACCGCAACCTGCACCGCCGCATTGATGTATGCTTCCCGATCCTGGATGAAGCGCTGAAAAATCAGATGCGTCTTGTGCTCAGGAACTATGTAAGCGACAACCAGAAGTCTGTCAGGCTGGACCTTTATCAGAACAATTTAAGAATCACCGACGACTCGCGCGGGAAGGTTCGCGCGCAGGAATCGAATTATCGTCTGGTCGAAAAAATTGAGAAAACAGGACCCCCGAAAAGGGCTGAATAAAACATTTTCAGGCGTTTAAAAAAATTTTTTTACGCATAAATTTAATAATCCGCTGTTAGATTTAATCTGGGGTGTTTGCAGGAAAAAATAGTTTAAAGGACAAAATGTTTTGAATAAACGGGTCAAAATCCTCTTGAGCGGTAAGGACTATATGTTTATATTTGAATGCATATCATTCTGACTCCATCTTAAAATCAGCATTATAGTATGGGAATAGTAGAGCGAAGAGAACGCCTCAGAATACAGGTACGTTCGGATATCGTCAAAACAGCAAAGGAAATAGCCCGTGAGGACGGGTGGACAGCGGTCTCTATCCGCAAAATTGCTGAAGTGATCGAATACAGCCCTCCGATTCTCTATGAATATTTTGAGAGCAAGGATAAATTGCTCGAAGCGATCCGCATGGAAGGGTTCGATATCTTGCAGGCTGAGTTTTCAAAAATCAAGACCCATTTCAGCAATCCCCAGAAGCAGTTGGCAGAAGTAGCGCAGCGGATCTGGGTGTTTGCGATCGAAAATCCAGAGGTTTTTCAGGTAATGTTCAATCTGGAAGGCGCTTATTGCGATTCCAAGAATGTATACGGAAAGGCCATGAGCATTAAGGGCAATCCGGTTTGGGAAATGATCGCAAGCCTGCGTCCGAGATCTGGCGAGATGGTTACCAAAACCTATTACGAGTGGTGGTGCCTTACCTACGGTTTTATAAGCATTACCATGACCACACAGCCCAGATATGCGTTTCCGCAAGCTGAGCCCGTGTATATGGAAGGTGTTCGCAGATTTATAAGAAGTATTATGTAATAGACGGTGTCTGCTGGCGTATCTCTATTTTGCTCTGGTGATAAACCTGCGAAAATGGAGGTACGCTTCGCACCAGCCAGGCATTCCCGCCAATGATCGAATCGTGGCCTATCACGGTTTCTCCTCCCAAAATCGTCGCATTGGCATATACCACAACATTATCTTCAATGGTTGGATGCCGTTTGCTGGAAGCAAGTGACTTCGATACAAATGTCGCCCCTAATGTTACGCCCTGATACAATTTAACATTGTTACCAATGTGCGTCGTTTCGCCGATGACAACGCCTGTTCCGTGGTCTATAAAAAACGAATGGCCGATTGTTGCGTTCGGGTGAATGTCGATTCCTGTTTGGCTGTGCGCGAATTCAGTCAACATCCTGGGTAGAAGCGGAATGCCGGCAAGCGCAAACAAGTTGGCAAAGCGATAAGTAGCAATAGCCATAAAGCCCGGATAAACCGAAATGACCTCTTCAATGCTTACCGAAGCAGGATCATTATCCGTGATTGATTTGGCATCCAGCAACAATTTCTCGTAAATCCCGGGAATCTGCCCAAAAACGTCATCCAGAATTCCCTCCTTGCTTTTTTCCAGTTCGGGAAGCAATGGTTCCAGCATGCAGTTCAGACTGTTGCGTAAATCAGCATATTTCATCGCAATGTCCTTGGTGGGGCAGCTCGTGCAGTCCTTACTGATCGGAAAAAGAAAATTAATCAGGTCCTGAATAAACTTACCAGCATCGTGTCTCGAAGGTAATTGATAGCGATACTGCTCATTTTGCTCTGCCAGGCGCTGGAAGAACTCGTTTTGTTGGTTGGTTGTCATCAACAGTAGGAATTTGGCTTAGATAACCCGGATTTCTGGCATCAATTTTATATTGAACACATAATAAGCAGGAAAAATTTTGTCCAGGCTGTTTCTTTGAGAAACACGTCCTGAATTTCACTCTTTTTCTATTTATAATCGTATATTGAAATATCCTGTGAAGTTATAAATTACAGTAAGATTCCTGAATGTATGCCAAGTTTTAAATTTTTGCGATCTGTAATTGTTGTTTTTCTAATATCCATTTCGCTCAGTTCCTGCTTTTCCCGGTACACTATATCAGCCAAACAGGTGCGGAAACATTATGCAGCGAAAAAAGTAAAACCTGAGGAACGCATTATTAAAAATGATACGCTTGCCCTTTGCATTGCAAGTGTGGGTGCGGATACATTGCCAATGTTGCTGCTGATCCATGGTGCCCCCGGCTCGTTATGGGGTTATATGAATTTGATGGACGATGAAGACCTGCAAAAGCGCTTTCACATTGTGTCCGTTGACCGTGTGGGTTATGGGAAATCCCGCCTTAAAATGAAGAAGAAGCACCGCTATGTGACTTCCATTGCCACACAAGCCAATGCACTTTTACCCGTTTTTGAATTAAATAAAAGCAAAGAAAAAGTAACCGTTCTAGGCAGATCTTACGGTGCACCGATCGCTGCCAAGCTCGTTTCACTGCAACCGGATCAAGTGAAGGAGCTGATCATGGTTTCGCCTGTTATAGATCCTGAAAAAGAGAAGTTTTATTGGTTTTCGAAATGGGGCAGGAATTCTTTTATCCAGTTGTTCTTGCCGGGAGAGTTCAATACGGCTACGGCTGAGAAATACAGCCACTCCGATGAGCTCCGGAAACTATTGCCCGTTTGGCGTAACCTCGACCTTCCTACAACGGTAATCCAGGGTGGAAATGACTGGATAGCCGATCCGGCCAACATTGATTTTGCCAAGAAACACATTAAGAGCAAGCGCGCTCAATACATTTTCCTGCACAAAGCCGGACATATGATCACCTACACCCATTTGTCGATGATCAAAGAAATGCTTTTGAAAAGCCAGTTTGTTGAAGACAGGATCACTTCGCTCGATATGTCTGCGGCGTCAGGGCAGGCGGCTAATTAAGAGGTTTTTACATTGTATTGAAAAGAAAATGGCTGATCATGTGATCAGCCATTTTTCTGAATTATAATTAACCTATGATAAATACGGAGACCAATTGCATATACAAGTGTCGTATTTACATAAGACGAAATTTCTCTTTTACACCATTACAATGCTCTTACCGCAACACTTTCTGCGACACCGCATCATTTTCGTTTGCTGCTTTTATGATGTAAATCCCTTTGGCAAGATTACGCATATCAAACTCCTCCTGAACTGAAATTACCGGGCCGCCGCTTTTGATTTCCTTGATAACCCTTCCGCGAATATCTATAAGCTGTAATGTTACAACAGAACGTTTTTTGCTATATGCTTTCACAGTAATTGATGTCTCAGTAGGAACCGGATAGGCTTCAATGGCCATGGAAACTTCTGCCGATTTTACATTTGGCGTAGACGTGATCAAGCCACCATTTGCAGCCGATTCGTAGGGTGGTATCTCGACGGTCGGGCCGGGCTTGTCAATTACGGTAATGAGACCTTCGCGGTAAGTCTCAGAAATAGCAACTCCGTCACGCCATTCACTTACTACCATTGCAAATATGTAGTTGCCCAACACTTCCGGAGCCTGCCAAACCAACTGATTAACCGATGGAACGACTTTGAATGTGCCTGTGCTGCTTACTTCATTGGGATACATATAAGTATGTTCCAGCATACGCACGCCGCACTCGCCCGGCGAAGGTTTGCTCAGTTTGGGAAGCTTTACAGTAATGCTATCGGCATCAGCAACGGTTGGTTTGAGATCAATTTTGAATAACTGCTTTACACCCGCTTCGAAGGCCAGATAGGGAAGGACAGGCGTGGAATTGGAAACCTGTGTATTGATAACAGTCCAGAAAAATGCTCGTGTATCGCCTGAATTCGGCAGGTTCAATATTCCGGGTGAACGATTCTCCATTGAAACAGAAATCTGGAATGTCCCGGAAGAAGGATAGGTGTGCGTTCCGTCATAGTCAGACACCAGCACATCACCAGGAAGCGCTTCCGTTTTCGATCTTTGAAATTCTTTGGTAGAACCATCACCAAAACATACCAAAACATTTGTTTGAGCAGTTGCAGCAGCTTCACCAACGTTCCTGTCAAAGTACAAACGCACTTTAATGTTATAATTTTGGCCGGAAATATGTGAAGCCATGATCTCACCGCCCCGGATATGGGTCGCAAAACAAAGCGGAGAAGCCAGTAAGATCAGAAGAAAAACCTTGTAAACTGATTTCATAGAGTAAGGAAGCTGAATGTTACGTTACTTAATCCAAACGACAAAAGCAGCCCGTTTTGTATTACGGGAATGAGAAACAAGTGTATAAAAACGCGTTTTTGTAACCATAGCAAAACCGCCTGCTCAAAAGACCCGAAATCAGTCCTTATAAATCAGGATCTCACTTTTTCCGTCGCTTTTGATATAACCGCGGTACATGCCTTCGCTATTAAAAGGCATCGCAACATTACCGTTCCTGTCCACCGCAATAATGCCGCCTTCGCCGCCACGTTCTACCAGTTTTTTCATCACCACTTGATTCGCAGCGTCCTGCAAAGTCATGCCTTTGTATTCCATCAGTGCCGAGATGTCGTAGGCAACCACGGAGCGGATGAAATATTCGCCGTGTCCCGTGGCCGAAACCGCGCATGTGGCATTATTTGCATAAGTTCCTGCGCCAATGATCGGTGCGTCGCCGATGCGCCCGTATCGTTTGTTGGTCATTCCGCCCGTGGACGTTCCAGCCGCTAAATTCCCGAATTTGTCCAGTGCAACACAGCCCACAGTCCCAAATTTTTTGCCTTCTGTAAATATCAGCTCGTCTTGTTCAACGAAACCTGTCTTCGGCGCTTTTTTTACTTCCTGCTTTTCTTTGGCGTCATGGTCCAGCTCTGTTTTTTCCTGCTCTTTGGCGCGTTGCAATGCTTTAAACCTGGACTCGGTATAGAAATAGGAAGGATCAACAATTGCCTGTCCCTGCGCTTTCGCAAATGTTTCCGCGCCTTTGCCTGCCATCATGACGTGCGGAGACTTCTCCATGACGGCAATGGCCGTGCTGATCGGGTTCCTGATCGTGGTGACGCCTGCTATGGCGCCGGCTTTCAGTGTTTTTCCTTCCATAATGGATGCGTCCAGCTCATTTTTGCCCTCGTTGGTAAAAACAGCACCTTTACCAGCGTTGAAAAGCGGTGAATCTTCCATAACCCTGATTGTAGCTTCCACCGCCTGAACACTCGTTCCGCCACTTTTCAATACGCCATAACCCTTTTGCAATGCCGTATTAAGGACTTCTTTATAGGCTTTTTCCTGCTCCGGCGACATGCTGGCGCGCGTAATGGTGCCTGCGCCCCCATGCAGGGCAAGTGTGATTTTATCGGAGTAGTCCTGTGCGAAGGCAGAAAAGCTGATCAGCAGGAGAATGGCCAGGTAACAGCGTTTTTTCATGGGTTGGAATTTGAGTGAGTTATTTCAAAGCTAAGCAAAATGATAGTAGAGCGGTTTCCTGCAATCCTTTTAAATTTGAATTTAATTAACATCTTGTTCAGTAACTCAAATTTAATGAAAACAGCACTGCTAGGATTGGGATTGCTATCATGCATCCTAAGCGTCGACTCGGCTGCGCAGAAGTCTCCCGAATGGAAATATGTTGAAGGGAAAATCGTATCGCCCTGGGCGGAAAAGGTAAATGCAGCCAATGTTCATCCTGAATATCCGCGGCCGCAAATGGTCCGCCAGAATTGGGTTAATATCAATGGCTTATGGAATTTCTCAATTGTTCCAAAACAATCGTCCGAAACTAAGCCGGCGGCTTTTGACGGTCAGATATTGGTCCCGTTCGCCGTGGAATCCGCATTGTCGGGCGTGGGTAAGACTGTGGGAAAAGACAGTGTGCTCTGGTATCAGCGGAACATTGACTTTGCGCCTAAGCTAAAAGATCAGAGAGTGCTCCTGCACTTTGGGGCTGTGGATTGGAAATGTGATGTGTTTGTCAATGGAAAGCCGGCGGGCTCGCATCAGGGCGGCTACGATCCTTTCTCTTTTGACATTACGGACCTTTTGGTGAAGAAAAAGCAGCAGGACATCAGCGTTCGCGTCTGGGACCCCAGCAGCGATGGTCCGCAGCCAAGAGGAAAGCAAATCAAAAATCCGCATGCAATCTGGTACACGCCTGTGACCGGAATCTGGCAAACCGTTTGGCTGGAAACCGTTCCAACCACGCACATTGCTGATTTCAAGCAAGTTCCGGACATTGATAAGCAAACTTTGACTGTTACAACAACGCTTAAAAATGCAGGAACAACGGACAAGATCAGAATCGTTGCGCTGGACGGCTCCAATAAAGTAGCTGAGCAGGAAATCGCATCCGGTGAAAATGCCGTGCTGAACATTGCTAATGCTAAGTTGTGGTCGCCCGAAAATCCATTTTTGTATGACTTAGTGCTCACAGTAACCCGGAACGGAAAAGTAGTAGACGAAGTGAAGAGCTATTTCGCTATGCGTAAAATTTCGATGCAATTGGATGCAAATGGCATTCAGCGTATGGCATTGAATAACAAGTTCTTATTCCAATATGGCCCGCTCGATCAGGGCTGGTGGCCAGACGGACTCTATACAGCTCCAACGGACGAAGCATTGAAATTCGACATTTTGAAAACCAAGGAAATGGGCTTCAATATGATCAGAAAACACGTGAAAGTAGAGCCTGCGCGTTGGTATCGCTATTGTGATGAGCTGGGAATGCTGGTGTGGCAGGACATGCCGAGCGGCGATATGGGCAACAACTGGGAGCAGCGTCCCGGCATTACCGGAGACGAGACGGAAAAGCAGCGCACACCAGAGTCAGAGAACATTTATAAGACGGAATGGAAGGCTATCATGGATGCCAATGATCATTTTCCATCCATTGTCGTATGGGTTCCTTTCAACGAAGCGTGGGGACAATTCAAAACAGAAGAAATCACCAACTGGACCATGCAATACGACCCAAGCCGCCTGGTTAACAGCGCCAGCGGAGGCAACTTTTTCCCGGTCGGCCACATTATCGACATGCATAATTATCCCGCACCGGTGATGCCGAGACCAGAAATTTTTGGTGCAAAGCAGATTATTGTGCTGGGTGAATTCGGCGGGCTGGGGCTGCCGATAGACGGTCACGTTTGGCAGCAAAAGGATAACTGGGGATACCAGAGTTTTAAAAACCAGCAGGAGCTTTACGCCCGTTACGAGTCCTTCGTAAAAAGATTTGAATCCCTGATCAAAAGAGGATTATCAGCCGCAGTCTACACGCAAACAACCGACGTAGAAATAGAAACAAACGGCCTGATGACCTACGACCGCAAAGTGATCAAATTCCCCGAAGCAAAGCTAAAAGCAATCCATATGCCGCTTTATAATGCAGACTGGGTGAAGTTGAAGCCCTGAAGCTGAGCCAATCAAAACAACCCCTGTCACATAAAATAACCCCCTGTCACACTGAGCGGACCGGGCCGCCGGGCGGCCGAAGTGCGCAACTGCTAGCAGTAACGCACTTCGGCCG